>JAZSFC010000027.1:0-182491 GCA_045531955.1 Lachnospiraceae bacterium | reverse complement strand
TTTATGTTAAATCATATATCCCGATAAATAAAACGTTTGCGGGATGAAAAAAACAAATTGTCGGAGTTTTTAATAAAACTCTGGCGTTGTTTTATGTATGGAAATGTGCTATAATGTACACAAAGCATAATTCTGAACGATGTTTGTTTCAACTGGTTCATGACGGTCTTTTGGATTTATCTGTCGGAATAGAGCGTTCCGGAATAAGTGAAGATGAGTTTAAAATTAGATTAGAACAGCTGGCATAAACGGTTTTTCTCTATTCTATCGCATATTAATAATTTATACTTTGTATACATCTTTGTTTTGGGAGAGACGGAGAAAGGAGTACAGTATTAAAACAAAGGATGTGACAGAAAAAACATTCATTGCTCTGAATGATGTTTTTTCGGATATTTTTAATGTATTAGTGTTTCAGGGGCAACAGGTGATGACTCCCAACTCCTTGGAAGAAGTCACAGGTATCAGTCAGTACAAAGCGGATGATTCGAAGCTACATGAGCAGGAGCGTGACACTTGCAAGCTTTGGAACGGTCTTGACATTAATCTGGTTCTTGTCGGAATGGAAAATCAATCCAAGCCGGAGCGGGATATGCCATTCCGCTGTATCGGCTACGATGGGGCTTCTTATCGCTCCCAGTTGTTAAAGAAAGAAGAAAAGCAGATTAACGGTAAAAAGAAGCAGGTTCCTGTAAAGGAGCGTTATCCGGTAATCACCATTGTTCTGTATTTTGGCGAAAAGAATTGGCGGTACCCGTTGGAGTTAAAACAAAGCTTCCGCCCGAAGTTGCCAAACAACGAAATCACACAAAAATTGCTACCTTACATAACAAACTATAAGGTCAATTTAATTGACATTCCACGTTTGTCACCAGACACAGTAAAGATGTTTCAAAGTGATTTCAGAATCGTTGCAGATTATTTTGTCAATGCGTACAACAATCCGGAATATGTTCCGGATGATGCAATTATTACCCATGTGGATGAGTTTTTAAAGCTTATGCACGTACTTACCGGTGACAACCGGTATGAGGAAATTTCCTTTACGGAACAGGAACAGAAAGAAGGTGTCAGAATGTGTAAGGTTTTGGATGCAAGAGAAAAGCGAGGTGAACATCGCGGAATAAAGCAAGGAATAAAGCAAGGAATAAAGCAAGGTGCCTTACAGGCACTGGATTTGGTGCGCGTGCTTTCCGAGCAAGGATATCCTATGGAGGAAATCCTTGCCATGACAGCAGAAGAAGATGCAAGAGAAAAACTTTACAAGCAGTATGGCATTATATAGGCGCCGTAACATAAAAAACTTTCTTGAAAAACGTCAGCAAGGAGCGGTTTTTCAAGAAAGCTTTTTAGGAAAGTTTTTTAAGCCCGTATTATCTTTGCCACATATCCTACCACCTGGAACTGCTTCGGGTCCAGGGAACGGAGTCTGCCATCCATCAGGCCGTAGTAGTGTTCTTCGCCGTGTTCGACCAGACGGTTGGTAATGGCCATGTTGTCGTTAAACATAATGACGGTGTTTTCACCTTTTATGGCGTTGCGGTCGTTGGCAAGGAGGAGTACATCGCCCTCGGTGTAGTGCGGCAGATAGTGCAGGCACGGAACTTTAATGCCCATAAAGATTTTATAGGTCAGCTCGTCGCCCAGGCGGGTAATGTCCATAACCTCATAGTCGTTGGTTGGTTTGATGTTACCGTTGCCGGCGCAAAGCGGCAGCATAACGTTAACAAACTTGGAGCTGTTTTGCTGCTCGTGAATGAATTTTTGGTTACGTACCTGCCAGTCCAGAAAACGCTTAGAGCCCTCCGGAAGGGAGCGGTATGCTTTAATGCCTTCCAATCCCTCCGGCTTAAAGGTGCCGGCGCCCACCAGCTCATCAATGCTGATATGGAACGCCCGGGCAAGCTTTACCGCAGTGGAAAGGCGGCAGTCCTTAGCTTCTTTATCGTAGAGAAAGGTTTTCAGGGTATCAAAGGAAATATCTGCGATTTCAGCGGTTTCCTTAATGGTGTAGTCGTGTTCTGCCATCAACATATCGATATTCTTACGGAAGGTATCAATATATTTGGTGGATTTTTCCACCATATTTTTTTCGAAACTTTTTTGATTTTGGTTTTTCAAAATCTTTTCTCCTTTTTTTGGAAGTGTTATGATAACACTGTCCTTATTGAATGGACATGGGTGGAGCTTATGGGCGGCGGTTCCTTTAAAATCAGCCGTCCGTAAGCGAGCTACCCCTACATAATATCATGTAAGAAACTTACATGTCAATAATTACCAAATTATTATGGGGAGGAAATTTATGAAAGAAGACGCGTCACTAATGATTCACGCTGTGAATGAGCAGCACATTTTATACTATACGGTATCCAAGCATTTGAATACGGCTTACGAAGACGGTGAGCTCTACGAATACGGAATCAAGTGCGCGTTATGTGATAAGCGAGGCAAAATGATGGACGTGGAGGATGTGAAGTGCGTTTCTCCGAATTTTAATCTGGTACGTCAGTTAACCAACATTTTGGCAAGATATCAGGTGTATCCGGTACATCTTTTGGAAATCCTGGATGATTTAATGAACCGGGACAAACTTCCGGAGGATGATAATCAGACAACTCCGCTGCTGTGCGTATAATAAATCATATTGAATTAAAAAAGTAGCCGTGGTAAACTTAGGGTAACATTTTTACAGGAGAACACCCTATGAAATTACCCGGCTATTATTCGTCCGGGCAGTTTGCCCGGCTGGCGGGTGTGTCGTTAAAGACCATCCGCTTTTATGATAAAAAGAATATTTTAAAGCCATCCTACCGCAATCCGTCCGGTGCCCGTTTTTATACGGAAGAAGACTTTGTCAAGCTGCAGCAAATCCTGCTGTTAAAGTATCTTGGTCTTGCTCTGGAGGACATCAAGGAACTGGCCATCGACACATCAGATCAGCACATGCTGTTAAACTCTTTAAAGCTTCAGAAAAAGCTGGTGAAGGACCGCATGGAGCAACTGCAGCTGGTGGAAGCCGCCATCGACGATACGGTTACCACCATGGAGCAGGAGCAGCAGGTGGACTGGAGTCACATGCTGGAGCTGATTCATTTAACCGGCATGGAAAAAAGTTTAAAGAGCCAGTACCGGGATGCAGGCAATATTTCTGCCAGAATCCGCCTGCACCGCGACTATTCCGTAAATAAGCAGGGCTGGTTTCCTTGGCTGTTTGAACAGTGCGGTTTCACAGAAGGGATGCAGGTGCTGGAACTGGGCTGCGGCAATGGGGCCCTTTGGACGGAGAACCGGGACAAGCTGCCGAAAAATTTTCATGTGGTATTGTCGGACATTTCCGAGGGCATGATCCGTGATGCCCGCCGTGCGATATCGGAGCATTTTAAGGAAACGGCGGAGCTGACGTTTTCTTTTGAAACCTTTGACTGCCATGCCATCCCGTATGCGGATGCTTCCATGGATGTGGTGATTGCCAACCATCTGCTGTTTTATTGTGAGGATATCAATGCGGTTTGCCGGGAAGTAAAGCGGGTGTTAAAGCCGGGTGGCCGGTTTATCTGCAGCACCTATGGCAGCGCCCACATGAAAGAAATTACCCATTTGGTGCAGGGCTTCGACAGCCGCATCGTTTTGGCGGCAGAAGATTTATATGAGATTTTTGGCCTGGAAAACGGCGCTTCGATGTTAGGGAAGGTATTTGATGAAATTATCTTAGCGCGTTACGAGGATGAAATCCGCATCAGTGAGCCGGAACCGTTATTGGAGTACATTTTATCCTGCCATGGCAATCAGAATCAAATGCTGTTAGACAAATACAAGGAATTTAAGGCCTACGTAACGGAAAAGACCCGGTATGGGTTTAAAATTACGAAGGATGCGGGAGTATTTATTGCGCATAAATAAATTTTTTTAAAAAATTAAAAAAAGTACTTGAAGGTGACCTAAGGTCACCATGTAAGCTATAAGAAGAACAGGAGAATTTCTCCGGAAGTTCTTCTTATTTTTTGTGAAAAACGAGTTTAAGAAAGGAACAAAAGACATGAAAGGTATTATTCTTGCCGGAGGTTCCGGCACCAGATTGTATCCGTTAACCATGGTAACTTCCAAGCAGCTGTTACCTGTATATGACAAGCCGATGATTTATTATCCGCTGTCCACCTTAATGCTTGCGGGCATCAAGGACATTTTAATTATTTCCACTCCACATGACCTGCCAAACTTTGAGCGCTTACTTGGCGACGGCAGCCAGTACGGTGTGAAGCTTTCCTACAAGGAGCAGCCAAGTCCGGACGGTCTTGCCCAGGCTTTCTTAATCGGTGAAGAGTTCATCGGGGATGAGCCATGTGCCATGGTCCTTGGCGACAACATCTTCTACGGCAACGGTTTTTCTAAGCTGCTCCGTGAAGCGGCAGTAAACAGCCAGGCCGGTAAGGCAACTATTTTCGGTTATTATGTAAATGATCCGGAGCGTTTCGGTATCGTGGAATTTGATGAAAACGGCAAGGTTATTTCCGTAGAGGAAAAGCCGCAGAATCCAAAGTCCAACTACTGCATCACCGGTTTATATTTCTACGACAAGCGCGTGGTAGAATATGCAAAGCAGGTAAAGCCATCCAAGCGCGGCGAGCTGGAAATCACCGACTTAAACCGCATTTATTTAGAGGACGGCACCTTAAATGTTAAGCTCCTTGGCCGTGGTTTTGCATGGCTTGACACCGGCACCATGGACAGCCTGGTAGAGGCTTCCGACTTCGTGCAGATGATTCAGAAGCGTCAGGGCATCGAGATTTCCGCACCGGAAGAAATTGCATTTATCAACGGTTGGATTGACAAGGCAACATTACTGGAATCCGCAGCAAGATACGGCAAGTCTCCGTACGGCGAGCATTTAAAGAAGGTTGCAGAAGGCAAGATTCAGTACTAAAGTATATATCGCTTAAGCGGTTTATAACGTAAAGATAAGGAGAGAATATCATGACTATTATCGTAACAGGCGGCGCCGGTTTTATCGGTTCCAATTTCGTTTTCCATATGTTAAACAAGTATCCGGACTATCGTATCATTTGTCTGGACAAGTTAACCTACGCAGGCAATTTATCCACCCTGGAGCCTGTGATGCAGAACCCTAACTTCCGTTTCGTGAAGGCAGACATCTGCGACAGAGAAGCAGTGTACAAGTTATTTGAAGAGGAGCATCCGGACATCGTGGTAAACTTCGCGGCAGAAAGCCACGTAGACCGTTCCATCGAAAATCCGGGCATCTTCTTAGAAACCAACATCATGGGTACCCAGGTGCTCATGGATGCCTGCAGAAAGTACGGCATTACCCGTTATCATCAGGTTTCCACCGATGAAGTTTACGGCGACCTTCCGTTAGACCGCCCTGACTTATTCTTCACTGAGGAAACTCCAATCCACACCAGTTCTCCATACAGCTCTTCCAAGGCTGCGGCAGATTTACTGGTACAGGCATATCACAGAACCTATGGTTTACCAATTACCATCAGCCGTTGTTCCAACAACTATGGTCCGTATCACTTCCCGGAGAAGTTAATTCCGCTTATGATTGCCAATGCGTTAAACGACAAGCCTCTTCCGGTATACGGCGAGGGTATCAATGTGCGTGACTGGCTCTACGTAGAAGACCACTGCAAGGCTATTGATTTAATCATCCACAACGGCAAGGTGGGCGAAGTTTACAACATCGGCGGCCACAACGAAATGAGAAACATCGACATCGTTAAGCTCATTTGTAAGGAGCTTGGCAAGCCGGAAAGCCTCATCACTTATGTTACCGACCGTAAGGGTCACGACATGCGTTATGCCATTGACCCAACCAAGATTCACAACGAGCTTGGCTGGCTGCCGGAGACAAAGTTCGCCGACGGTATCGTAAAGACCATTCAGTGGTACTTAGACAACAAGGAGTGGTGGGAGACCATCATTTCCGGTGAATATCAGAACTACTACGAGAAGATGTACGGTAACAGATAATAGAGGAACAGAATATGAAAGTATTTGTAACAGGCGTGGCCGGACAGCTGGGCCATGATGTGGTAAATGAATTGAAAAAACGCGGCCATGTGGCAGTGGGCAGTGACGTGGTGGAACCAAGCGACGTACTTACAGACATCGGTACGGATTCTTCTGCTCATGTGGAAATGAACGCAACAACATTTGAACTCCTTGACATCACCGATGCTTCTGCGGTAGAAGAAGTGCTTACCCGTGTGAACCCGGATGCGGTGATTCACTGTGCAGCCTGGACTGCTGTGGACCTGGCAGAGGACGAGGACAAGCAGGACAAGGTCCGTGCCATCAACGCAGGAGGCACAAGAAATATTGCAGAGGTTTGTAAGAAGCTGGACTGCAAGATGCTTTATATCAGTACCGACTATGTATTTGACGGCCAGGGTGAAGAGCCATGGCAGCCGGATTGCAAGGACTATGCACCCCTTTGTGTGTATGGTCAGACCAAGTTAGAGGGCGAGCTGGCAGTCAGTGAACTGCTGGAGAAATTCTTCATCGTCCGTATTGCCTGGGTATTCGGTGTTAACGGCAAGAACTTCATCAAGACCATGTTAAACGTGGGCAAGAAGTATGATACGGTCCGGGTAGTGTGCGACCAGATCGGCACCCCGACCTACACCTACGACCTGGCAAGACTGCTGGTAGATATGGCAGAGAGCGAGAAGTACGGTTATTATCATGCCACCAATGAGGGCGGATATATTTCCTGGTATGATTTCACCTGTGAGATTTTCAAACAGGCGGGTTATGATACAACAGTTGTTCCGGTAACGACGGCAGAATACGGTCTTTCCAAGGCGGCAAGACCGTTCAATAGCCGCCTTTGTAAGCAGAAGCTTGCGGATATGGGCTTTACGCCGCTTCCGACGTGGCAGGACGCGCTTTCCCGGTATTTGCAGGAAATTGAGTACTAAAAACAAGGAGGATTGCATGGGTAAGATTACAGTAACGGATAACTGCAACGGCATTCAGGGCTTAAAGGTAATTGAGCCGACCGTATTCGGCGATGCCCGCGGTTATTTTGTAGAAACATACAACTATAATGATTTTGCGGCAGCAGGCATTGACTGTCAGTTTGTGCAGGACAACCAGTCGGCA
This sequence comes from Lachnospiraceae bacterium, assembly GCA_045531955.1. Classification (GTDB taxonomy): domain Bacteria; phylum Bacillota; class Clostridia; order Lachnospirales; family Lachnospiraceae; genus SIG299. Next base: position 175,366 of record JAZSFC010000027.1, on the reverse strand, counting down.
TCCAAGAAGGGCGTGCTGAGAGGTCTCCATTTCCAGATTAATTATCCGCAGGACAAGCTGGTCCGCGTGGTAAACGGAGAAGTATTTGACGTGGCAGTAGACTTAAGAGAAGGCTCCGAAACCTTCGGCAAGTGGTTTGGCGTGGTGCTTTCCGCAGAAAACAAAAAGCAGTTTTTCATTCCGAAGGGATTTGCCCACGGCTTCATTGTATTATCTGATTTTGCGGAGTTCTGCTATAAGGTAACCGACTTTTACCATCCAAACGATGAGGGCGGTCTTCTTTGGAAGGACCCTGCCATCGGCGTGGAATGGCCGATGCCGGAAGGTATGACAGAAGCAGACCTGATTTTATCCGAAAAGGATACCAAGTGGGGCGGCATTGAGGAATACAAAAAAGAACGCGGCTTATAAAAAATTTATATCGAACATATTGTAAATATGCATAATATAAAAATCGATGTTTTCAAAGACCGTTAGCGACGAGCGGGTCTGGAAAACATCGATTTTTTATTTATGCATTTCTTATAATAATTCGACAATGGTGATATCTTTTTCCTTAGATAAGTCTAAGAAGGTTCCGTCCACATTTACTACCGGCTTGGAAAGCTTGTGCTTGTTTATCATGACGATAGTACCAATCAGCGAGTTGGACAGTCGCACCTGATTGTTTAAGTGGGACTGGGCAATGCTGGTTAAAAAGTCTAACAGCAGATTGACATCGTACTTCTGGTAACCGCTGTTTTCAAACTCTGCAATAACGTCAAAGGAACAAATTTCTTTGCGGTAGGAACGGCGTGCCGTCATGGCGTCGTAAACGTCGGCGATGGCAATAATTCTTGCAAAGGTTGGAATTTTTTCCAGAGTAAGGCCGGATGGATAACCGGTGCCGTCGCAGCGTTCATGATGCAACAGGGCTGCCATCTGGATTTCTTCCGGAAACCGTGCCTTATTTAAAATGTCGTAGCCTATTTGGGCATGCTGCTTTACGGTTTGGTATTCTTCATCGGTTAAGCGGCCCGGCTTATACAAAATATCTACAGGGATTTTTACCTTGCCGATGTCATGGAAAGCGCAGGCAAAAACCAGACTGCGTTTTTCTTCATCCGTGAAATTCTGCTGGGATGCAATGGTATGTGCAATGAGCGCAACGCTTAAGGAATGGATGTACATAGTGTCGTCGTATTCCCGGAGCAGCTGCAGTGTGCTCATCAGATGCATGGTATTTTTTACGGTTTTGGCCAGCTCTAAAATCTGGTCGATAATAGGGGCCGGATCAAATGCATCATAAGGGTGTTCAATTACGGTTTTAAAGGCTGCCTCCAAGTCATTTGCCATGTCTTGATAGGTGCGGTTAAACTGCTTGAACTCCTGGGTTGTTTTTTCCGGATTCAGAGGCTTGTTTTTCTCTGCCTTGGCAAGAAGCTCCTGGGCAACATCCTCTGTAATAATGACGCATAATTTTTTTACGTTGTATAACTTAAGCCGGGATACCAGTCTTGGGTTTAAGGTGGTATTTTTTGGTATGATTAACTGGCCGGAGGGACTTAAAACGTCGTCGGCGGTAATCATGCCCTGGCGGACTTGTTGAAGTGATATGTTCATTGGATGCATGAACGACTCCTCCTGTGTGTGCAATGGTTAATTGAACAAATATCTGTGACTTTATACCTATATTCCATAATAATATAGTTTTCGAAATTTGGCAAGGAAAAACTTGTTTACTTTGCTTCGGGAATGAATTAAGATAGTAGTAAGAATAAATCAGATGGGGTGGAGGCGTACATGAGGTTTTTACATGCAGGTGATGTACATCTTGGAGCAGAGCCGGAAAGCGGCACGGACCTTGGTCCGCTTCGCCGGAATGAAATTTGGGAAACGTTTCGTAATATCATAGAAGTTTGTGAGCGGGAGCAGGTGGATTTGTTGTTGCTTCCGGGAGACTTGTTCCACGGACAGCCGCTGCTTCGGGAGGTAAAAGAGGTGGATTATCTGTTCCGTCGTCTGACTCACACAAAAGTGGTAATGTGCGCTGGGAACCATGATTGTCTGCTGTCTTCCTCCCATTATTATGATGTGACCTTTCCGGAACATGTAACCTTTTTGATGGACTCCCATGCAGACAGTGTTTTCTTTCCGGAACTGAATACGGAAGTGTTTGGATTAAGCTATGAAACCAGGCAGATTTCCGAAGCCAGATACGATACGATTCGCAGCAATACGCCGGAGCATATCAATATTTTACTGGCTCACGGAAATACCCTGTGTAATGATAAAAGTATTCCGCTTCACCGGGGCGTGCTGGAAACGGCAGGCTTTGATTATGTGGCGTTAGGACATTTACATAACCGTCCGGAAATCAGTAAACGCATTGTTTACAGTGGCAGCCCGGAGCCGTTAAACCGGGGAGAAACCGGTGCAAAAGGCTATATCATCGGTGAAATAAAAAAAGAGGGAACCGGTCCTTCAGAAATGGAATGGGAGTTTGTCCCGTGTGCAAGACGGGAATATGTGCCCCTTACTTTGGAAACAACAGTACAATCCACAGAATTGTCCCTATGCAACGAACTGCTTGCCATCATGCAAAAACGGGGTCTGCAGCATATGTATCTGGTTACCCTTACCGGAACCAGAGGCCGGGAGGTTGTATGGGATACAGAAACTCTGGCAGGACTTCTTAATAAACAGGGTGCGATTGTAATTGACATTTCGGATGAGACAGTACCGGATTTTCCGGTGGAAAAACTCAGGAGAGAGCAACAGGATACATTAGTGGGGCGTTTCATTGAGCGTATGGAAGAAACAGAATCCCCGGAATTAAAGCAGATGGCGTTGCAATATGGGTTACAGGCGCTGCTGGCCAGAGATGAAAGAACATAAGTAGGAGAGCAGAATGAAAATCACGAGACTTGCGGTATCGGATTTTGGAAAATTTCATCAGGAAGAATTCCGGCTGTCTCCGGGATTAAATATTGCCACCGGAGCCAATGAAAGCGGGAAAAGTACGCTTCACCGTTTTATCCGCAGTATGTTTTATGGCTTGGAAAGGGAACGGGGAATTAAGGCAAGAAAAGATGATTATACCCGGTTAAAGCCTTGGGAACACGGGCGCTTTCAGGGGTTTTTGGAATTTACGGCAGAGGGAAAAGAATATCGTCTGTTCCGTAATTTTCTTACTACGGAGAAACAGGTGATACTTACCGATTTATCCACGGGCCGGGAAGCAGATGACCCTGCCAAGGCCTTGCGGGACTTTGGCTTAAAATCAGAGGCAGTGTATACCAACACGTTTTGTGTAGGTAATTCCTGCGGTACGGAGGAATTGCTGGGAGCAGAATTAAAGGATTATCTGGCAAATCTTTCGTATGGCGGAGGCACCGGGCTGAATTTGCAAAAGAGTCTTGGTTGGCTGGCAGCAAGAAAAAAAGAAGTGTTAAAACAGGTACCGGAAAAAGAACTGGCGGACTATAGAGAAGTTCTTCTTACAAAAGAAAGTTTAGAAGAGCAGTTAGACCGGACCGGGCACCGGATGGAAGCTTATTTGAGGCATCAAAAGGAGCTGGAGGATGAAATAAAAGCAACAAAGAAATTATCGGAACAGGTAGCTTTGGAGCGCAGACAGGAAGAAGAGGAAGAACGGAAGAAATTCAGGGGAGAACGGTTGCTGCTCTTAGGCTGTGTGTTGGCAGCAGGTCTTTGCGGAGTATCGTTCTTTTTGCCGGCTTTGCCGTTTCGGGTAACCGGCTGGGTGGTAAGTCTGTCCGTTCTTCTGATCGGCTTTTTTGGGGGATTTCCAAATATAAAGCGGGGACGCGATGCAGGAATCCGGAAACAGGAACTGGAAGAACAACTGCTGCAGATATCAAAACAGATGGAAGGTTATTATGAAAAGCTTACCTTATTGCTTCCGGAAATGGAGCAGGAAAAATTCAGGATGGAGCAGATGGAAGAGCAGCTGAAGCGCTGTGAACTGGCGAAAGAGCGCTATGAGGAATTGAAGCGGCAGCAGCAGACACTGCTTTTGGAAGCAGAGGCACTTACATTGGCATATACGACTCTGGAGCAGCTTTCCATTGAATTGTATGAGGAATTCGGAGCTAAATTTGCGGCTGCCTTGTCAGAGTATGCCAAAGCATTTACCGACCATTCTTATGAACTGCTGACAGCAGAGGAAGACATGGTATTGAAGGCAGTGACGGAAGCGCGTAACCTGGAGGTTTCTGATGTAAGCTTCGGTACGGGGGAGCAGTTTTATCTTGCTTTGCGGTTTGCTGCGGCAGATGTGTTTGATCCGGAGAAAAAGAATCCGGTTATTTTAGATGACAGTTTTGCGGCTTTTGACGACCAGCGTTTGGAGTCTGCTATATTGGCACTGGCAAAGTGCGGACGGCAGATATTGATTTTCAGCTCCACCGGGCGTGAAGAAGCGGCTGCAAAGAGGATGGGAATTACGTATGAGGCGGTTTTTTAAGGCATTCGGAAAATTCATATGGAATACAGTCAAGGTTTTGATTATTCTGGCTCTTTTGGCAGCGTTGGCAGCGGGTATCTGGGTTTATAAAGAGTATGCAAAGCCGGTGCTTGTTCTGCGCTCCAAGGCAGAGCGTATTGCGGAGCAATCAAAGGAAGAGGACTTTAAATCTTCCTTAACCAGCGTAGTATATGATGTAAACGGAGAAAAGATTTCTACCCTGCGTTCGGAAAAAGCAAGTTATTATCTTGCGTATGAAGAACTGCCACGCTGGGCTGTGGATGTTATGCTGGTAACGGAGGACCGGAAATTTTATGCCCATGAGGGTGTGGATTATGCGGCGAATGTCCGTGCTCTTTATTATCTGATAAAAAACAGGGGTGAAATTACCCAGGGCGGAAGTACGATCACCCAACAGCTGGCAAGAAATATTTACCTAAGCAATGAGGTGTCCTATGAGCGTAAGCTGGTGGAAATTTTCCTTGCCTGGGAGCTGGAAGACAAGTACTCTAAAAATGAAATTTTGGAATATTACCTGAACAATATTTATTTTGGTAATGGTTTTTATGGACTTCAGGCGGCGGCTTACGGATACTTTGGACGCAGTGTCAAAGATTTATCCCTGTCGGAAACGATTTTTATTTGTGCCATTCCGAATAATCCAAGCTTGTACGACCCGATGGTTAGGATGAATAAGACATTGGAGCGCCGGGACCGTATGCTAAAGCAGATGCTGGAAGCAGAAAAAATTACGCAGGAAGAGTATGACCGGGCAGTAGCGGAAGAAATCGAACTGGGAACGTTAAGCGTCAGCCGCCACAACTATGTGGAGACGTATGTGTATTACTGTGCTATCCGTGCATTGATGGAACAGGACGGATTTATTTTCCGCACGGAGTTTTCCGGCGACGTGGATCGGGCAGCTTATGAAGAACGCTATGAATCGTCATATTCTTACTGGCAGCAGAAATTATATACCGGCGGTTACCGGGTATATACTTCTATCGATTTGGATAAGCAGGCGTTGTTGCAGGAAGCAGTCAATGAAGGGACTTCCACCTTTACGGATGTCAATGACGAGGGAATTTATCAACTGCAGGCATCTGCGGTTTGTATCGATAATGAAACCGGTTATGTAGTAGCCATTGTAGGCGGCAGAGAGCAGGAATATGCAGGCTATACGTTAAACAGAGCTTACCAGAGCTTCCGCCAGCCGGGCAGTGCCATCAAACCGTTGATTATTTATACTCCGTGGTTTGAACGGGGCCTGACTCCGGACACCATGGTACTGGATGCAAAATTTGAAGGCGGTCCGAAAAACTCCGGCTCCTATTTGGGAGAAATTACGGTCCGCACAGCACTGGAACAGTCTAAAAATACGGTGGCTTGGAAACTGTTTGCCGAGCTGACACCGGAAGTAGGGCTTGGATATTTAAAAAGTATGAAATTCCGTCGTATTGTGGAGACGGACTATGTTCCGGCAGCGTCCCTGGGCGGTTTAACCTATGGTGCCAGTGCACTGGAAATGGCCGGTGCATATGCTGCCTTGGAAAACGACGGTGTGTTCCGCAATCCGACTTGTATTATTCAGATTACGGATATTGATGGCAGGGAAATTGTAGGCGATACCATCCAAAAAACAAGAATTTATGAACAGAATGCAGCCCGGACTACTACCGATGTGTTAAAGGGTGTTATGACCCGGGGAACTGCCAGAAAGAAGAACCTGGAAACGGCCATTGCTGCCGGAAAAACCGGAACTGCAGATGACAGAAAAGACGGCTGGTTTGTAGGCTATACAGCATACTATACCACAGCGGTTTGGGTCGGCTGTGACCTGCCGAAGGAGATAGAAGACCTGTCCGGAAGCTCCTATCCACTCTCCATTTGGAAGTCCTATATGGACATTATCCATGAGGGCTTACCTGTGAAGGATTTTGAGTCGTACACTCCGGTGGAAGGCACTTATGTGGCACCGGATATTACACCGGCTCCGACACCGGTCCTTTCGGAAGAAGAGATTCCGCCTGCCAATGTGACACCGTTGCCGGATGCAGAACCGACACTTATTCCTCCGACGGTATCGCCGGAGAATCCGGAAACGACTCCCGTACCGGGTGACAGTGAAACCGGCAACGCCGATGATTACCGTGTCACCTCCCCTCCGGATATTTCCTGGGGCGACGAATTTGACCCGACGGAAGATCCGCAGTAAGCTTCCTTTGTTTCCCGCCGGACCGGCCGCTTCACTTAATTTTTTTCACTCAGCCACTTCCCACGGGGGCTTGCCGTGCCGGATTTCGCAGTGAAGGCTATGCCTGCTTACCGGTGTTTTGCAAGAACTCGCCGGAGGGATGGAAAAGAATTGTAATTTCTATTTGGCTCTTTTCAAAACATCCTACGGATGATACAAAAAGACGGTATATAGGTGCTCTTAGCAAACGAGTTTGCCAGAGGCACCCTAGATACCGTCTTTTTTATGCTCCGCATTTTTGAAAAGAAGCCAAATGCATTTACGTTGTTTATCCCCTCCGCCTCAAACAGCTTGCCAAAACACCGAACGCAGGCATATCACTGCTAAAGCCCGCTCCGGAGCCGCCGGGAAAGTGCTGAATGTGAAAATAAATTTAAGCGAAACGTCTGTAAAACCCGGCGGAGAGGCCTACGGATGGTTGAGCATGGCAGAGGAGAGTCTTAATTTGATTTTGGTACTGTATAGCGGAGGGGACTATGGCAGTGTTTCCATCTCTTTCGATGACCGACATTCAGTGCTTTGTCGAAGACTCCAAGGATGCTTGTCTTGCAGATAAGCCGTAGAAGGTGGTTTTAGCTATTGTCTGAGGTGGAGGTGTGGAAGAAAGGCAGGATATGTTTTAAAATTGGGCGTTTGAGTTGTCAAAAAAGTGCGTGAGCACTTTATAAGAAATGTATTTGGGCAGTTCCGGACAACGTGTTGTCCAGGAATGCCCGAAGCATTTCTTATAGATACATCCGTAGGATGTTTTGACAACTCAAACCTAACAATACATAAAAAACACCGCTTTTTTCGTATATTTTCCCACACCGACACCGAGTTATAGTAAAACCGTTTTCTACGGCTTACGCTTTTGGAAAGACAAGCACCCGTGGCAAGTCTTCGTGAAAAGCAGCTGAGTCGGAAGAGAAAGAGATGGAAACAGGAATAAAAAGAAGGGGTGCGAAAGCACCCCTTCCGGAATTTTTAAATAGTCTGCTTGTTATTGTACTTTTCGATACAACTGCGGATGCGGTCGCTTGGATTCAGCAGGTTGCTGATGGAACCGTCGTGGTTTAATGTATCGATGAGCAGTGCGATGTACTTGCTCATGTCTGCGCTGATGTAATAAGGCTTGGACAACATTTCCTCAGACTGGTAAATAAGGTTTGTGGTGATAACTCTGTCGATGAGACCTTCTTCATAAGCCTTATCAAATTTCTCAAAACCGTTGGTGAATAAACCGAAGGTGGAGCAGATGAAGATTCTTCTTGCCTTGCGCTTTTTTAATTCCTTTGCGGTGTCAAGCATACTTTCGCCGGAGGAAATCATATCGTCAATGATGATAACGTCTTTGCCTTCTACGTCGCTGCCGAGGAACTCGTGGGCAACGATTGGGTTACGGCCGTTTACGATGGTGGTATAGTCACGTCTCTTGTAGAACATACCAACGTCGGCACCCATGATGTTTCCGAAGTATACGGCACGGCCCATGGCACCTTCATCCGGGCTGATAACCATCATGTGCTGGTTGTCCATCACAAGGTCAGGTACGTTACGGAGCAATGCCTTAATGAACTGGTAGGTTGGTAATACATTTTCAAAAGTTTTAAGCGGAATAGCATTTTGTACACGAGGGTCGTGGGCATCAAAGGTGATGATGCTGTCTACACCCATGTTTACTAATTCCTGCAGAGCAAATGCACAGTCTAAGGATTCTCTTGCGCTTCTCTTGTGCTGTCTGCTTTCATATAAGAATGGCATGATAACAGTGATACGGCGTGCCTTGCCGTTTACCGCAGCGATAATTCTCTTTAAGTCTGCGAAGTGGTCGTCCGGGGACATGTGATTTTCATGACCGCAAACGGTGTAGGTTAAGCTGTAGTTGGTTACATCTACCAGAATGTACAGGTCGTCACCGCGGACGGACTGACGGATTACGCCTTTAGCTTCGCCGGTACCGAAACGCGGACAAGTGGAATTAATCAGGTAAGAATCTTTCTTGTACTCGTTAAAATGAATGGTTTCTGTATGCTCGTGGTTGCGGGCTTCTCTCCAGTCAACGATGTAGTCGTCTACCCTTTTAGCAATTCCTTTAGAGCTTTCCAGAGCGATGATTCCGAGCTTTCCTACCGGAATGGTTCCTAAGTAGTCTTCCTGCTGTGGCATGGTGTTATCCTCCATTATACTTTTCTTTTATTGGGTTGTATATAAAAACGGCATGGTGACCGTGTCTATCATATCCTTGAATTACCATATTTGTCAAGGCAGTAAAATTACTTTCGGCAGTTTTACCGAAATGTCGAAAGAAAACGAAAGAAATTAGGCATTTTCTACCTTTTTCTTGATGCGGATATCTTCACCGAAGAAGCGCAACGGTGTGTAACTGCTGAAAATACGGGAGAAATTGCGTTCACCGTAATGGTCGGACAGCTCCTGTACACCAAAGTTGGTGGAGATAATGGTGGAACGGCGGTTTACCAGACGCTCGTTGATGCATAAGCTTAACCGGGACAAGGTAAAGGCATTAGCCAGCTCGGTACCTAAATCATCAATGATGAGCAGGTCACAGTCCAAAATATGCTCACAGGAGACAGAAAAGTCTTCTTCTTCGTTGTACATGGCTTTGCCGAGAAGGTCAAATAAATCATGAGCGGTAAGATAAAGTACCGTATGGGCAGTACCCAGCAGTTCCTTGGCAATGCAGTGGGAGAGGAATGTCTTTCCGAGCCCTGAATTTCCGTAGAATAATAAATTATTAAACTCTGTATCAAAATTGCGGACAAAGGCCTGACAGGTATCGTAGATACGTTGCATATTCTGGCGCGGAGTCAGCTTTGTTTTTGGATCGATAACAGTGTTATTATAATAATCAAAGGAAAATGTATCAAAGTTTTCTTCTTTGAGAATGTGCGCAATGTTGGATTGGGCATAAACATAATCTACCACAGCCTGCTTAAAGCAGTGGCACCGTTCATCGCCTATCATGCCGGTGTCCCGGCAGTCCTTGCAGGTATAAACCGGGGAAAGATAGTCTGCCGGATAACCATGAGCCAGCAAAAGGGCGTTTTTTTGCGCGGACAGTTCTTCGTTTTGCCTGCGTAGTTCGTTTGCATCTGCATCATTGCCGGAGAAAAGGGCGGTTGTAGCAAAACGCATGGAATTCTCGATAATTTGTTCCTTTAGGGCAGTATATGCCGGAAGATTTTGTTCGATTTCTTTTTCCCGTTCCAATATAAGGGCGTGAGACGCGGAACGCCGTTCGTCATACATGCGCATAATGGCATTATACTGATAGTTTTTTAAAGACATGAAGTTACCTCCGTCTTACATTTGCTGTAATAATTTTTCTTCCAGACTGGATAATTCCTGGCTGGAATACTGGCGCTGCGGATAGCTGTTGTAGCTTCCTGCGGATTTAGTCATTGGGACAGCCGGACGTACGGAAGCGTCTGTTGCGGCAGGACGTGGGTTCATTAAAGCATGGGTAGTATCTAATGCTTTAACCTCTGCCATGGTACGGGCTCCGGCATTGTGCCAGCTCTCTAAAATACGGTCGGTGTATTTAAAGTCAGGTTTGCTGATATTCATGATGGTACGGTTGCAGGCCTCTTCCAGAAGTTCTGTCGGAAGCTTCCAGGAACTCCATTTGCGGATGAAGTCACGCTCCGGACCGATAGGCATGCGGCCGAGGGAAAATACTTTGTTGACAGCATTAAAGCAGGTGTCATACATAATGCTGTATTCCTGGGCTTTAACGACAGTATCGATGCCTTCCTGGTGCCAGGAGATAGCAACCTTTTCTATGTACTCCCACTTCTTTTTATTTTTGCCGACGCAGTATTCGTACAAATGAAGAATTAAGTCGCCGGAAAACTGAAGCTTGTCAGAAAGAAAAGCAACAAGACTTAAGTCCTGCGGAGTGAGCAAACGTCCGAGATACACTTCAATGGCATCTAAAATCATGGACATATCGCTGCCCTGACGGAGGGCCTCCAGCTGGGTTTCGGTATAAACCGGACGTTTGTACGGGTCTTCCTGTACGGTTTCCGGACGGTTTTCACGGCGGTATTTTTCGATGGAAATTACGGTACCGGCTGTAATTTCGGTAGTTTGAGGAAGAGATGGCTCTACATTTAAATCAAGTAAGGTGATGCCGGTAAGGCTGTCGTTTTCTTTGATAAGAGAAACCACCTGATTTTTTTCCCAATAAGAAAGGGCCCGGATAATATCCTTTTCCGTTTCTTCCAGAGCATCTGCCGCGGTGGAAAGTGTAAATGGCTTGGCTGCGCCGGAAAGGCAGCGAAGTAAATATAAATAAACCTTAACGTAAGAACCGTTGGCAGACGGCATATAGCGGTCGATAAATAAATTCGGTACCACGGTAGCGGAAAATTTACGTTCGGTATTGAGTGAAATAGTGTTCATAGTACTGCTCCCCATTCATAAAGTTGTGCCGGTAAGACACAAAGAGCGTCAACTGTCTGACGCGAGAATGAGTATAACACAATTTTTAAAAAACGGAAATAGGTGGAAAAGTATACCTATACCGTAGAATACTTTTGTGGAAAATGTGGATAACTTTGTGGAAAGGTACAAAAATCACATGAAATCGACCTTTTTCAAAAAAAGTAATCCACAGCATAACATTTACCATAAGGTGAAATGAAGCTGTGGATAATGTGGATAAGTTAGATGCCCAATAGATTTTCGCCGACATTTACGATGTCTCCGGCGCCCATAGTTATTAACAAATCTCCTTCGTTACAAAACTGTAATAAAAAATTTTCAATTTCGTCGAATGTCTCGAAATAGTAAACTTCTTTACCCTTTTTTACGATTTCATCTGCTAATGTTTGAGAGGAGATTCCCAACGTATCCGTTTCTCTGGCCGCATAGATTTTTGCCAGTACAGTAACGTCGGATAAGGACAGTGCGTCGGCAAATTCGTGGAGTAACGCTTTGGTTCTTGTATATGTGTGTGGCTGGAATACGGTAACAGTACGTTTTTGTCCGCATTTTGCGGAAGAAAGGGTAGCCTTGATTTCCGTTGGGTGGTGGGCATAATCATCATAAACGGTAATACCGCCCAGGGTTCCTTTATATTCAAAACGGCGTCTGGTTCCGGTGAAGGTCGGAAGTGCCGCAGCAATGGTTTCCATGGAAACACCGTACTTTAATGCCAGGGCAATGGACGGCAGGGCATTGGAAACATTATGTCGGCCGATGACTCCTAACTGTACCCGGCCCAGGAACTTTCCTTCTGCAATAAAATCAAAAGAGCCGCAACCGTGACTGTCATAAGTCACATTGGCTGCCGCATAGGTATAAGGAGAGGACGGGGTCTCCAAAGAAGTAACTCCGTCTAAAATACCGTAGCTTGCAACACGGCATGCCGCATTGCCAAAAAGGGAAGCGTAGTCTTCGATCTCTCCGTTTACATAGGCAGTACCGTCTTTCGGCACCAGTGCCACATATTTGGCAAAGGAAGCACGAATATCATGGATGTCCTTAAAAAAGTCCAAATGATCTTCTTCTACGTTTAGCACGATAACATCTGTCGGATACAAGGATAAAAAGGTATTGGTGTATTCACAGGCTTCGGCTACAAAGTAGTCGGAAGAACCGATGCGTAAATTACCGCCGATTAAGTCAAGCACACCGCCTACGGTAATGGTAGGGTCCAATTCTCCTGCCAAAAGAAGTACGGACAGAAGGGAAGTGGTGGTGGTTTTACCGTGGGTACCTGCGATACCTACGGAATGCGGGTACTGTTTCATAATCTGGCCCAGTAGTACGGAACGAGGCATAAGCGGAATATTTGCTTCCTGTGCAGCGCAGAATTCTTCGTTGTCACTGTGAACGGCAGCGGTATAGACCACCAAATCAATATCGCCGGAAATATTTTCGGCACGCTGGCCGATAGCTACCCGGATACCGGAAGCTTCCAGTTCTTTTGTTAAGTCACTTTCATGCCAGTCGGAACCGGAGACGGTAAAACCACGGCTCGCAAGTAGTCTTGCGAGAGCGCTCATGCTGATACCACCGATGCCGATGAAATGAACGTGAACCGGTTTATTAAAATCAATTTGATACATAGGAGACACTTCCTTATTGTTTATGTAGTATTTGCTATAGTATAGCCCATTTTTTCGAAAATGAAAAGATTCTTTTAAAAAAATGGGCTATATATCCAATGAATAAGTTCCTAATTTTTAGATAAAACGTCAAACTTTGGTAAAAATGAATAAAAAAAAGAAAATATAAAAAAGATTTTTGTAAAAAATATTCACTTTTTCGAAAATAAGTGCTATAATCATTTCATAGTACAAATAATACAGCGTTTTTACGCTTTGAAGAATGGAGGACAATTGTGATTAGAAAAGAAATGATTGCCATGCTGTTAGCAGGCGGACAGGGTTCCCGACTTGGTGTTTTAACATCTTCCATCGCGAAACCTGCAGTAACCTTCGGCGGTAAGTACCGTATCATAGACTTCCCGCTCAGCAACTGTATCAACTCCGGTGTAGACACCGTGGGTGTACTTACCCAGTATCAGCCGCTCAGATTAAACACCCATATCGGTATCGGTATCCCGTGGGATCTGGACAGAAATGTAGGTGGTGTTTCCGTTCTTCCTCCATATGAGAAGAGTACCAACAGTGAGTGGTACACAGGTACAGCAAATGCTATTTACCAGAACTTAAAATATATGGAGCAGTTCAATCCGGAGTATGTTCTGATTCTCGGCGGTGACCATATTTACAAGATGGATTATGAAGTAATGTTAGACTTCCATAAGGCTAACAAGGCAGATATTACCATGGCTACCATTCCGGTACCTATGGAAGAGGCGCACCGTTTCGGTATCGTAATTACAGATGATACCAGAAGAATTGTAGACTTCGAGGAAAAGCCAAAGAACCCTCGCAGTAACTTAGCTTCCATGGGTATTTATATTTTCACCTGGAAGGTATTAAGAGAAGCATTGCTTACTCTTTCCGAGCAGCCGGGCTGTGACTTTGGTAAACACATTATTCCATACTGCCATAAGAGAGGCGACAGAGTATTCGCTTACGAATTCAACGGCTACTGGAAGGATGTTGGTACCTTATCTTCTTATTGGGAATCCAACATGGAACTTATCGACCTGATTCCGGAATTCAACTTATATGAAGAATTTTGGAAGGTTTATACAAAAGCAGATGTAATTCCACCACAGTATATTGCAGAAAATGCGGTTGTAGAACGTTCTATCATCGGTGAAGGTGCAGAAATTTACGGTGAAGTCCATAATTCCATCATCGGACCGGGTGTTGTTGTATCCGAAGGCGCCGTAATCAGGGACTCTATCCTTATGAAGGGCACCGAAGTCGGACATGATACAAAAATCAACAAGGCAATTGTTGCTGAAAACTGCGTTATCGGTTGGGAATGTGAGCTGGGTATCGGTGAAGAAGCTCCGAACGAGTGGAAGCCGGATATTTACGACGGCGGTTTGGTAACAATCGGAGAAAATTCCGTAATACCGAACAGAGTGAAGGTAGGTAAGAATGTAGCAATTTCCGGAGGTACCACAGTAGATGATTATCCGCACGGTATGTTAGAATCCGGTCAGAATATTATTAAGGTAGGTGATGGCAGATGAGAGCAATCGGTATTATTTTAGCAGGTGGTAATAACTTAAAGATGCAGGAGCTTTCCAATAAGCGTGCCATCGCGGCTATGCCAGTGGCAGGAAGCTATCGTGCCATCGACTTCGCATTGAGCAGCATGTCCAACTCCCATGTACAGAAGGTGGCTGTGCTAACTCAGTTTAACTCCCGCTCCTTAAACGAGCATTTAAGTTCTTCCAAATGGTGGGATTTCGGTAGAAAGCAGGGCGGTCTGTTTGTATTCACACCAACCGTAACCAAGGAAAATGGTTTCTGGTACCGCGGCACAGCGGATGCTATTGCACAGAATTTAAGTTTCTTAAAGAATAGCCATGAACCATATGTTGTAATTGCAAGCGGTGACTGCGTATACAAGCTGGACTATAATAAAGTGTTAGAGCAGCATGTAGAAAAGAAGGCAGACATTACCGTTGTTACCAAGGTTCTTGATCCGGAAGAGGATGCCACCCGTTTCGGTGTTGTTTCCGTAGATTCCGAAGGAAGAATTACCGACTTTGAAGAAAAGCCGTTAGTTTCCAAATCCAATACCATTTCTACCGGTATTTATATTATCCGCAGAAGACTTCTTATTGAACTCATCGAAGAGGCAGAAAGAGAAGATCGTTATGACCTGGTTAAGGATATTTTAATCCGCTACAAGGATACGAAGAAGATTTACTCCTATGAATTGGAAGACTACTGGAGCAATATCTCCACAGTAGAGGCTTATTACAGCACCAACATGGATTTCCTTGACAAGGATATCAGAACTTATTTCTTCAAAGAGTATCCGGATGTTTATTCCAGAATTGACGATTGTCCGCCGGCAAAGTACAATCCTGGTTCTTCCGTAAAGAATAGTTTGATTTCCAGCGGATGTATTTTAAACGGTACAGTAGAGAATTCCATTTTGTTTAAGAAGGTTTATGTTGGCAACAATGTTACCATCAAAAACAGTATCATCTTAAATGATGTGCATATCGGCGACAACGTAGTAATTGAAAACTGCGTAGTAGAAAGCCGTGACTCCATTAAGCCAAACTCCCAGTATATCGGTGAGCCTGGTAAGGTGAAGATTGTACTGGAAAAAGAAGTAAGATACGAGATTTAGGTAGGGTTGTGGCAGTAGAAGCCACGCAAAAGAGAAAGGGGTTTACGCAAGTGCAGATTACAGATGTCAGAATTCGTCAGGTAGCAAAAGAAGGAAAGATGAAAGCAGTCGTTTCTATTACTCTGGATAATGAATTTGTAGTCCACGACATTAAAGTAATTGACGGAGATAAGGGACTTTTCATTGCAATGCCAAGTAGAAAGACCGGTGAGGGAGAATATAGGGATATCGCTCACCCAATCAATTCCGGAACAAGAGATATGATTCAGAAGACTATTCTGGATTACTATGAAAAGGCGTTGGCAGAAGGTACATTGGAAAGTGCCGAATAACCGAAATTACCGGATGAAAAAGTAACTCAGTATGGACAGGGAGCCGTGCAGACAAACTGCGCGGCTCCTTTTTTGCGCAAAAATGAAACTTTTTACTAAAGAAAGTGGTCTAAATTTTACAAGGTTTATATAGAATTTCCACTTGTGAAAAAAAGAAGTTTGGTATATCATAACATAGGATATTAAAATTGGGTTTTTTATGACCTTTTGATATATTTTAGTGGGAATAAGAGGAATTAGAAATGGGAAAAACACGAAAAAAAGGGAAACGTGCAATGACCGTTGCCATTACAATATTATTAATTACGTGGATTATTTTGTTAGCGCTGCTGGTAGCTATTTATATGCTGCGGCTTCAGGGATATGACAATTTTACGGAGTGGAAAAACCGCAATCAGTCTCAGGAGGTAATGCAGCCGGATGTGATCATTCCTTCGGTGACACCGACTCCGATTGTGGTGCCGACCTCTACACCGACGCCAACCGTAACACCGACTCCGGAACCAACCGCAACATCAACTCCGACTCCGACCCCGGGTCCGACAGCAACCCCGACACCAACGGAGCCTCCGGTCAGAACTATGGTATTCTCCGGAAATGAAACCGTGGATGCAGGGTTGCGTTTTATGGCAGAAGAAATTTTTGGCCTGGAGGAAGAAGTATGCTATGTCAGCTATGAAAATGGTATCTATTTTTCCACGGTGTTCCAAAAGGGAGAATGGATTGTTCCTTTCGTTTACAATCTGGTTACCGGAGAACAGGTGACCGGCAGTGATTTAATCAAGGATACCTATTTTGCGGTAATAAAAGAACGTCTGCAGACGTATATGGCAGAAAACTATCCAACAGAAGCGGAAGATGAATTCCTGACGTACAACCAAATTTATCAGGCAGAGGATTATCAGAAGTTTTATTTAACAGAGGACCAGCTGGTATTCTGCTTTGACGCAAACACATTAACAGCGGAACATCCGGCATTTTCCTATGCGGTGGAGCTTGCAGAGGCAAAGGCATTCTTTAAAAACAATCTGGACGGAACCGCCAACGGACCTTATATCCGGGAACTGGATCCGAATGCCAAGATGATTGCCCTTACCTTTGATGACGGCCCGCATCCAAAAGTGGAAGACAAGCTTTTAGCCGTTCTTGAAAAGCATGGAGTAAGAGCGACCTTCTTTTTCCTCGGACAGCGCATTGAAGAGTGGTATCCGGATGCGCCAAAGAATGTTTATGAAGCAGGTCATGAAGTGGCCAGCCACACCTATTCCCATGAACTGGATTTCGGAAGCGCAAAGAATGATAAACTCTGGCCGGAAATTAATCAGACCAATCTGGCCATTGCGAAGTCTACCGGGTATGCACCGGACTATGTCCGTTTCCCGGGCGGAAGCTTCGGAAAACGTTCTATAAAGGTTCCTATGATCAAAGTAAACTGGAACATGGACAGCGTCGATTATGCAGAGAAGAAAAAAGAGGATGGCGCACAGATTATTTATAACCGTCTGAAAAAGTCCTCCAAGCTGGGAGACGGAAGCATTGTGCTGCTTCATTCCATTTATCAGAACAGCTGTGATGCAACGGAAATGTTCATCAAATATTTGATACAGGAAGGCTATGAACTGGTAACCATATCGGAGTTGTTCTACTATAAGGGCTTTGAGCCAAGATATGATGAAGTATATCTGGACGGTCTGGGAACAACAGCAAAAAAGTAAGCAGTCAGAGGGAAGCATATGAAGTTTATTATAGGTTTGGGAAATCCTACCGCCCAGTATGTGGGTACAAGACACAATATCGGTTTTGATGCCATTACCCGTCTGGCGGATGACCACCACATCAGTGTGACGGAAAAAAAGCATAAAGCATTGTGCGGAAAAGGAATTATTGGCGGTGAAAAGGTTATTTTATTAAAGCCGCAGACATATATGAATTTAAGCGGAGAAAGTGTCCGGGACGTACTGGACTTTTACAAAGCCGGTCCGGAGGATATTATTGTTTGTTATGATGACGTCAGTCTGGCACCGGGACAGTTAAGAGTCCGGGAAAAGGGCAGTGCCGGCGGACATAACGGTATTAAAAATATTATTGCCCATCTGGGTACCGAGCAGTTTGCAAGAGTACGTATCGGTGTGGGTGAAAAGCCGGCAGGCTGGGATTTGGCAGACTATGTACTGGGCCGGTTCCCGGCAGAAGAAGAGCATGTAATGCGGGAAGCCCTGGCGGATGCTGCCAGAGCCTGTGAGATGTTTGTAATGGATGAATTGTCCGCTGCAATGAACTTGTTTAACAAGAAGAAAAAACAGGAGAACAATGAAAGCGTATCTGGAACCATTAAAGGAAATCAGTGAATATCTGGAGGTTGAAAAGGAACTGCTCCGGGGAGGAAAGACAGCCCATGTAACCGGTTGTATTGACTCCCAAAAGTGCCACTTGATTGCGGGACTGTCGGAGCATTTTCCGGTGCGCCTGATTATTACTTACAGTGATTTAAAGGCGCAGGAGCTTTGTGAGGAATACCGCTTGTACGATTCGAATGTGGTACGGTATCCTTCTAAAGACATTATCTTCTATAATGCGGACATTCATGGAAATGCCATTGTAAAAGAGCGTCTGCGGGTAGTAAAAAAGCTTCTTACCGGAGCCCCTGTAACTGTAATTGCAAGCATTGACGGCGGTATTGACCGTCTGCTTCCTCCGGAGGAAATTAAGAAAAAAACATTGCATCTTTCCGAAGCGGATATGGTCGAGGAAGAGGCACTAATAAAGCGCCTGGTAACGCTTGGTTATGAGCGGCAGGCACAGGTAGAGCTGCCCGGCGAGTTTGCGGTCCGAGGCGGCATTATTGACGTGTTCCCGTTAACGGAGGATGCGCCGGTACGTATTGAACTGTTTGGTGATGAAATCGATACCATACGTATCTTTGATGTGGACAGCCAGCGTACGGTGGAACGTATTCCGGAGATTACCTTATTCCCGGCAGCAGAGTATATTTTCACACCGGCTGATTTGCAAAAGGGCCGGGAAAAGATTTTAGCGGAAGCAAAAAAAACAGAGGAAAGCCTGCGCTCCCAAATGAAAAATGAAGAGGGAATGCGTATCCGCCGTACAACGGAAGAATTTCTGGAAAATCTGGAATATTGTCCGGGGCATGCGGCGATAGACTCGTATATTACCTTTTTTAGCAGTGAAACGGTTTCCTTTTTTGACTACTTTGATGAGGATGCCCTGATTGTTTTGGATGAGCCTGCCCATATTTCGGAAAAGGGCGAAACCACCGCATTGGAATTCAGGGAAAGTATGACCGGACGTCTGGAGAAAGGTTATATTCTTCCGAGTCAGGCAGATGTGATTTTTAATTATAAAGTATTAATTGGCAGTTTGGAAAACCGGCGTGTTTTACTTCTTTCTACTATGGATTATTCCTTCGACTTGCTAAAAGCAAAAGTGCGGTATGATATTCCGGCCAAGAGTGTCAGCCCGTATAATTCGAATTTTGAATTATTGGTAAAAGACTTGGCCTCCTGGAAAAAGAAGGGGTACCGTACCATTGTGGTAACCTCCTCCGGTACCAGGGCGGCCCGTCTGGCGGAAGACTTGCGAGGTTACGATTTGCCGGCGTTCTTTAGCGACGAAAAAGACCGGCTGGTGCAAAACGGTGAAATTATGGTAATTCAGGGGAACCTGCGCCGGGGCTTTGAATATCCGTTTTTAAAATTTGTCATGATTTCCGAAAGTGATATTTTTGGCGGCGAGAAGAAAAAGAAGCGTCACAAGAGGGAATACAGCGGGCAAAAAATCCAAAGCTTCAATGAGCTGATTTTTGGTGACTACGTGGTACATGAAGACCAGGGTGTGGGTATTTACCGCGGTATCGAAAAAATTGAGGTAGAAAAGGTTACCAAAGACTTTATAAAGATTGAATATGGTGACGGCGGTATTTTATACATTCCGACCACCGGTCTTGACCGCATCCAGAAGTATGCCAGCGCAGATGCGGCAAAGAAGCCGAAATTAAATAAAATGAATTCCACAGAATGGACCCGGACAAAATCCAGGGTGAAATCTGCGGTAAAGGATATGGCGGAGGAGCTGGTAAAGTTATATGCCCACCGTCAGGAGCAGAACGGCTTTGTCTACGACGAGGACTCCGTCTGGCAGAAAGAATTTGAAGAATTATTCCCGTATGAGGAAACAGAGGATCAGTTACGGGCAATTGAAGATACCAAGCGGGATATGCAGAGCAAAAAAATCATGGACCGCTTAATTTGCGGCGATGTCGGTTACGGAAAAACCGAGATCGCTATTCGTGCTGCCTTTAAAGCGGTGGAAAACGGAAAACAGGTAGTGGTGCTGGTACCGACAACTATATTGGCCCAGCAGCATTATAATACCTTTGTCAGCCGTATGATTAATTATCCGTTAACTATTGGCATGCTGTCCCGATTCCGTACTCCTGCCCAGCAAAAGGCCGTACTGGAAGGCCTTGCCAAGGGAGAGGTGGATATTGTCATCGGTACCCACCGGGTGCTTTCCAAGGATGTAACCTATAAAAATCTTGGTCTGCTGATTGTGGATGAAGAGCAGCGTTTTGGTGTTGCCCATAAAGAAAAAATCAAGCAGATGAAAGAAAATATCGATGTGCTGACGCTTACTGCCACACCGATTCCGCGAACCCTGCATATGAGTCTGGCAGGAATCCGGGACATGTCGGTATTGGAAGAACCTCCGGTGGACCGTCTGCCAATTCAGACCTTTGTCATGGAACATAACGATGAAATTATTAAAGAAGCCATTCACCGGGAACTGGTGCGGGGCGGACAGGTGTATTATGTCTATAACCGGGTCAACGGTATTGAAGAGGTGGCAAAGCATGTAGCAGAGCTTGTGCCGGAAGCGGAGGTGGCTTATGCCCATGGGCAGATGAGCGAGCGACAGCTGGAAAAGATAATGTATGAGTTTATCAATGGGGAAATTGATGTACTTATTTCCACAACAATTATAGAGACCGGTATGGACATTTCCAATGCCAATACCATGATTATTGATAACGCGGATCAGCTTGGCCTTTCCCAAATGTATCAGTTGCGAGGCCGTGTCGGCCGTTCCAATCGGACTGCCTACGCATTTCTTATGTATAAACGGGATAAAATGTTAAAGGAAGTAGCGGAAAAGAGATTACAGGCCATCCGCCAGTTTACGGAGCTTGGCTCCGGCTTCAAGATTGCCATGCGTGATTTGGAAATCCGTGGTGCCGGAAATTTGCTCGGCGCGGAGCAGAGCGGACACATGGAAGCGGTAGGATACGATTTATACTGCAAGATGTTAAATGAAGCTGTACTGGATGTAAAGGGTGAGCGCAAAGAGGAAGATTCTTTTGAGACCGTCATGGATATGGAAGTGGATGCGTATATTCCGGCGACCTATATCCGCAACGAGGTACAGAAGCTTGACATGTATAAGAGAGTAGCATGCATTTCTTCGGAAGAGGATTTTAATGATTTGTCGGAAGAACTGGTGGACCGTTACGGTGATATTCCGACGGCATTTGACAGTCTTTTACAGATTGCGTTATTGAAAGCGATGTGTCATACTGTGTATATCAGCGAATGTAAGCAGACCGGCAATGAAATTAAGCTGACTCTGTATCCGAAGGCACGGTTAAAAACCGAACTGCTGCAGGGCTTTTTGGAACAGAGAAAAGCATATTTGAGCTTTGCATTGGAGGCAAATCCTTATTTTACTTATAAATTGCCAAGAAAACAAAAACCAATGACGCCAAAGGCGGAAGCAGACTGGATGTTTGGTTTGCTGAAAAGCTTTTTGACAGAGCTGTTGGAGTTGGTGGAGGAAAAGAAGTAATAAGAGTAGGAGACTGATTATGAGTCGTAGAAGAAATAAAAAGAGTTCCGTTTGGTTAAAAGTCATTATTTTTATATTGGTGCTCGTACTGGCAGCGGTGATTTTTGGCCGGAAAGGAGAGGAGAAACCGAAAGAAACCGTATGGCAGGAAGGCAGTATGCTCCGCATTGGCGATACCCAGGTGGATTACCGGGAAGGTTTAGTATACCTGAACGCGGTGCAACAGGAGTATGAGCAGTACTATGGCAGTGAAATCTGGCAGTATGCAGTGGATGCCCAGGGTAATACCATGGGAGAAGTAATTAAGCAGCAGACGTTGGAACAGATTATATACATTAAAGTAGTGTGCCAAAAAGCATCGGAGCTTGGTATTGTTCTGTCGGAGGAAGAATTGCAGACAGTAGACCGCCAGACAGAAGAGTACATGCAAAAACTGCAGGATTCCGATTTGCTTCTGCATGGAGTAAATGCCGACATTGTGCGCCGGATTTATTCGGATAATATGCTGGCACGGAAAACATTTGAAACAACGACCCTGAATGTGGATACCGACATTCCGGATGCAGAAGCGGCGCAGCATAAATTTTACACGATTGCTATCCGGAATTTTAAAATTGACGCTTCCGGAAACCGGGTTTCTTATGAAGATACAGAAGCGGAAGAATTGGCAGTACGGGTAGAAAATCTTCGTGCACAATCCCTGGAATCGAAGGATTTTTACAAATTTGCTTCTGCCAATACAGAAGACTCTGCCATGTTGGAGATAACCGGAGGTATCGGTGATTTCCCGGCAGAATATGAGGATGCGGTGCTGGCGTTAAACACCGGCGAGACATCGGAGGTTGTTAAGACAAACGATTATTACTATATCTTCTACTGTGTAACGGATTTTGATGTGGACGCTACTCACGAGAAAAAAGAAGAAATGATTGCACAACGGCAGGAAGAGGAATTTAAGAACCGCTATCAGGAGTGGCGGGAAATTATTCCGGTGGAAGTGCATGATGAGATTTGGGATGTGCTGAGTTTTGATATGGAGAGTGTAGGATAAACAGAATAAGGATAAAGGGAAAAGAGCCCCTACTCCGGATGGAGCAGGGGCTTGTTGTATATTATCTTGGACAATTAATTTCAAAAATATCATCTATCATGTTGTGCACTAAACTTGCTTCTTTTGTTTTTGCAAGGGTGTACAGCACTTCCTTACCTTCCCTGCGGCTGGTGATCAGCCCGGACTGTTTCAGATTTCTTAAATGGTGAGAGACCGCCGGACTGCTCATGCTTACTGCGGCGGCAATATCACTGACACATTCTTCTGTGTGACAAAGAAGCCAGAGGATGCGAAGTCTTGTACTGTCACAAAGCATGGAAAATATATCTGCGGCCATGAAAAATTGCTGCTCTGTCGGGATGGAGGACATGAGGTCGGTTAAGTTTCCGCCATGGTTATGCAGGTGGTCGCAGACTTCACAATGCTCATGATGTTCATGGGAACAATTAGTACTACTCATTTTCCATATCCTCCTTCTTCGTAATAATCGCAATAGCGCATGGCATTTTTCCATCGACTAAAATGTATTCTGCATCAGGATAACCGGATTCTTTAAAAAATTCCTGATAGGAAGCAAATTTATATTGCTGTTTAAAATCTGCACCCAACTTTTTAAAAATTCTTACCAGAATATCCGGATTTCCGTTTCGCTCAATGTTGATGTAGGTTGGTATAATCAGCTTTCCGCCCGGTTTACAGACACGAAGAAGCTCCTCTAAGGCAGCTGTCGGGTTATCTAACAGGTGAATTACATTGCCGGCAACCACTTTATCAAAGGAGTTATCGTTGCACTTTAAGCGCATAATATCCGCCCGCTTGATGCTGACATTTGGAAGGTCTTTGCAGGCCTTTTTTGTTTGCGTAAGCATTCCGGTGGAGTAGTCAGTGGCAATCAGTTCTCGGCAGCTCCTCGCAATAGGAACACTTAACATTCCGGCACCGCAAGCACATTCCAATACCCGGTCACTTGGGTCAATCAGTCCTGCAACCTCAGATTGTACCTGCTTGTTTACTTTCCCGTTGTAAAAGTTTTCAAATAAATTATATAAAGGTGCAACAGTATCCCAGAACATAAGACACCTCCTTTGTTATTTCAATCTCAATGCCTGCATGGAATTTAAGATAGCCAGGACACAAACACCTACATCGGCAAAGATGGCCATCCACATATTAGAATATCCCAGGGCGCTAAGAAGCAGTACCAGCACCTTTATTCCAAGGGCAAAAACAATATTTTGACGTACGATGCGCATCGTACCTCTTGCAATACGGATAGCCGCCGGAAGCTTACTCGGTTCATCCGTCATAATGACAATATCGGCCGCTTCAATGGCTGCATCGGAGCCAAGGCCTCCCATGGCGATACCGATATCGGCACGGGCAAGAACCGGAGCATCGTTAATTCCGTCGCCTACGTAAGCAAGAGAGTGTCCAGCAGGCTGCAGGGCAAGTAATTCTTCCAGATGGGTTACTTTATCTGCCGGTAAAAGTTCGGTATGGACGTCACTTAAACCGAGTTTTTTTGCAATAGCTTCACCGGTAGCTTTTTTGTCGCCGGTCAGCATGACAAGTTTTTGGATGCCGGAAGCTTTAAGGCTTTCTATAGCAGGAACCGTATCCGGCTTGATTTCATCTTCCACGCAAATGGTGCCGGCAAAGGTTCCGTCAATGGCTACATATACCGCAGTGCCGGTGGCAAATTCTGAGATGTCTGCCGGAAGAGGGATGTTCTTTTCTTTCATCAGGCGGAGATTACCCGCAAATATTTCTTTTTCTTCTGCGATAGCCCGGACACCAAAGCCTGCCAGCTCTTCTACGTCGGAAACATCAGAAAAAGAACCGGTTTCGGACAGCAATGTGCATGCTGTTTTGTATTCTTCCACAATGGAAACAGCAATTGGGTGGGAAGACTGGCTTTCTGCCAACGCAGTATACTTTAATAAATCAGTTTCACTGAGGCCTGCCGGTGCCAGCTTTGTTACCTTAAAGTTACCTTTGGTAAGGGTTCCGGTTTTATCAAATACAAAAGCATCGGTTTTGGCAAGGACTTCCAGATAGTTGCTGCCTTTCATTAAAATACCCTGCTTTGCGGCACCGCCGATACCACCGAAAAAGCTGAGAGGTACGGAAATTACGAGGGCACACGGGCAGGAAACAACCAGGAAGTTTAATGCCCGGTAAATCCATTCGGAGAAGCTGTCTTTTAAAATAAGCGGCGGAAGGAATGCCAGTAATACCGCAAGAATAACCACCACCGGGGTGTAATATTTTGCGAAGCGGGAAATAAAGTTTTCTGCCTGTGCTTTTCTTGCGGAGGCGTTTTCTACCATATCTAAAATTTTGGATACAGTGGACTCGGAGGAAGTTTTAGTAACCTGAACCGTAAGGGTACCACGTAAGTTGATACAACCGCTGATAGCAGTATCGCCGACGGATACTTCCCTTGGAAGAGATTCTCCAGTAAGGGCAGCGGTATCTAAAGAAGAGGTGCCCTCGGTGATAATACCGTCCAGTGGAATTTTTTCACCCGGTTTCACTAAAATGAAATCACCGACGGATACTTTTTCCGGAGGAACTTCGGTTATTTCACCGTTCACGAGAAGATTGGCGTAGTCCGGCCGGATTTGCATCAGGGAGGAAATGGATTTTCTGGATTTTCCTACGGCATAGGCCTGAAACAGTTCTCCGATTTGGAAAAGAATCATTACCATAACACCTTCCGGATATTCGCCCACAAAAAAGGCTCCCACGGTAGCCAGTGCCATTAAGAAGTTTTCATCAAATACCTGACCGTTTTTAATTCCTAACAGTGCTTTGCGGACAATATCTGCGCCGGCAAGAAAGTAGGCAGCAAGAAAGACGGCAAGGGAAACCCACTGCTTTCCGGGAAAGTCCGGAAGCAGATAGGAAATAAGGCAGGCAACGACAAATACTGCGACTGCCAGAAGAATTTTCTTTAACATTTTTTTCTGCTTTTTTGTCATAAGATCACCAAAATTTACATTTCTTCTACGGTAACATCCGGCTCTACTTTAGTAGCAATTTTTACAACGGATGCGGTAATGGTGTCCGCAATATGGTCTTCAAATTCCACGAACAGTTTCTGGGCAATGAAGTTTAAGCTGGCGGAAATAACACCGTCCAGTTCTTTAATCTGGGTTTCGATTTTGTTGGCACAGTTTGCGCAGCAAAGGTCTTCCATAAGATATGTTTTTTTCATGATAAAATCCTCCGTTTTCAATAAATAGTAAATGCAATTCAATTAAACGATTAAATGATTGTTTAATTGTTAAACTGAGTGTAACATAAATCATATTGTTTTGTCAACTTCATTTTAAGGAAATCTTAATTTGTGTTTTGGCGCAAAATATGCTATATAGTATTGGTGTCGGATAGTACCGCTATTCGTTTGGTTTTTAAGATAACCGGAAAGGATTACAATATATGAAGGAACTTTGGAATACATTCCGTGTTCAAATGAAAGTGATATGGAAAGAATTTTTAGTATATTGTTATGTGCCATCCCTGCTTTGCTTGTGCTTTGTGGAACTCTGCTCAAGAAAATCGGTGGTGGATTTATGCTTGTTTTTGATTCGGGAACCGCTGGTGTTTTTATATAATGCCCTGATTATTGCAACTACGGCTTCTTTGTGTCTGTTATTCCGGCGCAGGATTTTTGTGCTGTCGGTGGTGCTGCTTTTGTGGGCTGCCATTGGTGTGACGGATTTTGTGCTGTTGTCATTCAGGACAACCCCGTTTACCGCAGTGGATCTGGCGTTGATAAAGGATGCATTGGCCATTGCTAACCGGTACCTGTCATGGATTGGAGTTGTGCTGATTGTTTTGGGCGTGGTTGTTGCTATTGTTCTTTGCGTGCTTATGTTTAGAAGGGCAAAGAAGGAAGAAACTATTGTTCCTTACAAATTCAGTATTCCGTTTTGCGGTCTGCTGACTGTTCTGTGTCTTTTGCTTACCAATTTCGGCATGGGAGTGGGGTTGCTGGACCGGAATTTCGGTAATCTTGCGAAGGCATTTCATGAGAACGGACTTCCGTACTGTTTCATGAACAGTGTATTAAACACCGGCATTGAAAAGCCGGAGGACTATTCCGGGGAAACAGTAGGTAACTTTTTAAATAAATACGAGGAAGAAGAGGGACGGGAACTGGTAACGATTTCCCCGTCGCCGACGAAACTGCCTGTAACAATAACACCTGTGCCGGAAGCAACGGAAACACCTGTGCCAACGGAAGAACCGCAGATAACTGCAGTACCGGAAATAACGGAACCTCCTGTTCCGACAGAAGAACCGGCGTTGAAAGAAAACAATCCGAATATTATCTTTTTGCAGCTGGAGTCCTTTTTTGATGTGAAATATATTGATAATTTTTCCTGCTCGGAAGATCCGGTTCCGTTTTTTACGTATTTAAAGGAAAAATATCCGAGTGGATTTTTAGAAGTTCCGTCCATCGGGGCCGGAACTGCTAATACGGAATTTGAATGTATCACCGGTATGAATCTGGATTTTTTCGGTCCGGGGGAGTATCCGTATAAAACGATACTGAAGGATACGGTTTGTGAAAGTGCGGCCCATATTTTAAAGAAGCTGGGATACTCAGCTACGGCAATGCATAATAATGACGGTACTTTTTATAACCGTAACGAGGTGTTTGCCAACCTGGGCTTTGACCGCTATATTTCCATAGAGTATATGGCAAAGGCGGAGGTAAATGAACTGAACTGGGCAAGGGACCGGGTGCTGGTAGGCCAGATTATGAAAACACTGGCTAAAACCAAGGAACGGGATTATATTTATGCCATTTCCGTACAGGGACACGGAGCTTATCCAGAGGAACCTTTGCTTCCGGAAACTACGCTGGAGATTAACCTGCCGGAAGAACTGGCAGAGTATTATTATCAGTATTTATACTATGTACACCAGTTAAAAGGGATGGATGATTTCTTAAAGGAACTGATTCTTAACTTAAGTGCCTGTCAGGAAAAAACGGTGCTGGTATTGTACGGGGATCACCTTCCGAGCCTTGGATTGTCGGATGAACTGCTGACCAACGGCAACTCTTTTCAAACCGAATATGTAATATGGAGTAATTTTGGTCTTATGGCAGCAGATATGGATTTGCAGTCCTATCAGCTGTCTGCAAGGGTAATGCAATTACTGGGAATAGAAGAGGGAATTATGCCTCAGTATCATATGTACCGGCAGGAAGAAGAGGATTATCTGGAGAATATGCAGCTACTGATGTATGACATGCTCTATGGAGAAATGGAAGTATATCAGGGCGTGAACCCGTATGAGCGGACAGAAATGAAGATGGGGCTGGAGGAAATCCGGATACTGGAGGCGTACTTTAAAGCGTCCATGCTGGAGGAAGAAGAACCTCTGCTTTACATCCGGGGACAAAACTTTACGGAGTGGAGCAAGGTAGTCGTAAACGGGGAACCGGTAGAAACCATCTTTTTGACGGATGCTTTGCTGGCGGCAAGGAATCTTCCGGAACCGGAGGATGAGGGATACCGTATTACGGTGCGACAGCAGGGAAATGATGAAATTGTATTAAGTGAAACAGAAGAGACAATATATTACCCGGAGTAGAGAATCTCCGGGTAGTTTTTTGTGAAAAAGCAAAATTAACGCACAAAATAGCAAACAGAGATTAGTTGCATTAAAATTTGCGTGCTATAATACGGTTGTTTCGTGTCATTGAACGACTATTTTAAGAATAGGGAAAGATTATGACAAAATATATCAGGAAAGGATAGGAAACAAACGTATGAGAAATAAAAAAGCAAAATCTATGTTACTTAGTGTACTGCTGGCAGCATCTTTGTGCCTGACGGCATGCGGTCAGACGGCAATAACTCCGGACCCGACTGTGGCACCGACTGCAACGCAAGCAGTTGAGCCGACTGCTGAACCAACCGCAACGACAGCGCCGACTGCTACACCGGAGCCGACCGCAACACCGACACCGGAACCGACGGCAACACCAACACCGGAGCCGACTGCAACACCGACACCACAGCCAACGGCAACGCCGGCACCTGAAGTATCGGACGGTTCTCTTGATCTGACTTCCAGGATTTCCGTGTGGGGTCAGGACATCGGTGTACAAAATGATGACGGAAGTATTACTTTTGAGGGTGGCCTGGTAGATAAATGTGCATTTCCGCTTCCGGATTATATTAACTCCGGAGATACAGTAACCCTTACGGTAAAAGTTAAATTTGCTTCTGCTGATGATACGGCAGTCCGCTTTTATTTGACGGATGATTCCATAAATAATTGTACGGAAGAAATTATTGCTGTACCAAATACGGCAGAAGAAGTAGAAACTACAGTTACTTTGAAAGCTGCACAGACGGCAACGGCAGTTATGTTTGCTTCTGCCAGTTATGATGTAAAGCTTCAGAATGTAACCCTTTGCTCCATTGTTATTTCCGGTACCGAGAAGGAAGAACCTGCCGCTTCTCAGGATTCCGGCGACTGGTTATCTGCTTGGGCAACCACAGAAGAAAAGTGTAATTTATCCGGACCTACTGACGGTGCAATGCCAAAACTGGCACTGGAAGGAACAACCATCCGCCAGATTATCCGTGTAACAGCGGGAGGTACACAGATCAGATTCCGTCTTTCCAACCAGTATGGCGAATGTGATGTGGAAGTAAACTCCATGCATGTTGCTAAGCAGTCCAAGGATGCTTTGGCAGACGGCAAGGGCCACGGTAATTCCAAAGTAGATATGTCTACCATTCTTCCGGAAACAGACGTAGCGGTTACCGTAAACGGACAGACCTCCTTTGTTATTCCGAAGGGTAAAGTGATTTTCACCGACCCGATTGATTTAGCAGTAGAAGGTTTGGATAATCTTGCAATTTCCATGTATTTTGGTAAGGCTCCGACTACCAATATCACCGGTCACAGAGGTGCCAGAGCAACCACTTACCAGATGAAGGGTGACCAGACTACAAGAGAAACCTATATCGGTGCGAGAGAAACTACCGCCTGGTATTTCCTCGCAGATTGTGCCGTACTTTGTCCGGGCGGTAAGGCTGTAGTATTTTTTGGCGACTCCATTACCGACGGTTACGGTACCGATGCCGGCTATTTAGGCAAGAAGCCGGACAGCTATACGAGATATATTGACTATCTGGCAAAGAGACTTCAGGCGAACGAAGAAACAAAGAAAATTGCTGTTTTAAATGAAGGTCTTGGTTCCAACTCCGTTCTTGGCGCATATCCGACGGTATCAGGAAAGCAGAGATTTTCCAGAGATGTTTTGGAGCATGATAATGTAGGCTATGTGGTTATTTACTTTGGTGTAAATGATATTGGTAAGGTAAACAATACTGCCAAGTATAATCAGCTGATTCCGGAGTACAAGAAGATGGTTGACTTATGCCATGCCAACGGAATTAAGGTGTACGCCGCTCCGGTTACTCCGTTTGGTACCAGTGATTATTATACTGCCCAGGCAGAGGAATTAAGAACCATGGTGAATGACTGGATGCGTTCGGAAGAATCCGGTTTTGACGGTATCATCGACTTTGAATCTGTTTTGGCGGACCCTGCAAATCCAATCAATCTGTTATATGAGTATACGAAGGCAGATGGTTTGCATCCGTACGAAGGATACAGCGCCATGGCAGACGGTATCGACCTGAATATGTTTTTAGAATAATTTAAATTACAGCCGGGAGCTGTTGCAATGATGGTTGCGACAGCTCCTGTTTTATTTCACAGCCACGTTAAAGCAAAAAAGCGGAAGAAAAACGCAACCGATAAGTAGTACTTAAAAACAGATATTGGTATAGTAAAATTAAAGGTATCAGGAAAGAAAAAATGTGTAATAAACAGAGATAAGGGAGGCTGCAAACATGGAAAATACAGTAGTGGAAAGAGGACCAAAGGCACCGAAAGACCCAACAAAAAAACGGTCCGTAATTTATATTATGTTAGATGACGCAATTGAAGGAAGACCAAACGGTTTTGGCGGTTTTTCCGATGTGAATTACCTGGATGGCAGAGTGGCGGCAAAGGTAACCAATCTGCTTCCGGAACTGGATAAGGAACTGGCAAGAGAACTGCAGACCTGTGAGGGTTTTCGTAAAATAGTACATAATATCGGGGTTTCTATAAAGGCAGATAAAGAAGAAGACAGGAGCAAAACCATCCGATTCGCCCAGCAGTGCAGGGCGGCGGCAGGTTCCGGTACTCCGTTTCCGGCAGAAGTCGTATGTGACGGAAGAGAAACCAAAATCTTTGTGGAAGAGCATCCTGCGGCAGAAAATGAGCAGGTGCTCACTGCATTTTTCTTTGAATTTCCGGAATATTTTACCGCAAAGGTAACCATTGCATATTATTTGAATGACGGCTATGAGGTGCCGGAATTGATTCCGGATCCGCCGGTGCAGTTTGGCTCTGAAAACTATAACACCATGATTGCACGGTCCTGTATGCAGACCGGTAATTTGTACCGTATGAAAAAGGCGATTGCAAAGGCAAAAGCAGGTGAGGATGTAACGATTGCTTATATCGGCGGTTCCATTACCCAGGGTGCCGGAGCAAAGCCAATCGGAACAAACAGCTATGCGTACCGCTCTTATGAAATGTTTAAACAGCGTTTCGGCAAGGGCGACGGCGGCAATGTGCATTTTATTAAGGCAGGTGTGGGCGGAACCCCGTCCGAACTTGGATTAACCCGTTATGAAGATGATGTACTGCGCCAGGGAGCGGTTACGCCGGATGTGGTAGTGATTGAGTTTGCGGTAAATGATGCGGGTGATGAAACCAACGGCGTCTGCTACGAAAGCCTTGCCCTGATGGCAATGGAAGGCCCGGGAACTCCGGCGGTAGTGTTGCTGTTCTCCGTATTTATGGATGATTACAACCTGCAGGATAATTTGTCCAGAGTAGGTTATCACTATAATCTTCCGATGGTGAGCATTAAGAATGCAGTAACACCAAACTTTTATGAGGACACACCGGTCATTACCAAGCGTCAGTTTTTCTATGATTTATATCATCCGTCCAACGACGGTCACCGGATTATGGCTGACTGTCTGGACAATTTCTGGAAGCTGGCAGAAGAAGGAGATGCACCGGCAGAGGATGTAGATTTAACAAAGGAAGGCGTCATCGGTAACCGGTATCGCACCCTGATTGCTTTTGGTAAGGATGATGCAGCAAAGCATGTAAAGTGCTTAAGTGCAGGCTCCTTTACAGGAACAGATAATATGCTTCAGTGCGTGGAGCAGGATGCCAATGCCTACACCACGCCGGAATTTCCGGACCACTGGATGTATGAGGGCACTTCGGAACAGCCGGAAAACTTTACCATGACAATGGAATGTAAGGACCTGCTGCTGGTGTATAAAGACAGCGGTGACCCGTCCTTCGGAACTGCGGAAGTTTTGGTGGATGGCGAGGTGACCCGTACCATCAATCCATTGGAAGTGGGCTGGAACCACTGTAATGCAGTTATTGTATATACCGGCGAAGAAGTAAAAGAACATCGGGTAGAAGTCCGCATGGCGGATGCAGCAAAGAAATTTACGATTTTAGGCTTCGGCTATACATTGAAATAAAATTTGGGAGGAACTGACAAAATGAAAAAATGGGGAATAACAATTTTGCTGGCAGGAATGATGCTGTTTGCAGCCTGCGGCAGTAAACAGAACGCGGAAACACCGGAGGTGACACCTACTGCCACAACAGCACCGACTGCGACGGCAGTACCGACGGAAACACCAACACCAACGGTATCACCGACACCAACGGTAAAACCAACGCCAACAGAAAAACCAACACCGACACCGTTGCCAACGGTAGCGCCGCTGAAAGACATCTATGCGGATAATTTCAAAATCGGTGTGGCGCTGAATACGGTTACCATCGGTAAAAACTACAAAGAAGAGGTTACCAGACATTTCAACAGTGTTACCTGTGAAAATGAAATGAAGACGGATGCAACCTTGGACCAGGCAAAGAGCAAAAAAGGTGTAGCAGATGATCCTGCCTTTGTGGCAACCAATTTCAGCCGTTGTCAGAGCATTATCAAATACTGCAAAGAGAACAATATGCAGATGAGATACCACACCCTGGTATGGCATGCCCAGACTCCGGATTGGTTTTTCCGTGTGGATTATGATGTCAAGAAGGATTATGTGGACATGGAAACCATGAAGATGCGTATGAGAAACTTCATTTTCCAGGTAATCGAATATTATGATACCGAGCATCCGGGACTGATTTATGCCATCGATGTGGTAAACGAAGCTTTCAACGGCAACGGTAAATACAATACCACCGATGGCAATAACGGCTGGTATAAGACGATGGGCCACGAATATGTTTACTATGCATTTCTTTACACAAGGGAAGCAATTGAGGCATCGGAAAACATGAAGGATGTAAGTCTGGTATATAACGATTACGGCATGACCGGTAAAGTGGACAGAGTACTGAAGAATCTGCCGGAAATGTTTGCGGAACACGGCAAGGATGTGCATGACTATGTGGATGCCATCGGTATGCAGAGCCATTTAAGTACGAATGACTATATGCAGAATTTCCTGAACGCTGCACAGAAGTTTGTGGATGCCGGTTTTGAATTGCAAATTACGGAGCTGGATATCGGTATTTCCGATAACAAGGTGGGAGAAGAGCCTACGAAGGAATTACTGCTCCGTCAGGCGAAAAAGTACCGTTACATCATGGATGGTCTGTTAGATATTCAGCAAAAGACAGGAAAAGTTACCTCTGTTACCGTATGGGGATTTTCTGATGGTCATTCCTGGAGAGCAAATGATAACGGATTCGACGGCCGCTGTCTTTTGTTCACCAAGGATATGGAAGAAAAACTATCCCTGCGCGGTATGGCGCGGTGTGCTGACATTGCTTCTCTCTATGAGATCGGAATTAAATACTAACAGATAAAGAAGGTGGAAGTTTGAAGCAGAAATTAAAATATGGTTGGGAGTTTCAAAAAGTATCCATTACAAATAATGAAATACCGGAGGGGTATGAGGAAAACGCCTTTTATGAAGTAGTGGTTCCTCACGACTGGCTGATTGGTCAGGCTGAGAATCTTTATGAAGATTCCGTGGGCTGGTACCGCAACAGAATACAGATAAACGTTGAAGCGCAGAGAAATTATTTCCTGCGCTTTGAGGGCGTTTACATGGATTGCACCATTTTTGTAAACGGAAACAAAGCAGGAGAATGGAAATATGGTTACACCACATTTGAGGTGGATATTACTCCGCTTGTACAGCAGGGGGAAAACGAAATTTTGGTAAAAGTAGTGCATCAGTGCCCGAATTCCCGCTGGTATACCGGTGCGGGAATTTACCGTCCGGTATGGCTGATAGATAAGGATGCCGCCTATTTTGCGGCAGACGGCATTTACGTTCACACAGAAAAAGAGGGTTCCGGTTATCATACGGAAATCAGTGCGGAACTTGTGCTGCCGGAAGGAACGTCTGCTTCGGAATATAAAGTTTCTTATCAGCTGTTTGACAAAAATAAATGTCTGGTGGGAGAAGCGGTAGTTTCTGCAGAACATCCGGTGACGGATTTGTTTGTGGAGCAAGTAAACGAATGGTCTTTGGAACTGCCGTATTTATATGAATTACAGGCAGAACTGGTGCTGACGAATGATGAAAAAAAGACTTCCGATTGGGAGAAAGTGTTGGATTCTGAGATAATCCGTTATGGATATCGCACGTTAGAATTCACCTGTGATAAGGGCTTTTTCTTAAATGGGGAACATGTAAAATTGAACGGTGTCTGCCTGCATCACGACTTGGGTTGTCTGGGCAGCGCCATGAACAAAAATGCCCTCCGTCGCCAGCTGGAACTGATGCAGGATATGGGTGCCAATGCCATCCGTACCGCCCATAATATGCCGGCAGTGGAGCTGATGGAATTGGCAGACGAAATGGGTATTCTTATTTTGTCGGAGAGCTTTGATTGTTGGAAAAAACCGAAAAATCCATATGATTATGCCCGCTTCTTTGAAGAATGGGCAGAGAGGGATGTGGCAAACTGGATCCGCAGGGACCGTAATCACCCAAGCGCGATTATGTGGTCCGTAGGAAATGAAATTTTTGATACCCACGCAGATGAACGTGGGCAGGAAACCTTACGTATGCTGATGGATTTGGTGGCTAAACATGACCCAAAAGGGAATGCTCCTGCTACCCTTGGCAGTAATTTTATGCCTTGGCCGAATACTCAGAAATGCGCGGATATTATTAAACTGATGGGCTATAACTATGCGGAGAAGTTGTACGAGGAGCATCATAAGGAACATCCGGACTGGATGATTTACGGAAGTGAAACCTCGTCTATTGTGCAAAGCCGTGGTGTGTATCATTTTCCGATGAGTAAAGAAATACTGGCGGATGACGATGAACAGTGCTCAAGTTTAGGGAACAGTATTACCAGCTGGGGTGCACCGAGTATCGAATTTTGTATTACCAAGGAACGTGACACGGAATATTCCCTGGGCCAGTTTTTATGGTCCGGGATTGACTATCTCGGAGAGCCGACACCGTATCACGGCCGTAATTCCTACTTTGGTATGGTGGATACGGCAGGTTTTAAAAAGGATGCCTTCTATTTCTACCAGGCCGGCTGGAATGATTATAAGAAAAAGCCGGTGATTCATATTTTCCCTTATTGGGATTTTAATCCGGAACAGCTGATTGATGTCCGGGTCGTAAGTAATGCGCCGGAAATTGAATTATTTGTAAACGGAGAGTCTAAGGGCAGGGTAAAATTTGATTTGCAGCATGGAGACAAGCTGACCGGTGACTGGCAGATTCCTTATGCGCCGGGAGAATTATATGCGGTAGCGTATGATGAAAACGGTAAAGTAATTGCAGAAGATACTAAAAATTCCTTCGGTGATGCCGTAAGCATTTGCCTGAAAGCGGATAAAACAGAAGTATCTGCAGATGACGAGGAATTGGTATTTGTTGAGATTTCCATGGAAGATGCAGAAGGAAATCCGGTGGAAAATGCCAATAACCGGGTAAATGTTACCGTAACCGGAGCCGGTGTGCTTGCAGGACTTGATAATGGTGACAGTACGGATACAGACCAGTATCAGACGCGGTCGAAGTGTCTGTTTAGCGGAAAACTGCTGGCAGTAGTGCGCAGTAACGGCTCTGCCGGAGAAATAAAGGTTTCTGTTACTTCGGAGGGCCTCAAGGAAAAGTCAATGGTTATTACTGCGGTAGTTTCCGAAACATCCGGCGGTCAGAATGCGGGAACAGAGAAAACATTATCGGACGGTTGCTACCATTTAAAGGATAACAAGGAGAACGGTATTGCAGTGCCAATCCGTAAAATAGAGCTGATACCTTTGGGACCGACCTTGCTTACGGAAGAATGTACCACAACCAAAATCCGGGCAGTGGTATATCCGGAACATGCGGATGTACAGGAACTTACCTGGCGGGTTACCGATGATGCGGGTGTGGACTCTACCTTTGCTGCTATCCGTCCGGACAAGGAACATCCGGGTGAGGCAGTAATTGAGGTAAAAGGTGACGGAGCGTTCCGGGTACGCTGTATGTGTAAAAACGGTAAACCAAAGGGCTACGCCTTGATTTCTGTACTGGAGTATAGGGCAGAAGGTCTTGGCGTACGCAACTTAAACCCATATGAGTTTTTATCGGCTTCCCTGTTTTCTGCAACGGGAGGTCTAATCGGCAATGGTAACGAGCGTGGTATTTCCACCCAGAGAGACGGTATCAGCTGGGTGGCTTATGACAATCTTGACTTTGGGGAATTCGGTTCGGATGAGGTGGAGATTCCGGTATTTTCTTTTGGAGGAGACACCCCGTTTACGTTTTGGGAGGGAATCCCTCATACAGAAGGAAGCCGGATAATCGGAACGAAGGACTATACACTGCCAAGCGTTTGGAACACCTATATTCCTGATACCTTTAAGTTGAATAAGCGGTTGCGTGGTATTACCACCTTTGCGGTGGAGCTGGACCGTAAAATCCATATGAAGGGATTTCGGTTTACTAAGCAGGAAAAGGCATTTGCGAAGCTTTATGCCGGGGAGGCAGATTCGGTTTACGGAGATTCTTTTGAACGGAAAGGAAACTCTGTATGCGGAATCGGAAATAATGTAACTCTGGTTTTTGAAAACATGGATTTTGGTGAGACGGGTGCATCTACGCTGACCATCTGCGGAAAAGCATTACATGAGGTGAATAATATACGACTTCTGACGGAATGGGAGGACGGAAGAAAAGAGCAGGAATCCCTGGAAGTATTCCGTACGGAAGGACCGGAGGAAGTAGTTTTTGCAATTGCACCAAAGCATGGCAAGGCCAAAGTTTCCTTTGTGTTTTTGCCGGGAAGTGCCTTTGATTTTGACTGGTTTTGTTTTCGATAACGTTGATGTGAACAATTTAGCAAAGATAGCGAAATGAATCACAATAGTCGGGAAGCGTTTTTTGTCAGATTGAGGTAAAATTATGATAACATGCTTTATGTATATCATGAAAAGAGAGGAAGCAAAAATGAAAAAGTTTAAAGGGTTATTTGCGGCGGTTCTGGCCGTAACATTGTGCCTTGGAGTTTTGCCGGCAAAGCCGATGCAGGCACAGGCAGCAGAAAACATGATTGTCAACGGAAACTTTGATAATCCTGACGATTTGGAACGTTGGAACGGTAACGGGCACAATGGTGGTGCCACCGTTACCTGTGAGGTATCCGATACACCAATCGGTCCTGACAAAATTATGACCTACGGTAAAATCACAAACAGAGACTCCAATTATAACTGTTTTTCATATGATATTA
Source organism: Lachnospiraceae bacterium (assembly GCA_045531955.1). Lineage (GTDB taxonomy): Bacteria > Bacillota > Clostridia > Lachnospirales > Lachnospiraceae > SIG299. The sequence continues at coordinate 137,810 of JAZSFC010000027.1, read as the reverse complement.
CCGGTCTGGTGGCAGATGGTACAATTGAAGATGGTGGAATTTATAAATATTCTTTCTGGATTATGTTGGATGCAGAAGAATATAAGGACGCTCCGGAAGCACAGCGTACCGTGGAACTTTCTCCGCATAAGAGAGAAAAGGGCGGCAGCGATTTATACAGCAGCTTTGTGGGCGGAACCGTAAGACAGGCTCTAGAACCGGGTGTATGGACCCAGTTTACCGGTACCTTCAATCCATCCATCAGTGGTGAAGTGGAGGTTTTCTCGCTCCGTTTTATGGAACAGGGCGAAAGCTATGGCAGCGGCCCTGGTGTAAAGGGTACCTACTACCTTACCGGTGTAGAACTGTATGAACCGGATCAGAAGGCTAAACTTGTTCAGACAAATATTGTGGACTTAAAGAATGCAGTAAATAAGAAGTTGAACGGAAACGGTGAGTTTATTGTTGGTGCTGCGGTTAGTACAGCCGATCTTATCGATGTAGAAACCAAGGGACTTGTAACTAAGCATTTTAATGCGGTTACTTTCGGTAATGAGTTAAAGCCGGATTCTATGTTTGCTTATGCGGCAGCAAATCCAAAAACAGAAACCGTAATTTTTAACGGAGAAGAATTATTGGTTCCGGTAATCAATTTTTCCAATGCAGACCGTGGCTTGGACCATATCTTAAAGTGGAACAGCCAGAACCCGGACGATATCATTAAAGTACGTGGTCATGTATTATTATGGCATTCTGACCAGACTCCAAAGTGGTTCTATCGTGAGGGTTATGATTTAACAAAGCCTTTGGCAAGCGCAGAAACCATGGCAAAGCGTCTGGAGTGGTATATTGCTTCCATGGCAGAGCATTATAACAGTGAAAACAGTAAGTATAAAGATTTGTTCTATGCATGGGATGTAGTAAATGAAGCAGTCAGTGACGGCTCCGGTACTTATCGCAGTGCCAACGAAGGTTCCATCTGGTGGGAAATTTACCAGAACAATGAATTCATTATTCAGGCATTCCGTTTTGCCAACAAGTATATGCCTGCAGATGTGGATTTATATTACAACGATTATAACGAATGTGGTGTTACTAAGAGCAAGGGCATTGCACAGCTTCTTAGAGATGTAAAGGCAGCGGAAGGCACCCGTATTGATGGTATGGGTATGCAGCAGCATAACAAGACCATGTCCAGTCCGATGGCGGCAGATTTTGAAAAAGCAGTACGGCTTTACGCAAGCATTGTAGATCAGGTACAGATTACAGAGTGGGATGTAAAGAACAGTCAGTCTTTCATTCCAACAGAAAAAGGTTTGGAAAACGAATATTTAAAGCAGGCGGATTACTACCATTCCTTCTTTGAAGTGATTCAGAAGCTTCGTGCAGAGGGTATTAATATTTCCGGATTTACTTTCTGGGGCGTTATCGATACCAATTCCTGGCTGCAGGATGCAAATAGTGCCGGCGGTGGCGCAGACGGTTTATCCATTCAGCATCCGTTGTTGTTTGACGGTGGCTATCAGGCAAAACCTGCATTCTGGGCATTTGCGGATGAAAGCAGATTCCAGAAGATGGTAAATCCTACACCGACGCCAACCATTAAGCCAACAGAGGCACCAACACCTACTCCGGAACCAACAGCGACTCTGATTCCGGAACCAAGTGCAACCCCAGTTCCTACAGAAGCCCCAGCAATCGATGAACCGGCAAACCAGGACGGCGGAGTAAGTGGTGCAGTGATTACCGCAGCCGTTGTGGCAGCAGTAGCATTGGTGGCAGCAGGTACAGCAGTAGCACTTAAGAAAAAAAGAGGAAAATAATTATGGACATCGTATATAACAAAGAGAAAAATGCAGAATTCAGAAAGCGTGCTGCAGAGCTTGTGGCTCAGATGACATTAGAAGAAAAGGTAGGCCAGACTTTAAACTGGGCACCGGGCATTGATCGTCTTGGCATTAAGAAGTACAACTGGTGGAATGAAGCTCTTCACGGCGTGGCTCGTGCGGGTGTAGCTACCGTATTCCCACAGGCTATCGGTCTTGCAGCTACTTTTGATGAAGATTTCTTGGAAGAAATTGCAGACGCTATTTCTACCGAAGGCCGCGCTAAGTTCAATATGCAACAGGCATCCGATGACGGCGATATTTACAAGGGTTTAACCTTCTGGTCTCCAAACGTAAATATTTTCCGTGACCCACGCTGGGGCCGCGGTCATGAAACCTTTGGTGAAGACCCATACCTCACATCCCGACTGGGTGTGCGCTTTATCCAGGGCTTACAGGGTCATGACGAAAACTACTTAAAGGCAGCGGCTTGTGCAAAGCACTTTGCGGTACATAGCGGTCCGGAAGGCGTCCGCCACAGCTTTGATGCAGTGGCATCCAAGCAGGACATGAGAGAAACTTACCTTCCTGCCTTCAAGGCCTGCGTACAGGAAGCAAAGGTAGAGGCAGTGATGGGTGCTTATAATCGTACCAACGGCCAGCCTTGCTGCGGACATAAAGAATTATTACAGGACATCTTAAGAGATGAATGGGGCTTTGAAGGCCATGTAGTCAGTGACTGTTGGGCAATCAAGGACTTCCACGAAGGCCACCTGGTAACAAAGACTCCGGTGGAATCTGTTTCCATGGCGATGAACAACGGATGTGACTTAAACTGCGGTAACTTATTCCATTACTTAAAGCAGGCAGTGGAAGAGGGCAGAGTAAAAGAGTCCCGTCTGGATGAAGCTTTAGTGAACTTATTCACTACCAGAATGAAGCTGGGTGTATTCGATAAGTTAGAAGACAACAAGTATAACGATATTCCTTACTCCGTAGTTGACTCTAAGCCAATGCGTGAGTTAAACCGCAAGGCAGCAGAAAAGTGTATCGTTCTGTTAAAGAATGAAGATAACTTCCTGCCATTGGATAAGTCCAAGATTAAGACAGTAGGTGTGATCGGACCAAACGCCAACAGCCGTGCAGCACTGGTTGGTAACTATGAAGGTACTGCTTCCCGTTATTGGACCGTATTAGAAGGTCTTCAGGACTATCTTGGCGATGATGTGCGTGTTATGACTTCCGAAGGCTGTCACTTAAGCCATCAGAAGACCCAGAATTTGGGTGATGTAGATGACCGTCTCTCCGAAGTTCGCGGCGTTTGTGCTGAAAGTGATGTCGTGATTGCATGCTTAGGTTTAGACGCAACACTGGAAGGTGAAGAAGGCGATACTGGTAATGAATTTGCCAGCGGTGATAAGCCAAACTTAAATCTCCCTGGTTTACAGCAGCATATTTTGGAAGAAATTTATGCTTGCGGGAAGCCGGTAGTGCTTGTTCTGTTATCCGGCTCTGCACTTGCAGTAAACTGGGCAGATGAACATATTCCTGCTATTATCCAGGGATGGTATCCGGGTGCCCAGGGCGGTAAGGCAATTGCCGATATCCTCTTTGGCGAAAAGAATCCGGAAGGTAAGCTTCCTGTAACCTTCTACCGTTCCACTGATGAACTTCCTGAGTTCACCGATTACAGTATGAAGGGCAGAACTTACCGTTACATGAAGAGTGAACCGTTATATCCGTTTGGCTTTGGTCTTTCCTATACTACCTTTGCTTACAGTGATGTTAAGGTTGACAAGAATGCATTGGATGCAGACGGTGTTACCGTAACTGCAACCGTAACCAACACAGGTTCGATGGATGGTGCAGAAACTATGCAGGTTTATGTTAAGGTAAATCAGGAGAATACTCCTAACGCACAGTTAAAGGGTATTAAGAAGATTGCTCTTAAGGCAGGCGAAAGTAAGACTGTTTCAGTGAAACTTCCGCAGGAAGCGTTTGCGCTGTTTGATGAAGAAGGCGTTCTTCGTTTAACAGCAGGCGATGCAACGGTTTATGTAGGCGGTCATGCTCCGGATATAAGAAGTAATGCGCTTACCGGAACAAAGGCAGAAGAATTTAAGATTCAGATTGCAGAAAACAAAGTTTTAGCATAAAAATGGAGAATTGACATGAGCAAAACACCTTGGACACAGCTTTGGCTGGAATACAGAAAAGTAAATAGCAAAGGCAATGAAGCTTACGTAAAAAACGTGGTTCTTGACGGTTTTGATAAAGTGCATCCAATCATAAAGAATGCATTGAAAGAGTTGGCAGAGGGTGTACAGGGAATGCTTGGAGTCACAGAAGTTCCGGTGTCGGAAGGCGGTACAGCGAATGAGCAACCGGCACTTCTGATTAAAAAACAGACAGCAGCTTCCGGAGAGTTAGAGGGAGCCTACCGTTTGGTAGAGAACTCCGGAAGTTTGTCTCTCCTTGCAGGAGAGGAAACCGGCGTATTATACGGAGTGTTTCACATACTCCGTATGATTGCCGCTGAAAAATCCCTGAAGGGTTTGGATGAGAAAAAATCCCCATCCCAGCCGTTACGTATGATGAATCATTGGGACAACATGGACGGAAGCATCGAACGCGGATATTCCGGCCGTTCTTTCTACTATAACCATAATGAATTTTTCATTAATGAGCGTACCAGAGACTTTGCAAGATTTATGGCAAGCATTGGTATCAACGGCATTGTAATTAACAATGTAAACGTAAAGGATGCGGCAACCTATTTAATTACAGACCGCTATTTTGATAAAGTAACGGAGCTTTCCGAGTTGTTTGCGGAATACGGTATTAAGCTGTACTTAAGCCTGAATTTTGCTTCGCCGTTAGAACTTGGCGGACCAAACAGCGCTGACCCGTTGGATGAAGCGGTAATTGCCTGGTGGAAGGAAAAAATGGCAGAGGTATTTACCAAAGTACCAAAGCTTGGCGGCTTTCTTGTAAAGGCAGATTCCGAAGGCAGACCGGGTCCGTTTACCTACGGCAGAACCCAGGCAGACGGCGCAAATATGTTGGCAGACATCGTAAAGCCGTACGGAGCCTTGATTATCTGGCGCTGCTTTGTATATAACTGTACTCAGGACTGGAGAGATTATAAAACCGACAGAGCCCGTGCACAGTATGACAACTTTATTGGCATGGATGGCGATTATCATGATAATGTCATTCTGCAAATTAAAAACGGTCCGATGGATTTCCAGGTAAGAGAACCGGTGGCACCGCTTCTTGGTGGGTTAAAGAAAACCAATCAGATGATGGAAGTGCAGATTGCCCAGGAATACACCGGTCATCAGATTGATGTGTGCTATCTGATTCCGATGTTTAAGGAAATTCTGGAGTTTAAGACCTATATCAGAGAAGAAAATGACACTGTGGCTGATATTATCAGTGGCAGTTTAACCGAACATAGAAATTTACATACCGGTATTGCGGCAGTAATCAATACCGGAAATGACGCAAACTGGACCGGCAATGTGCTGGCGGCAGCAAACCTGTATGGCTTCGGTCGTCTGGCATTTGATAATTCTCTTTCTGCAGCGGAAATTGCAGAAGAATGGATTCGCCAGACACTTTCTAATGAGGATGAGGTGGTGGAAAAAATACTTTCTATCCTGCTTCCATCCAGAGAGGTGTATGAGAGATACACCAGTCCGCTTGGTATTGGCTGGATGGTAACCCCACATGTACATTATGGCTGTAGTGTGGATGGCTATGAATATTCCCGCTGGGGTACGTATCATAGGGCAGACCATCTTGGTATCGGTGTAGACCGTAGCGATAAGGGAACCGGTTATGCCCGTCAGTATAATGAGCCAAACGCTTCCATGTACAATACTATGGAGACCTGCCCGGAGGAACTGTTGTTATTCTTCCATCATGTGCCGTATATCCATGTACTTTCCACCGGAAAGACACTGATTCAGCACATTTATGACACTCATTTCCAAGGTGTGGAAGAAGTGGAAAAGATGATAGCATGTTGGAAGTCCCTGGAAGGACGGGTACCTACAGAAGTGTATGCTAATGTATCAGAACGATTTGGCCGTCAGCTTACAAATGCAAAGGACTGGCGCGATCAGGTGAATTCGTATTTTTACCGGAAGAGTGGGATTCCGGATGAAAAGGGAAGAATAATCTATTAAAACAAGTTTTAGGAGGGAGAATTATGAGACAGAAAAAAGATTACCGTAACGTATTTACGGAAGTCGGTTTTTCCGAAGCGGAGGTTGCAAAACGCTTGGAAGAAATTCGTCAAACCTGGTTTTACGGTAAAGATGATGAGCGTGTCTATTTCCCTGTAGGAGATGACATGGCCTACATCATGGACACCGGAAACAACGATGCCCGCACGGAGGGCATGTCGTACGGTATGATGATATGTGTACAGTTAAACATGAAGGAAGAATTTGACCGTTTATGGAAGTGGGCAAAGACTTACATGTGGATGGAAGACGGCTATAATGAAGGCTATTTCGCATGGTCCTGTGCTACCGACGGAACAAAAAATGCCAATGGTCCTGCTCCGGACGGTGAAGAATTCTTTGCCATGTCCCTGTTTTTTGCGGCACACCGTTGGGGCAACGGCGAGGGTATTTTTAACTACGAAGCAGAGGCAAAAGAAATTTTACGTGCTTGCCTGCACAAGGGACAAAACGGCAGAGTTGGTGTTCCGATGTGGAACTTAGATAACAAGCAGATTTTGTTTGTTCCGGGTATTGACTATACCGACCCGTCTTATCATCTTCCTCACTTCTATGAGTTGTTTGCGCTTTGGGCATATGAAGAAGACAGACCGTTCTGGAAGGAAGCGGCAAAGGCAAGCCGCGAATATTTAATCAAGGCATGTCATCCGGATACCGGTTTCTCCGCAGAATATGCAGAGTTTGACGGTTCCCCTATGAGCCGTCCGATTCCGTGGACCAAAGACCGCCATGACTGGTTCTTCAGTGACTCCTACCGTACCGTGGCAAATATCGGTCTGGACTACGAGTGGTTCGGCGTTGATATCGGCCAGTGTGATGCGGCAGCAAATATCCAGAAGTTCCTGTTGCCTGCACTGCGTACCGGTGAATTTTACATTTATGAAATTGACGGAACCGTTGCAGTAAAGGAACTGGCACTTCATCCGGTCGGACTTCCTGCAACGGTTGCGCAGAGTGTTTTGGCAGCGACAACCGAGGCCAGCCGCGAGTGGGTAGAGAGCTTCTTTAAGATGCCGCTTCGTGAAGGTAAGAGACGATACTACGACAACTGTTTGTATTTCTTTGCATATCTCGCATTAAGCGGAAACTATCGTATGTGGTAAGTTGAGTTTTGGAGGTCAGAAATCATTTCATGATTTCTGACCTCTGTTTTTTTATCTATTTCACGCCCGTTTCTCGAACCACTCAGCTGCTTTCCGCGGGGGCTTGCCGATTTTTCTCTCCGGGAGGAGAGCGTATTCCTGTCCCTTTTGGGTTTCACAATAACTCGTCGTCGGGGTGGTAATGTTGGCTTGAATTTGAGATGTTTCAAAACATCTGATGGATGTAACTTTAAAGGGAGGTACAAGAGTACTCTTAAACAACAAGTTGTTCAGAGGTACCCTATGCACCTCCCTTTAAAAGTGCTCCGCACTTTTTGAAACACCTCAAATTCCTGCACTACAAGTTATTGCCCTCCTCCTCAAACAAATTGCTGAAACCCAAAGGACAGGCATATCCTCCCTGCAAGAAAAGCCGGAGCCGCCGGGAAAGCACTGAACGTGGTTCTTCGAAACGGGTGTGAAATGGTGGAAACTGTAATATGCGTTAGTGTATGAGATTACCACATACACGGTAGTTGCTGCTAATGCATCGTGAATACGTGGCTGCCTTGGCGGGAATGTACCGACGGAGAATTTTTCTTGCCGCAGTTTTTCCGGACTTTGACGTTCAGCACTTTTTCGGCAGGCTCCAAGGGCGGTGGAGATTTCCCTGATGACGGTTCACGACGGGTTAGCCATTTGTTTGAGGTGCCGGAGAAAAAGGATGATTTGAAGCGGATGATGTAAAGCAATTTGAAGTTGTGCAAAAAGCGCGGTAGCGCTTTTAAGAAATGCCTGGAGTCCTGCGGACACCTCGTGTGTCTGGCAGGACTTCGGTGTTTCTTAAAAGAACGTCCATCGGACGTTTTGCACACTTCAAATCAGAATTCAAAAACATGTCGCATTAGAGAAATTTTCTCCGACACCGAGTTATGGGAACCTGGCGTAAGAAGTGGCATTACGTTAGGAAAAGAATCACCGGCCTTGGTAAGCAACCGTAAAAAGCGACTGAGTCAAAGGCGGAAAACTGCGGCAAATATTCCGTCGGTACATTTTGGGGTAGAAAAAAGAGGGCTGCCGTGAGGCAGTCCTCTTAAAAAAATGTAAACTACTTTGCAAGTTCAACCGGTTCGAATCTCAGTCGGATCTTTGGCAGCTTTTCGATGGTAGTGTAGCTGTTGTATAAACCGTCTTCGGTGGAAGTGTCGTTTTCGCCGGAAGCAGGTGGTGCAAAAATCTTTAAGGTTAAGTCACAAGGACCGGTGAGCGGCTTCTTGAAGAACGCACTCATAAGGTCGATGGTTTTTGCTTTAGGAGATTTGTAGAACCAGTGACCGTTAATTTCCATCATCAGGTTGGAATCGTCCTCGAAAACTACTTCGCAGAAGTGCGGATTACTTTCAAAATGGAGAGGAATCGCAATACCTTCCGCATCTTCAGCACCGCCCCAACGGAGAGTAAGCGGAAGCTGTACTTCTTCGCCGATGGTCATTTCAGGCTTAAAGTAGTCGTCGTGAATGATTTCTTTGTAGGTTTCAAGAAGTGGCTGTGCAATACCCACATCAGGATTGTTCGGATCTTCGATTTCAAGACCGAGACGACCTCTGTCACGGAACTGGTACATGGAGAAATTGGTGAACCAGGTGGCATTTTCTTCTTTTAATATGTCACAGAATTCTTTTACCATGTCTGCCTGTTCGTAAGGACCGGTAACATCACCGTCAGCATTTAATTCGCTCATCATCATTGGCTTTTTGGCACCGCCGCAAAGCTCGGAGAAACGGTTGTAGGATTTTTTTGTGTAGTCATAAATTTCACGGATGTTGCTGCGACCGTGGGAGTTGCCGCCGCGCTCTGCTACATCATACGGCCAGCCCCAATGGAGGGCGAAATATTTGTCGATGGACCACATGTCGGTGCATCGTACTGCATCGGCAAAGCAGTCTTCCATTTCAATAACGTTTTTATCGCCTTCTACGCCGCCGGTGCAAAGAATGGTCTGTACGTTAGGCGCGTACTCTTTGATGATGCGGTGGGCGCGGCAGAAAAATTCACCGATTTCTTTATAGGTGCTGCGCTTGGTAAAGCTGAACCAGTTACCGGTACACTCGTGATTGATACGCAGCATCATTCGGCCGAATGGTTTTAAATCCTTAGCAATAGCAATTAAGTGTTCATTGGAAACGTGTGGATCAATAGTCAGGGTAAGAGTAACGTCCTGACCGTGTCTGCGGATGTCTCTCATGCAAGTAAACGGTTCGTCGTCGGTAGTGCCGCCGAGGCCACCCTTATACGTGAAGTAATCATCATATGGATAATCCCAGGCGAAAGACACATCCGGATTTGCGTGAACCACACTGGCTCTGCCCGGCCAGCCTTTGTCTAACGGATAGTAGCAGTACATTAAAGAAATGCTTCTGTGCGGTCTGCCCAGGGTATGTAAGATATAGTCCTGGTTGACATATTCACCGCGTTCGGAACCGTCTCCTAAATCAACGGCACATTTTGCCTTGCCCATATGAAGGGCATATAACTTGTTTTCGTTCATAAATTCCTCCAAATTCTCTTGTGTTTTATTAATGACGACGTTTTTGCCGCATGTTGCGGAATTCTGTCGGCGTACAGTTTTTGTATTCCTTGAAAATCCGGTTAAAAGTAGAGATGCTTGGGAAGCCGGCCTGAAGAGCAACCTCTGTGATGGAATACTCCGGCTGGTCTAACAGCATTTCTGCTGCCTGGATACGGCGGTGCTTTAAGTAATCGCAAAATGTAAAATTAGTGTATTGCTTAAACAGTCTGGAAAAATGGTATTTGGAGAAACCGATAATGTCTGCCATATCCTCCAGGGTAAGGTCTTCCGTATAGTGGCTGTCAATGTATTCCAAAAGATTGCCGAATTTTGCCACATACTCCTGATGCTTATTGACATTGACATTCTGGAATAAGTCTGTGGTTTGGATGTGATTTTCATAAAGAGAAATTAACATCCGTATTAATAAGGAAAAGATGGACAATTCGCTATATGGGTTACCGGAAATATATTCCTTACACATATCGAGCAAAGTCTGGTATACTTCATTATAAATCAGAGGATGGGAATCCTTTGTAATATGAAGCGGTTTTGAAAGCATGGACTGAATGGCAGCAAAACCTTTTAACTGGGCCATGACATTGATGTTAAACTGGAAAATGAAGCGGACACCATCAGGTGGGGCAACAAGTTCGTGAAGTTCTCTTGGCGGTATGACAAGAATTTCTCCCGGATTGATATGGTAATCCTTACTGGTAACTTTTACATCGTAGAAATTTTCAACAGGAAGAATTACTTCGATAGAAGAGTGCCAGTGAGGTTTGAATCCACGAGGCTCGACATTTCGCCAAATGCGGATAATGGTGTCGTTATGGTATGCTACCAATTCATGTGTGCTGTTAATGTATTTTGTGCCGGACCAGTCGCTGTTAATAAGGTTTAAATCATCAAACTGATTTAATTTTTCGTGTTTGGCCATATGATTCCTCCATATTTTGCTAGTGACTTATCAAAAATTGCTTTTGTGATTTTGTGAAAGTGTAAGCGTTTTCAAGTTTTTTGAACAATTTTACTAAAAGTAGTATATCATTATTTGTTCAAAAAGTAAAGAAATCGCTGAAATTTATATAGAAAATTAGCTAATTTTGAGCAACGTGTGAAAGAATGATAGCAAAAACTAATAAGCACACTTCATCATGATAGAGTATACTATTTGTATAAAATGATTAAAAAGCGCAAGCAGACTAGTCTGCTTCTTATGCTATATTACCTATAGCATATATATCATTAGTGAACTTTTATAGAGGAAGAATAATCAAACAGGGAGGCATGTATGAAAGGCGCGATTAAAAAACTATTGATTTTCATCGGAGTCATAGCGGTTGTCTGTGCGGCAATCTGGCTGTCGAACTTCAAGGAGGTGGAAAATTTCAGCGAAAAGTATGCAGGAGCAGATTTAACTGCTGATGCAGACGGTATGATGCTGGAAGGAACATACACCGGATATCAGAATAATCATAAGGATGCGGCAATGCCTCGGCACACTGTAGATGTAGATGTTCTTTCTTATAAAGAAGGAACCGGCGTGGAAACTTATGAGGGCAATGCTCTTTATACAGAAATCGGTTCTGCGGTTACCTGGGAAGTAGACATTCCGGAAGCAGGTTTTTACAACCTCTACCTGGAGTACTTAACCGTAGCATCCAGAGGTGTTCCTGCAGAAAGAACCTTAAAGATTAATGGCGAGCTTCCGTTCGATGATGCAGAAAACATTACCTTCGGACGTATCTGGACAGATAAGGGCGAGCCTACCGTTGATAATCAGGGCAATCAAATCCGCCCGATGCAGGTTGAAATTTACGACTGGCAGAATACATATTTCAGAGATGATATGGGTTACGAAATCGAACCATACCGTTTCTACTTTGAAAAAGGTAAAAACACCATCACTTTAGAAGGTGTAAACGAACCAATGATTATCCGCTCTTTTAAGGTTGCAGCGGTAGAAAAAACAGCTTCCTATGAAGAGTACCGTGCGCAGGGCGGTGCAGCGGCTACCGGCGAAGGCGTAAATTACGTAGCAAAAATTGAAGGTGAAGATTCCACAAGACGTTCCGAATCCTCCCTTTATGCAAAATACGACAAGGCTTCCGCTAACACATCCCCATACGACGTAATGCATACTATTTTGAACTACGTTGGCGGCGATACATGGAAAACAGCGGGTCAGTGGATTGAATGGGAATTCACGGTTCCGGAAGACGGCTATTACAACATCATGGTAAAAGCCCGTCAGAACTATGCAAGAGGCAATGTTTCCTGTCGTAGCTTATACATCGACGGTGAAATTCCTTTTACTGAAATGCAGGAAGTGTTCTTCGGTTTCGGCAATGACTGGAACAGCATGACACTTGCTGATGAAGAAGGAACTCCTTATGAGTTCTACCTCACCGAAGGTACACATACCATCCGTTTAGAAGCCACCCTCGGCGGACTCGGACATATTCTTTCCGAATTATCCGACTCTGCATACCGCTTAAACCAGATGTACCGTAAGATTCTGGTTTACACCGGAGCAACTCCTGATAAATACCGTGACTACCACATCGAGTCCGTTTATCCGGAAGTTGTTGAGGCTATGGATATTGAATCCAAGCGTCTTTTCAAGATTGTAGATGACACCGTAGCTTACACAGGACAGAAGAACGAATACATCACCACTGCACAGACGGTAGCAAACCAGATGGAAAAATTCGTAGAACGTCCTGAAAAAATCACCGTAGAATTTACAACCTGGAAAGATAACATTACTGCAATCGGTACTTCCATTCTCAGCATGTCTGAAATCAAACTGGACATTGACTACTTAGTAGTAAGCGGTACCGGTGCAACCGTAGAAAAAGACGAAAGTAATTTCTTTGATAATACAATTCATGAAGTAAAGGCATTCGTTGCTTCCTTCTTAGTTGACTATAACGCAGTCGGAGATATTTATGACGACAAGGAAGAGGTAATCACCGTATGGGTAACCACCGGTCGTGACCAGGGCACCATTTTAAAGACCATGATCGATGACAGCTTTACTCCGGAAACCGGAATCAAGGTTAACTTAGAAATTGTTGGCAAAGATGCGGTTCTTAATGCGGTTATGGCAGGCAGAGGTCCAAACGTACTGATTTCTGCTGATGCCAATCAGCCAGTTGACTACGCACTTCGTGGTGCAGCAGAACCAATTACACAGTTTGCAGATTACAAAGAAGTATTAGCACCATACACCGAAAGTTCTTACCGTCAGTTTAGATTAGGCGATGATATTTACGGTGTGCCGGAAACCCAGGGCTTCTGCGTAATGTTCTACCGTAAAGACGTTATGGAAGAACTTGGCTTAGGACTTCCGAACACATGGACAGAGTTAATCGAAATGCTCCCAACCATTCAGGGTAAGAGCTTAACCGTAGCGATTCCTAGTGCTTCCGGTAGTACCACTGCTACCAATGCTCTTGCAGTGCAAAGTACTTCCGCAGACTTAAATATGTATTTTGGTCTTTTGTTCCAGAAGGGCGGAGACTTATATAACGAAACCGATACAAAAACAATTATCGATTCCGAAGAAGGCGTAGAAGCTTTTGAAGAATATGCAAGATACTTTACTGACTACGGTCTTCCGGAAGTATACGACTTTGTAAGCCGTTTCCGTTCCGGTGAAATGCCAATCGGTATTGCATCCTACGGTACTTACAACACCTTAATGGTTTCCGCACCGGAAATCAAGGGCCTTTGGGACTTCACACTGGTTCCTGGTACCGAGCGCGTAGATGAAAACGGCAACACCTATATCGACCGTTCCGTATTCATCGCCGGCGGCGCAACCATGATGATTAAGACCGAAGACGAAACCTTAAAGCAGAATTCCTGGGAATTCATGAAGTGGTGGGCAGATGCAGATACACAGGTCCGCTACGGTCGTGAACTGGAAGCACTTCTTGGTTCCTCTGCAAGATATGCAACTGCAAACAGAGACGCTTTCGTACAGCTGTCCTGGAGTGCACATGATATCGAAGTATTACAGGAACAGTGGGATTGGGCAAAGGGCATTAAGGAAATTGCAGGTGGTTACTATACCGGCCGTCATGTTACCAACGCACTTCGTAAGGTAACCTCGGCAAAGGACGATCCGCGAGAAACCATTATTGACTATGTGCTTCAGATTAACGAAGAAATAGAAAAGAAACGTAAAGAATTCGGCATGCCGATATACGAAGATTAAGAAAGGAGTGACACACTTTGAAAGAGTATTTCCAAAAATACGTGGCGCTGCGTAAACACAATATGCAGGTTGCCATCAAAAAAGCAAAGAATAGAAAGATGTGTTATTTATTCCTGGCACCGTATGCGATTCTTTTCTTTACCTTTACAATTTTGCCGGTAATCACATCCATTTATTACAGCTTTACTTATTACAATGTTTTTGAACCGGCAAAATGGGCCGGATTAACCAACTATATCAGCTTGTTCCTGGATGACGATGTGTTCATTACCGGTTTAAAGAACACCCTGATGGTTGCCATTATTACAGGTCCGTTAGGTTACATCGCTTCTTTCCTATTTGCATGGCTCATCAATGAGCTTCCGCGCTGGATAAGAACCATTGCGGTAATCATTTTCTACGCACCATCCCTTGCGGGTTCCTGTGTTGTTATTTTCTCTCAGTTATTCCGTGGTGATGCGTACGGTTACATTAACTCCTACCTGATTGAGTGGGGTATCATCGACGCACCAATCCTTTGGCTGACCAATCCGCAGTATATGCTTTGGATTTGTATGTTGGTTACCCTTTGGATGAGTTTAGGTACCCAGTTCCTTTCCTTCGTAGCAGGCTTACAGGGTGTAGACCAGTCCCAGTACGAAGCCGGTTACATGGACGGTGTAAAAAACCGTTGGCAGGAGCTTTGGTATATTACCTTACCGGGCATGAAGCCGATGCTTCTGTTCGGTGCTATTATGACCATCACAGGTTCCTTTGGTGTTGGTTATGTCATGCAGACATTGTGTGGTTTCCCAAGTACGGACTACGCTGCAAGAACAATCGTAAGCCATATTCAGGACTACGGTTTCCAAAGATTCGAAATGGGTTATGCATCCGCTATTGCAACCATTTTATTCTTAATGATGATTTTATGTAACAAAGCAATTCAAAGTCTGTTGAGAAGAGTAGGAACATGATATGAGCAAAAAGCAAAAAACACCAAAACAACCAAAACCATACAAGAAAAAGTTAATAAAGAGAAGAAAACCCAACCGTTCCATTTGGGGCGACATTTTCCTCTATTTGTTTTTAGCGCTGACTGCAATACTCATGGCGGTACCGTTAGTGTTCTCGGTAAGCAATGCATTAAAGCCTTTGGATGAATTGTACAGATTCCCACCAAAGTTCTTTGCACAGAATCCGACACTTGACAACTTCGCAGACTTATTCGTATCCATGGGTAAGAGCTGGGTAACCTTCCCGAGATACGTGTTTAACACCGTATTTGTTACAGTGCTTGGTACGGCAGGTCATTTGATTATTGCATCCATGGGTGCTTTCGTACTTGCAAAGTACGACTTCCCGGGCAATAAGTTCTTCTTTAAAGTGGTAACAACAGCGATGCTGTTTAACGCTACGGTATTAGGTCTTCCAACCTACATTATTATGAATAAGCTTCATTTAATCGACAGCTTCTGGTCCATTATTATTCCGGCATTCGGAGGAACCATGGGATTCTTCTTAATGAAGCAGTTTATGGAAGGCCTTCCGACGGCACTGATTGAAGCGGCAAAAATCGACGGTGCCAATGAATGGAAAGTTTTCACCGGCATTGTAATGCCGAACGTAAAGCCGGCATGGCTGACACTGATTATTTTATCCGTGCAGAGCTTATGGAATAATCCGGGTACTACCTTTATTTATTCCGAAGAAAAGAAAATGCTGGCATTTGCTCTTAACCAGGTAGCAGCCGGCAGTATTGCAAGAACCGGTCAGCAGGCCGCAGTTAGTGTAGTTTTAATGATAGTACCGATTGTAACTTTCATTTTATCCCAGAGCCAGATTCTGGAGACAATGGCAAGTTCCGGTTTAAAAGATTGATTGTACATCGTATACAGGGAGAATTCTTATGAAAAGATTAGCAAAAAGAATAGGAGCCTTTGCGGCGGCTTGTCTTATGATTCTCGTAAGTATGCCGATACAGGCACAGGCAGCAGAAAAGGGTTATACCTATACATATGATTACTGGGGAGATGTACAATATTCACCGGACGTTTACGAAGTTGCAGGTACTTTTACCGCGGTAGACTTTGGTCTGGAACAGAAGATGACATCCCCACAGGGACTGTTCGTATACAAAGATTATATTTACATTTGTGATACTAATAACAACAGAATTTTGGAACTTCAGAGAACCGGTGATACAACAATCGAATTGGTTCGTGAAATTACTGAATTCACCGGCGACGTGGAAGTAACTACATTTAATGCACCGCACGATATTGCGGTAGACGAAGATTATTTTTACATCGCAGACAAGAGTAACGGAAGAATTTTAAAACTGACAAAGGATTTAGAGTACGTAATGTCCTTTACAAAGCCTACCGATGCAACCTTTGATCAGGCAATGGAATTCCTTCCTCATAAAATCGTTATCGACACTGCGGGCCGTGTATACTGCATCGCAACAAACGTTAACAAAGGTTTAATTAAGTATGAGCCGGACGGAACCTTCGTTGGTTTCGTAGGTGCTACACCGGCTACTTACAACTTTATGGACTATATTTGGAAGAAGATAGCAACCAAGGCACAGCGTGCCCAGATGGAAAACTTCGTTCCAACCGAATATGACAACATTTACATCGACCACGAAGGCTTCATTTACACAACAACAACCAATGTAACGGAAGTTGAAATCGATAACGGAAGCGTGGATCCAATCCGTCGTTTGAACATGATGGGTAGTGACATCTTAATCCGTAACGGTAACTGGGTAATTTGCGGTGACGTTTGGATTGGTAATGCCGGCGGTTATTCCGGTCCGTCCCTGTTAACCGATATTACAGCATTTGAAAATGAATCTTACGTTGCACTGGACAGAAACAGAGGCCGTTTGTTCGGTTATGATGACCAGGGTAATATGTTATTTGCCTTTGGCGGCAGCGGCAACGTAGACGGATATTTCCGTACACCATCCGCTATTGAGCATATGAATTACGACTTACTGGTACTGGATGCGGTAGACTGTAGTCTTACCTTATTCACACCAACGGAATACGGCAGCCTGATTTACGAGGCTATGGACTTATTCAAGTCCGGTGACTATGCAGGTTCTGAAGTGGCTTGGAGAAAGGTAATTGCCTTAAACGGAAACTACGACTTAGCTTACATCGGTATCGGCCGTGCACTGCTTCGTCAGCAGCGCTACCGTGAAGCAATGGATTACTTCGAATTAAAGTGGGATGCAGAAAACTATTCCAAAGCATTCCAGTATTACCGTAAAGAATGGGTAGAAGAAAACATTGTTTGGATCGTCGTTGTTTTAGGTGTACTGATTGTAATTCCGCTTGTAGTTGGCAGAATTAAGAAGATCAAGTTTGAAATTGATACTGCAGATATTTTCAAAAGGTAAAAACGTCAAGAATCGGAGGCAGATATGTTAGCTTCATTAAAGAAGAAAGAAACTTATACGCGTTATTTTAAAAGCTTTAAATTCGCGTTTTACTGCATGACACATCCACTGGATGGTTATTGGGATTTAACTCACGAAAAGCGTGGCTCCATGGCAGTAGCGAATACCATATTGATTTTGACTTTAGTTGCCAGAATTACCAGTCTGCAGTTTACCAGTTTTATTTTTAACCAGGTTTACTGGCCGGAAGTAAATATCTTCATGTATCTTGGAAGTATCGTATTTCCGCTGGCTCTGTGGGTAGTTGGTAACTGGGCACTTACCACATTGTTTGATGGTAAGGCAAGACTTCCGCAGATTTACATGGCAACCTGTTATGCAATGCTTCCTTATCCGTTATTCCAGTTCCCGCTGATTATTTTCAGTAATGTGGTAACGGTAAACGAAGCAGAGTTTTACTCCCTGATTAATACAATCGTATTAGTGTTCTGTGCAGTCTACATTGTGGTTGCTATGATGCAGATTCACGAATATACCATGAGTAAAACAATTTTATTCACAGCATTTTCTATTTTTGCAATGCTGGTTATCGTATTCATTCTCCTGCTGTTCTTCAGTATGATCAGCCAGGGTATTGCATACTTTGTATCTATTGTAAGGGAAATTCTCTTTAGAATTTAACTCGGAGGGAAAATATGAGACAGGAAAGAAAAGCAGAAATTAAAGCTGCAATCATCAAAGAATTAAAAAGTCTGATTGGCCCTCTGGTTATTCTCGCAATTATTGTTGCGGCTGTAGCAGTAATTATGTTATGGCCGGATAAGGTTGTGGAAGAAGAAGTAATTCAAATGAGAGGCTACGACGGAGATAAGCAGGAGTTCGTTATGGAAAACGACAAGTTCTTATTCTCCTTGGATTCAGAAACAACACAGTTTAACATTACCGTAAAAGAAACCGGTGAGGTTTGGTATTCCAACCCGGACGAAGCAGGAATTACTGCCGATGCAAAGGCATCCACTCCTAACAAGAAGAACGAATTACGTTCTACCGTAATGTTAACTTACAGTAACCGAAGCGGTGTAAACGCTCTGTATAACAACTACGAATTCAGTGTTACCAACAAGCTGTATGAAGTTGAGCAGGGTGAAGATTACATCAAAGTTGATTACACCATCGGTGATGTACAGAGGGAGTACATTATTCCACCGGTTATGACCTTAGAAAAATACGAAGAGTATAAAGGCATCTTAACAGGCGGTAACAAAAACTTACTTTCCCAGTACTACAAAAAAATTGATATCAACAACTTAAGTAAGAGTGATGAAAAAGAAAAGGATGCTCTCTTAGAACGTTATCCTTCCATGGCAGACGGAATCATCTATGTTATCCGTGACAGTGCAACCGATGCCATCAAAGGAAAGCTGGAGCAGATTTTCGGAAGCATTGATTATACTTACGAACAGTATGAACTTGATAAAGAGTTAGATACTGCAGAAAAATCTACCGACAAGCCAACCTTTAACATCAGCGTAATTTACCGTCTGGATGAAACCGGCTTCTCTGTAGAAGTTCCTGCAGACACGATTGAAGGTAAAAAGGAAACACCGGTATACGCATTATCCTTGCTGCCATACTTTGGCGCAGGTACAGCCGAAGAAGAAGGTTTCCTGTTAGTTCCTGCCGGCGGTGGTGCTTTAATTAACTTCAATAACGGTAAGTTGGCACAGAACAGCTATTATGCGGATGTATACGGCTGGGATATGTCTAAGGTAAGAACCGCTCTGGTACATGAAACAAGAACCAACTTCAATGTATACGGCTTATCCAAGGGCAATGCATCTTATCTCTGTATTATTGAAAACGGTGCGCCGTATTCCTACATTACCGCAGATATCAGCGGAAGATATAACATGTACAACTACGTAAACTCTACTTACAACGTTACTAAGCGTGAAAAGTATGAAGTTTCCAATAAGACCAACGGTGATGTATATGTTTATGAGCCACAGCTTCCGGAAGGCGAGATTTACAAACAGAAATATGTTCTTGTAAATTCTGCTGACTATGTAGATATGGCTAAGGCTTACAAAGAGTATCTGACGTCCATGTATTCCATGGAAAAGACCGATACAAAAGAAGCACCTGTAGTTGTAGAAATTGTCGGAGCAGTTGATAAGATTAAGCAGGTATTAGGTATTCCGGTTTCCAAACCGTTAGCACTTACTACCTTTGATGAAGCAGCTGAGCTTATCACAGAAATGAAGAACTCCGGTATGAACAATCTTTCCGTAAAGGTTACCGGTTGGGCAAATGACGGCGTACGCCAGACGATGTTCAATAAGGTAAAAGCAGTTAAGGAACTTGGCGGAAACAAGGCACTTACCAATTTGGTGACAAGTGCAAAAGACCAGGGAGTAACCGTTTACCTAGACGGTATTACAAACTACGCAATCGACAGCGGCTTTAAGGAAGGCTTCTTCGTATTTACCGATGCAGCACGTCAGGTAAGTAAGGAAAAAGCAGAAATTTATACATATAACAATATCACCTTCGGTGAGCGCGACGATTTGGCGCCATACTATCTTGTAAAGAACAATTTGATTTATGAGATGGCGGATAATTTTGTTGCCAAGGTAAATGCTCTCGGAGCAGGAGCTTCCTTCCAGGATATGGGTAAGGATGTTTCCTCCGACTTCAACAGAAAGACACCTGTAAGCCGTGAAAAGGAAAGAGAAAATCAGTCCAATTATCTTGCCAAGGTATCCGAAGGAACCAAGGTTATGATTAACGCCGGTAACGAATATGCGGTAGCTTATGCAGACATCGTTACAAATATGGATTTGAGTGGTGCTGAATATACCATCATCGATAAGCAGGTTCCATTCTTCCAGTTAGCAATTCATGGCTTTGTAGATTACACCGGCGAAGCATTAAACTTAACAGCAAATCCGGAAGATGAACTGTTAAAGTCTGCAGAATACGGTGCAGGTCTTGCATTCTCCGTAATGCAGGAAAATCCGTTCACACTGCAGAATACTTTATACACACAGTATTTCGGTTCTGAATATGTTTCTTGTAAGGATGACATGTACACAACCTACAACCGTTTTAACAGCGAGTTGGGTCATGTATTCAGTCAGGAAATGACCGACCATGAATTCCTTACCGGTGAAGTAACCTGTACTACTTATGAAGATGGTACTAAGGTTTATGTAAACTACAGCTACACTGACTATACAACAACTGAGGGCACGGTAGTACCTGCAAGAGACTACTCCGTGACACGGTAATCATCAGAAAGGACAGAGAGGAGATATAATATGAAGAGAAGATCAAAATATGAGGGTCTTCAGAAGAGAAAGGCAATTGCCGGCTATCTGTTTATCCTCCCTTTCATAATTGGCTTTCTTGCCTTTATGGTGAAACCGTTTTTCCAGTCCCTGTACATGAGTTTTTGTGACGTTCAGGTAGGCCCGGGCGGATTTACCAACGTATACTGGGGATTAAAAAACTTTGTAGAAGCATTTACGGTAGACTTAACCTTTACCAGATTGTTAACAGAAGAATTAACCAGAATGGCAATCAATGTACCGGCCATTATCGTATTCAGCTTTTTCGCAGCCCTTTTGTTAAATCAGGAATTTAAGGGTCGTGCATTTGTACGAGGCGTATTCTTTCTGCCGGTTATCTTATCCTCCGGTGTTATTCTCGGTGTAGAATATGATAACCCAATTATGGCTCAGATGAGAGACGTTATCGAAATGGAAGGTGCTACCGGCGTTTCCATCACCGATACCATTAAAGAAGTATTAAATGTATCCGGTGTAGGTAACAGCGTATTCAAGGTAGTATTTGATATTATCGACAGAATTTACGACGTAGTATTGGCATCCGGTATTCAGATTATTATCTTCTTATCCGGCTTGCAGACCATTTCCAAGAGTATGTATGAGGCAGCCTCCATTGAGGGCTGTACTTCCTGGGAAAGCTTATGGAAAATTACTTTCCCGATGATCAGCCCTCTTCTCTTAGTAAATCTGGTTTACACAATCGTAGACTTCTGTATGAGAACAGATAATCAGGTTATTAAGAAAATTCAGGATATCATGCTTGCGAAGTTAAGCTATGGTCCTGCATCTGCAATGGCTTGGATCTACTTTGGCATTGTTATGGCCATTATCGGTTTGACCTCACTTATTCTGTCAAAGGTGGTGTACTACTATGACTAAAAGAGAAGCAAAATTGAATAAATGGCAAAAATTCTGGATCAGAAACAAGAAAAGTGAAGGCTACCTGTTAAAAAAGGTTGCATTAAATTATTCCTACCGCATTTGCCGGTTGTTTATGATGTTTGGCTTATGCTTCCTGATTCTTCAGCCGATTTTCAATAAGATTTCGGTAAGTTTCATGGATGAGCAGGATTTATATAACACCATGGTTGTTAATATTCCTGCAAACTTTACTACAGCAAACTACGAGTTGGCGGCAGAGTTTATGGGATATGGTGAGGCATTAAGAAACACATTCTTCATTTCCCTTACCATTGCCATCCTGCAGGTATCCATGTGTACCTTGGTAGGTTACGGTTTTGCCAGATTTAAGTTCCCACTTAAAAATTTCTGGTTTGCCTGTGTAATTTTACTTATCGTAATTCCGCCACAGATTCTTGCAACACCATTACATCTGCACTTCAGATTCTTCGATATTTTCGGAATCTTCAAGGCAATTAACGGAGAAGCATTGAACTTACGTGGTTCCGTTCTTCCGTACTACTTAATGAGTGCGGGCTGTATGGGCTTAAAGAACGGTTTATACATTTATTTACTTCGTCAGTACTTCCGTAACCAGCCAATCGAGCTGGAGGAAGCAGCTTACGTAGACGGATGCGGTACTTTAAGAACTTTCTTAAAAATCATGCTTCCGGACGCGAAGCCGATTTTAGTTTCCTGTTTCCTGTTCTCTTTCGTATGGCAGTGGACAGACGGCTTCTATTCCAAGATGTTCCTGGGTAATACAAGATTATTATCCGTACAGCTGAGCAGAATTGCTACCCAGCTGGGAGCATATATTACAACTATTCTTAAGAACTCCGCGGGTGCATCTCCGGGTTACACCAGTTGTATTATTTCTACCGGTACCTTAATGGTAATTATCCCGTTATTAGTACTGTATCTGTTTGCACAGAAAGGCTTCGTTGAAAGCTTGGCAAACACCGGTATTAAGGGTTAACTTACAACGTATTTTTCCCGTCCGTAACCGGAGGACCCGGAAACCTCCGGTTGCATTGAGAAGGATGGGCGAGAAATAAAAAAGAGGAGGACAAAAACAATGATTAGTAAGACAGTAAGAAGAATGTTAGCAGTGTCTTTAGCAGCAGTTATGGCAGTGGGAGCAATGGCCGGCTGTGGTTCTAAGGACGAGGGTACTACTACACCAGACCCAACAAAGGCACCTGATAAGGTTGACGAAGGTAACAAGACAGACGACACAAAGCAGCCTGAAGCAGAAGCAACAGCAACACCTACCCCAATTCCGGAAGCATATCAGATCAGAACAGATGCTAACGGCAACACCGTTGACCTTGGTGGTATCGAAGTTATTATCCGTGACTGGTGGTCCGCAGGCGACAACATCGCTGATTTAGTTCCTGCAGATGACTTTGATGAAGCTCGTAAGGAATACTTACTTTGGGCAATGGATACATATAACTTTACAATTAAGGAAATGGCAATCGGTGACTGGGGCTCCAACCCACAGGATTTCATCGACTACGCTACAACCGGTGGCGACGAATACTATGTATTCTGTCTCCGTCAGGGCGGCGAAATGATTTCCGCTATGAACAGTGGTCTTATGTATGATGTATCCGGTTTAGATTGCTTAGACTTCTCCAAGGATAAGTGGAGCAGCGGCGTACATAATCTCTTAGCTAAGAACGGCGCTATCTACGGCTTCAGAGGTATTGATCCGGAACCAAGAGGATGTATGTACTTCAACAAGAGACTCTTAACAGAAGCAGGTATTGATCCTAACGAACTCTATGAGCTCCAGAGAAAGGGCGAATGGACATGGGCTAAGTTCGATGAACTTTGTGGTAAGGTTCAGAGAGACGTAGACTCCGACGGTATCATCGACGTATACGGCATGGTTCAGCAGCAGTCTGAATTCCATAAGGCAGCAGTTATCGCTAACGGCGGTTCCTTCATCGGTAAGGATGCAAACGGTAAGTTCTTCAACAACCTTGAATCCAAGGAAACATTAGAAGCTCTTAACTGGTCCGTTCAGATGCAGAACAAGTACTTAATGCCACAGGGCGAAGGTTCTTGGGACTACTTCATCGCAGCGTTCAAGGAAGGTAAGGCTTGCTTCTTCGCAGATCAGGTTTACAGAGCTGGTCAGATGATTAATGACGAAGCTAGACTTGATGACTTTGGTTGTATCGTATTCCCTAAGAACGAAAACAACACAAGATTTGATGAATACGTTTCCTTCTATGAAGATAACATTTACTGTATCCCAGCTTGCTACGATGCAGAAAAGGCTTGGAAGATTGCTTTTGCTTACGACCTCTACACACAGCCAATCCCAGGTTACGAAGATTACAGTGCATGGCAGAATGGTCAGTATCCAAACTTCTGTGATACTGAATCCGTTGATGAAACTATGACTTACTTATTATCCAGAGGTGAAGTTCTTCATCACACATTCATCACCGATATCAACATGGGTGAAGACCTTATGTGGGGCTTAGGCTTTGCAAATGCTGACGGTATCATCGAAACTCCTGCAGAAGCAGCTGAAAGATTACGTGATTCCTGGAATGCAAAGATTGAGAATGCAAACAACAACTAATTGCATAACGGTATTTTAGTAAATTGACTCGGTTCGAAAACTGATTCACAACAGGCAAGGAATGGTATTTCCGGGTACCATTCCTTGTTCTATATAAAAAAGAAGGAGAGAATAGTATGGAAGTTAAATTTCATTTACCAGGTCTTAGAGGAAATTATCCGCTGAATATGCTTTTAATAAGTCTCTTAGAGCAGAGACCGGATTTTTTCAGAGAGGGGATAAAAATTGCTTCTTTTTTTGGAGAGTTTCCAACCTCCCTTTGGGCAGGCGGAAGACTGATTGTTGGTGATCAGTGTGACACACCATATGTTAGAAATGTAATTAAATCTATTAATAGTAAGGGCATTCCGATTCGCTATACCTTTACTAATCCAATCATTGAAAAAGAAGATTTAGACGATTTTTATTGTAATTTCTGCATGCAGGAAGCAGACAACGGAATGAACGAGGTACTGGTGGTATCTCCTATCTTAGAAGAATACATCCGTAAGACCTATCCGAGGTTTAAAATCAACAGTTCTACCTGCAAGGAAATCAGAACTATTGATGCATTAAATGAAGAACTTGAAAAAGACTATTATCTGGTTGTACTGGATTATAATATGAACAACCAATGGGACATCTTAAAGAAGGTAAAGAAGCCTGAAAAGTGTGAGGTGCTGGTCAATGCTTTGTGCGTTCCGAATTGCCCTCGCCGTGGTGCCCATTATAAAAACGTAGCACAGAACCACCGCATTGAGTTAGAAAACAGAAGATTACCGGAGGATAAAAAGATTCCGATTATTCCATGGAAGTGTGAGTACGGCGATATGAACTGCATTCACACCATTCAGAATTATCCTACTTATGTATCTCCGGAGGATATTTACGAAAAGTACTTACCAATGGGCTTTAATAACTTTAAGATTGAGGGCAGAACCGCAAATCTTTTCTCCTTGGTAGAAACTTATACCCACTATCTCATTAAGCCGGAATATCAGGGCTTTGTGCGTATTCAGTTGTTAAATAATTTATCCAACAGCCGTATTATAAATATTATGAAGCCAAGACCGGGCGTATGGCCGTAAATGGAGCCTTGCATGGCAAAAAGTGTAAGGAATGGAGGGCAATAAAGTATGGCGAAAGAAGTATACTGGCATTTGCCGGGACTTTGTAATTTCCGGGTAATTAATCAGATTTTATTAAATTTGATGAAGGACTACCCAAGTAAATTCCGTGAGGGATATAAAGTCGGTTCCGTGTACGGAACGTTTCCGAATGCAATCTGGAATGGCGGAAGAGCCGTGTTTGGCAGCGCATATAAGGGCGACATTGACAGAGTAATTAAAATCTATAATTCCAGAGGGGTTCCGGTGCGTTTTACCTGGACCAATACGTTGTTAGAAGAAAAGCATAATTTTGATACCTACTGTAATCTGGTGATGAAGCTTGCAGACAACGGAAAGAACCAGGTGCTGGTGAATGCGCCAACCTTGGAGGAATACATCCGCAAGGAATATCCATCCTTTGCAGTAATTTCTTCTACCACAAAGCGTCTGGTAGATGTAGAGGCAATTAAGGAAGAACTGGCAAAGAATTACCATCTGGTGGTGTTAGATTATGACCTGAACCATAACGAAGATGTATTAAAGGAACTGGAACCGGTGGCAGATAAAATTGAGATTCTGGTAAATGAAATCTGCTCTCCAAACTGTCCAAAACGTGCAGAGCATTACCGTGCAGAATCCTTATCCCAGTTGGAGTTTGACCAGGCTACCGATTTTAAGTGTCCTCATCAGAATGCAAAACGTGGTTTTAACGAGAGCATGAAGCGTCCGGCATTTATTTCCAACGAAGAAATCGGAAGCTACATCGATAGAGGCTATGTGAATTTTAAAATTGTGGGACGGGGATTGTCCCCGGAGTTTTTGATGGACTCCTACGCATATTTCCTCGCAAAAGACGAGCACAGGGAGTTCATCCGCAATAAGATGACCCAGACTCTGATTGATTTAACCAGAACTCCGGTCCGTCGATAGTAAGGAGATGCAATGAAGAAAGCAAAAATATTAATGATGTGTTTGTTTCTGGCAGCATTGCCGGTAATCTCCGGTTGTGCTGCAGAAAATAAGGAGAATAAAAGGGAGAATGAAACAATGAGTGAAGAAGTAACAAAGATGCCGGAAGCAACCGCAACAGTTGCTCCGACAAACACACCAACACCTACTCCGGTAGATGAGATGGCGGCTCTTTTTAAGGGCATTGAAAAGGCAAAGAATGCCAAGGGTATGTTAGACAACAACCCACTGATGACACAACGTTTCGGTGCAGATCCATATGCGTTGGTTTATGACGATACATTGTACATTTACATGACCGGTGATACTCCGGAGTATTTGGAAGACGGTAGCCTGAATACCAATACCTATTCTAAGATTAACACAATTAATGTAATCTCCACCAAGGATATGGTAAACTGGACGGACCATGGTGCTATTTATGCGGCAGGTAAAGATGGTGCGGCAAAGACGGCAAACAATTCCTGGGCGCCGGCTGCTACCTGGAAGATGATTGACGGAAAGCCAAAGTTTTTCTTATACTTTGCTAACAATGGCAGCGGTATTTTCGTTTTAACTTCTGACAGCCCGACCGGTCCGTTTACAGACCCACTGGGAACCGAATTGATTTCCAGAAACACACCAACTTGTGCATCTGTACTTTGGCTCTTTGACCCGGCGGTGTTTGTGGATGAGGATGGCTCCGCATATATCTACTTTGGCGGTGGTGTTCCGCAGAATAATCCCGCACATCCATATACAGCCAGAGTGGCAAAACTTGGCGATGACATGATTAGCCTTGACGGTGATCCGGTGGCAATCGATCCACCATATCTTTTTGAAGATTCCGGTATTCATAAGATGGGCAATACCTATTACTACACCTATAGCTCTAACTTCAGCGTAGATAAAGCAGGAACTCAGGAGTATGGATTAAAGAATGGTGAAATCTGCTATATGACCAGTGAAAATCCAATGGGACCATTCACTTATCAGGGAGTAATTCTTCCGAATCCGGGTGAGTTCTTTGGCGTTGGCGGTAACAACCATCACTGTGTATTTAACTTCCGCGGCGACTGGTACATTACCTATCATGCAGAGTCCATTGAAGAGAGACTGGGCATGCCGGTGAAGGGCTACCGTTCCACCCACATTGACAAGCTGGCAATCAACGAAGACGGTACTCTTGGCAGAACCAAGGGCACCAGAGCCGGTGTAGAACAGAGCGGTTATTTAAATCCTTATGAAACTGTAGAAGCTGAAACTATCTGGAACAGCGCAGGTATTACTACCAGAGCATTTGCAGAGAGTAACAGCGCAGCCGGTGTTGACAAGGTTGTGGATTGCGGTAACATGGTAGTATGCGGTATCGAAACCGGTTCCTGGATTGGAGTAAAGGGTGTAGACTTTGGTGACAAGGGTGCAACCGAATTTGTGGCATCCATTTGTGCAGGGACAGAAGTAACCGGTGTTATCCAGATCCGTATCGACCGCTTAATGGGTGATATTGTTGGTTATCTGGAAGTATCCAAAGATGGTGATGGAAAGACTTACCTCGAACAAAGCAGCAAACTTTTAGAAACCATTACCGGTGTACATGATGTATACTTTACTTTCTATGGCAACGGTTATTCTATGGATAACTGGAAATTCCGTTAGTACATAAGTGAATGAGAAAAACAGGCAGGCGGCTCATAATGCGGGGCTTGCCTGCCTGAAGTTGTATATGCATATTGCAAAGAACAAGGAGAATTAAAATGGCAGAGTTTATTTTAGCCGGCGCGCAGGCCGTGCAGATTTATATTGATCCTGCAGATACTAATTATAAGGGCATCCGTATTGCGGCAGAGGCGTTTGCGGGGGATGTGGAACTGGTTACCGGAAAAAAGCCGGAGCTGGTAGATGCAGCAGAAAAAGTAACCGGTCCGGTCATTGTGGTTGGTACCATGAAACAGAATCCGCTCATTGCGAAGGCAACGGAAGCAGGAACACTGAATCTTTCCGAAATTGAAGGTAAGTGGGAGTGCTATATTACCAAGCTTGCAGATAATGTGTTATATATTGCCGGCAGCGACAAACGTGGCTGCATTTACGGTATTTACCGACTCTCCGAGATGATTGGCGTTAGCCCATGGGTATGGTTTGCGGATGTGGCACTGGAGAAGAAGGAGGAATTAAAGTTCTCCGCAGAGGAGCTGGACTGTGTATCCAAGGAGCCTTCCGTAAAATACCGCGGTATTTTCATCAACGATGAGTCCCCGTCCTTCACCGGCTGGGTTTACGGTAAGTTTGGCGGGCTGAACGATAAGATGTACAGCCATGTGTTTGAATTGATTTTACGTTTAAAGGGTAATTATTTATGGCCTGCCATGTGGGGCAATATCTTCTCGGAAGAAGGAAGTGAGCATCCGCATGATAACATCCGTGTAGCGGATGAATACGGCGTGGTAATGGGTACCTCCCACCACGAGCCGATGTGCCGTGCCGGTGAGGAATGGCGTCATCTGTGGCAGCAGTATACCGATAAATACAACTGGGATTTTGCCGTAAACAGAGAGGGCATCTCCAAGTTCTGGGAAGACGGTATTAAGCGTAACAAGCCATACGAGAGTGTAATTACTGTTGGGATGCGTGGTGAGGCAGACTCTGAGCTGGCAGGCAGCATGCAGTATAATATTGACTTGTTAAAGGATATTATTCTGACCCAGAAGAGCCAGCTGGCAGCAGAGGGACTTGCAGATGCCCCGAAGATGCTTGTGGTTTATAAGGAAGTTGAAAAATACTGGAACGGCAACGAGGAGTGCGAAGGCTTAAAGAACTGGAAGGATGAAAACGGTAATTCTCCTCTGGATGATGTGGTTATCATGCTTTGTGAAGATAACTTCGGTAATGTACGCTCCCTGCCGGTAACCGATAAGTTAAAGAACCGCAAGGGCGGTTGGGGTATGTATTATCACTTCGACTATAACGGTGCACCAAGAGGTTATATGTGGCTTAACGTAATGCAGTTGGAAAAGACCTGGGAACAGTTGTCTGAAACCTATGACTGCGGTGTAAGAGACATCTGGATTGTTAACGTAGGTGATTTAAAGCCGATGGAAATGCAGATTTCTTACTACATGGATTTGGCCTATGATTTTGAAAAATACGGTACCAACGGTAGTGTAACACCGGGCGACTATTATCTGCAGTTTGTAAAACAGCAGTTTTCCCATGGTGTTTCTGAAGTAATCCAGGCACAGATGGCAGGATTACTTGCAGGATATTCCAAGTTAAACGGAATTTGTAAGCCGGAATACATGAGAGAAAATATTTACAGTCTGGAAAACTTCGGAGAAGCCCAGAGTATGTTAGATTTTGCCCTGTTCCTGATGGAGGGTGCAGAACTTTGTAAGCAGGAAATTCCGGCAGACCTGCAGGATGCTTATGAGCAGCTGGTATATTATCCGGTAACAGCTTCTGCTAACGTAGTGGCATTGTATATTTACTCTGCCTACAACCGTTACTATGCGGAAAAGAAAGATGCAAGAACCAATGGTTTTGCTGCTCTTGTGGAAGAAGCCATTGCAAAAGATAAAGAACTGATGCGCCATTATAACGAAGAAATGTCCGGCGGCAAGTGGAACAAGATGATGAGCCAGACTCATATCGGTTACGTGGCGTGGAATGCGGAAAATGCAGCACCTCCGACCCCGGTTGTTTTAGAAGGAGTGGATTGTCCGTTCAGTAAAGATGTTCTTCTTGAGGAAATCATGGAAAGGGAATTTGTACGTCCGGAAGGTTATGTAGTACTTCAGGCAGATGCTTTTAGGGAAAATGTTCCTGTTGCAATGAGAGAAACCGTAGGAGAGCAGGAAAAGATTTTTGCGGCACAGTTCAGGGTAATTCCAAATTACGGACGCTCTGATGCTGCAGTTAAAGTATTCCCGATTACCATGGAAACCGGAAAGCAGTTTGACTTAACCGGCAATGTGGAAAAACTTCCATATCTGGAATATGAATTTGTAGTATCCGAGGAAGCGGAATACACTATCCGCACCTATATGGCACCAAGCAATAACTTAGACGGTGATAAGGTAGAACTCCGTTATGCCCTGCAGGCAGATGGTGCAGAGCCTATGGTGGTAAACGCTTTGCCAAAGGGTTATATTGCCGGCGATTACTGGGAGCCGCAGTGGTGCCGTGCCGTAATTATCAATGCCCATATTAACGAAAGCAAGTGTAAGCTTACAGCAGGTGCACACAAGCTCCGCTTCTATGGAATTGATGCAGGTGTTGTCTTACAGAAGATAGTTATCTACCGTGGTGAGCTTCCACAGTCTTATTTGGGACCGGAAGAGTAACCGTAACATTGATATAGAATGGAGAATAATCTATGCATAAGTTAGTATATTTGCTTGTTCTGACAGCCCTGCTTACCATGGCAGGCTGTGGGGCAAAAGAGCAGATGAACGTTCAGGAACAGGAGCCGACGGGGGTGGTAGAAACAGTAGCTCCAACCGAGACACCAACCCCAACTCCGGAGCCTACAGCAACCCCGAAACCAACGGCAACACCAAAGCCGACAGCAACTCCGACACCGGAAGTGGATTGGAAGGAAAAAATGATGAAGGACTCGATTATTTCTACCGGTAATAATGCACGATTAAAGAAGGTATTAGAAAAAGCGAGAAGCGGTGAGCTGGTAAACATTGCAATTCTTGGCGGTTCCGTTACCGAAGGTGGCGGTGCGTCCCAAAATTCTAAGGGATATGCCTATTTGTTTGCGGAAGCATTTAAAGAAACCTACGGAAACGGTGACAACATCAACTTTGTAAATGCCGGTCTTTCCGGCACACCATCCTGCCTGGGCGCAATCCGCTTTAAGAAGGATGTACTGGATGTACTTGGCACAGAACCGGATTTATTCATCATTGAATTTGCTGTAAATGACTGGGGTGAAACCACAAATACCAGAGCTTATGAAAGCCTGGTGCATGATGTGTTATCCCAGGAAAACAATGCGGCGGTTATTTTATTATTTGCTTCCAGAAGTGATTTCTGGAATGTGCAGGACAATTACATCCCGGTAGGAAAACATTACGATTTGCCGATGGTCAGCGTGGCAAATGCTATCAAAGAACCGATGACGGTCAAAAAGCTGGATAAGAAGATCTTCTATACCGATGATTATCATCCGGCAAACTACGGGCACCGTATGATGTGCGACTACCTGATGAATCTTCTTGCGGTGGTTGATGCGGAAGAAGCAGAAGAAATGAATTCTTTACCTGAAACCGGCAAGAAGGGCTTAGCGTTTAAGCATGTGGTAATGTTAGAGAGTGATGTAACCTATGAAGGAATTACCATAAATCCGGGCTGCTTTACCGCAAAGGATACCGAAATCCAACATTTTGGCCTGGACCGTAAGCCCTCCTTCCCGAATAACTGGATGAGAGATGTGTCTGCGGGCAACGAAAGCTTTACCATGACCTTGACCTGTAAGAATCTGATGCTCAATTACAAGACAGCCAATAATCAGAAATTCGGTGAGGCAGATATTTATGTGGACGGCGAGTATAAAATGTCCCTGAACTGCTTTAGTGCCGGTGGTTGGAATAACAATAATGTAATTCTCATTATCGATGAAAAGGAAGCGGCAGAGCATACCGTAGAAATCCGCATGAAGGAAGGTCAGGAGGATAAGTCCTTTACGATTCTTTGCTTCGGTTACACCGACTAATTTTACTATGTGTTTTGCCGGAGAATTCCGGGAAGATGCTTGACAAATCAGGGGAACCATCATAAAATAAAGAAACATAAGTAACGTGGCGACGAAAAGGAATAGTACAAAGCAATGCGTGTCCAGAGAAGAAGCGGATGGTGAAAGCTTCCCACAGTTGGTTTGGAACCTGCCTTGGAGCCCTGCATGAAAATGCAGCGTAGGTCTGCGATAAAGACAAGGAGAGAGAGTAAATAGATAGTGCAAACAATCCATTTACTAATTAGGGTGGTACCGCCGAAGTTTCGGTCCCTTTTGTATCATGGCATACAAGAGGGACCTTTTTGTATGCTGAAATTTATCGGAGAGAAACTTATCCCCGGATAGGATAAAATCCGGAGGTTTCTCTTGTAGCGGAAGTGTTACAGGTTCGCATTTTTATGAATTTCTATGTCCAAGTGTCCGGCATCTCAGCCTGCAGATGTGCGGCTATGGCAAACAGACGGAATTTGTTCCGTATGTTTGACAATAGACGAACAGATGTAGGAGGAGTCAGACGAACACGGATATAGAAACTCATAAAAATCTCCCAGAAACACTTCGCTTTCCAAAAAGAAAAGGAGGATTTTATCATGGCTAAAGAAAAGAAGCAGGTAGAGGCAATTACCTCTATGGACGTGGATTTCGCACAGTGGTATACCGACATTGTGAAGAAAGCTGAATTAGTTGAGTATTCCGGTATTAAGGGTTGTATGATTATCCGCCCAACCGGTTATGCCATCTGGGAGTTAATCCAGAAGGAACTGGATGCCCGCTTTAAGGCAACCGGCGTAGAGAATGTTTACATGCCAATGTTCATTCCGGAAAGTCTCTTAAACAAGGAAAAGGATCACGTAGAAGGTTTCGCACCGGAAGTAGCATGGGTTACCCACGGCGGAAATGAGCCTCTGCAGGAGAGAATGTGTGTAAGACCTACGTCTGAAACCCTGTTCTGTGATTTCTATTCCAGAATCATCGAGTCCCACAGAGACTTACCAAAGTTATATAATCAGTGGTGTTCCGTAGTCCGTTGGGAAAAGACCACAAGACCGTTCCTTCGCTCCATGGAATTCTTATGGCAGGAAGGCCATACCGCTCATGCAACGGCAGAAGAAGCTCAGGAAAGAACTATCCAGATGTTAAACCTGTATGCAGACTTCTGTGAGGATACCCTTGCTATTCCAATGGTGCGCGGACAGAAGACCGATAAGGAAAAATTTGCAGGTGCAAAGGCTACCTACACCATCGAAGCTCTCATGCACGATGGTAAGGCACTCCAGTCCGGTACCAGCCACAACTTCGGTGACGGTTTCGCTAAGGCATTTGACATCCAGTACACCGATAAGGAAAACAAGTTGCAGTATGTACATCAGACTTCCTGGGGCATGACCACCCGTCTCATCGGTGCGGTTATCATGGTTCACGGTGACAACAACGGTCTCGTTTTGCCACCTGCCATTGCACCAACTCAGGTTGTTATTATCCCAATCCGCCAGCAGGCAGAGGGCGTTCTGGAAACTGCTGACAAGATTCGTGAAAAGCTTGGCGGCTGCAGAGTTAAGGTTGACGATTCCGACAAGAGCCCTGGCTGGAAGTTTGCAGAGCATGAAATGCGTGGTGTTCCGGTTCGTATCGAAATCGGACCAAAGGATATCGAGGCAGGTCAGGCTATGGTAGCAAGACGTGATACCGGCGAGAAGGTTGCCATTGCTATCGATGATTTAGAAACTGAAATTCCAAAGCTGTTAGAAAGAATCCAGAAGGAAATGTTAGAGCGTGCCAGAGTGTATCGCGATGAGCACACCTACGATGCTCACAACGCAGAAGAGATGGCTGACATCGCTGCTAACAAGCCTGGTTTTATCCGTGCCATGTGGTGCGGTGACAGAGCCTGCGAAGACAGCTTAAAGGAAACAGCAGGAATCACTTCCCGCTGTATGCCATTTGCGCAGGAAACAATCGCAGATACTTGCGTATGCTGCGGCAAGCCTGCCAAGAAGATGGTTTACTGGGGCAAGGCGTATTAAGATTTCTCGCACCAATTTTCCCTACCGACTCCGCTGCTTTCCGCGGGGGCTTACCGGTTTTGCGTCACTTGCCGAAAGCGTATTTCTGCTTAGCCGGTGTTTGACTATAACTCATCGTCGGTGTGGAATTGAGAATTGCGTTATTGATTTTAATTGACACAAGTGTCCTTCGGACATAAAAAAGACCTATAAGTGCTCTTAGGCAAACGAGTTTGCCAGAGGTACCTTATAGGTCTTTTCTTTTTGTGCTACGCACTTCTTGTGTCAATTCAAATCGCCAATGCAGTGCAATCCACACCTTCCGACTCAAACAGATAGCTCAAACACCGGTCGCAGCCATATCGGCAAGTTCATCAAACCCGGAGCCGCCGGAAAAGCACGGAATGTCGATGCGAGAAAATTGGTGCGAAACGACAGAGGGATTTTGGTTACAACAAAATATTTCCAAAATGCAGGTCTGTTTCTCTTATAGTTTTAACTCCATAATAATTTCATCTTCATCACGTTCTGTTTCAACAAAGCCAAAACCTTCATAAAGTTTTTTGGCAGCGGCTTTTCCATAGCCTTTTCCCTGGAACTTTTCATCAATAAAGATTTCACTAAAAACATATGCGCCCAGTGAGTCTTCGTCATAATACAAAACCATTCCTACCGGTGTTTCATCTTCCTGGATAAACAAAGCATGACTTCCGGAATTTCTATAGGCGTATGCACGTGCAAGTATTGTCGTGCTGTTTGCTACATACTCTTCCTGTGCTTTTGAAACCTTCAATGGGGTTCTCCAATTACTACTGTCAACATCGACTAAGTGTATCATGATATTATACCTCCTAATAATTGTTTACCTCATACGCCACATACTCATGACTGTACTCATACCCCAGCTTCTCTGCCAGTGCCACGGAAATTCTGGTTCTGGCATCCCAGCTTGGGTACAGGTTGCGTTTTAAACATTCCAGAATCAGTTTGGATGCACAGCGATAGGCAAGACCCTGCTTGCGATAGTCCTCCCTGGTAACAATTTCGATTTCAATCCCGTCTTTATAGGTGGAGTAAGAGGAGGCACCGGCAACAATTTCACCGGTGTCTTTTTTTACCATCAAGGCACCAAGACCAAGCCTTTCGAACATGGCGTAGTCTTTATAATTGGACACAAAATCCTCGCTCCAGTCTTCTTTGAGGCAGGCATTGTAAAGCGTCTCGTCAATCATTTTCAGTTCTAATCCTTCCGGCACGTTTGCCACCGCCTGCTCCAGCTTTTCTTTATTGAAGTTCCCTGCATTCTTTTTGATGGCATAGCGGAAGTTTTTTTCTGCCCCGTCTTTATAATTCTTTTCAATCAGTACAGCCCATGCGTCGTTTTCCGGTACCATGATAATGTAGTTTTTCTTATAGGTGGCCGGTTTATATGCCACAAGCTCTGCGCTTGGAGCTCCGGCAAGAAAACAGAAGTCTCCAAGGATTACCATGGCGGCATCCGGCAGTTCTGTATCTTCTGCGTAGATATCGCCCATAATGCCTTGTAGGGCGGACCAGATACAGGTTTCCTGCCAATTGGAAAAAAGGTGTTCGACGGTTTTGGTGTTAATTACTCTTTTTATCATAATAGTTCCTTTCAGTAGTAAATCAATGCTATATGTTCGAATTATATCATATTTTTTTCATTTATAAAAGCTAAGGAAATTCTTTTGCAGAAAGCTTCCATTGGAATTACGTTGTAATTTCAGCAAAAATTTGGTATACTAAATTATTAGATTTAGAAATGCAAGGAGACGCTGTCCATGAACATTCAGGTGCCGGAAAAAGTGAATATAATTATTGAAACCTTGCTGGCACATGGGTATGAAGCATATGCAGTAGGAGGTTGTGTCAGAGATTCTCTGCTTGGAAGAGAGGCAGATGACTGGGATATTACCACATCAGCCAGTCCGTATGAGGTAAAAGCCTTGTTCCGGCGCACCATTGACACCGGTATTCAGCATGGCACTGTCACGGTAATGTTGGACAAGGAAGGTTTTGAAGTTACAACTTACCGTATTGACGGCGAGTATGAGGACGGCAGACATCCGAAAGAAGTATTGTTTACAAAAAACCTGGAGGAAGATTTAAAGCGCCGGGACTTTACCATCAATGCCATGGCCTATAATGAACAGACCGGAATGGTGGATATTTTTGGAGGAGTAAAGGACTTAGCGGATAAAATTATCCGCTGTGTAGGTACGGCGGGAGACCGTTTCGATGAAGATGCCCTGCGTATTATGAGAGCATTCCGCTTTTCTGCGCAGCTGGGTTTTTCTATTGAAGAAAACACCTGCATTGCCGCAATGGAACGTGCGGAAAATTTAAAGAAAATCAGCGCAGAACGAATCCGTGTGGAATTGACAAAGCTCATAGTGTCTGCACATCCGGACCGGCTGTTATGGATGCAGCAAAACGGAATTACAAAAATTGTTCTGCCGGAGTTTGATGCCATGCTGGCAACCGAACAGAAGAATGAAAATCACCTCCATAATGTGGGTGTGCATACACTAAATGTTTTGGAGCAGGTGGGAATCGGGGAAAAGTGGAATAAAAAAGATTTGCAAATTTTACGATTTGCGGCACTGTTACATGATGTCGCTAAGCCGGGCATGCAGATGACAGACGGTAGTGGAGCACAGCATTTTCCGAAACATGCAGAGGTGGGTGCGAAAAAAGCCAAAGAAGTAATGCGACGCTTAAAATTTGATAATGAGACAACAGATTTTGTGGTACGGTTGGTGGCAGCGCATGATCAATATATCACTTTATCGGAAAACAGGGAAGAAAACCTGGCTGCCATGCGCCACATGATGCACCGGCTCGGACCGGACTTAATGGAGTATTTATGGGAACTGCAGCGGGCAGATATTATGTCCCAAAATCCTGCTTTGTTAGAGCATAAATTACAGGCATTAGAAGAAACAAAGAAGCTTTATCGGGAGGTATTGCAGAGGAATGACTGCGTTTCACTGAAACAACTGGCGGTAAACGGAAAAGACTTAATTGAATTCGGAGCAACACCGGGAAAACAACTGGGAGAAATCCTGGAGCAGCTGTTGCAGATGGTTTTAGATATTCCGGAATTGAACCGGAGAGAGAGTTTACTGCAAGCCGCGAAACAATATATGAAGTAGAGTCATAACCAATCCCTCGGACACATAAACTCTAAGGAGTATGATTTTGGTCGGAGGAGAGAGATGGAAGAAAAAATCGCGGATATGCTGGCACAGTACGACTTGAAGGTATACAAGGCCGGCCGTGTCAAAGGGGCCTGGATGTTGGAAACAGACCGGGGGTTAAAATGTCTTTGTGGCTGTAATTACAGTGAAGGAAAGATTAAGTTTGAGCAACAGATGAAACAATTTGTTACAGAGCAGGGGTTTCGGGAAACAGACCTGTATGTGCCAAACAAGGAACAGAGCTTTTTGGTGCAGGGGCCTTACGGAGAGCAGTTTGTTATGAAAAACTGGTTTTACGGAGAGGAATGCAATGCAAAGGATCGGGAGCATGTACTAAAAACAGTGGAGACTCTGGCACATCTGCACAACTGCATGCAGGGATTTTACCTGGAAGAAACAGAAAAGGAATTTTGCCTTCAGCCTAAAATTCCGGAGTTGCTGGAGAAACGGAATAAAGAGCTTCGCCGGGTCCGGACTTATATCCGTTCCAAAAAGCAAAAAAATAGTTTTGAGCAGAATTTTCTGGCTCAGTTTGATACCCGTTTTGCTGAAGCGGAACAAGTGTTGGAACAGCTTGCAGGGACAGAGTATGAGAACTGGTACAGTGACAGAATAGAAAGAGGATGCATGCTTCACGGGAATTTTACCCATCATAGTGTGCTTCTGTTAAATGAAAATTCCACAGCGGTAACAGGTTTTGATAAAGCGGAGTGCGGAATCCAGATGCAGGATTTTTACTTACTGTTCCGTAAAATAATGGAAAAATGGGACTGGGATGTTTCCTTGGGAGACAGTATGCTGGAATCTTATAACAGGATTCGTCAAATTCCGCAGGAAGAGATGAAATTACTTTGTTTGTTGCTTTCCTATCCGGAAAAATTTTGGAAGGTGGCAAACCAGTATTATAATAACCGTAAGTCCTGGATTCCGGAAAAAAACATGCAAAAACTGCTGCAGACCATGGAACAGGCGGAACAGAAAAGTAACAGTATTAAGTGCTTGTTTACATAAGCAAAAGAGGAAAGGAGTGCGAAAAGCCAATGACAGAACCAAGGAGAACCCGGAAAAAACAAAATCATGGCGGAGTAATTGCCGTGATGGTTACGTTAATTCTGCTTATGCTGATTAGTACGGCAATACTCTTTCTTCCGGAGGAGAAACCAAAGAAAAAGAACCCGGACCCAGTAGCGGCAACAGCAACACCTACAGAAGTAATTTCCCGGGTGACAGAAGCAGAAACTCTGGCGGTAGTCCTTGACGTGGATACGGAAGTTAAAATGATAACTGTTTACAATGTGGAGGCAGAAGAGCAGGAAAAACTGGTATATACCGGAGCAACCACATTTTATGACGGATACGGTATCCAGCATGCAGCATCCCAACTGGAGAAGGGGGAATTGTACCGTTTCACAATTAATCTGAAAGAGGAATGGATTTCCACAGCCTGCGAGGCGGTAGACCGCAGGGAAAAGCCGAAAGATACTTCTGTTTGGGAAAAAACGGGAGTGGACTATATGACGGTAGCTCAGGACAAAATCTCCTTCCGCGGACAAAATTACCGTTATACCGAGGGAATCTGCGTGATGAGTAACGGAAAGCAGATAACTCTTGGGGATATCCAGCCGACCGTTGATATTTTAACAGTCAGGGGTGTCGGACAAACTATTTATGAAATAGTGGTAACCAAAGGACACGGCTATATTTCTTTAAAAAATCATGAGGATTTTATTGGTGGTGTGATTACCATCGGCAGCACCAGAATCGATACCATTACAGAGGTTTCCAACTATCTGGTAAGGGAGGGCACCTATCCGGTAACGGTGGAGTGCGGTGAATATGAAGGAACGGAAACCATCACGGTTGCCAGGGACAGCACAGCGGTGTTCGATGTGTTTGAATACGGAAGCGGGCCGATTAAGAAGGGCTGGCTGACCATCCACATTGATCCGTTGGGAGCAGACCTTTACATTGATGGAGTAAAGACGGCATACACTGATGGAGTGGAACTGGAATACGGTACTTACCGGTTTGAATTTTCCGAAGGCGGATATGTTTCTTATAATGCTACCGTGTTGATTGACCAGCCAAAGCAAAGTCTTTCTGTTTTCCTGATTGAGCAGAAAACAGAAGAAAACAGTCCGGATGATAATGAGGATACTACCACAGACCCGCAGGAACCGGAAACAGGTGCTACGGATGACGATACTCCGGATAGTGGCACTAACGATAACAATACGGGCGGGAATACAGGGAACACATCCGGAAATGATAATGGATTATCTGATATAATGACCAGTGTTTCTGTTACCAATATGGGCTATAACCTGAATCTGAATAATGCCATTTATATTTTGGGACCAAGCGGCGCTGAAATTTATTTGGACGGAACTTACCTCGGTACCGCACCGATGGATTTTGAGAAGATTATCGGCTCCTATGTGATTACGGTAATCCGTACTGATGGCGGCGTAAAGAACTTTAACTGCTCCGAAACCGATAACGGGGAAGATTCCTACTATAACTTTAGCTGGATTGATTAAATGTGTTGCGAATTGGTTCATAAAATGGTAAAATGTATACAACTGGGTTTATGACCTGTTTATATCAGCACTAAATAAAACTTTTCATATGAGGAGGATTATCATGGACTACAAGAAAATGTATGAAGAATGGTTAAGCAACCCATACTTCGACGCAGAAACAAAGAAAGAGTTAGAAAGCATCAAGGATGACGAAAAGGAAATCAAAGAACGCTTCTATACCGAGTTAGAGTTCGGTACCGGCGGTCTTCGCGGCATCATCGGTGCAGGTATCAACCGCATGAACATCTATACCGTTCGTAAGGCTACTCAGGGTCTTGCAAATTACATCATCCGTGCCGGCAAGCAGGACAAGGGTGTAGCAATTGCATTTGACTCCCGCCGTATGTCTCCTGAATTTGCAAAGGAAACCGCACTTTGCCTCTGCGCAAACGGTATTCCTGTGTATATTTTCGAGAGCCTTCGTCCGACTCCGGAATTATCCTTTGCACTCAGAGAATTAGGATGTGTAGCCGGTGTTAATATCACAGCCAGCCACAACCCACCGGAATACAACGGTTATAAGGCTTATTGGGAAGACGGCGCACAGATTACACCTCCTCACGATGTGGAAATTTTAAAGGAAGTTAAGGCAGTTACCGATTTCAACAACGTTAAGACTATGTCTGAGGCAGACGCTGTGGCAGCAGGTCTTTACCATGTAATCGGCAAGGAAATTGATGATAAGTATACTGAAACCTTAAAGAAATTAGTTCTTCGTCCGGACTGTATTAAGGCTATGGCGAAGGAATTAAAGATTGTTTACACACCGCTTCACGGTACCGGTAATATCCCGGTAAGACGTGTGCTTGCAGAGCTCGGTTTTGAAAATGTATATATCGTTAAGGAACAGGAGTTACCGGACGGCAACTTCCCAACCGTAAGCTATCCGAATCCGGAAGCTGCAGAAGCATTTGCACTTGGATTAAAGCTTGCTAAGGAAGTAGATGCAGACTTAGTTCTTGCCAATGACCCTGACGCAGACCGTCTCGGTGTTTATGTAAAGGATACCAAGTCCGGCGAATACATTTCCTTAACCGGTAATATGTCCGGATGTCTCCTTGCAGACTACGAAATCGGTCAGATGAAGGAACTTCGCGGCTTGCCTGAAAACGGCGCATTAATTGAAACCATCGTTTCCACCGACATGGCAAAGGCAATCGCTAAGTATTACGGCATCGCTCTTTATGAGTGTCTCACCGGCTTTAAGTTCATTGGTCAGAAGATGTTAGAGTTCGAGCAGAAGGGCACAGGCACTTATCTGTTCGGTTTTGAAGAAAGCTACGGCTGCTTAATCGGCGACCATGCAAGAGATAAGGACGCTATCGTTGCAACTATGGCTCTTTGTGAAGCTGCCGCTTACTATAAGACAAAGAACATGACTTTATGGGATGCAATGATTGCTTTATATGACCGTTACGGCTACTATAAGGATGGTATCGTATCTGTTACCATGAAGGGTATCGAAGGCCTGGATAAGATTCAGAGCATCATGACTTCTCTCCGTGAGAACCCACCGGCTGAGGTTGGCGGCTACAAGATTACAGCTATCCGCGACTACAAGAAGGATACTATCAAGAATCTGGCTACCGGCGAAGTAACTCCTACCGGTCTTCCGGCTTCCAACGTTCTTTACTTTGAGATGGAAAACAACACCTGGATTTGTGTACGCCCATCCGGTACAGAGCCTAAGATTAAGCTGTACTACGGCGTAGTCGGTACTTCCTTAGAAGATGCGGATGCAAAGGCAAAGGCTTTGGCAGACAGCGTAAATGACATGATTAACGCATTCTAAGAGGTTATCATGAAGTATATTTTGTTAGATTTAGACGGCACTATTACCAATCCGGCCGAGGGCATCACAAAGTGCTTTGAATATGCGTTAAACCATTTCGGTATCGAAGTGGAAAGCAGAGCAGAGTTAGAGCAGTTTATCGGACCACCGCTTCGAAAAAGCTTTATGGACGGTTTTGGC
Organism: Lachnospiraceae bacterium; assembly: GCA_045531955.1. Taxonomy (GTDB): domain Bacteria; phylum Bacillota; class Clostridia; order Lachnospirales; family Lachnospiraceae; genus SIG299. Next base: position 96,073 of record JAZSFC010000027.1, on the reverse strand, counting down.
TTTGATGAAGAAAAGGCAGAACTGGCCGTGGCAAAATACAGGGAGCGTTTTATCCCAACCGGTATGTTTGAAAATGTGGTTTATGAAGGCATGGAACATGCTTTAAAAACTTTGAAGGATGCCGGAAAGGTACTGATTGTTGCCACCTCCAAGCCGGAGCATATGGCAAAAAAGATATTGGCACATTTCGGGTTGGATATCTATTTTGACGACATTTGCGGTTCTAATGATGATGCCAGCCGCAACGAAAAGGATGAGGTAATCCGTTACGCACTGGAAAAGCAGGGTATTACCGCCCTTTCCGATGTGCTGATGGTAGGTGACCGTAAATTTGATGTAATTGGTGCTGCAAAGTGCGGACTAAAGTGTATGGGTGTTCTGTACGGCTTTGGTGACAGGGAAGAGCTGGAAGCCGCCGGCGCAGCATACATTGCAGAAACAGTAGAAGATATGGCACGGATCATCGTGTCACTATAAACAGGGGAAGGGGTTGCGGTAAGGTGTTTGCATCTTGCCTCAGCCCCTTACGCTGAATATTAACCCGAAAGGGAAAAAGGAGATAATAAGGAGGATAACAAATGAATTCGAATGAAGCAAAAACGGTTCTTCGGGTTGTAAAAATTGTTGCGACAATTTTAGTAATAGCGATTCTCGGTTTTAATTGCTATTACACCATCGGAGAGCAGGAGCAGGCAGTAATTACCACCTTTGGTAAGGCAGAAGCGGTAGGAACACCGGGCCTGCATTTTAAAATTCCGTTTATACAAAAGGTGAAAAAGGTAGATACTACCATTAAAGGACTTTCCATCGGTTATGATGTAAATACCAATATGTCTATTGAAGATGAGTCCTTAATGATTACTTCCGACTACAATTTTGTAAATGTGGATTTCTTTTTGGAGTATAAGGTAAATGACCCAATCAAGGCATTATACGCTTCTGAAAACCCGGTACTGATTTTAAAGAATATGGCCCAGGGCTGTATCCGTTCCGTTATCGGTTCTTATGATGTAGACAGCGTAATTACCACCGGAAAAAGTGAAATCCAGTCCAAAATCAGAGAAGAACTGATGGCACAGCTGGAGGATAAGAATATCGGTATCCAGCTGGTAAACCTGTCCATTCAGGATGCAGAGCCTCCGACAGCAGAGGTTATCGAAGCATTCAAGGCGGTAGAAACCGCAAAGCAGGGCAAAGAAACTGCTATTAACAATGCTAACAAATACCGCAGCGAGCAGATGCCGCAGGCAGAGGCCCAGGTAGACCAGATTAAAAAACAGGCAGAGGCAGAAAAGGAAGCCCGCATCAACGAGGCAACCGGTCAGGCAGCCCGTTTTAACGCGCTGTATGAGGAATATATTAAGTATCCGCTGATTACCAAGCAGAGAATGTTTTTTGAAACCATGCAGGAAATCCTTCCTGACTTAGAAGTTATCATTGACAACGGAGACGGCAGTGTGCAGAAGATTTTACCGCTGGACTCCTTTGGAGAATAGGAAGGGAGGAACAAAGTTATGGAAGAATATGTAATGCCTGAACAGAAACAGAAAAAATCCGGTAGCGGAATCGGTAAGGTATTATTGGTGCTTGTTCTTTTTGCAGCACTGATTGTCCTTGCCAATTCCCTGGTAGTGACCGCAGAAAATAAATATACCTTAGTAAAGCAGTTCGGAAAAATCGAACGGATTATTGATAAAGCGGGACTCAGTTTTAAGGTTCCGTTTATCCAGAGTACCGACACTCTGCCAAAGCAGATTTTAATTTATGACCTGGCGGCATCTGATGTTATTACCATGGATAAAAAGACCATGGTGGCTGACAGCTACGTGCTTTGGAGAATTAACGATCCGCAGTTATTTGTACAAACCTTAAATTCCCAGGTGGCAAATGCAGAAAGCAGAATCAATGCGTCTGTATTTATGTCTATGAAAAATATTATTTCCAGCCTGGAGCAGACCGAAGTAATCAATGGACGTGACGGTGAGTTAACCAAGATGATTATGGCAAATCTCGGCAATTCCATGGAACAGTACGGTATTGAGCTTATTACGGTGGAAATTAAACGTCTGGACCTTCCGGATGATAATAAAAATGCGGTGTATGAGCGTATGATTTCCGAGCGTAATAACATTGCGGCATCCTATATTGCAGAAGGTGAAGCGGAAGCAACCAAAATCCGTACCCAGACCGATTACGAAATTTCCGTCAGCATTTCCAAGGCAAAGGCAGAGGCAGAAGCTACCGTGGCAGCCGGCGAAGCGGAATATATGAAGATTTTATCAGAAGTATACGCTGACCAGTCCAGAAGTGATTTCTACACCTATGTATTATCTTTAGACGCAGCGAAGGCATCTATGGTGGGTGAAAATAAGACATTGATTCTGGATGAGGATTCTCCGATTGCGCAAATCTTCAACACTGTTGAATAGTTATATTCTTAAGAACGCGCTCTCGATCAAGGGTTCTTTATGAATATAACTATTTATGGTCCGGTGTAAGAGCGAAGAAATAGAAAGAGAGAAAGGATAAGAAAAATGGCAAAGGAATTATTGAAAAGAAGTCAAGTTAGAGTAGAAGACACCTGGAAAGTGGAAGATATGTACGCTAACGTAGATGCATGGAAGGCTGACCTTGAAGTAGTGAAAAAATTAGCAGAAGAGTTGGTGACTTATCAGGGACGCATGGGCGAGTCCGCTGAAAACTTATATCAGTCCCTTCATTTAGACGATGAAATCGACCGTATCGGGGGTAAGGCATACAGTTATGCCAGCCGTTGCTCTGATGTGGATACTACGAATACCGAGAATCAGGCATTGGTAATGCAGGTGAGAACCCTCTTTGTTTCCTTGGGTGAAAAGACTGCATTTATGACACCGGAAATTTTAGCAATTCCGGAAGAAACATTGGAAAAGTTTTATAAGGAAAAGCCTGAACTGGAAGTGTTCCGCAGATTGTTAAATAATATTTTGCGCAGAAAGGCACACATGCTTTCCGCAGAAATGGAGCAGTTACTGGCTTCTGCCGGTGACATTACCGGAACTTCCGATAATGTATTCTCTATGTTCAATAATGCAGACCTGGTATTCCCTGAAATCACCGATGAAAATGGGGAAAAGGTCCGATTAACCCACGGTAGATATGTTCCGTTCTTGGAAAGCAGTGACCGCAGAGTCCGGGAAGAGGCGTTCAAGGCAATGTACTCCACTTACAAGAGCTACCGCAATACGTTGGCCGCTACTTATTCCGGCAAGTTAAAGGCACACTGGTTTTCTGCTAAGGCAAGAAAGTACAACAGCTGCTTAGAGGCTGCTGTGGATGGCACTAATGTTCCTGCTGCCGTTTATACCAACTTAATTGAAGCAATTCATCAGAATTTGGATAAGATGCACCGCTATGTATCCATCCGTAAGAAGCTTCTTGGTGTAAATGAGCTTCACATGTACGACTTGTATACTCCGTTAGTAAAAGAAGCAGATGTAAAGATTCCGTTTGAACAGGCAAAGGCTACTGTATACGAAGCACTGGCACCTCTTGGTGAAGAATACCGTGCGGTTATCAAAGAAGGCTTCGAAAACCGTTGGATTGATGTTTATGAAAACGAAGGAAAGAGAAGCGGCGCGTACTCTGCAGGTGTTTACGGTGTTCATCCATATGTGTTATTAAACCATAACGACACTTTGGATAACATGTTTACTCTGGCACATGAAATGGGTCATGCCATGCACTCCTATCTGTCCAACAAGACACAGCCGCATGTAGATGCCGGCTATGTGATTTTCGTGGCAGAAGTGGCTTCCACCTGTAATGAAGTTCTCTTAATGGAGCATTTGCTTAAGAATACTACCGACAAGGTACAGAGAGCATACTTAATCAATCATTTCTTAGAGAGCTTCCGCGGAACCGTATACCGTCAGACCATGTTTGCAGAGTTTGAGTTATTAACCCATCAGATGTGTGAGCGTGGGGAAAGCATGACTCCGGACGCATTAAGCAGCCTGTATTATGATTTGAACAAGAAGTACTTTGGTGATGATATGGTTGTTGATGAAGATATTGCCATGGAATGGGCAAGAATTCCTCACTTCTATTACAACTTCTATGTTTACCAGTATGCCACCGGCTTCTCTGCAGCGGTAGCACTGGCAAACCGTATCTTAAAGGAAGGTCAGCCTGCAGTAGAAGATTACTTAAAGTTCTTAAGCGGCGGATGTTCCAAGTCCCCAATTGATTTGCTGAAGATTGCGGGCGTAGATATGACCACTCCGGCTGCAGTAAATTCCGGCTTGGAGATGTTTGGCAGATTACTGGATGAGATGGAAGAATTAATGAAATAAATACGTATGGTATAGATGCTTCCGGTTATAACAGACCGGAAGCATTCTGTGTGCAGAAAGAAGAATTTATGGAAAATACAAGAGAAAATAAAATGGGCACGATGCCCGAAAATAAATTGCTTATCAGTATGGCAGTGCCGATGATGCTTTCTATGTTGGTGCAGGCACTTTATAACGTGGTGGACAGCATCTTTGTAGCAAGAATTAGTGAGGATGCCCTGACTGCCGTATCCTTGGCTTTTCCGGTGCAAAATCTGCTGATTGCTCTTGGTACCGGTACCGGAGTGGGTATTAACGCCCTGCTGTCGAAGAGCCTCGGTGAAAAGAACCAGAAGCTGGCGAATAAGGTGGCGCACAACGGTATTCTGCTGATGTTATTCAGCGCTATTGCCTGTGCACTATTCGGCGTTTTTGGAAGCCGCTGGTTTTTTACCACCCAGACAGATGATTTGGTACTGATTGAGTACGGAACACAGTATCTCACCATTGTTATGTCATGTTCCTTCGGTATCTTCGGCCAGTTTATTACAGAGCGTCTTCTACAGGCAACCGGCCGGACTACCCTTAGCATGTATACCCAGCTGCTCGGTGCGGTTACCAACCTGATTTTGGACCCTATCCTGATTTTCGGCTGGTTTGGGCTGCCGGCCATGGGCATTACCGGTGCGGCGGTAGCAACAGTGCTTGGACAGATTATTTCTGCCGTGTTTGGTTTCTGGCTGAATGTGAAAAAGAATCCGGAAATACAGTTAAATTTAAAAGAGCTGGTACCGGACGGTGCAGTTATCAAGAAGATTTATTCTGTCGGTATCCCTTCCATTATCATGGGTTCCATCGGTTCCGTCATGACCTATGGTATGAACTTAATTCTGATGGGCTTTTCCTCCACGGCAGCGGCAGTGTTTGGAGTATACTTTAAGCTTCAGAGCTTTATCTTTATGCCGGTATTTGGGTTAAACAACGGCATGGTGCCGATTATTGCTTATAATTACGGTGCCAAGAAAAAAGACCGTATGCTTCGCACCATGAAGCTGGCGATTATGTATGCGGTCGGCATTATGTTTGTAGGATTTTTAGTAATGCAGATTTTCCCTGTGCAGTTATTCAGTCTGTTTGAAGCGTCGGCGGAAATGCTTGCCATTGGCGTGCCGGCACTGCGTTTTATAAGTATCAGCTTTTTGTTTGCCGGTTTCTGTATTATTGCAGGATCTACCTTTCAGGCACTTGGCAACGGTATGCTGAGCATGATTGTTTCCATCGCAAGACAGCTGGTAGTACTGCTTCCGGTAGCATACCTCCTTTCCTTAACGGGAAAACTGAATCTGATTTGGTTGTCCTTCCCAATTGCGGAATTGATGTCGGTGGCATTGTCCGGATTATTCCTGTATAAGATTTATAAGAAGGTAATAAAGCCGTTATAATAAAGAAATAATGTTGAGCCATGTGTTGCGTGATAGCAGCACATGGCTTTTTGAATTAATAAATTTATGTTATACTGTAACAAAACGAAAATTACGACGACTAATTTTATGAAATGATGGAAACAGAAAGGAGGCTTCGTGGTGCAACGGTTGTTAGAAAAACTGTTCCGTAGCTATTACAAAGACATATACCGTTATTTATACAGCCTTACCCATGACCCCTCCCTTTCCGAGGACCTTTCTTCGGAGGTGTTTTTAGAGGTAGTAAAGTCTATCGCTGTCTTTCGGGGAGAGTCGGATATAAAGACTTGGATGTTTTCCATTGCAAGACATAAGTGGATTGATTATTTAAGAAAAAAGAACAGGCGGATAGAAAACGTAGTTTTATCGGAGCTGGTGGGAGAAGAGAGAAGCGTAGGTTTAGATGTGGCTGACAGGAAGAATCCGGAAGAACAGTATTTAGATAAAGAAATACTGGAACGGATACATTCACTTTTAGACGAAGAACCGGGGCGCACCGGGAACATTGTAAAGCTCCGTCTGGAGGGGTATTCTTTTTATGAAATAGGTAAGCTGCAGAATATATCCGAAAGCTCAGCCCGGGTTATTTATTTCAGGGCAAAAGAAAAAATACGACAGATACTAGAAAAGGAGGGATGGGGTCATGAATAAGATTTCCTGTGATATATGCAAGGACTTGTTGCCTCTGGTGAAAGACGGTATTGCCAGTGAAGACAGCGTGCAGGCAGTAAAAGAACATCTGAAAGAATGTGAAACATGCAGAAATTTATATGAGAATGAAATAACGGAAACGAAGGAAATTCCTTCGGATTTGGAGCAGGAACTTGGTAAATTAAAGCGCCGCATCCAAATTTTTTCGACCATGCTGTTAATGTTTGGCGTGCTTTTCGGCTTAAGTCTTACCGCCAGTGAGGAAATGTTCTATAACAGCCTGATTATGCCGGTTATCGGAGCTCTTGGCTATGTGATTTTCCGGTGGCAGGCAGTGTATCAAATTCCTCTTTTACTACTTATAATGCAGAGTTTGATTAATTTTTTAGGTCTGGCCCGGGGCATGGAATATATGCCGTTCGTAGCAATTTTAATGTGGGTTGGCATTTACACTATTTTTGTGGAGATTGGGATATTGGTTGCGGGATTATTACATTTTGCATTCCGGAAGGAACGCTAAATTTGGTGGTGTGTTCTTGCACCAGAAAGGAGAATGACAATGAAGAAGAAATGGTTAAAAATTGCCGCACTGGTAGCCGCCCTGATTATGATTGCCGGGCTTTGCTGGTTTGCCAATGCTTTAGTGGGAAACCCGGTTTCCAAATGGCTGGCCGCCAGAACTGCAGAAAAACATCTGGAAGAGGTATATGGGGATACGGATTTTGAAATTGAGCGGATTGGTTTTAACTTTAAAGATACGGATTACTATGCCCATATTAAATCTCCGAGCAGTGAAGACAGCAGCTTTTCCCTACGGATTGATATGTTAGGGAATTTACTTCTGGATACGTACGAGAGCAGGGTGCTTTACGGAGGAAATACACAAAACCGTTTATATATGGAGTACCGTGCTTTAGTGGACGAAGTGTTGGAGGCACCGGATTACCCGTTTACCAGTTTTATTGCTTATGGCGATTTGAAGGTTGGTTTCCGGGCGCCGGATGTAGAGGTGGGAGTTCCTTATTGGCCGGAAAGTTATGTCATACTGGATAAGGTGGAACTGGATAAACAATATGACATCCGGGAACTGGCAAAAACAGCCGGCTATCTGGTAATCTATGTAGAGGATGATATAGTCACAGTGGAACGTGCAGCAGAAGTGTTGTTGGAACTGAAGGAAGTATTTGACCGTAGGAATGTACCGTTTTATGCCATCGATTTTGTGCTGGAATATCCTCGGAAAGAGGAGGGAGGCACCATAAAAGAAGGCAGGGTCAATGTGGAAGGATTCTTACGTTCTGACATTTACGAGGAAGGTCTGGCAGAACGTGTCCGGATGGCGGACGAGGAGCTGAACGCTTACTATGCGGAACAGGACCGGATTATGAAAGAACTGGTAGAACAGATGGAGGCGCAGGAAAATGAGTAAAAAAGTATCGGAGTTTTGGCAGAAATATAAAAGGTTATTACTGACACACTTGATTTCCCTTGGTGTACTCTTGCTGGGATTTTTGCTTTGCCGTTATGCGTTCTTTGACCTGCATGGCATGAAAGAATGGCCGGTTGACTTATTTGTTGCGGGAATTTTTGCATTGCTGATTTCACTATTTGCAAGAAAACAATATGCACCATGGTTTACTTCCGGGGGCTATTTCCTTGGCTTTTTAGCAGGAACTTTGTTTCACATGGAAGGTACAGACCCGGGTGGCGGGAAAACCGATAACTTGTGGATAATTTGGACCTTTACTTTTTTAGGATGCATTGTGGCAGGATTCCTTTTGGAATATGTGCTGAAGTGGCGGCGAATGTTGAAAAATGTTAATGGAACGTCTTGAAGATTTTATTTAGTATATTTAGCCTTTTATTAATTACGCAATCCCTGATATGATTTTATCCGGACAAAACGCTGGAGAAAATCATATCAGGGATTATTAAATTAATAAAATTAAAACACCTTAAAAAGTGCTACAACTTTCCGCACCGTTTTGTAAACAGGTCCTTCCAGTTCTTTGCCGGCATTTTTTAATTCTTCGCGAATTGCAATATGCTGCGGACAGTGGGTTTCGCATTTGCCGCAGCCGATGCAGTTAGAGGCTGCGGTGGAATTAGTCCGCAGAGCAGTGCATTTGATATACTCAACAACACTCCAGAACTTGCCGTCGTAGTAACGGCGGTTGTAAGCGGAAAAGGTTCCTGGAATATCCACACCCTTTGGGCATGGCATACAGTAACCGCAGCCGGTGCATTCCACCTTCATGCGGGAGTTGATGGCGTTTACCACACGTTGCAACATCTCTTCTTCCTCGGGTCCGAGAGAACCAGTCTCTGTAGTGGAGGCAGTCTTGATATTATCTTCAATCATTTCCAAGGTGTTCATACCGGATAACACACAGGTTACCTCCGGCTGATTATACAGCCAACGGAAAGCCCACTGTGCCGGTGTGTATTTTTCTTTATATTCTGCAAAAATCTTTTTGGCATCCTCCGGTAAATTGTTAACCAGACGGCCGCCCCGGAGTGGTTCCATAATGATAACCGGCAATCCTTTTTCGTGGGCATAGCTCAAACCTTTACGGCCCGCCTGGGAGTGCTCGTCCATGTAGTTATACTGGATTTGACAAAATTCCCAGTCGTAAGCATCCACCAGTTGACAGAACATATCGGAATTTCCGTGGTAGGAAAAACCAACCTGGCGGATGACACCGCTTGCCTTTTTCTCTGCAATCCACTGTTCAATTCCCAGATCTTTTAACCGGTTCCAGGTAGCAACGTCAGAAAGCATGTGCATCAGGTAGTAATCGATATGGTCTGTCCGCAGACGACGCAACTGCTCCTGAAATAACTTTTCCAATCCATCCAGACTTTTGATTAAGTAATGGGGCAGCTTTGTAGCAATGTAGATTTGGTCACGGATACCGTTCTTCTCAAAAATTTCTCCGATGGCAGCCTCACTGCCCGGATACACATAGGCGGTGTCGTAATAGTTGACGCCGCTATGAAAGGCAGCCATAATCTGCCGCTCGGCCTTTGCCATATCTATTTTACCGAGGGTGGTTTGAAAGCGCATGCAGCCAAAGCCGAGGAGTGAGATTTTGTTGTTATATTTGTCAAAGCGATAGTTCATAAGGGGAACCTCCTAAGATTGTTCATATAGGGAGATTATATCATAAAAAGGGAAAAAGAGAAGTACATAGAATAGAATGTAAACATAATTCTATCAATCTTGTTAGAATTGTTGTTATTTATGTAGAAGTAGGGTATGATGGCATCATCAAGGAACGCACAAGATGCGTAAACGAAGAATTAGAAAAAGAAAGATGAGGAAGTTAAAATGAAGACTTGGAAGAACGCAGAATTAGTTGAACTTAACATTAACGAAACAGCACACGGTACATGGGATTTTTATGTAGAGGCTAGCATCAATGGTGTTGGTACCAATAACGATTTGGCAGATGGTAAGGACAGTGACGGCGATGGTAAGCCAGGTAATTCTAGCACACCAGATACTTTATCCTAATAAGAATTTTCAAAGCTCTTGTTTTCGGACAAGGGCTTTTTTCTTTGCACAATAGCGTAGTCTGTGTTATACTGAGGAAAAGCAATTTTAACACTAAGGAGAAGCATGTATGAGCGGAATTTATGGTGTATGGCAGCCGTTTAGGCAGACAGAACAGAAGTCTATGGAGTTAGGTAAGCTGAAAAGCTGGAATAAAGCTTATGGGACTCAATTTGCAAATACTGATGCGGATGGTAATTGCCACATGGGATGTTTTGTGGAAAAGTTGCATGAATCCGCGCTACAGAGTTCTCCGGTGTTGGTGTTCAACGGTTGTTATGCGGTTTTAGATGTGGTGCTATATAACCGTGAGGAATTGTTAGCGAAAGGTGAATTTACGGAAAAACTATCCGATGAGGAATTGCTGTTTCAATTTATCGAAACATTTGGGTATGCCCAGCTAAAAGAAGTAAACGGAGATTTTGCCGGAGCTATTTATGATTCAAAAAAGCAGCAACTTACATTTTTCAGAGACCATATGGGAGTTCGTCCGTTGTTTTACTATACGAATGGACAGGGGCTTGCTTTTTCTACCGATATCCGTGGGTTACTTTCTATGCAGAGTACAGATGTGACGGTAGCAGAAAAATGGCTGTGGTGCAAGGTGGCCGGAGGGGCGTGCTTTGGTACGGAAAACACGGAGTTTGCCAATATTTTTTGTGTAAAACCGGCTTCTTATATGACCTTTTCTTTAGAAGAAAACAAACTTCAATGCGATAAGAAAACCTATTGGCAGATAGGAACCAAAAAGGTGCGACTTTCTTCGGAAAAAGAGTATCAAAAGCGTTTAAAAGAGTTAATTACAGATTCGATACAGAGAAGATTGAATGCAGTATCCGGTCTGGTGGCAGGAGAATTATCCGGAGGTTTGGATTCCAGTATCATAGATATTTTAATTCATCGGTTAGGTAGAGAAGCAGCCTATTTTTCCTGGTCTGCATCTCCGGCAGAACTTCCTTATGCGGAAAATGACGAGCGTTTGATTGTAAAGGACATTTGCGAACAGGAAAATATTGTTTGTAAGTTCAGCGAAAAGTCGGTGCGCATCGGAGAAGACAGTGTAATGTACCGGAAGGTGAAAGCTGTGGGAATGGAACCGGAGATGAATGCGGGCTTATACCGGCGTTATGCTTTTCCTCCTTATATCAGCACGTTGCAAATTGCTAAAGTGGCACAATATGCCAATGACCATGGTGCAAAGGTGGTATTTACCGGCCATGGCGGCGATGAAACAGTCAGCCACCGCTGTAATCCATATGAACTGTTTTATAACAAAGAGTACGGACACTATTTGTATTATATGTGGGAAAGCACCAAAGAGGAAAAACACAGATTATATACTACCCTGTTACGATGTCGCCGGAATTTAACAGTGTCCCGGAAAAAACTAACAAGTCCTTTTGTCAGTGAGTTTGCTTCTAAGGAAATGTTGAGAAAAGAACTTTATGAAAAATATGCTTCTAAAAAGGGGACACCGAACTATTTCGCCTATGATCCGATTACTTATATCCGGAATGGTGGCAGCAGAAATCGTCTGGATGTTGTTGCGTTACTGGGAGCTTATGGCGGTGCAAGATACATTGCTCCGTACTTAGATTATCGAGTGGCAGATTATGCGGTATCTATACCGAGAAATTTGTATTTGAAGCATGGAACAAACCGGTATATTTTTAAAGAGACCTTTAAAGATATAATCCCGGAGTCACTATATACACTAACAGGAAAAGAGGACACCAGTTGGAGAAACGTAGAGAAAACAGAGCAGGATCCGGTGGAATATCTGGAACGAAAGCAACGTCTGGTGGGAATGTTAGACCGGTCCTATTGGGACAACTATTTAGCATGGGATGTATTGGAGCAATGGTCAACGTCTCCTTTGGCATCTGCAGATGAGAATCAGGATAATGCAATGTTTAGCGGTGTGGATGCCTGCTTAAGCCTCCAAAATCTTATCACCTTTTCGCGTGCAATTGAACCAAAAGACGAATAAAAGAATAAAGCAACGGCGCAGGAATTTTCCTGCGCCGTAATTTTTGTAATTACATTGGTTGCTCTGTAATCTGCTTGTTGTCAATTCTGATTTCCCTGTCGCAGTACGCAAGTACGGAGCGGCGGTGGGTGATTAACAGACAGGTTGGGTGGTAGGAGAAGTTTTTGATTCCTTCCAATACCGCAAGCTCTGTTTTTTCATCCAGGGAAGAAGTGGCTTCGTCCAAAATAAGGAACGGGGCTTTTTTTATTAAAGCGCGGGCAATGGCGATTCGCTGTGCCTGGCCTTCGGAAATACCGTAACCACGTTCGCCGATGACGGTGTGGATACCCTGCGGCAGCTCGGAAACAAAGTCGTAAGCGGCAGCAGCACGGAGTGCTTCGTAAACCTCTTCGTCGGTGGCGTCCTTTTTGCCCATACGGATGTTGTATTCGATGGTACCGCTGAACAACGTATTGCCCTGTGGTACATAGGACATAAAGTCACGGGAATTGGCATTGGTTTCCACCTGCTCGTTTTTATCGTTGAAGAACTGAATTTTTCCGGCGTTAGCATTCATAAAGGATAAAATCAGGCGGATTAATGTGGTTTTTCCTATGCCGGAAGCACCGACGATGGCAACAAATTCGCCCGGATTGATGGAAACGGAAGCATCATCAAATAAAACATCATCGGAATAACCGAAGGATAAGTGTTCCACCTTAACACCCACATTTTGCGGGGTGATGGTTTCTTTAAGCTCTGTTTCTACCGGAAGATTTTGAAGTTCCATCACACGGCCGGCGGAAGTAAGTACGTTTACTACCTGCGGAATGGTGTGGGCTAAACCCAGGATTGGAGACTGCAAACGGTTTACCAGAGTTAAGAAAACGCTCATGGTACCATAGGTGATGGCTTTTGTGGAAAGCTTGGCTGCGCCCCAGGCAAGAGCCAAAACATAGCCGGCCTGGAAGGTTAAGGACATACCGGAGGATGCCACCAAACCCATGCGCTGTTTCTTGATGACCCATTTCATACGTTCGTCACGGAGCTCCTGTAAGTGCTCCGTGGAGTAATCTTCGGTACGGAAGGACTTGATAATTAAAATATTGCTTAAGCTTTCGGTGATAAAGGAACGGTAGCTGGCTTCGGACTCCTGTACCTTTGTCTGCAGAACCTTTAACTTTTTGCCAAGCCAGATGCTTAAAATACCGCCCACCGGAGCAAGCAGCAATGCAAAAACAGCTAACATCGGGTCGTAGCATAAAAGTACAATAAAGGATGCCAAAAACTCGACTACCAGAATGATAATTCGCGGAATGATATTGGCAATACCGTCTGCTACATTACCGGTGTCACTGGTAAGACGGGTCATTAAGTCACCGGAGTGATACTTGGACACGTCATGATAGCAGGAATGCAGAATTTTTTCATATACCTGTTTGCGGATACCGAAGGAAAACTTTTCCTGGATAATAACCGTAAACATGGAACTGATAATCTGAATCAGCTGCATCAGCAGAATGCAGAGAATATACAAAACAATGTTACTGGTAATGGTTTTGCCGATGGAGGCGTTATCGATTAACTGCTGGCTGACTACGGCAGTTCCGATGGAGATTAAAGATGCCGCAATGGAAAACAACATGGTAAGGGACAACGCCGGCAGGTAAGGCTTGGTATATTTAATTAACCATACTGCGTAAGGCGAATTAGCCCGCAGCTTTTTCAAATAGTTGATAATAGTTCGCAATGTTTTATCCTCCGTGTTTGTTCTGAATTTATTTTATCATAGTGAGGGGGAATGTCAAGGAAAATAAGGCGTTGCTACTTGCAGGCTGGATGTGATGTAAAACTGATTTACATTCAGAATGATTTGTGATAAAATTATTTTGTGTAACTATGCAAACTTGTATAATAAACTTCGGGAGGAAAGAAAATGGAATCATACAAAATAGCAGTAGCAGGTACCGGATATGTAGGATTATCCAATGCAATTTTGTTGGCTCAAAATAATGAGGTATATGCGGTTGATATTGTATCCGAAAAGGTTGAACTAATAAATAATAAAAAATCTCCAATTGTAGATAAAGAAATCGAAGAATACTTGGAAACAAAAAAATTAAATCTGCTTGCTACAACAGACGCTGAAATGGCATATAAAGATGCTGATTTTGTAATTGTTTCTACTCCGACCAACTATGATCCTAAAATGAATTATTTCGACACTTCATCTGTCGAGACAGTTATAGAAATTGTGACGGAAATTAATCCGGAGGCAATTATAGTAGTGAAGAGTACGGTCCCGGTAGGATTTACTTTAAAAGTAAGGGAAACATATAAAAATAGTAATATTATTTTTTCTCCGGAGTTTTTAAGAGAAGGAAGGGCGTTATATGATAATCTTTATCCTTCTAGAATAATTGTCGGTGTTCCGTTTGAGGACAAAGAATTAAAGAAAAAGGCAGAAATTTTTGCTGGATTATTAAAAGCCGGAGCTATTAAAGAAGACATTCCAGTTCTGATTGTTAATCCAACAGAAGCAGAAGCGATTAAATTGTTCGCAAATACATACTTAGCATTAAGAGTCAGCTTTTTTAATGAACTGGATACATATGCCGAGGTAAGAAACTTAAACACTAAAGAAATAATTGAGGGTGTATGTTTAGACCCAAGAATCGGTTCTCATTACAATAATCCGTCTTTTGGCTATGGCGGATATTGTTTACCAAAGGATACAAAACAATTATTGGCAAATTATAACGATGTGCCGGAAAATATTATTGGGGCAATTGTAGATGCAAACCGCACCAGAAAAGATTTTATTGCAGAAAGAATTCTGGAAAAAGCAGGATACTACCATGGAACTTCAGGAAGAGATGGCACTCCTGGAAACCGTGTGGTGATTGGCGTATATCGATTAATCATGAAAGCTAATTCGGATAACTTTAGACAATCCAGCATTCAGGGTGTAATGAAACGGCTAAAGGCAAAGGGCGCGGAGGTTATTATTTATGAACCTGGTTTAAAAGAAAGTGATTTTTTCGGAAGCCGTGTTGTAAATGATTTAGCTACATTCAAAAAAGAATCCCAAGTAATTGTTGCGAACCGATATTCAGCGTCCTTAGAGGATGTTTGGGATAAAGTATATACAAGAGATATTTATTTCAGAGATTAGTTAATATTGGAGGAAAAATTGTGATACAGACAGTACTGGATAATTTTCATTTGGAAAAGATTATATGGATTGTGAAAAAGAAGTTAGCATTTATGATTATTTTTGCAATGATTGGTGGCGTCCTGGGTGGCGTGTTTTCTTACATGACTAATCAAAATTATTATCAAGCTAAGATTTCTTTTTATGTATACAGCAATCCGGATTATAAGTACGATTCGTCGGTGAATATTTCAAACACTGAATTTACATTAGCCAAAAATCTGGTAAAGAGTTATACACAAGTGTTAAAGAGCGATACGGTACTTCAGATGGTAATTGACGAAACCGGGTTACCATACACAACAGAGATGTTAGTATCAGCGATTGGGTATAGTGTGGTTCCGGACACGGCGTTGTTTTACGTTACAGTATATGATGGGAATCCGTATAATGCAATGATGCTGGCTAATGCGATTGCAGATATTGCACCGGATGAGATTGCAAGAATCGTGAAAACAGGTGGCATTGAGGTGGTCGACTATGCTAAACTTCCAACAATGCCATATTCTTCTTCTAGTTTAATAAAGTTTGTGTTACTTGGTGTGCTAGGAGCGGGCGGCTTATCTGCAGTTTTGTTCCTGTTCTTTGGCTTGCTTGATACTACTATACGAAGAAAATACGAAATAAAGCTTGCTTTTACACTTCCGGTATTAGGGGAAGTTCCTTTGTTACTTGATGAAAGCAAAAAGAAAAAAGCAAAGAAAATTCTTGATGAGAATAGCCCATTTGCATTAAAAGAGTCTTATAATAATCTAAGAGCAAATTTGTTGTATTTAGGAAAAGGAGAAAAGTGTCCGGTATTCGCTGTGACCAGTGCAGAGCAGGAAGATGGTAAAACATTGAACAGTATTAATATTTCCATTAGCCTTGCGCAATTAGGTAAAAAAGTTCTTTTAATTGATGGTGATATGAGAAATCCATCGGTAGGAAGAAGTGTTGGTTTAGAGGAAGGAAATGGTCTTAGTCAGTATTTAGCAAGAATTACAGATAAAAAGAATATAATTAATTATTCGGATAATCTGGATTTGTTTGTTGCAGGAGAGATTCCTCCAAACCCATCAGAATTGCTTGCAGGTACGAATATGGATGAATTACTAACGGAGGCTAAAGAACAGTATGACTTTATAATTATTGATTTACCTCCGGTAGGAATTGTTTCTGATGCCTTGGTTCTTGCTAAAAAAGTAACAGCTTATATTATGGTTATCAGAGCTGGGCATAGTAAGATGACAACAGAAAAAAATGCAGTCCTTGCATTAGAGCTGGTAGAAGCAAATATTAGTGGATTTGTATTTAATGGTATCGATCCTAAGTCACAGGATTACACCTATAGAAAGTATAAGAGTAGTTATCAGTATGGAAGCAAGAAAAAATAAATGGATTGATTTTCATGCACATATTTTGCCTAAAGCCGATCATGGAAGTGAAACGGTTGAAATGTCATTAAATCAATTAGATCGAGCGAAGGCTGCCGGTATTGACCTGATAATTGCAACGCCACATTTTTATCCACATATAGAAACGGTGAAGGATTTCTTAGAGAGACGAAGTCAAGCTTTTGAAGAAATTTGCAAAGCACGTAAAGATATTTATCCGCGTATTATGTTAGGGGCAGAAGTTTTACTTTGCCCTAACATGGATCGCATGGAAAAATTGGAAGAACTCTGCATCATAGGAACAAATACTATGCTGATAGAAATGCCTTTTGTTAAATCCTGGGAAAAAACTTATTTGGATACACTAGAAAGAATAAGAGAAAAAGGTATTCAAGTGGTACTTGCACACATAGAGAGATATTCTAAAGAAAACGCTGAGAAAGTAATAGGCAGAGAGTTTATGGTACAAATAAATGCTGAAAGTTTTCGAGGTTTAAAAAATAAGATGCTGATAAAAAAATGCCTGAAAGAAAAGTGTATATGGGCATTGGGCAGTGATATTCATGGAGACAGCAATCCCTATTCTGCTTGGCGTAGAGCGATAAAGAGTGTGGAGAAAGCAGATAAAGACTTTTTGATGAAAACGAACAGGTTGATAAAAAACAAGTAAATTAAAACGAACAGAGGAATGATAATGCAAAACACAAAGAAAAGAATAGAATATTTGGATGTTTCAAAGGGAATTGCGATTTTATTGGTGTGCGTCGGACACGCCATATCCAATCAGCAAAATGTACGGGACATTGACTTGCCGATTCTACTCAGATTAATCAGTCAATTTCATATGCCGCTTTTCTTTGTTATTAGTGGTTATCTTTTTAGTGATAAACATATTGATACACCTATAAAGGCGACTATTCATAAAATAAAGGCGTATTATGTTCCTTTTGTTGTTTATAATTTGATTTTCTTACTTTTTCATAATTTATTTGCGGCTTTACAATTGGTAAACGAGCAGTTTAATGGAGGTCCATATACCTGGAAACAGTATGCTTACCGTTTTACAATGGTTATCACAGGGCATAGACAAAGTTTTGGTGGTGCAATGTGGTTTTTAGGATCATTGCTGATTATTTCGGTATTGTTTATATGGTCTAATTATTTCATAAAAAAAATTATACCAGAAAAATATCAGCAGTTATGTGTTTGCATATTTGTATTATGTTGTGTTTTGGTGGGAATTTCGGGAAAGTGTCCAACAAGTTTTAAACTTAATGTTTCTTTATACAGCATGCTTTTCTTCTACTTGGGATATTTATATAAAAAACTTCGGTGGAACAGTTTTTTGGTGAAATATAAAACGATAGTGCTATTGATAAGTGTTGTGGGCAGTATTGTGATAGCGTATCTCAGCCCGGTTGGTATTGAATCAAAATATTATGGTAATTTTACATTGTTTACAATATCTGCGGTGCTTGGAACTTTAATGATATTTATGGCGGCGCAGTATCCGCTTGTGGAAAAATCAAGAGTTTTAAAACTGCTGGGAGAAAAATCGCTGGACATAATGAGTTTGCATTTTCTTGCATTTAAGCTTGTTAGCTTGCTTGTTATCTTAGTATATGACTTGCCGATGGAGCGTTTGGCAGAGTATCCTGTACTAACAGGAATAGGCGGAGCATGGTGGGTAGCATATAGTTTAGTAGGCGCGTTTGTTCCGGTTGGAATCAGATGCGGATATGATTACATCGTAAAATGTATTAAAAATAGAGGTAAGCAAAATGGATGAAATTAATGTCAGCATTATTGTTCCGGTATATAATATGCAGTCTTATTTGGAGGCTTGTTTGGACTCTCTGGTACATCAGACGTTGCAGAAAATAGAAATAATTATTATCGATGACGGTTCTAAAGATAACTCTGCCCAAATAATTAAAGAGTATGCGGAAAGGTATCCTGATATAATACGAGCCTTACATAAAGAAAACGGGGGACAAGCCACGGCAAGAAACATGGGAATTCGGGAAAGCAAAGGGGAATATATTGGTTTTGTTGACTCGGATGATGTGGTTGAGACGAATATGTATGCGGAAATGTATCAATTGGCGAAGCAGAAAAATTGTGACTTGGTGGAGTGTAATTATCGGTTTGTAAAAGCTCTTGAAAATGGAGAAAAGGAGCTAAAAACTTATGGATATGTAAGAAACTACAAAAGCAAAGAGGATATGTTTCATAATCCTTTAGTTTCACCATGGAATAAGCTTTATCGCGGAGAGCTGTTAAGGGATAACGACATCCTGTTTCCAGAGGGATATATTTATGAGGATACATCGTTTTTTATTAAGGCTATTCCTTATGTGGAGACATGGGATTTCATTGATCAACCGTATGTTATCCATTATTTGAGACAGAATTCGACAATGACAGGAAGTAAGAGCGCTAAGGTTAGTAATATATTTCCGGTTTTAAAAGATATTATAGACTTTTATAGTGAAAAATTCATTTATGAGAAATACAAAGCAGAACTGGAACTTTTTATAACACGTATTTTACTATGTAGTTCCCTAAAACGAGTTGCTTGTGTTAGGGAAAAGAATCTTCGAAAGGAACTTCAAGAAAGTACATTGGATTTCTTAGAAGAATATTTTCCGGAGTATCGTAAAAACAGATACTTGCAAAAAGGGAAATTGGCATTCTATATGAAATCTATTAACCGGTTAACAGTTGAACCGATTTGTATGGGTATATATACTAGTGAACTTTTGGCGAGACGCAAAGGAGAACGATGATGAAAACCTCTGTTTTAATGACATTATATAATGGGGAAGCATATTTGATAGAGCAATTGGATTCCATACGGAACCAGACACGTGTGCCGGATGAGGTAATTATTTGTGATGATGGTTCTAAGGATAATTCAGTCTCTATGGTGCAGGAATATATTCATAAATATGGTTTAGAAGATTCTTGGAGACTCTATATCAATGAAAAGAATTTGGGCTATGCTAATAACTTTTGCAACGGAATGAAATATACGCAAGGAGATATTGTTTTCTTTTGTGATCAGGATGATGTATGGTATGAATGCAAATTAGAAGAAATGTCTCGCATTATGGAAGATAACGCGAAGATAAAGCTATTATGTACGGAATTTGACCCCTTCATATGCTCTGAAGACGCTCCGTCTATTCCAGCGCAGTTTATGCGCTATATGACAGGAAGCGGATTAGTGGAACAACTTGCTTTGAATGAGAAAACAATCTTCATTGGAAGTGAAGGCTGCGTAATGAGTATCCGTAAGGATTTTTTTGAAGATATTTTGGAATATCATTTTGATGGATGGGCACATGACGAATTTGTTTGGAAAATGGCAGTGGTAAGCGGAAGTTGCTATTATTATCATAAACCGATGATTAAGCGACGAATGCATTCAGCAAATGTTTCTAAGCAGAAAATGCATGATATTAAAAAGCGAATTGGATTTTTAGAACGTTTATTAGTTAGTCACAATAAAATGTTAGAATATGGATGCTCTATTGGAATTAACAATGCTGATAAAAGCTTAATTAAGAAAAATATTGAGGCGGCAGAACTTAGAATAGGGCTATTAAAAGATAAAAGGTACGTAAACTTTGTTAAACTGGCATTTTGTTACAGGAAAAATTATCAAAGTAGAAAATCTATACCAGTGGAATTATTTATGGCAATGAAAGGTTAGGTTGTACAGCGCGTGGATATTACTGAAAGCAAATACGTGAGAAATGTTGCACAATTTAATACAATTCGAGGAATTTCCATCTGCTTTATTGCATCCTACTTTTTGATGCCTCAATATGTGGGTATTAATCTAGCGGGATTTGATTTAACGGTCAATCGTATTTTTTTATTGGTTTTACTTATGTGTATAGTGGCGGATGAGAATTCTGCAAAAGAATTTGTTGGAATGGTGAGGAACTTTAAATATTTGGCACCGGTTCTTTGTTTTGAAATAGTCCTGGCTTACACTGGAGTGCTACGTGTAGATATTAACACTTTAATGAATGCTACAATAGAATTTGTATTTATGTTTTTGCTAATTTATGTTATTAAATACATACTGGGCATTTCCCTATTTATAAAAATTGTAAAGGTATCAGCATTTATTTTATGTGTGTTGGGAATTCAGGAATATGTTACTGGTATCAATTTGTTTCATAAGCTACAGACGTTGGATGCAAATTTTTCGCAGTATATACGTTCCGGTTCATTAAGAATTATGGGACCTTGTGGACATGCTTTGGCTTATGGCCTCTTACTTCTTCTTTTTCTTCCGTTAGTTTGTGTAGACTGGGAAGAAAAAAAAGTTAATTTGCTACAAAATAAGCTACTGTTTTTTCTGATAGTAATTAATATTTTTTTGACTGGCTCGCGTTCTTCGCTGGCGTTATTAATAGTTGAGCTTGGACTACTGTTTTTATGTAGTCCGGTAAAAGAAAAAAAGCAAGCTTTGCTGTTTTTGCTGTTAGCAGTAGCTGCAGTGGCGGCTTTTGTGGTAGTTATGCCGAATAATTCTATGAGTCGATATATTATGCTCCAAGTAACCAGTGTTATTGATACAGTTTTGGGAACTAATTTTGCAGTGTCATATGGTGCAGAAACGGAACGCTTAAGCAATAGTAGCTATTATCGGCAGGTGCTTCCAAAAGTATTTTTTGTTAGTTATTTAAATCCGATATTAGGCCGAGGAGTTAGTCGCCACAGTAGTTTTCAAATTGATGGTATTTCAATTATTTCTATCGATAATTTTTATGTTGCGCAGTATATTAGATATGCATATACAGGATTGCTTTCATATATGTGGTTTGTTGTAGCAATAGCTATTGACATGCTGAAAAATTGGTTTAGAAGAAAAGATGGCGTTTACGCTGTGCTACTAATTGCATGCGTGAGCTACTATATTAATTTATGGTGGATGGATAGTTTGCAGACTCTTCGCTATGTATATGCATGGTTCGCAATGATTTATGTTTATATGTTGGACCATAGACACATTACATTAAAAGAAAGAAGGAAAAGGGGACATGAAAGTAAGTATATTAGGAGTTGAATTCCATTCGCCCAATTTAGGATGTGGGGCATTGAGTTATTCGCTTTGTGACATTTTAGCTGATATTGCAAAACGACATAATCAGGATGCAGAAATTACGGCATTTGTTATTAATCCAGAACCTGTGTTGCAAACGTCAAATTATAAGCTGACCTGTGTGAAATATCACCTGAAAGACATGAACTTTTGGAAAAAAGCATATCAGATTTGCAAGGAAAGCGATTTTATTATTGACTTGTCTTTAGGAGATAGTTTTGCGGACATTTATAGTGCTTCGCGCTTTTACAAACATTCTATGCTAAAGTTGTGTGCGATATTTTCAGGAAAACCATATGTTTTAGGCCCACAAACTTATGGCCCTTTTCATAAGTTTTGGACAAAGCAACTTGCAAAATATGTACTTAATAAAAGTGAACTTTGTTTTACCAGAGATAAATTATCCCAAAAATATATATATGACATTTGTAAAAAGGAAGCAGTTCTTACAACCGATGTAGCCTTTTCTCTAAATTATGAAAAGCAAGATAAAGAAATGGTTGAGAAGATTCGTATAGGAATTAATCCATCGGGACTACTTTGGGATGGGAGAGAGTTTATAACAACAACGACGATAACTTTAGATTATGAAAAATATATAAAGCAACTATTAGAGTTTTTATTTCAATCGGGGAAATATGAGGTACACCTGATTCCTCATGTTTTTTCTGCAGATGAAAGTAGTCCGGAAAATGATTACCGTGTTTGCAAAGAGATAAATAGCGTGTATCCGGAAACAATAGTTGCGCCTTTATTTTCAACTCCAATGGAAGCTAAAAGCTATATTTCAGGAATGGATATTTTCCTTGGTGCCAGAATGCATGCTACTATTGCCGCATTTTCCAGCGGTGTTGCAACCATACCTTTTTCCTATAGCAGAAAATTTGAAGGGTTGTTTGGAGATTTGAATTATCCTTTTGTTATTAGTGCTACACAGATTTCAACTGAAGAAGCACTGGAAAAAACAAAGGAATGGATTGCAAACAGCGATGATCTACAAAAGCAGGTGGAATATGCCGACAAGATTATCATGCAGAAAAAGTTTAATTTTGTGAAGGAACTTGAGAAATTAATTAAGGAATAACACAGATGTTAAAGAATATAATTAAGGTTTTAGTATCCAATTTTGCAATTACAATAATAGGGCTGATTAATAGTTTTGTATTCCCGGTAATTATGAGTGTGGAAAGCTACTCTGCATACCATCAATTTACATTGTATGTTTCCTATGTTAATGTGTGTCATTTGGGAATTGCAACGGGAATGTTTGTATATTACGGTGGACAGAAATATCAAGATACGAATAAGGCAAGGTATAAAAGTGAAATTTCATTAATCTTGACAGTATTAACATTTTTTACTACACTTGGTATTATTTTTTCAGTAATTACCCAATCAAGTTTGATTTTCAGAGTAGCATTAGCAATTTATCCTATTTGTATGATTGCCAGCTTTAAAGCTATGTATCAGGCATGGAACAGATTTACAGCATATTCTGTGACAAACGTAGTGGTGACGTTTTCACTTACAGCCATTGTGATTATTAAGTACTTAATATCTGGTGAAGTACAAAGCGATTTCATCATTGCGGTGTATTTAGTTGCCAATTATGCATTGCTTATTTATTTTATGATAGAGTATTTTCTGTTTACCAAGGGAGTAAAACGATACCCTATTTTTTCTAAAGAGAATTTTGACACGACACGAACCGGTTTCTTAATTATGCTGGGAAATTATGTGATGCTTTTGTTTCATTCAGTGGACCGTCAATTTGTGAATAATTTGTATTCTACATACTCTTTTGCACTGTATTCTTTTGCAGGGTCTACTACAAATATAATGAATGTATTTATTACGGCGATGGCTACGCCATTTTATCCAAGACTGGCAAAGGGTGATATAGAAGAAAAACAAATGAATATGTTAAAGGAGATTTTATTTGTATTTGGAGCATATTCGGGTTGCGCATATTTTGTAGTAGCATTTTTAATAAATAATTTTATTACGAAATATGTAGATAGTCTTCCAATTATTTATTTATTTTTTGCAGCATTTCCGGCTACGGCAGTAATTAATGTACTCTATGTAAACTTGTATAAAGCAACAAAGCAGGTTAAGAAGTATTTATTCACATTGGTAGGTATTTTGACAGTATCGGTCGTGCTGAATTTCGTAGCAGTTTTATTCAAAGGAGACTATATTGGAATCTCTATTGCAACAACGGCAACATATTATATTTGGTTGCTGTATTCTCAAAGGGATTTTACGTTTATAAAAATCCGTTTGAAAGATGCGGGCTATTTATGTTGCTTTGGATTGGCTTATTTGGCATGCATTCAAATAGAGAATGTTTTTGTGGGCTTTTTCGCCTATGGTATAGTAATTACATTAATTGATTTGCTTTTTTATCGGGCAAGCTGTTTTGAAATGTTAAGTATGTTGTTGGAATCGTTTTTAAGGAAAAAAGGGGCCAGAGAACATGAATAAGCAAGTTATTAAAGAATATTGTATTGGATGCGGTTTGTGCCAGTCAGAAGGAATTGCAAAGTTAAATAGAAATGAAAAAGGGTTTTATTATCCTTCTAAAGAAGACATTAATCGAGAAACGGAATCTTTTTTCGAAAAAGTATGTCCTTCGTCAGGACAGCAATTGAAATTTTTTGACACAACTAGTATTTGGGGAAAACGGGAACAGATTTACGCAGCTTATGCTACAGAGAAAGATGTGCGTAGGAAAGCTTCCAGTGGCGGTGTGTTGACAGCTCTATGCAGTTATCTGTTGCGGGAGAAAAAAGTAGATGGAATTATTCATGTGGGAGTGGCCGATGGTAGTCCGTTTGAAACGAAATGTTATTGTAGCACAACAGTAGAGGAAGTTGTTAGTAGATGCGGTTCCAGATATGCAATTTCAGCACCACTGTTAGAATTGTCGACATTGGTGGAAGAAGGAAGACGATATGCCTTTATCGGAAAACCATGTGATATTATTGCACTTCGCGGTTTCATGCAGAATGAAAATAAGTATAGTAATATAATATATTTATTATCTTTTTTCTGCGCTGGTCTTCCTAGTAATGAAGCAAATCGTTTATTGTTAAAACGCTTGGGATGTGAAGAAGAAAAATGCAGCAGGTTGACTTATCGTGGAGAAGGTTGGCCTGGCTGTGCAACGGCAGAGGATGAAGAAGGTAAAAAGCATACTATGAGTTATAGTGAATCTTGGGGAGGCATTTTGGGGAGAGATGTGAACCCATACTGCAAGTTCTGCATGGATGGAATCGGTGAAATGGCAGACATTTCCTGTGGTGACGGATGGTATTTAAACAATGCTATGCAACCTGATTTTTCTGAAAGAGAAGGACGTAATGTGGTGTTTACAAGAAGCCCTGAAGGGGAGGCTTTGTTCCGAGAGGCAGTGAGACTTGGGTATATCTGTGCGGAACTATGGGAAAAAGAAGAACACATAAAATATATTCAAAAGTATCAGCATACAAGGAGAAGTACAATGCGAGTAAAGCTATTGGCATTTCGCTTATTAGGCCGAGAAGTGCCTAATTATTCAAAGTATGTTGTTAAATGTTATGAAAAGGATGCTTCTGTAAAACAGAGAATAAAGATATTTGCAGGTACAGTAAAAAGGATTCTACAGAGGCGAGTATAGGAGATAATATAGTATGAGCAAAGTAAGTGTAATTATTCCGGTTTATAAAGTTGAAGAGTATTTAGAAGAATGCGTAAAGAGCGTGGTTCAGCAAACTTATCAGGATTTAGAAATTATTTTGGTGGATGATGGCTCTCCGGATGATTGTCCAAAACTTTGTGACGAGTGGGCAAAAAGAGATTCCAGAATTATCGTAATACATAAAGAAAATGGTGGAGTATCCTCTGCACGTAATGCGGCTCTGGATGTTTGTACTGGAAAATATATTATATTTGAAGACAGCGATGATTACTTTTATGAGGATGCAATAGAGCAATTGGTAAAGACCATCGAACATACACAGGCTGATATGGTTATTGGAAATTATGAAAACCTATTGGGTGATGAAGTGTATATGGGAACAAAGAATAAGCTTTTGGAAGATGGGATAATAGACAGAAAGCAATATATGGAGCGCTTTTATACTTTTGTTCCATATTATAGTCAAGTTATTTGCAAATTGTACCGTCGGGAATTATTCCAAGAACTACGTTATCCGTTAGGAAGGACTAGTGAGGATGCATATATTGCTTTGCTTATCGTAAACCGGTGCAATAAAATTGCAACACTAAAAAAATCATTTGGAATTTACCGACAGAGAGAAGGAAGCATTACTGCTAATACTTATGATAAGCGGATTGATGATGATGCCCATTGGTTGGAAATGCACATTAGCTTTTATCAGGCTAGTGGGGAAAATGATTTAGAAGAAAAAGCAATTCACCAATATTGTTATATGATTGTAGAGTATTGGCCGGAGATTACATTGGAACAAAAAAAAGAATATGGCGGTATTTTTAAGGAAAGATGCAGGTACTTATTAAGAAGTTCTAATGTGGGGATAAAAGCTAAAATAAAGTATTTTATCGGAAATATTAGTATTAATTTATGTGTAAAGCTATTTCGCCATGGATATTCCAGATAAGCAAATGGAATTTATTAAAGGAGCACAGTTATGAAAAAAATTGTATTGATAATACCGTACTTTGGTAAAATACCTTACTACTTTAATTTGTGGAAGATGTCTGCATTAGCAAATGACACAGTGGATTTTTTATTTGTGACAGACATTGAAGAAATTAAAGAAGAAAAAAATATTAAAGTACAAAGATGTTCCTTTGAGGACTTTAAAGAGAGGGTACAAAGTAAATTTTCTTTTACCATTAAATTGAATCGTGCATATAAGTGCTGTGATTATAGACCGGCGTATGGCTATATTTTTGCTGAAGAAATAGCAGAATATGATTTTTGGGGACATTGTGACATTGACTTGCTGTTCGGAAATATCAGAAGGTTTCTTACGAACGATATACTGGAGAAATATGATAAAATTTTAGAACATGGCCATTTTTGCTTATATAGAAATACACCGGATATATGTAAACTGTTTTTACAAGATGGAGAGTACCCGGAAATTAATTATAAGGAGTGTTTTCAAACAGATGATAGTTATGCTTTTGATGAATTCCCGGGAATGCTGATTAAATCCAGAAGATTAAAGGTAAAACTATATGACAATACCAATTTATTTTGGGATAATAAGACTGATGAAAAAGCATTCTATCATGCATTTGCCCCGGACAAAACAGTGCGTACTATTGTCGAATATAGTGATGGGGTGTTACAACTTTGTCAAATAAAGGAGGAAGATTATCTTAAGAAGAAGTACGAGAACGTTTCTACCAGAGAGATTATGTACTTTCATTTTCAAAAAAGGGATATTCAAGGAATCGAAGAGAATTTATTAGAGCAGAAACATTTTTACATTATACCTAATAAATTGGTTGATATAGAAACAGAAGCAGAAGAAATATTTGGTGTTACAAGGGAACGAATGTACCAAATAAAATATAAATATCATGCTGCTATAAAAAAATTGAAAGATCATAAAGCCAGATTTTTACTGCAGAAAAAAAATGGAGAAGTTACTGGATTGAAACAATATTTTTATGCAAGAAAAGCTTTACAAAAAAGATTTATGAAATGTAGAGAAGTTAATGCATATTATAAACGGAGTTTATGATATAAAGGGAGTGATAGGGATGAAAAAAAAGCTTGGAACAATGATGGGAATATTAGCGTTTATGAGTCTTGCTATATTGGGAATGCATTTACTTTCTACTAAGCCAAGCAGTGTTGAAAACAGCTCTGAAAATGAGATAGAGATTACAAATGATGATGTTCCATTGAGCCCCTATGCAACAATGAGGATTTCTCCAAATGAGTATGATTATCAAATCATTCCGGATAAATATAACACCGGTTGTGATGACTCATTAATTACAACAATTGTTGATACCCCCGGAGAGTATAATGGAATTACTATTTCTCAATATGGAACTAAGGGACTTGCTATCTATATGAAGGAAAATATGCCGGAAACAATTATTTTCGAGAATTATGATTTTACCGGAGATGATTTCATTTTGACAAAAGAAGGCCAGATGCAAAGTAATAGGGAGATTATATTTATTAACTGTAAATTTGCATCTTTCAGAATCACAGATATTGGTGAAACTAATGTAAACCATTACTTTGAAAAGTGCTCTTTTATCCATTTTGCAGGAAGTAATTCGACTTTCGAACGGTGCTATTTTGGAGATGGAGCTCAAGGAGATGGTATTAATCCATATAGAAACTGTACATTTAATAATTGTATGATTGCTAATTTGGTGCAAAGATCTGAAGCCGGCGAGGGAAATCATGTAGATGGCTTCCAAGTATTTGGAGATTCATCTTCTTATGCATTGGATAATGTGAATATTCATCTATCAAATTGCAGATTTGAGGTGCCAAATATTCCATATACTTCGGCTGCAGGTATTTTAAATTGTCCAATTACTTTTACCATGAGATATAGTAATGCGTCCGACATTTCTTTCAGAGATTGTATAGTAAATGGAGGAACTTACTATTCTATTATGTTGTATAGTGGTGAGTTTTCATTTACTGATGTTTTTTTTGAAAATGTAAAAGTCGGAGGAAGTAGAAAAAGCGCCAATGTTATTGGTGATGAACCACTAGAAGCAACTTTAGTTAATGTAGGGGATACGGAGTATTTATATGCGGCATCTGTTTGGAGAGATTATCAGGGCGTGCATGTAAGCGTAACAAATGATACAAATCAGGAACGTTTATTAAAAATTATTACATCCAATGGTGAGTATGAAGAGGTAATTCCTGCGTGCCCGGTTTCTTATTATATCCCAGTTGACAGCATGGATTATGTGGATTTCCCTTTTGACTTAGATATATGTGTTGAAGATGCAGAGTGGATAGTATGCTTCGATGCAACAAATGGAGAGATGGAGCAAATCCGTTTTGAAAATTGGAGTAATGAGGATGTTTATCTGGACATGTTACTATTTGAACAGAAGCAGGAAGAGGAAAACCAAACAGATATTTTTGGTGGTATTGAAAATGGTGATAGTGGAGTTGTTCAGTCTGGCCTTTGTGGCGATGATGTGGAATATGAATTGACAAGTGATGGATGTCTTCATTTATATGGCTCGGGTGCTACATACAGTTATAATTCCAACAAACCGGCTCCGTGGTATGAAATTAGAGAGCAGATATACTCTATTGAGATAAGTGAGGGTATTACAAGTATTGGAACAAGGTTATTTGCAGAATGTACAAATATACAGGAAATAGAAATACCGGAAAGCGTAGTACAAATTGGGGGTAACGCTTTTATTAAAGCGAAGAACCTAGAAAAACTTGTATTATATAATGGCTTAGAAAAGATTGATAAGTATGCTTTCGCAAGTACAGCAATTTCCAGTATCACATACATGGGTACAGTTGAACAATGGGATGAAGTAAGTATCGGAATAAAGAATGATGTGTTACAAACAGCAACGATAGAATTTTGTGAAGTGGCAACCAGTCAGATTCTGCAAACTGGAATTTGTGGAGAGAAGGCATTTTGGGATTACTATACAGACGGAGTTCTTGTAATATCAGGCGAAGGAGCTACGGATAATTATAATTCTACCAATGTTGCCCCATGGGGTGCTCTCAGAACAGATATTGTTTGTGTGATTGTTGAGGAAGGTATTACGACCATTGGTAGTCAGGCAATGTCCATGTGCAGTAATCTAGAGTCTGTAATATTGGCAGATAGCGTGGAAGTAATTAATAGTAATGCATTTATAAAATGTGCTTCGCTTACAACGGTAACTTTTGGAAGTGGCATATCAAATATTAACAGATATGCTTTTGCTGGAACAAATGTTACGACTCTTTATTATAATGGAAGTGAAAATGAATGGCTTCAGATAGAAATTGCTGAGAAAAATGATCCGATTACAAGTGCAAATATATTTTTTCTTGAAGACTAATAGAGAGTGTGGAGGAAAGAAAGCTGGATATTTATAAGATCGTGCAATCACATATTTATGAACTACATGCAGTTTTGGCCGGAACAATTACGCTTCTTCTTATGAGTATAATCAAAATTCCAATTAAGAGAATTAATTATAATAAGGTGTACGGAAAAGAAGATGAAATAACGCAAATGAACGAGGAAGAAAAAAAGCAAAAAAGATTGCAGTACCAGAGGAGAAATGTTTGCATTATTTTTATTGCCTGTCTTGTAGGACCGATAGTGTTTGGAGTATGTGCTTCTTTATCTTCACTAATTAGTTTTCAGGTGGGCTCAGCTCTGCTGTCAGGATTAATTGCACTGGCAGAGTATGCTGTATTACAACAAATTGTGTCATGAGGTAAAAAATGAATATTGCTAATATTTTGGCTATCTTGGTAGGTGTACAAGTTTTTTTGTTCATGTTAGTTCTTAAAAAACCAATAAAGGCATTAAACCACAGAATTGTAATAAAAAGGTTTGAAGAGGATAGCGAGAAAGCAAAGCGACGCGAAAAACGTTTGAACTTTAGCGTAATTATTGTTACGATATTATTATCAGTAATGTGGTACTATATTATTTGTATGGTATTGCATATGCATCATAAACTGTGCTGTTCTTTTAAAGCTGCAGTTTTGGCGCTTAGTATATATGCTGTTTATGAGCAATGGTTCGGAGAAACATGAAAATAATTTAAGAAGGAAGACATACTGAGATGCGAAGAAGAGTAGAAAAAAAGGATTTATTAATAGCTCTATTGGCGTTAATTGCTGTCATAGGAATGATGGTTTTCTTGCTTTATGTTTATAAGTTACAGGTAAAAGAGCAGGAATACGTCCAGCAACAAGGCCAACATATGGTAGATATCGGAAAACAGAATCAAGCTCAAGCAGAGGCAAGAAAAGAAATTGCATTAACCGGAGCGGAAGGAGCCACTTTTTATGTATATAATGGTGGAGAGGTAGAAGTTCTGTTGGAAAATTACCGGATTTGTATGGATGGAGAGGTAATTTATACATTTTCTAAAGACATAAAAGTCCCTGCGAAGGAAACATTACAGATAGATACAGGTGTGGAGACAGAAAGTCTAAAGAATGCTGTAATTTCGTTTTATTCTTCTGACGACATAATGCTGATGCAAACAATATATCATATGTTAGAAAAGAATAAAGAAGGTCTTGCTTTTTCTTTAGCTCCGGGATTTTATAGCGAGGCAATAGAAGTAGAAATAATTGCGCCAGAAAACTGTAAAGTATATTATACATTAGATGGTTCTTTACCAACGACGGAGTCTATGCTTTATGAAAACGCAATTTTATTAAATATTAAAGCAAATGAGTCCCCGGTTTATGCAGCCAGCGTAGGGATTTCACATAATTTTTCATATATTCCATCGACAGTAGAAAAGGGAACAATTATCTCAGCTGTTTGTGTGGATGAAAACAATGTTATAGTGGACAGTGTTCAAAATGCATATTTTCTTGGAATAGGGAGTAAGGCGATTTATGCCAATATGCCTGTCTTGTCTATTACAGCAGATGCGGAGTTGCTATTTGGTTACCAAAATGGTATTTATGTGAGTGGGAAGTCATATGAGGATGCATTAGCTTCTGCGCAGAAGGAAAAAGCAGGAAACTATTACAATGGAACAGTTATAGATGCACATTTACAGTATTTTGATTTAGAAAGGGGAATCACCTATTCTTCACCTATGTTAATGGAAGTTGTAGATGATGGATATGCGGAATATCCGCAGAAAAGTATACAATTGACAGCAAATGGTGTAGCTGCTGGAAAAGGATCCTCCCTTGGCACTTTCCTATTTGGTGAGGGTGGAAGTATTTTACTGGATGCCGGAGAGGCAGACTATACATTGAAAATTCGTGAGGCTTTAAGTCGAAAACTGTTAGAGAATACTTCTATTGCAGTTATTCCTATGCAACCGTGTACTGTGTTCTTAAATGGAGAATACTGGGGAGTTTATCTTCTTACCAATCCGGTAAATTGTGAAGCAATATCGAACCTTTATCAGATAGATGAAGAGAATATTTTGCTGGTTCAATCTTGGGAGACAAATAATAAATCATATAAGGAATTTGTTTCTTATGTTATTGAAACAGATTTATCTATATCCGAAAACTACGAAAAAGTCTGCAAACAAATGGATATAGAGAATTATATAGAGTATGTATGCGCAAATGTATATATAGGAAATAGTGACTGGCCAAACTATTATGGATATGTATGGCGTAGTATCTCTGAAGGTAATAATAAATATGAAGATTGTAGATGGCGGTATATATGGAATGATGTTGAGCAGTCTATGGGAAATAGTCAGTTAAGTAATTATAGCCTTAATACCTATTTAAGACCTATGATTTCAGAGGACAAGTTTTTATATTCCTTAATGAGAAATGCAGACTTTCGGCAGCAGTTTGCTGAGACTATGAATACAATATCCGGAGAAGTTTTTGGAACTGAAGTAGTAGAGCCGATAGTAGACTATTATACGGAGCAGTATCAAAGAGGAATTGTTGCTTCTTATACAAGATTTAACGGAACATTTTCAATGGAAGCATATAATAAAAGAACAGTAGATATTATAAAGTTTTTTGAAGAAAGAAGTAAGTTCATTCTAACATATACCCGTGATTTTTTAAGTATGGAACGAGAGTATATAGAACCGCAGGAAGATAATCTTGTTCCTGATCAGTTACTACAGGAATAGAAGAGGGAATATTGAAGAAGAACCACAATTGGAGGAGAATTTGTGAAGCTAATACGATTTCTCAAATATAATAGGCATAAGGTAATGACAATAAAGGCATATATTTATTCTGCGATATACCGCTTGTTGATTCTTACAGTGAAGCCAAAATATCTACGAAAATATTGGGGCGCTGAAGGAATAGAATCATCGGAAGAAGAAACAAGAGAGGCATATAAATATGCAATGAAGGTAGCATATTCTGTGGATAAGGTATGCACGAAAACTAAGTGGGAAAGTAAATGCTTAGTTCGTGCTTTAACTGCGCAAAGATTACTAATAAAAAAAGGGTATCATTCTACTTTATATTTAGGATGTGGCAAGGATGGAGAAAAAATGGTGGCACATGCATGGTTGAGGTGTGGTAATTTCTATGTTACAGGTGGAAATGGAAAAGAGTATGCAATTGTAAGCAAGTTTTATAAATAACGAAATAAGGAAACAGCGGGTAATAAATCACCCGCTGTTTTTTACAATGGTGGAAGAGGTAAGTTCTTCTTTTGGGCTAATGAATATTCATAAAATGGTATCTTTTTATTTAATTTCTGATATCGTATTTTTCTGACACAAATTTGAATGAAATTATGTATGGCTGGGCTTTTTGCTATAAAACTTTTAATTTTTGATTTGAAATCTTTTTTGGCGGTCAAGTGCCAGGTGCCGGTATTATAATGAATAGTATAATGCTTTTGAGTAAGCGAACCTATTTCGAATAATTCTTTTGGATAGACCACAAAATCTTTTAAGTCTTGATAGGTGTTATTTAAAACAAAATCAGGATAATTCTTTAATATGTAGTAGGTAAAATAATAATTATTTGCTACATAGTGGTTAATAACGTAGGTGTCGCCTAATTGTTCTAACTGTTTTCCGTTACTGGTTTGACCAAAGACAGTGTGTTCATACATGGTAAGAAGAGCTTTGATAAGCGGATGCTTTGGCATGCAACCTATAACGGCAGTGCCAATGGAACAGTCAAAGATAAAATTCAAAAACATCGGATGATGTAATAAATTATCAAAGGTGCGAAAGACTTTAACATCAGTATCCAAATAGATTCCGCCGTAATCATAAAGTGCTTTTAATCTATAGTAGTCTGCCACAAAAGCCCATTTTTTTTCGGAATAGCTTTTTTTGATGAAATCATTTTCGTTGAAGGAACAGTTTGTTTCATTCCATTCAATAATTTGATAGCCTTCTAGATGACTCCAAGTATCAATGCAATCCTGAAGGATGGGAGGCTTAGGTTTTCCGCCATACCAACAGTAATGAATGATTTTTGGTATTAAATTACTTTTGGAAACGGTTTCTTTCATGACTAAAATCTCCTAGCGTTCTTTTTGAAATTTTAACCCCATTTTTTTATAGATATTTTGCATAACTATAATGTTTTCATTCTCAACATTTTTTAAGAATTCTCGTTTGCGTGTTCCTTTATGCTTAAATATACCGCCAAAGAAACGTATAAACCATGCGACAGGAAGCAAGAAAGGCTTTTTCTCTACCCATGGATAAAAATCTTTCATGTAATATTCCGGAGGAAAATAGTACCACAACTTCAATCGGAATGATGATGTAGATTTATCGCCGGACTTTGCATAAGCATATCTGTTCCAAATACCATTTTCGTCTTTGCCATAGATTCCACAATCCAACATATAATTGAAGAGATGCAAATAAAACTCGTCGCATTCTTTTTTGCTTAACCAAATATCTGCTAAAGTTTCCATATGACAGGCAAACTCATATATGCCGCATTTCTTGAGTTCTTGACTAATATATTTTTTATTTAACTGAGCACCATATTGTTGCTGATAAATATATATATCAATTAAGTTTCGAATACCACATCCCATCTGATAAAAATGCTTTGCCATATGGGAAAGCATAAAAATATAAAAATCCTCTTTGGAAAAAGTATAGGTGTAGTTGTGGTCATCTAACAACACTGCTTTTGAAAAGTTATGAAAATAATCATGCTGAGTTTTGTCCACGTGACTGTCATACATGGTCCAATGGACTTCTAAAACAATTTTTTTGTTTTTTAAATAAATATCATGATGAGATTCTTTGGAATGAAAAGAATATCCTAATTCACTAAT
The DNA here is from genome assembly GCA_045531955.1 of Lachnospiraceae bacterium. Classification (GTDB taxonomy): domain Bacteria; phylum Bacillota; class Clostridia; order Lachnospirales; family Lachnospiraceae; genus SIG299. Next base: position 61,471 of record JAZSFC010000027.1, on the reverse strand, counting down.
GATTTTTTCTGCAGCTGCTAATTGTTCTTCATCAATAAGAATATCAATATCGCTCATCTCACGAAGTTCCGGCTTAGGGTACAGCTGTTTCATGAAAATGCCCTTCATAGGTTGTGAACGGATTCCCTTTTTTTCAAATTCTTGAATTAACATCATAAATTCATTTTGTTGAGAATAAGAAGTTAAGATGCGTGATAGCATAGCTTGTTTGAGCTGTTGCTTTGTTTCTTCGCCAGAATCAAGTTTTATTAAAGCCCCAAAAAGTAAGGTACATATATGACTGCGGACAGCAATTTTTATCAATTCGTCAATGGTAATGTTTTCCGGTAATCTTTGTGGCTCTCTATTCTCTAATTGAGCCAGCACGAGTTCAGCAAGATATTCAAAAAGTGTCATTGGGAATAAACCTCCTTAGAAAACTATATTGTTTCAAGGTATTCTGCAATAGAAGTAATAATATTATGCGTATTGGACTGATAAGGACGAAAACTATGAGTTTGTGTAAATTGAATACTCTCAGCCAATTGGTTGGTGTCCATGCAGGCACAAATTATATCCATATCATTAAATTGTTCAATCATTTGAATTTGGTGGTCATCTACGTGTTCTCCATATTGGGCTAATCTGGGAACTGCGATTACCTTTTTGTTCTTTTTAACAGCACCGATAATTGCACCGGTTCCTCCATGCGTGATGACTAAATTACTTTCTTCGGTTTTAGAAGCAAAGGCATTACGATCTAAAAAGTTTTCATAAGGAAAATTTTTGGGACAATAATCACTGTATCCGGTTTGAGCAAATACGGTGTCTGTAATAGTTCCGTCTTCGATAAGCTCATCTATTTTTATTAATAGACGGTTAAATTGAAATTTTTGAGAACCAAGAGTAATAAATATCATGTGAATAATCTCCTTACTTTAATAAATGCCACCTTTGTAAATGGCATTAGGATAAAAATGGAGCATTTCCTCCCATTGTACATAGAAACGATCTGCAAATTTATAAAGAAGTTTACCAGATAAGGTTGGAGAAGAAACCTTTGCAAAGGATTCAATAAAAATCAGTTTTTTTCCAACCAGTTTCATGAGCAGACACATCGGAACCATTGCTAGAACACCAGTGCAGATAATGACATCTGGCTTCTCGTTTAAATAGAGCTTAATGGCTTTAAAAGTATTTACTATCATTTTAGGGATAAAAAGGATTTCTCTACGATTTACCTGCGTCATGTAAAAAACAGGATGTGGCTCTACCGAGGTTTCATAGTTTGTTTTTTCTGTAAGAATAAAGCTGTCATATTGATCCATTAAAGGTTTAAGCATCATTAGTTGTTCGAAGTGGCCTCCGGTAGAAGCTGCGAAGCATATTTTTAAGTTTTTTTTATTCATAGCATTTTCCTCGTGGTTTCTATAGCTGACTTTCTAATAGACAAAATAATTATAAACGAATTCTTGTCATATTGCAAGAATTCCTATAACTTTGCAAATATTTAATTAAAAATAAAAAAGCATCCTAAAAGGATGCTTTTTTATTTTTAATTACTTAATTACCTCAAATTCATCACCAGTTGCATTACCGCCACTTGCATAGGAAGCATAAAGATCGCCGGTGTTCTTATCTGTCCAGTAGTTATCTACCTGAGCAAGATTCTTACCACCCTCAGCGGTTTCACAAATATTTAATTCTACAACTTCTGCTTTTGTCCAAGTTTTCATAATGGTTATCCTCCTTCAATTGATATTTTCAATCTCTGATGTTATAATAGCATTAGCAGAAAAAGATGTAAAGGAATCTAACAAAACTGATAGATTTTCATGGAGGATAAGATGTATCAATATTATATTTACGGGGTGGGAATTCATACGGAAATTAAGTTGTATAATTTGCAGGAATGCAAAGTGCCGCAGGATGTATTGATACATTACGGCACTATTTCCAAGGACATAGCAGAATACACAGAAAAAGGACTGGCCAGTTCCATGTCACCGAAACGGGTATGGTTTCGGAATGACATCGGACATTTTGTAATTAGTGGCGGAAATGACATTTTAGTGCAGCCGCTCGGTTCGAACGATGAAAATGACCTGGCCTCCTTTATTTTAGGATGGTGCATTGCCTTCTTGTTCCAACAAAGAGGATATTCTGCTATTCATAGCAGTGCCATTGAAATGAATGATCAGGCTGTTTTGATTTCCGGCTTCAGCGGCGCCGGAAAATCTACCATAGCACTTTCACTGATTGAAGCCGGATACCGTTACTTGGCAGATGATATTGCTATGGTAAACCCCAAAGACGACATGATGATACAGCCTGCATTTCCACAGCAAAAAGTATGCAGAAATATAGCTGAACAAATGGGAACGGACACTTTATTATATATCAACGAAAAAAAAGACAAATTCGCATATTATAATATTAAGGACTTTTGTGACATGCCGCGCAAGTTGACCACAATGATTATGCTCAAAAAATACGATGGGGATAAAGTAATAGTAGAAGAAGTAACCGGTATTGAAAAACTAAACAGTATTCTTTTAAACTTATTCTTATTAGATGCGTACAAAGCAATGGATTTTACCTTAGAAGAAAAAGCACGATGTCTTGAACTGGCAGGAAAAATAAATATTTATAAAATATACCGGCCAAACGGAAAAGATACCGTACAGGAAATCAGGGATACCATTATTCAATTGGTAAAGTAGCATAGGAGGAATCACATGTCTGCCATTTGGGGATTGATTAGTAAACAAAATCGTTTGTCCGAGACTACTGTAACTAAGATGAAAAACAGTATGTCTTCCTTTAAAGTTGATAAGTATCAGGAAATTGTCCAGGAAATGGTGTACTTTGCCTGTGGACAACAGTATATTACAAAAGAAGACTACACGGATAGTTTACCGATATATGATAGAGAAAAACAACTCTATTTTACTGCTGACTGTGTATTATCTAACAGAGCTGAACTCCTTGAATCACTTGGCGCATTTTATCCGCATCAGGAATTAATGGATATCGGTGATGGCCAATTGTCTTACAAAGCTTATCTGCACTGGGGTGAACGTTTTGTGGAATATTTACGAGGTTCTTTTTCTTTTGCCATCTACAATGCCATCAACAGTGAGTTGACATTATATGCGGATCATTTTGCCAGACGTTATTTATCTTATTATCAAAATGACGATATCCTTTGTTTCTCGACTCTTTATCAACCTATTTTGGCCATATTAGGCAAGGCAGATTATCAATTAAACCCAAAGTGGATTGCCTCTGCTTATACAGACTGTACCGCAGATGTTATTAAGCTTCACGGAGAAACTGTATATAAAAATGTTTTTCACGTTGAACCGGGCCAGTATATTAAGTTTCGCATAAATGATAACCGGGTAGAAAAATGTATCTATTGGAATCCGTTGATAAAGACTCCAAAGCATCCCCTCAAAACAGATGAAGAATATAAAGAACTTTTTTTGTCTACTTTTCGTAATGCTGTAAACGGACTTCTGCGCACGGATGGTGAAATCGGTATCATGTTAAGCGGTGGTTTGGATTCTTCATCCGTTGCTGCTTTTGCTGCATCCAGCCTTGAAACTACCGGACGAAATCTTTATAGCTATACTGCTGTTCCGGTCGCGGACTATTCCTATCAAAACACTCCTTTGAAAATGGAGAATGAAGCGGAGTACATTGTTGCCCAACAACAAATGCATTCTAATCTTATTACACGCTTTATTGATGCCGGTGATAAAAATTGCTTTTCTGATATTGATAGTTATGCGGCACTATATAGAAAGCCGGTGAAACCGATTATCAACATGGTAAACATCAATGCCATGATGAAAAGTGCCGTATCCGATGGGTGTAAAATTATGATGTCCGGTCAGAATGGAAATGCGACTATCTCTTACGGCCGGGTTATCACCTATATACACCAAAAATTATGTGCTTTCCGTTTCATGGATGCTTATCGTGAATTTTCGAGTTTTTGCCAAAGACATCATGTTTCAAAGAAATATTTTATCCGGATTTATTTACGAACTTTCTATGAAGAAAAACTATGCAGCTATCATCTGGGAGATGACTGCCTTTTAAAGAAGGAGATTATCAGCAAAAACAAGTTAGTGAAACAAGAACGTAAAATTTTGAAAAATCGTGGTAACGGTAGTATGGATTCCAAGCGTCAAAGACGAGGTTTTTGCTTCATGCCGATGGTATATCAGCATATGGGATTTTATGATACATACAGTAGCTTACAATATGGTATTTTATCAGTTGACCCGACACTTACCAGGGAAATGATTGAGTTATGTCTAAGCATGCCAATTGATTGCTTTGTACATGCAGGGAAGGAACGAAGAGCTGTCAGAGATTATATGAAAGATTTGGTTCCGGATATTATTTTAGATAATTATGCCGGTCGCGGTGTACAGGCTGCAGACTATGCCTTTCGCGTAAACCGTGACTGGGACAGCATCAAACCAGAGGTAGAACATCTGTTACAGAGTCCTGCCCTGTTGGAATATATGGATGAAGCAAAATTACAACAACTGATGCAGGAAACAAAAGCATCTGAGTACAATATGGACAAAACACTAATTGCTAAAGTTGCAGTAATAGCTTCGCTTTCGGCCTTTTTAAATAGTTTTGAGAGTAAGTAATGAAAATTTATCTATCTGGAGGATAACATGTTTTATTACAAAGTATTCGGATACGTCTTCCGATGCCAATACGAAATAAAACAATTATATCTGGTTTCGGAAACCGATGGGTTTGATGCGGAAATTGTTATCGGGGAAGTGCCGGAAGAAATTGAACAAAGCGCAGCCAGGGCGGAAGAGTTTCCATGCCTTGGCTGGCGTGATGATTTGTTTTGGATGCACAACACTTATGGAATTCTTGCAGTATATAAAAACGGAAATATTTATGCCAAGAGTGTTTCGGATAAGGATGTGTTTTACCTGTTGCAATATGTGCTGGGCTATGGGATTGCCATGTATGCCCATTTGCATAATCGTATTGCGATTCATTGTGGCTGTGTTGTAGTGGAGGATAAGTGTATCATGATTTCCGGTGATTCCGGTGCGGGAAAATCCACGCTGATTAATGAATTTATTACGGACGGAGCAATTATGCTTAGTGATGACGTGGTGGCTGTCGGATATGATGAGCAAGGTGATACCTGGATTTATCCTGCTTTTCCGCAACAAAAAATCTGTCGGGATGCAGCAGTGAATAAAGGATATAATTTGGAGGAGTTGCTGTATGTGGATCCGGAAAAGGATAAGTTTGCGGTATTACATACGGAACAGTTTTCTGCAGAACCTCATAAATTACATTCCGCCTATTATATGCAATGCTATGAATCGGAGAAAGAAAATGCTGGTTTGCAAATAAAAGAGTTAATAGGCTTTTCCAAGGTATCCTTTTTAGTGAACAACTTATATTTAGGGTGTCTGATTCCAAATACAGGTTTGTCGGCGGAAGCATTTAAACTTTGTGTAGATACTATTAAGGACTGCAAGGTGTATCAAATCAAACGCCCCCTTGGCATTGATACGTTAGAAGAAATAAAGCAAAGCATTAGGAATATGCTGAACGAGGAAACAAGATGAAAACCACTTACTATATGAATGTGTTAAAGTGCATAGCTGAAGGAAGGGCTCCTTCGAAAGAAACGGTAGAAAATCTCTTGGTGCAGGAATTATGCGATTTTTCCATGCGGAGTAAGATTCCGGTGCTTGTTGCAGAACTTCTGCCATATTGGAAAGTGAAGACAGAGGAAGAACAGAAATTGGTTAATGACTGGAAAAATGAAGCGTTGCACCTTGTTTTTGAGGAGCATAAGAAGCTTCAACTGGTAAAACGGTTACTGACTGAGTCAGAGAAAAGAAGGATTCCACTTCTGTTTTTTAAAGGATATTTGCTGGCGGAACTGTATAAAAATTTTACGTTACGAAACAGCTCCGACACTGACATTTTGGTGGAGAAAGCAGATTTTGAGCGGACGGTTTTAATGCTTCAGGATTTAAACTACCGCCCTGCATCGGAGCTGGATACGAAAAATGTGTATACCTTTCTTTATGAAGAAAATGGTATGCAGATTCATAAAATAGAACTGCATACTTCTCTTTATGAAGATGCTGACGGAGAAGAATTGGTACAACTAAACAAACTGCGAATGACGGCAGCAGAACATATTATTTCAGTAAACTGTTGTGGTATGGAAATAAAGACAATGCGGCAAACAGAGCACTTTATTTATCAGATTTTTCATATGGTGAAGCACTTTTGCTGTCACGGTTTTCCTGCCAGATATTTAGTGGATACGGTGTTGTTTGTCCGAAAATATGGAAATCAAATTGACTGGGAAAAAGTTGATGTTGCCATGGAACAACTTGGTTATCATAAATTTTATAGGCATTTGATGATGATTTTGAACCGCTATTTTGACTTACCGGTAGATAATATATGGTTGAGCAAAAAAGGTTATTCTACAGAAACAATGGAGGAATTACTTCAAGATATTTTAGGTTTTGGAGCACGCTCGTTTGGGGAAGAAGTAGCCAGAGCATTTTATTATTTTGAAACCTATGTAGAAAAGCTGGAGAAGAAAAGCAGGAAAAAAATAGAGCAGATTGTTTTTGATGGAACTTTGGTGCCGGAAAAGGTGGTTGCGCTTTTGCTCCAACAGAGTGAAAAACTTCAAAAACGTATGAATCTATTGCGAAAATTGGAATTAATATAAAAAACGTGTGCATACTTGCACACGTTTTTTATGGTTAAGATAACTTATCTTCAAAATGCTCATGGTGATAACATGGACTGGTTCCGCCCTGACAGTTACAGATATCGTCATTGTAATTTTCGCCGATGTGGTCTCTTCCACCTTTGTCGCCTTTACCGCCTTTGCCACGATATTCTGTTGCCCGAATAGTTAAATCTAAAATGGCAGGTGTATTCCATTCCTTTTTCATAGGTTTTCTCCTTTCGAAACAGATAATCCTTAATTCGTTAGGATAAAGATATACTGTTTCTTGTTTTTTTGCAAGAGTTTATTTCATTTTTGTTAGATTTTCTATGGCCTGGTTAAAGAAATAGAAAACGTCGTTCCTTTTCCTAATTCACTTTCACATGTTATCTTTCCTCCATGCCGTTCTACAATAGTTTTCACAATAGATAATCCTAATCCGCAACCGGTTTTGGCACTTGGGGTGCGGGCAGGGGAGGCCATGTAGGAACGGTCAAATACCTTTTCACACTGTTCCGGTGTCATACCGATTCCGGTATCGGAAACGCTGATAGTTACCGCTGATTTGGTTTGTGCTGCGCCTAAAGTAATGGTGGCACCGTCCTCGGAATATTTGAGGGCATTGCTGAAAAGATTGTCCAAAACACGGAGAAACTGGGCCGTATCGATAGAAAGCACAGCGTCCATATCCAGAGGAACATCTAAAACAAGCTCCCGGTTGTCATACTTTTTGTCGGCCTCACAGTTAAAGAAAAAGTCTTCCAAAAACATGCCGATGCCGATTGGTTCAAAATGAAACGGAATGGCGGTGTTTTCCAACGTAGTAAGTAAAAACAAATTATTAATCAGGGTTTCCAAAGTAAGAATGCGGCTTTGCATTAAATTGAAAATGGGCTGCAATTCTTCTTTGGTGTATTCATCCAGTGTCTGGATATAGTCAATGGAGTTACGCAGGGCGGTAATCGGAGAGCGTAAATCGTGGGAGAGATTGGCAAACAACTCTGTACGGTTTTTCTCCTGTTCCACCAGCATGTCATTGGCTTTTTTTAAATCTTTCTTGGAAAGATACAGTTCTGCGGTTAGTTCTTCAATGGTAAGGGAAGGGGATTCAAATTGCTTTTTAGCCATAGTTAGGTCCACCCTTCTTTTTCTTTGGAATAAATTTGTAGCCTTCGGACCACACGGTTTCTATCATGCCGTCCAGTTCCGGATAGACCTCCAGCTTTTTGCGTAGGCGGCTGGTATTCACCATGATGGAGCGTCGGTCTGCCTCGGCATAGGTTCCCCAAATTTTGGTGCCGATTTCTTCAAAGGTAATGGTTTTTTCCGGATTGGACACAAGTAAGTGTAGTAAGGAGAACTCGCGATTGCTTAATGCGATTTCTTCGTCATTGCAATACACTTTGTGCTCGATGGTATCCATCTGCAACGGTGGAAAAGAAAGCATGGTAGACGGAGCCGGTGCTTTTGCTGCATTGACAGAAACCTGTCTGCGGCGCATCAGTGCCTGGATTCGTAAGGATAGCTCTTTTAAACTGTATGGCTTAACAATGTAGTCGTCTGCACCCAGCATCAAACCGTTGATGCGGTCGTCTTCCGAAGATTTTCCGGTAAGGAAAATAATAGGGGTATCGGTAAATTCCCTAAACTTTGCACAGGCATCAAAACCGTTCATTTCCGGCATCATGACATCTAAAACGATGCAGTCGCAAGGTTGTTTTTTTAAAACGGAAAGTGCTTTGACCGCAGAAGTGGAAGCCGCAACCTGATACCCTTCCTTCATTAAAAATTTCTTGTTAATATCTAAAACTTCGGCATCGTCATCAATAAGCAATATTTTGTACATAGGAGTTCCTCCTTCCGAAAGTGATTATTCTGAATACAGTATATATCAAAAACAAAAAAAATGGTAGTAGACATAAGAATAAATATGAAATTTTTTGGGCTAAATGAACGTATTTTGTTGCAAAAGTAAGGGAAACGAGGTACAATGGAACAAAGTAGAGGAGGGATATACTTATGGATAAAAATACAGTGGTAAAATTGATTACAGATATCAATGTTACAGAGCTTGCCGGCGAAAAGGTTATGATTGACTTTGCAACCGGAAAATATTTTATGATTAAGGGTGTCGGCAACGATATTTGGGACATGATTCAGGAACCGATTACTTATGGTGAAATTGTAGCGAAGCTTCTTTCTGAGTATGATGTCAGCGAAGAAGAATGTACAGCATCTGTTAGTAATTTTTTAACTAAATTAAAGGAATTGAACTTTGTATCCATGGAATAGGTAAATAGTTCTGCAAGGATGCGGTTAATCGGATCATAAGAATGAAAATCCTTGTCAAATTAAATTTGACAGGGATTTTTATATATGCTTTAGTTTTTTTGGAGGATGTGGATGGATTACTATTATCACTTATATGGCTGTCTTTTAAAATCGGATTTGGAATTTTTGCAGCTGGTAAAGGCAGAGCCGGGAGAGAAAACACCGGATATTGAATTTGTCAGTGGTTCTATGCCGGAAGAAATTTTACAAAAGGCAGAGCAGAAAATATATTATGAGTTTGGGGATGAATTCAGCTGGTTATTTAATAACACCTGTATTTTTACGGTGGAGCATGGGAAAAAGATTACCTATCATTTGAAACCGGAGGGGAAGGTAAATTATCTGCAAAGTTATCTTTTGGGTTTTGGCATCTCCATGCTGTTTTTACAGCGTGGTGAAATGGCTATTCATTGCAGTGCATTGCACAACGGTAAGGAAGCAATTTTAATTGCCGGTGAAAGCGGCAGCGGCAAATCCACCATTACCAATCATTATTTAGAGCATGGATGGAAGCTGATGGTGGATGATATGGCTGTGGTAAAGTATGACAAAGAAAAAGGAACCATAGTATATCCGGCTTTCCCATTCCAAAAGTTATGCCGCAACGTGGTTGTGGAACGGGGTTACAGCTTTGATGAAGTGATTTATATTAACGAGTTTAAAGATAAATTTCTGGTTCCCTACCGGGGCGGGTTTGAGTTGGACGGAAAACCGCTAAGGAAATTTATTATGCTTACTGTACATAGGGGAGAAGAGGTCATTACTCAGGAAATACAGAGCATCGGAAAGTTGCAGATCTGTTTAAATAATCTGTTTTTACGTCATCTTCTCGGACAGCAAAAATATGCCCCTCGCATCGGGCAAAAATGCCTGGAACTCATCGCTAATGTAGATGTACATCTTATTGCACGACCTGTGGATAAAGATACCACAGAAGAAATAAAAAAAGCTGCATTTGACATTATTTTGTAGTTGAAAGTATTTACATGATAATTTGTAAGTGCTATAATAATCAGAGGGTTATGAAAATTTACAGAAGAGGGGGCCTTTATTTTGGGCAAATTTAATCGAGGTGCAAATACAAATTTGTTACATATGATTAGTGACTGTCTCATGATGGTGATATCTTTCTTCGTTGCAACTATTTTTGCAAGAATTCCGTTCATGGAGTCATTTCATTTATATGGACCAATTTGTGTTGTTTTTATGTTGATTTTCATGATGGCAAATAAGGATGCCAGAATGTATAATGTTACCACATTTTTTTATGTGGACAGAACCTTTAACAAGGTGACAAAATCCTTTTTGATTTCTGCCATTCCGACAGCGATGATTATTCTTGTGTATGTAGACCGGCATGAAGCAGACTGGTATTTCTACGGAGCATATGCAGCATTTGCGTACTTTTTATTGCTGGAAAGTGCGTTTATTATGCGCTTTGTGGCAACCCACTCCAAATTCAATGCACCAAGAGTTCTTTTGGTAGGCGATATTGAACGTTTGGAAAAGTTTAAGACATATTTATTTAAGAGTAACACTTCCATTAAGTTAATTGGTTATGTCAGCTTGGAAGAAACCGAGGACAAGCGGTATCTTGGTAATGTGTCTGCTTTAGAAGAAATTCTGTTAGAGCACAATATTGGCCAGGTATACCTGATGCACCGTAAGGATGATGATATTGATATCCAGCCCTATATCGACATTTGTTTGGAAATGGGTGTTTCCATCCGTGTTATTATGAGTCTTTATAAAGCGCATGGTGCACAGCGTTATGTTAGCAGCGTAGGAACTTATCCGGTTATCACTTATCATAAGGTTTGCTTAAATGAGTCTTCCAAGTTTGCGAAACGTATTATTGATCTTGTCGGCAGTATTGTTGGCATCGTTTTATTCTCACCGATTATGCTGGTAACTGCCATTGCCATTAAGTTAGATTCCAAAGGCCCTGTTTTATTTAAGCAGCAAAGAGCAGGCCTGAACGGTCGTCCGTTTATGATGTATAAATTCCGCAGTATGTGTGTAGATGCTGAGAAATTAAAAGAGAAACTCCGGGAACAGAACGAAGTCAAAGATGGTATGATGTTCAAAATTAAGGATGACCCACGTATTACCAAAGTGGGCAAGTTTATCCGTAAAACAAGTATCGATGAGCTTCCTCAGTTCTTTAATGTATTTCTTGGCAACATGAGTCTGGTAGGAACCAGACCGCCTACAATGGATGAAGTTGCGAAATATGAGCGTTCCCATTGGCGCCGCATGAGCATTAAGCCGGGCATCACCGGTTTGTGGCAGATCAGCGGCCGCAGCCAGATTACCGATTTTGACCAGGTTGTGGAACTGGATACGGAATACATCGACAAGTGGAGTATTTGGTACGATTTTGAAATCATGATAAAAACAGTCTTTTCCATGTTAAGAAGAAAAGGCGCATATTAAATACAAAAGCCGTGATGTTCTGTCACGGCTTTTTCTGAAAGGAAGGGCAAGGCATGAAATGGTTAATTGCATCCGACATTCACGGTTCGGAATTTTATTGTAAGGAAGTATTCAAAGCGTTTGACAAGGAGCAGGCAGACCGCTTGCTTTTACTGGGAGATCTTTTATATCATGGTCCCAGAAATGACCTACCGAAGGACTATGCGCCGAAGAAGGTGATAGCGTTGTTAAATGAGCGAAAAGAAAAAATTCTTTGCGTGCGGGGCAACTGTGATGCGGAAGTGGACCAGATGGTGTTAGAGTTTCCGATTCTGGCAGACTATGCGGTACTTGATTTGGGCAGCCGTTTGCTCTATGCAACTCATGGACATGTGTATGGCGAGTTAAATCCTCCACCACTGAATCAGGGAGATATTTTGCTTTGCGGTCATACCCATGTGCCAAAATGCACGGAGCACGAAACTTTTGTTTATATGAATCCGGGGTCTGCGGCTATTCCGAAAGAAAACAGCCACCATGGATATATGACACTGGAAAACGGAGAGTTTCTTTGGAAAGATTTTGACGGGAAAGTAGTAATAGAATATAAGTAAAAGAAGCCGCCTGCAAGGGAGCAAAAGCCCTGCAAGCGGCTTTTTTGGCGAATTTCAGGAGAAACAAACTTGAAAATAAGAAAAGAATTTCGCAAAATTAAAATTGCAGCAAGAAAAATAAATTAAACAAAATGTAAAATATATCTTGCATTTTGCAAAATGATGTGATATAGTAAAGTTACTTCGAAGGGTAACTGTTAAGTTGAGTTTATATTGTAAAGGGTAAAAGGAGAAAGAAAATGTTATTCAAAAAGAAAAATCAAACACAAGTAAAAGATGAGAGAATCGAAAAAGAAACCAATAAGTTAATGACACCAATGTTTTATTTGTTTTCTGCAGGATTGCTGGCATGTCTTGTTTTAAAACTGGTACTTGGGGAGCCATGGTACAATTTTATTTTGGAAATTCTTTGTCTGGTACCGGCATGGGGCTATGCTCTAATCAAACGTGCACAAAGCGGTATTCTGGTTATCAAAGAAAAAGATGATGCACTGATTTCCATCCGGGACGCCATTCATTCCAAAGCTTTTATGATTTCCTTCTGGGTGATTATCATCGGCGAAATGCTTTACATGTTTGCGATGACGGATTATTTTAGCCGCTACGGAATTATTCAACCGGAGGAAGTAAGCTGGCCAAGAGAAATGACCTGGCTGCTTGTTTATCTGGTAATTTGGTTGATTCCTGCCATTATTATTACTATAAACACATTGAAAAAGGGCTGGATGATCTGGGGCAGCAAAAAGCGTGAGGTTACCGGCAAAAAGGAATTTGGCAAGCGAGTTATCATTGGTTCCCTGTTTTTTGGCTTAATTATGGGTTTACCGGAACTGATTGCAAACGGCATCTTCTATGCAAAGGGCTGGCTTATGATTCTTGGAATGGCTGCAATGTGGGGGATTCTGTTTTATTTCTCAATGCTGGGATTGATTAAGCTTTCCGAAAAGAATGCAGACAAGGCGGTAAAAGAGCAGGAGGAGAGTAATGAAGAATAAAAAAATGAAACTTGCCAGAGTGGAATGCGATTTAACCCAGGAGCAGCTGGCAGAAAAAATCGGTGTTACCAGACAAACCATTGGTCTGATTGAGTCCGGAAACTACAATCCAAGCATCAGTCTTTGCATTGATATTTGCAAGGCACTTAACCGCACACTGGATGAGCTGTTTTGGCCGGCGGAGTAACAAGAAACCAAGGGAGAAAAGGTAAAGAATAACCGGGAGAAGCAAGGCTTTTCCCGGTTATTTGTGTATTATTGTAATTTGGTTATGTGGTTTGTCAACTCTTCAAATCCACCCTGCGGATACTTGGAAATATCCATATTTTTCTCGTTAATCAGGCCGTCGGTCAGTAAAAATGCCTTCATACCCAGTGTTTCTGCAATCATGCCCTCCATTGCTGTCGTTAGTTCTGCGTGTTGTAAATAAACACGCCGGTTTTCTCGTTTTTACGTACAAAAACAAGATTGTCCACCGGTTCAATGTGATGATATTTTGCCGGAAGGACGGATTCGTTTGCGGTGGTCAGAAGACCATAGTAGATATGTTTTTCTGCTGTAACAACCAGATTATGTTTGTAAATCCTCACGTTATTATATTCATGAGGAATGACCAGATTGCCCAAGGTGTTGATAACGCCAAATTTGACATCTCCCCGCAGAATGCCGCTACGGGCAAAGCCATGTTCGAATTCGTTAATCTGGGTATCATGTTCAAAGGTAAGAACCTTCTTTCCGGTTTTATCAATAAGGGCGTGATACCAGTTGCCGTATTGGTCGGTATAAATTATGACAGCCATTCCCTCGGAGAAGGAAGTAACTCTGGTCCAGGAAGGAAGTATCACAAGCTCTCCTGTGGTATCAATAAATCCCCACATGGCAGGATCTTTGCCCCACTGGGTGGCAACAGCGGCCATTCCTTCGGAAAAGTCTCCCGCACCGACATAATCAAAAGGAGTAATGATGTTGCCGGTGGTGTCTACAAAAGCATAGCGCATTTCATTTTCATAATTCTTTTTGCCGATTTTTGCAAAGCCTTCCGCAAAATCAGCGGCCGCATCGTATTGAATCGGAACAACAAATTCTCCGGTAGTATTGATATAACCATATTTTAAAGCGCCGGTGTCATCTTTTTTTGCAACCATGGCAAGACCGTCGGAAAAATCGCCGGCCTGGTCATATTCCGGTGTAATCACCATGGTTCCCGCAGAATCAATATAACCGTAAACAAGCCGGTTGTCTGTCGTGTAAGTTGCAACCTTGGCAAGCCCATCGGAAAACATGCCTGCTTCGGCATAGACCGCAGCAATGACCATTTCATTGGACGGATTGATAAATCCCCAATCGGAAGCCTTGGCAGAAAGTGTGGTGGCAACAGGAGCCAGTCCTTCGGAAAATGGTTTTGCTCCATAGTAGGTGAACGGGACGGTAAGTTCACCGTTATGATTCAGGAACCCATATAGGTCACCGCTTTGCACCGGAATCAGTCCTTGATTTTCTTCAGCGGAAGAAATCGGGTATTCCGTGACCGGCCAGGTAAACTGATCAAACCATATAATTTGTTTTTCATTTTTTGTTTTGCGAGTAAGAATCAGCACAACAATCGTAATCAAAACCAGTAATACCAACAGGGTGATGCGCAGGATTTTTAATTGCCGCATTCTTGTGTTCATTTGTTATCCTCCCATATTTGTTATCTAAAAAAACTTTAGACAATTTACTTGTTTACTATGATAAAGCATATAGAATGAAATGACAAGATACAATTTGAAGAATTTTTGAACCGGAAAAAATAAACGCTTGACAATACGGGAAAACTAGTGTACTATCTAACTAGTACAGTGATACACGAAAGGAAGTGAGACAATGGAATACAATAACAACCTCCCGATTTATCTGCAGGTGATCAATCAAATCAAAAAGGATATGATTCAGGGAAAATTACCGATGGGTGAGAAATTACCGTCCACCAGGGAACTGGCGGTACAGTATCAGATTAACCCAAACACAGCAGCCAGGGTGTATAAGGAAATGGAGCAGGCCGGCATGTGCTGCACCAAGCGAGGGCTTGGCACATTTGTTACGGAGGAGGCGGAGGTAATTACAAAAATGAAAGAAGAAATGGCAGGAGAATTGTTGGAGAACTTTGTACAGGAAATGCAGGACCTTGGATTTTCCAAGGAGGAGTTAATGGCAATTATGGAAAAGCGCCTGGAGGAGCAGGAGTAGATTGGAGGGAATAACAAATATGTTGAAATGTAGTAATTTGAAAAAGAATTATTTTAAGAAAACAGCAGTAGAAAATATTACGTTAGAGTTGGAAGAGGGCCGCATTTATGCGCTGCTCGGACCGAACGGAAGTGGTAAAACCACGTTTATGAAAACCGTGGCAGGTCTTGTGAAGCCAACGGAAGGAACCGTGTTATACAAGGGTCAGCCGATTGGTGTAGCTTCCAAAAAGGAAGTGTCCTATATGCCGACGGAAGACTATTTTTACCCATACATGACGGTAGAAGATGTGGGTAAGTATTATAAAGATTTTTTTGCAGATTTCAATTTTGACACCTATGAAGCGATGGTTGCGGACATGGGTGTGAATTTAAAGGATAAGGTAACCAAAATTTCCACAGGTATGTCGGCGAAGGTCCGCCTGGCAGCAGCACTGTCCCGTAAGGCAAAACTGTATTTGCTGGATGAACCGTTAAACGGTATTGATTTGGTTGCCAGAGATAAAATCATGGCTACTATTTTAAAAGTGGCTGACGAGGACGTTACTATTGTGATTTCCAGCCATCTGGTAGAAGAACTGGAAACCGTGGTGGATGGTGTGATTTTTATCAAGGACGGCAGAAACGTTCTTGTGGGAGATGCGGATGACATCCGCGAGGAGCGAGGAAAATCCATTGCAGATGTTTACAGAGAAACATTTGCTTAAAGAAGGGAGAGGGAGAATATGTTAAAGTTGATGAAATATGAATACTACAGACAATTGTTTTCAAAAGGATTTATTTTGGGTGTTTTGTCTACATTGACAGTGGGATTCTTTGGATTTTATTGGATGGGAACAGCATTAAGAGCAAATATAATTTTAATATTGTTGGCGCTGGCAACTATTATGGTTGCATTCTTTGCGCCTGTTGAGTTTCTGATTATTTTGGATAAAGACAGAAATACCAGACAGGGGTATCTGCTGCAAATGGTACCATATAAAACCACTACCATATTAAGTGCTAAGTTAGTAGTGGCTTTACTTCAGAGCGTAGTACTTTATACACTGTTTTTTACTATAGTACCAATGTGTGAGAAACTCTGCTTCAACAAATTTGGAGTCGGCTCCCAATTTATTGGGGATATGTTGAGGGATATTTCCTCTGAGTTGTCCGGAGCAGGCGAAATCATTGAGTTCGCGGCACTTGCTTTAATAGTTTGGTTACTCATTGCCTGTCTTGGCATGTTTGTTACTGTTATTTTTGGAAAAGGGAAACTGTTTACTCTTCTTGGTATTATAAGTTTTGCTGCAGGCATTTTTATTATATTCTTTTTGCTTGATAAGATATCTGCATTGCTTGCCTGGATGAATGTACCAACACTTGCAGCAAATATTGTAGAGTGGATTTATATGATAGGAATCGATGTGGCGTTGTTCTTCGGAACCGCCAAATGGATGGATAAAAAAGTAAGTATATAGTATAGAAAAAGGAAGTGCCACGGGAGTACAGGAGATGTGGCACTTCTTTTTTTGTGCTGAAAATTAGAATTTAATTAAAGTCTGACAATTTTAGCACTCACCTCTTGACAGTGCTAACAAAAGGTGTTATAACGTCATTACAAACATAAATTTCTGATTCCTGTATCCGTGTTTGCCTGACTCCTCCGACATCTGTTCGTTCCGTAGAAAACAAAAGAGTTTGTTTTCACGGCCCGTACATCTGTCGGCTGAGATGTCAAACACTTGGATACAGAAATTAGAAATGATATATACTTCTAATGACGTTAATACAACAGAAAACTAGAGGAGGGCTGTATATGAACATTAACAAATTCACTCAAAAATCGTTACAGGCGGTGCAGGATTGTGAAAAGATGGCATATGATTACGGTCATCAGGAGCTTGTGCCGGAGCATCTGCTTTACAGCTTGCTCACTACAGAAGATAGTTTAATTGCAAAGCTGTTTGAGAAGATGGAAATTTCGCCGGAAGTATTTTTGGCACAGTTAAATGGCTTATTGAATAAGAGACCAAAGGTGTCCGGCGGGCAGGTGTATGTCGGCAATGATTTAAACAAAGTGCTGATTTACGCCGAGGATGAAGCAAAGCACATGGGCGATTCCTATGTGTCCGTGGAGCATTTATTCTTAAGTCTTTTAAAGAACAGCGGCAGGGAATTAAAGGAACTGTTTAAAACCTTCCGCTTGGATAAGGAACGTTTCTTAAAGGCACTTGCTGAAGTCCGTGGCAACCAGAAAGTGACCACCGACAATCCGGAAGCAACCTATGACACTCTGGAAAAGTACGGTTATGACCTGGTGGAACGTGCCAGAGCGCAGAAGTTGGATCCGGTCATTGGCCGTGATTCCGAAATCAGAAATGTTATCCGCATATTATCCAGAAAGACAAAAAACAATCCGGTGTTAATTGGTGAACCGGGTGTTGGTAAAACTGCGGTGGTGGAAGGTCTTGCCCAGCGTATTGTGGCAGGGGATGTACCGGAGGGATTAAAGGACAAAACCTTATTTGCCCTGGATATGGGTGCTCTCGTTGCAGGTGCCAAGTACCGCGGTGAGTTCGAGGAACGTTTAAAGGCAGTTCTTGAGGAAGTAAAGAAGAGCGAAGGAAAAATTATTCTTTTTATTGATGAGCTGCATACCATTGTGGGGGCCGGGAAAACCGAAGGCTCCATGGATGCGGGCAACATGTTAAAACCGATGCTGGCCCGTGGCGAGCTGCATTGTATCGGTGCCACCACCTTAAATGAGTATCGCATGTACGTGGAAAAAGATGCAGCCCTGGAACGTCGTTTCCAGCCGGTGCATGTGGATGAACCGACGGTGGAGGATACCATCTCCATCCTCCGTGGATTAAAGGAACGTTACGAAGTGTACCATGGTGTAAAAATCAACGATGGTGCCCTGGTTTCTGCGGCAACCCTGTCCAACCGCTACATTTCCGATAGATTCCTTCCGGATAAGGCCATCGACCTGGTGGACGAAGCCTGTGCGTTAATTAAGACCGAGCTTGACTCTATGCCGACGGAGCTGGACGATGTAAAGCGCCGCATTATGCAGATGGAAATTGAAGAGGCTGCTTTAAAGAAAGAGGACGACCGCTTAAGCAAAGAGCGTCTTTCTAACCTTCAGAAGGAGCTGGCAGAACTTCGGGAAGAGTTCGCCGGACAAAAGGCAAAGTGGGATAATGAGAAGGCGTCCGTAGAACGCGTTCAGCGCCTCAGAGAGCAGTTAGAGGACATCAATGCGGAAATTGCTATGGCAGAACGCAATTATGACTTAAATAAGGCTGCTGAGTTAAAATACGGCAAACTGCCGGAAGTGAAGAAGCAGTTAGAGGATGAAGAAGCAAAGGTGGCAGCAGAAGGCCATACCTTAGTTCATGAAAACGTGGATGAGGAAGAAATCGCAAAGATTGTGTCCCGCTGGACCGGCATCCCGATTGCCAAGCTTACCGAGAGTGAAAGAAACAAAACCCTGCATTTAGATGCAGAACTCCATAAGAGAGTCATTGGCCAGGACGAGGCAGTGGAAAAGGTGGCAGACGCAATACTCCGTTCCAAGGCTGGCATTAAGGATCCGACCAAACCAATCGGTTCCTTCTTATTCCTTGGACCTACCGGTGTAGGTAAAACCGAGCTGGCAAAGTCCCTGGCGGAGGCTCTGTTTGACAACGAGCAGAACATGGTCCGCATCGACATGAGTGAGTATATGGAGAAGTATTCCGTATCCAGACTGATTGGAGCGCCTCCCGGATATGTAGGCTATGAAGAAGGTGGCCAGCTTACCGAGGCGGTGCGCAGAAAGCCTTATTCTGTGGTGCTTTTTGATGAAATCGAAAAGGCGCATCCGGATGTGTTCAACGTAATGCTGCAGATTTTGGATGATGGCCGTGTTACCGATTCACAGGGCAGAACTGTGGATTTTAAGAACACGATTCTTATCATGACCTCCAATATCGGTTCCCATTATCTGCTGGACGGTGCTAAGGAAGACGGCAGCATCGATGAAGCAAATGTGCAGATGGTAATGAATGAGCTCCGTAGCCACTTCCGTCCGGAATTTTTAAACCGTTTGGATGAAATTATTACCTTTAGCCCGCTGACAAAATCCAATGTTTGTGGTATTATGGAATTGTTGATTTCCGATTTAAACAAGCGTCTTGCCGACAGGGAAATTTCCATCCGTATGACAGAAGCAGCAAAGGAATTTGCCATTGCACAAAGCTATGATGCGGCATATGGTGCAAGACCGTTAAAGAGATACCTTCAGAAAACTGTGGAAACCATGAGTGCCCGCCTCATTTTATCCGATGCGGTGGCGCCGGGACAGACCATTGTACTGGATGTGGAAAACGGAAATTTAGCCGCCCGTGTCGAGGCGTAATGTAACTTCAGATTCTACTGCAAAATTGGCAGTAAAACAGAATATGAAAACAGCAACGGCAGAAAGTATTTTTTCTGCCGTTGTACTTTTATGAAACAAGGTGAGGGAAAATCCTCTGCACGCATAAGCGGGCGGGCATTTTGCTTCGCAATACAACAGAAAATTAAAATTTTCTGATTGTCAAGAACAAAGGAGGATTAAAAATGTTACCACAAAGTTTGGTAAAAGAAGCACTGGGAATTGCCTTATCCACCGGTGCGGACTATGCGGAAGTATTCGCAGAACATACCAACCAGAAGGCCATTCAGATGGTATCTTCCAAGGTTGACAAAATTGAGGATGCAGTAATTGCGGGTGTAGGCATCCGTGTATTTCAGGGAACCCGTTGCGTTTCCGGTTCCACTTCTTCCTTAGAAAGAGGTGCTATCCTTACCTGTGCAAGAAGAGTGGCAGATGCTCTCGGAACAGGCAGTGCAACAATTGCGGATGCAGTACTTAGAGAACGCCGCTTCGGCGATATTCATCCGGTAAAAATTGTACCGGTATCTGTAGAAAATTCTTATAAGATTGATTTCTTAAAGGAAGCATGTCTGGCAGCAAAGGACTATCATCAGGATATTTCCCAGGTGACCGGCTCTTTCCTGGATGTAGACCACAACATCTTAATTGCAAACAGTGAGGGATTATTTGCAGAGGACCGTCAGATCCGTACCAGAATTGCGGTTAGTGCCATTGCCAGCAAGAACGGCGAAAACCAGACCGGAAGATGCTCACCGGGTGCCAGAGTCGGCATGGAATTATTTGAGTTATTCCCGCCAAAGGAAGTTGGCATAGAGGCAGCAAGGCAGGCAATTACCATGATTAACGCCGGTTACATTGATGCAGGTGTTATGCCGGTTGCCATTGAAAACGGTTTTGGCGGTGTTATTTTCCACGAAGCCTGCGGACATGCATTGGAGGCATCCTGCGTGGCTCTCGGACAGTCCGTATTTGCAGGAAAATTAGGACAGCAGATTGCCAACGAAAAAGTTACCGCTATTGATGACGGTACCATTCCAAACGGTTGGGGCTCCATCAACTTCGATGATGAGGGTACTCCTTCCCAGAGAAATGTGCTGATTGAAAACGGTATCTTAAAGTCCTATATGGTAGATAAATTAAACGGAAGACGTATGGGCATGGCCTCTACCGGTAACTCCCGTCGTCAGAGCTATGCTTATGAGCCAACCTCCCGTATGACCAACACCTTTATTGCTGCCGGCAATGACGAGGATAAGGATATCATCGAATCCATGGAATATGGTTTATATGCAAAGAGCATGGGCGGCGGTTCCGTAAATCCGTTGACCGGCCAGTTCAACTTTGCGGTAGATGAAGGCTATATCGTAAGAAACGGTAAGATTTGTGAAGCAGTACGTGGTGCCAGTCTGATTGGTAAGGGCTCCGATATTCTGATGAACATCGATATGGTGGGTAAAAATGTAGACCGCGGTCAGGGTATGTGCGGAGCTTCCTCCGGCAGCATCCCAACCGATGTTGGTCAGCCGCTCATCCGTGTATCATCCATTACAGTAGGAGGTCGCTAATGTGAAAAATCACATTGATATGCTGATTTTTCACATGGCAATTTGTGCCGAGAACGTCACAAATTTGCCCGGATGCGACAACAGAAATTGCATTCGCAAGTTTCTGTTGCGCAATTCCTCGAACAAAAGACGTTCTCGGAATGGAGGAAAATATGAACTATCAGGAATTTAAACAGGCAGTAATCGTAGCTGCAAAAGAAAAAGAAGTAAAAGATTACGAGCTTTATTATAGCGAATCTGCAGAAACCCAGACTGAAATTTTTAAGACCGAAGTAAAAGGCTTTACCACCGGTTCTAACTTAGGCGTGTGCTTAAAATGTCTGGTAAACGGCAAGATGGGTTATGCTTCCACAGAACACTTATCGGAAGAAGAGGCAGTGTCTTTAGTAGAACGTGCTTTGGATAATGCAAAGTCTATTGAAAGTGAAGAGCAGGCATTCATTCATACTAAGGGCGATACCTATGCGGTGCTTGAAAAGGAAGAAGTGAAGCTTCCGACTGCTACCGAGGTAATTGATTTTGCTCTGGATTTACAGAAGCAGATTTACGCTACCGACAGCCGTGTCGTAGACGGTACCCAGGCGTATGCCGGTTTTGTGGAAAGTAAGACCGCTTTGTATAACTCCAACGGTCTTGATTTGGAAGACAGTGCAGCATTCTCCTTTACCTATGGCATGGCAGTAGTAGCCGAGGGTGAAGAAATGTATGACGGCATGGAGGTTTCTTCCGGTAAGTTTGATTCTTTCGATAAAGAAAAGATTGCTGCGGAAGCAGTAAAGGATGCGGTAGATACCATCGGTGCTGAGCCGGTACCAAGCGGTAAATATCCGGTGGTGTTCTCCAACAAGGTTATGGCAAGCATGTTATCCACATATGCTTCCGTATTCTCTGCAGAGGCAGCTCAGAAAGGCCTTTCCCTGTTAAAGGGTAAAGAGGGCGAAAAGATTGCGGCAGACATCGTAACCTTAACTGACGATCCAATGAGAGCAGACGCTTTAGTAAAGGCAACTTTTGACGATGAAGGTGTTGCTACTTACAAGAAGAACGTGATTGAAAGCGGTCAGTTTGTGACCTTGCTTCATAACTTGAAGACAGCGGCTGTGGCAGGCGTAAAAACTACAGGTAACGGCCATAAGGCATCCTATGCTTCTAACGTAGGCATCCGCCCATACAGCTTCTATATCAACCCGGTAAAGGGCACTTTGGAAGATTTAATGGCAGAAGCAGGCGACGGTATTTACGTAACGAGTGTAGAAGGTATGCATGCCGGTGCGAACCCAATCACCGGTGACTTCTCCCTGGCGGCATCCGGTTTCTGCATTACGGATGGTAAGAAGGGCAAGCCGGTAAAGAGCATTACCGTATCCGGTAACTTCTTTACACTGTTAAAGGAGATTGCAAGTGTAGGTGAAGACTTAAAGTTCAATCCGTTTGCACTTGGGTCTTCCAGATGCGGTTCTCCGTCTGTGCTGATTAAGGAAATGACAATCGCTGGTAAATAAGAATAAATAAAACATCCCTCTGTAAGCTTCAACGACAAGCTCAGGCGCTTACAGAGGGATGTTTTATTTTAGCACGAGAAAGCCCGGAACAGACGGAGGTAAAAGTTTATGTTTTAACTAACAATAGCTTACTTATTGATTGACAGAGGAACGTGTAAGAGATAGAATTAATTTAGAAATAAATATTTTATGGAGGTGCTGCTTATGGGTAAAACACTTGTAATTATTGTAATCGTTACTGTCGCTGTAATAGCGGGTATAATCATAGCCGGTGCTATAGCGTATAGTAAACATTATTTTGCATGCGGAAATTGCGGAGCAAAGTTTCAACCTAAATGGACGAATGCGATTTTAGTGTATCATGTGTTTGACGAGCATCTGCTTAAGTGTCCCCACTGTAATACTACGAGTATGTGTACAGGAAAAGGTAAAAAAATATAAAACTATTGTTTCTTAGATAAGAAAAATGGGGGGCGAACAAATGAAAAAACTTAGTTCACAGCAATTAAGAGCCATCCGGATTTTCATAATAATTATTGGAATGCTTATCAGCTTTGTTATTTGGCTGTTTCTCCCGGATGTACTTAATAACAATGCTTTATTTCATGTGGGTAACGGGAAATATGGTTCAAAGTTGG
Organism: Lachnospiraceae bacterium; assembly: GCA_045531955.1. Lineage (GTDB taxonomy): Bacteria > Bacillota > Clostridia > Lachnospirales > Lachnospiraceae > SIG299. Next base: position 38,033 of record JAZSFC010000027.1, on the reverse strand, counting down.
GAGCCCTTTTACTAGTGCTGATACCACTGTTCGGTTTTATTCCCGGTCGTATGGACGAAGAAATTCATACCAAAGACTCAAAGGAACGGGTTGAACTTCAGGAAAAGTATGATAGGAAATCTGAAGAAATTCAGCTTGCTGTTGCGCTTTTATGTAGTGTGGCGGCATGTTGTGCAATGTTGTGCGGACTTATTTTGTGCTAGTATAATTGAAAACACCATCTGCATGTTTTGAGCAGATGGTGTTTTTTTATTTTGCAGTCTATTGAAAACTCCTAATCCAGGTAACTAAGGAATTCTGCCAAACATTTTCTGTTACATCTTTCTTCATTTGGTCTGTGACAGGACCGTTCTTTGCCATGCGTTCTAAGATGGCGGCCTGGAGTTCTTCCACGGTCATTTCCTCGTAAGGTTTATTTGGAACGGTAACAGGAGCTTTTGCAGGTTCCGGTGTAGGAGCAGGAGTAGGTTCAACTACTGTTTCTTCTACAATTTCCTGTACCGTTTCAGTTGTAATGGTTTCGTTCTGCGGTACATATTCGTTTCTTTCCGTTACCACCGGTTCCATCACCACATCATAGGTTTCCTTTGCGGTTTCTGCCGGAATCCAGATATCACCGGAATTTGCCTTAATTGTAACAGTAATAGAACCGCTATTAACTGCCACTTTTGTGCCGGACAGGGCACCAACATACTCTGAGGAATTGCCTGCAGGCAGGGTCAGGGTTTCGTCATTGTCCGCGTTGTTTACGGTAACAATAACAGATTGACCGTTATAATTTCTTGCAAAGGCGTACTGACAGTTGGTAAGGCGCAACTCTTTATAGGCACCGTAAGAGAGTGCCGGCGTATTCTGACGGAGTTTGCCCAGTGCGGAAATTAACTTAGTGCAAGGGTTGTTTTCCGCTGCGTTTATATAATCAGACAAAGCAAGGGCAGGGCGCAGGGAATCATCGGAATAGCGCTCTTTTTTTCCTTCAATGCCAAATTCCGAGCCGTAGTAAACGGAAGGAACACCGGGAAGGGTATACATTAAAATGTGTACCGGTGCAAAGTGTTTTTTGTTGGAGAGCTTTGTATAAATACGCTCCACATCGTGATTATCCACAAAATTGTAAAGCTTTAAGTTACCCATGTCGTTTAGCCGCTTTATCGTGTGGGCAATTTCAAAATAATTGTGGTCGTTGTGACCGGAGTAGAGTGCTTTGTGTAAGTGATAATTGGTTACGGAATGCAGGGTGTTTTCATTTGCCCAGCGGTTGTAATCACCGTGGATTACTTCGCCCATAAGCCAGAAGTCCGGCTTGATTTCGTTTGCTACCCGGCGCATGCACTGCATGTAATTGAAATCAAGAACATCGGCAGCATCTAAGCGGATACCGTCAATGTCAAATTCGGAAACCCAAAAGCGGATGACGTCGCAGATGTAATTTTGAACCTCCGGATTATGCTGGTTCAATTTTACAAGTAAGTTGTAGCCACCCCAGTTTTCGTAGGAAAAACCATCGTTATATTCGGTGTTGCCCCAAAAGTTTACGTTGCAGTACCAATCTTTGTAGCGGGAATTTTCCCGGTTCTGTTGAATGTCTTTAAATGCAAAAAAATCTCTTCCGGTGTGGTTGAATACACCGTCTAAAATAACCCGGATGCCCTGTGCGTGGCACTCGGCAACAAAGTTTGTTAAGTCTTCGTTGGTGCCAAGACGGCTGTCCAGCTTCTTGTAATCGGTAGTTTCGTAGCCGTGTCCCACAGATTCGAACAGCGGTCCGATATAAAGTGCATTACATCCGATGGACTTTATATGGGAAATCCATGGAAGAAGTGTAGTTAAACGATGTTCCGGCTCTCCGTAGGAATTTTGTTTCGGAGCGCCTGTAAGCCCCAGTGGGTAAATGTGATAAAAGACTGCCTCGTCATACCAAGCCATAAAGTTACGTCTCCTTGTTTTTGATAAGAAAAGGACGCAGCACCGCATATATGCTGCGTCCGATATAGATTATACTATATTTTGTATTTGGATTCAAGCTTTTGATGAGTTACTTTGCCTGGTTATATACCTGACCATCCTTCAGTTCTAAGCCTTTGGCCTTGAATAATTCGGAAACGGAAACAATCTGCCAGCCTTCAGCTACCAACTGCGGAATCAGTGTTTCCATGGCTTCTGCGGTAGCGGCGTAGGTTTCATGCATCAGGACAATTGCACCGTCTTTTTTCTGGGTATTGATGGTATTCATGATTTCATCTGCAGTAGCACCGGCCCAGTCCTTGGTATCGATGCTGCAGTTAATCATTGGTTCACGGACAGTGGAGCGTACGGTCTGGTTAGTACCAAGATACGGCGGACGGATCAGGAAATGTTCTAATCCGGTAATGGCCGTGAGTTTGTCTGCACATTTTGCAATGTCATCCAGCATCTTTTCCGGTGTTAACGTGGTTAAATCGGTATGGGAGTAGGTATGATTACCGATTTCAAAGCCCATATCGTAAGCACGCTTAATTTCTGCTTCGTTGGTTTTGTTGATGCGGTTGCCCCAATAGAAGAAGGTGGCGTGCTGTCCGGATGCAGCTAAAGCATCCTGAATACGGATGGAGTAGGAGGTATTGGCAGCGCCAACCGGTCCATCGTCAAAAGTAAAAGCAATCATTGGCTTTGTCGTATCAATCCAGGATACATCCGTATTATTTTCCCAAATACCGGTGTCGTTCGGATCAACCGGTATCGGAGTGGCAGTAGGTGCCGGAGTGCCGGAATCATATCCTGCCTTCATATGGAAGGTGACGGAATATACATTGGCAACAAATCCGGAGTAGTCACTCATTTCGGTGCAGGCCATTAAACCGATACCGGCTACCTTTGTAGTAAGAACCGGTGATAAGGCATGGTCTGCAATGCCGTTTGTCATTCCGTCGTAGCGCTGGAATACTTCTGCAAAGCTTTCGTCATAGAGCTTGACACAAAGGTTTCCCACTTCACTTTTCATTTTTACGGTAACGCCGGTACAGTAACTCATATCCAGTGGCATAGGTAAGCTTAGCTTGATTTCCTGATACAGTCCGTTGAACTTTAAGGAAATGGAACCGTCCGCTTCTATGGTATAATCGGTACCGTAGGACTGATAGTAGGTCAAATCGTTAAAATTATAGGTTAAATCGGCAGGACCGGAGGTTTCCGGAGTCGGAGTAGCGGTCGGTTTCGGAGTGGCTGTCGGAGCTGTGGTGGCGGTAGGCTCCGGAGTGGCTGTCGGAGCTGTGGTGGCAGTTGGTTCTGCAGTTGGAGCTACATCAGTGCCGGTGGAATTTCCGCAGGCACCCAGGCATCCCACGCCAAGGCATAAAACCGAAAGCAACGCTAATACTCTTTTTTTCATAATTTCCTCCTTCTACATCTGACGGTAATAACTTAAGAAATCCTTTAACTTGCCCATGGCATCTTCCAATACTTCCACACGTGGCAGATAAACTACACGGAAGTGATCAGGTTCGGACCAGTTAAAGCCGCGGCCGTTGATAAGCAGAAGCTTCTTGTCGCGAAGCAAATCCAACGCAAACTTTTCGTCGTTTGTAATATTGAACTTTTTAGTATCAATCTTTGGGAAGATATAAAAGGCTGCTTTTGGCTTTACGGCTGTAATACCCGGAATGTCGTTTAATGCTTTGTAAACATATTCACGCTGTTCGTAAATACGTCCGCCCGGAACAATGTAGTTTTTGACACTTTGATAACCCCACAGGGCAGTCTGTACGATGGACTGTGCCGGAACATTGGAGCAAAGGCGCATGTTGGATAACATGTTTAATCCCTGGATGTAGTCCTTTGCGATATTTTTGTTGCCGCTTAAAATCATCCAGCCGATACGGAAGCCGGCAATCATGTGGGATTTGGATAATCCACTGAAGGTAACACAGAACAAATCCGGAGCAAGGGAAGCAATGGAGATATGTTCTAAGTCATCCATAACCAGACGGTCATAAATTTCGTCGGAGAAAATCATTAACTGGTGCTCTCTTGCGATGGCAACAATCTGCTCTAATATTTCCTTTGGATACAGGGCACCGGTAGGATTGTTCGGATTAATGATAACAATGGCTTTGGTGCGACTGGTTACTTTCTTTTTTATGTCGTTGATATCCGGGTTCCATTCGGACTGTTCATCACAAATGTAGTGAACGGCCTTACCTCCGGCAAGTGTTACGCAGGCGGTCCAGAGAGGATAGTCCGGAGAAGGAATTAATACTTCATCACCGTCATCCAGGAGGGCGGACATACTTAAGTTAATGAGCTCGCTGACACCGTTACCGGTGTAGATATCATCCATGGATACATTTGGGATGTTCTTAATCTGGGCATACTGCATGATTGCCTTTCTTGCTGCAAATAAGCCCTTGGAATCGGAATAACCTTCGCAGTCGGTTAACTGACGGCGCATATCATAAATAACTTCATCCGGAGTACGGAAGCCGAACGGTGCCGGATTACCGATGTTTAATTTTAATACCTGGGTTCCTTCGTGTTCCATTCTTGCTGCTTCTTCTACGACAGGACCTCTTACATCATATAATACATTTTCTAACTTGTTGGATTTTTTAAATTCTCTCATGCTGCTGCCTTCTTTCTGATTATGTGAATTGAACTTTTTTGTTTCGGATTCGTTTGTTTTTTGTATATGACCGGCCGGTTTTTCTGCATCTGCCTTGCCAAGCAGCCAGTCCGGTTCTACACTGAGTACATCGGCTAAAAAATGAAGAATTTCTTTGCGGGGAACGGTTTTTCCGGACACATACTGACTGATGTGGCTTTTACCCAGCTTGATTCCTTTTTCCTCAGCCAGTCGGACAAGTTCCACTTGTTTTATTTTCTTTTGCTGCAATAATTCATTTAGTCGGGTTGCGAAAATTGAACTTTCCATGTTGAAGCCTCCTTCCGATGTTAATGATTCTTTTTTGATTATATAGGAGAAATACAAAAAGTTCAATAGTTAATTTGCAAAAGTTCAATTTCTGAATTGAAATAGAAGCGACAACAAGAAAAGTTCAATTTTATGATTTCTTGACGTTGCTACCAAATCATGCTAAACTAAATAGTTAGTGCAATAAAGAAATGGAGAGAATTAGTAAATTATATGAGATTTGATGAAATGGAATTACAGGCACCAATTTTGCGTGCGGTGCAGGAAATGGGCTTCGAAGAAATGACACCGATTCAGGCAGAGGCCATTCCGGTAGTTATGACGGGCAGGGACATTATCGGTCAGGCCCAGACCGGAACGGGAAAAACTGCGGCTTTCGGAATTCCGATGCTGCAAATGATAAACCCAAAGAGCAGGGCGCTGCAGGCACTGATTCTTTGCCCGACCAGAGAACTTGCCATTCAGGTGGCGGAAGAAATCAGAAAGTTAGCTAAGTTTTTACATGGAATTAAAGTACTCCCGATTTACGGCGGGCAGGATATCAATAAACAGATTCGTTCTTTAAAAGGCGGAGTACAGATTGTAATCGGTACTCCGGGCCGTGTGATGGACCATATGCGCCGCCACACGTTAAAAATGGATCAGGTAAAAATGATTACTTTAGATGAAGCGGACGAAATGCTAAACATGGGATTCCGCGAGGATATTGAAACCATTTTACAAGACTTACCGGAAGAAAGACAAACCTTATTGTTTTCTGCTACCATGCCAAAGCCGATTATGGAAATTGTGGCGAACTACCAAAAGGATGCGGCGCTGGTCAAGGTAGTAAAGAAAGAACTGACGGTACCGAAAATTGAACAATATTATTATGAAGTAAGACCGAACACTAAGCTTGAGGTGCTTTGCCGGCTTCTTGATATGTATGATCCGAAGCTTTCCCTGGTGTTCTGCAATACCAAAAAGCAGGTGGATGAACTGGTTTCCGCTCTTCAGCTCCGGGGATATTTTGCGGAAGCCCTGCACGGGGATTTAAAGCAGGTACAGCGTGACCGTGTAATGGAGACCTTCCGAAGCGGAAAAACCGATATTCTGGTAGCAACGGATGTGGCAGCCAGGGGTATTGATGTAGATGACGTGGAAGCGGTATTTAACTACGATATTCCGCAGGATGATGAATATTATGTGCACCGTATCGGAAGAACCGGTCGTGCCGGAAGAACCGGAAGAGCTTTTAGTTTTGTGGTAGGCCGCGAAATTTATAAGTTGAAGGATATTATGCGGTTTTGTAAGACGAAGGTGCACTTGCAGCCGATTCCGTCTTTGAATGATGTCAGCGCCATTAAAGCGGAAAAAATCATGGACCGTGTATTTGAAGTGATTGAGAATAATGATTTGGAAGATATGCTCCGGATTATTGAGGACAAAGTAAATGAATATGATATTTCTTCCCTGGAGGTTGCAGCAGCGTTTTTAAAGATGCAGATGGGTGATTCTGATGCAAGTCTCGAGCAGGAAAAAGGCATGGAATTCGGTGACACCGGTGCGGAAGCCGGAATGGTTCGTCTGTTTATTAATCTTGGTAAAAAGCAGAAGGTCCGTCCGGGGGACATCCTTGGCGCCATTGCCGGAGAAACCGGTATGCCGGGTAAGTTAATCGGTAGCATTGACATGTATGATAAATATACCTTTGTTGAGGTTCCGAGAGAATATGCCGCAGAAGTAATCCAGGTAATGAAGAATGCCAAGATAAAAGGCAAGAGTATTAATGTGGAACCGGCAAATAAAAAATAACAGAATAATACGACGAAAGAAACTTGTGTAACAGGAGAGAAGAAAATGTTAGAACGAATTAAGAGTTTATTTAAGGCTACGGATATGACCGTAGGAGTTCCTTGGAAGCAGATTGTTATGTTTACCCTGCCGATGTTAATCGGTAACATCGCACAGCAGTTATACAGTACGGTGGATAGCATTGTAGTTGGTAAGTATGTAGGCGATAATGCGTTATCTGCAGTCGGAAGCTCTGCACCGATTTTGAACTTATTGCTGGTGTTGTTTGTCGGTATCAGTATGGGCGCCGGAATTTTGGTAGCCCAGTATTTCGGAGCGAAGCAGAGGGAAAATCTTTCTTATACGATTGGTAACTGTATTACTCTGACAGGTATTGCATCCGCTATTATTATGGTATTAGCGGTATTTGTAACCCGCCCGCTGCTTGTAATGTTAAAAACACCGGAGAGTATTTTGGATTGGTGTCACGGCTATCTGCTTATTTTACTGGTAGGATGTATCGGTAGCGCGTACTATAATATCTTAGGCGGTATCCTCAGGGGTCTTGGCGATGCTTTTTCTTCGTTGGTTTATCTTCTGGTAGCAACAGTGATTAATATTGTACTTGACTTGTTGTTTGTAGCACAGTTAAACATGGGAGTTGCCGGTGTGGCATGGGCTACCATTATTGCCCAGGCAATTTCTGCTATTCTCTGCTATCGCCGTTTGACAAAGATGATGGAACATTTTGATATGGGCATCAAGTACATGAAATTGAACAAGAAATTTTCTATGAGCGTAATTAAACTCGGATTGCCTTCCGGTCTGACTCAGGCGATTATGTCCCTGGCTATGATTACGGTACAGTCCTTAACCAACAGCTTTGGTGAAATGTTTATTGCGGCCAATGTAATTGTAATGCGCGTGGACGGTTTTGCCATGCTGCCGAATTTCTCCTTTGGTACGGCAATGACTACCTATACAGGTCAAAATGTGGGGGCCGGTAAGAAAGACCGTGTTATCCAAGGTGCAAAACAAGGTACCTTAGTAGCGGTATTGACTTCCACCGTAATGACCGGTTTGATTCTGTTGTTTGGTAAGCAGTTAATGGGTATTTTCACAGATACCAAAGAATTGGTTGAATTAAGCCGTAACATGATGGGTATTATTGCAGCAGGCTATATTGCCATGGCAGTAACCCAAAGCTTGTCCGGTGTAATGCGCGGCGCAGGAGATACTTTGACTCCGATGTGGATTTCCCTGTTCACAACGGTTGGTGTGAGAGTACCTTTGGCATATTTGTTAGTTCATTTGAGTAAAACACCGGAGCTTCCGATGGGTGATAAGAAATTTGTATTTGTTTCCCTTTTGTGCTCCTGGTTATTGGGTGCATTGGTAACTTTGGTATTCTACCTGAAGGGTAAATGGAAGAAGATTGCGTTTGGTGATCCGATCACAGAAAGATAATGAGGAAGCAGTATGGTAGCATGGGGAAAAGAAAATGTTATACTGGTGAAGCCGGATGTGTCCTTCGCGGAGGAAATACGTTCTTTTCGGGAAGAAATGATTTTGGCGGGAAGTTCCATGGATGGTACGGGGGTCCTTCGCCGTGTAGAAGACCCGCTGGAGTGGTTAAAGCAGAATGCCCTGAAAGAAAATCCTAAGACAGTACCGGAGAACAAAGTCCCTGCTACCCAGTTTGTTCTCACGGATACCGATACCGGACGCATCTACGGAATGTTGCAGGTGCGTCATGAATTAAATGAGTACTTACGGAAATTTGCGGGACATATCGGTTATTCCGTGCGACCGACGGAGCGAAGAAAAGGCTATGCGAAAAAAATGCTGAAGCTGGCACTTATCTATTGCAAGGAAACTCTGGGATTGAAGCGTGTTCTGATATCCTGTCTGGTGGACAATGAAGCAAGCCGCAGAACAATTCTTTCCTGCGGTGGTGTTTTCGAGGAAAAAGTATACGAACACATCGAAGATGTGTGGTTGGAAAAATATTGGATAACCTTAGAATGATTTGGATTTGTCCGGCGTATTGCCGGAGGAAGGAGCATACGATGAAAAATTATGCGGTAATTACCGGAGCAAGTGCCGGCCTTGGTACAGAATTTGCAAAGCAGTTGGCTGACAAGGGGTATAAATTGATTCTGACCGCGAGAAGAGAAGAAAGACTGAAAGCCTTAGCAGAAAGCCTTCCGGTAGAGTGCGTGATTGTTCCGGCAGACTTATCAAAAACAGAGGAATGTCTACGCTTCTTTGATATAATAAAAGATTACAAAGTGGACATTTTCATTAACAATGCAGGTTTTGGCGATTGCAATTCTTTCCTGGAAAGCGATCTTGACATGGAACTGGATATGATTGATGTAAATGTGAAGGCCATGCATACTCTGTGTAAAAAAATGTTGCAGAAGATGCAGAAGGAAAATCACGGATATATTTTAAACGTAGCTTCCTCTGCGGGTCTGCTTCCGGCAGGTCCTTATATGGCAACCTATTATGCAACCAAGGCATATGTGTCCAGCTTAACCCAGGCAATTGCACAGGAGTTAAAGGAAATGGACAGCCGGGTATATGTAGGTGCTCTTTGTCCGGGACCGGTGGATACAGAATTTTATGATGTGGCAAATGTGGAATTTACGTTAAAGGGAATTACTCCGGAATACTGCGTGGAATATGCTTTGAAGCATATGATTAAACGTCAGGTAGTGATTGTACCTACGTTACTGATGAAGGCTTCGACGCTGGCAAGTAAGGTAGCCCCAAGAAGTCTGGCGGTTAAGATTACCTCCGGACAGCAGAGAAAGAAGTTAGGGAAATAAAATGATTCTTTTCTATGTGCTCTGCATTCTTTGCCTGACGGCGGGATGCGGAAACAGCGTACAAAACGAAGTTACACCATCACCGACGATGGTATACCGTTCTTATGAATGTACACCGCCGCTTGTGACGGATGTACCCAGCCGAAAATATACGCCGATACCGACGGCAACACCGTCACCAACGGCAACACCGGTACCTACAGTGACAAACACATCAACACCAACGATTTCATCTACACCAACACCGGACCCGTTGGATATTACTATATGTTTTGCAGGAGATATCTCCTTGGCGGAGGATGCGGTAACAATCCGGCAGTGGAAGGATGCCGGACAGAATTTGGACAGATGCATTTCGCCGGAACTGTTAGAAACTATGAAGCGTGCAGATATTATGTGCGTCAATAATGAATTTACTTTTTCTGACCGGGGAGAGCCAATGAAAGGAAAAATGTATACGTTCCGAGCTAAACCGGAGCGAGTATCACTTCTTAAAGAAATGGGAGTGGACTTGGCTTTGTTGGCTAACAATCACGTGTTTGACTATGGAAAAGAGGCTATTCTGGATACCTTTGACACACTGGAAACAGCAGGAATCGGTTACTTTGGTGCAGGGAGAAACCTGGAAGAGGCAATGTCGCCGTATTATGTGGAGGCAGATGGTATTACAATTGCTTTTGTAGCTGCATCACGGGCGGAAAAAAATGTAATGACACCACAGGCTACAGAAACAGAACCCGGTATTTTACGTTGCTACGATACCGCATTGTTTTTGGAAACCATAAAGGAAGCGGATGCAAATGCAGATATTGTTCTGGCATGTGTTCATTGGGGCACGGAATACAGTACGGTGTTGGAAGAAGTTCAATTGACCACAGGAAAGCTTTATCTGGATGCCGGTGCAGATGTAATCATCGGCTCCCATTCTCATTGTTTGCAAGGAATGGAGTTTTATAATGGAAAGCCTGTTATCTATAGTCTTGGTAACTTCTGGTTCAATAAAAGAACATTACAAACTATGCTGTTGGAACTTCATATTGTAGGTGAAAGGGAGAACCCGCAGATTGAAGTAACTGTAATACCAGCGGTTCAACAGAATAATACAACAACTATTTTGACCGGGCAGGAAGAAATAGAAAAACTGTATCAGCACTTAGAGGACATCTCCGTTAATGTGGAAATTGATTCGGATGGGGTAGTTCGGGAGATAGGATTACAGTAAATTAAATCAAAAAGTTCACAAAAAAGTAAAAATTCTGTAAAAAAATGAGTTTTCACTGTAAAATTATTGAAAAAGCAATGCAAGTTTGGCATAATTGGTAGTATAAGGATGAACGATGCACTTTTATGAGTGTTGGGAGAGCATGTATGGGTACCAGTAGACGAATAGCCCGCGCATATGAGAACAATCTTTTGATTACGTATGACCGGGCAACAGGAAAATTTAATTATCCTCCTAAAACGGGAAAATTTTTATGGGGAACCTATGACGACAGAATGTTATGGGAGATTTTCCGTGAAGACGGAGTGGCAGCAGAACTTCCGATACGGAAGATGGAAGAAAAGTTTAACGAAATTGCATCCTCCAAAGGCCAGGAGGTATTCTTTGGAGAGGTATACCTAAAAGGTGCAGACGGAATGCGGCGATGGTATTGCCATGGCTATGCCATTCCGGTGCCGGGCGGTCCGATTACGCTTACTTTCACGGACATTCAGGAAGAACTGGCAGAAATAGAGCGGGGCGGCCGAGATATGTTAACCGGTCTTCTGCAGCACAACAGATTTTGTGATGATGTAGAGGATGTACTCCGTAAAGATGAAAAAGGCATTTTAGCCGGCGAATATGCGCTGGTTTGCTTTGATGTGCTCCGATTTAAGGCGGTAAACGATCTTTTCGGTAATGTGGAAGGTGACCGCCTGTTAAAGCATATTGCAGCAACGTTGGAGAAAACCTTACATCCGGAAGATATTATTTGTCGCTCTAATGCTGACCGTTTTATTTTCTTTACCAAAACATCGGGTAAAGAATTGGGTATTCTGGTAGATACATTGATAGACCGTATTGCTGACTATGATTTACCTTTTGAAATAATGTGTAATATGGGTATTTATGTTACTTGTGACAGTGTGCTGCCGGCAGGTATGATGATTGATCGTGCTTTGCTTGCGCAGTCCACTATTAAGGGAAGTTATACGGTTAAGGTAAGCTACTATCAGGAATCATTACGTGCAGCTATGCTTACCGAGCAGGATATTTTAGGTATTGCCGGCGTTGCATTGGAAGATAAGCAGTTTGTATTATATTATCAGCCGCAATATAACCATGCAGACGGCAGTATTATCGGTGCAGAAGCTCTGGTACGATGGAAGCATCCGGACAGAGGCCTTATTTCACCGGGAATTTTCATCCCGATTTTTGAAAAGAACGGTTATATATCTAAATTAGACTTTTATGTATTTGAGCAGGCGTGTGATTTCCTGCATCGCTGTAAAGCGCAGGGATTACCAATCATTCCGGTTTCTACAAACTTTTGCCGTCACGATATTTTCTTGACAGATTTTGCAGAAAAATTAGAAGAAATCCGTAAGAAATATGATGTCCCGGCAAATTATCTCCGGGTGGAAATTACGGAATCTGCAATTATGGGCGGAAATGAGCAGGTAAATGAAATGATTAAGCGCCTGCACAGTTATGGATATATAGTGGAGATGGATGACTTCGGAAGCGGATATTCTTCTTTAAATGTTCTGAAGGACATCGAAATGGATATTATCAAGCTGGATATGTTATTCTTATCTGAAGAAACAAATAACACCCGCGGCGGCACTATTTTGAGTGCGGTTGTACGTATGGCAAAGTGGTTAAAGGTTCCTGTTATTGCAGAAGGTGTAGAAACTTTAAAGCAGGCGGATTTCCTGCGCAGCATCGGTTGTAATTACATTCAGGGATATTTATATTCCAGACCATTGCCGGAGGAGCAGTATGTACAGATTCTGACAGGAAGTACGGTAAGCAATTTAGACCCACAGATGCACTTGGTTGAAAATTTAAATTCTTCCGAATTTTGGGATCCAAGGTCTCAGGAAACATTAATTTTCAGCAATTACGTCGGCGGAGCTGCAATTTTTGATTATCATAATAATAAGTTGGAAGTGCTTAGAGTAAACAAAAAGTATCTGAAGGAAATGGGCATGAATCTGACAGAAAAAGATATTATCGAAAGAGATTTATTGGCTACTTTTGATGATGAAAATAAGAAGATATATATCAGTATGTTGGAACGAGCAATAGAATCGATGGAGGAGCAGGAATGTGACACCTGGCGTACTGTTTTTTCCAAATGCTGTGGCGAAGATCATATTTGTATCCGAAGCAGTGTACAGGTAATCGGTAAGAGTGAGGGTAGTTATTTATTCTATGCCCGCGTTCATAATGTGACCAATGAAATGAAACATTATTATGAACTTATGGAAAGTGAGCATCGTTTCAAAATGGCCAGTGAACAGGTCAATATATATTATTGGGAGTACAATGTTGCAACGAAAGAGATGCATCCTTGTTTCCGATGCATGAGAGATTTGGGACTTCCGCATGTACTTGCCAATTATCCGGAAAGTGCTTTTGAATTGGGCGTTTTCCCTCCGGAGGTTCATGATATGTATCGTGACTGGCATCGTCAGATAGAAGCCGGGGTAAAAGAATTAGAAGCTGTCATTCCGTTAACGGAAAAACGTATCCCGTTCCGGGTTCGTTATACTACGGAGTTTGATGATGCGGGAAGACCGATAAAAGCATATGGTTCAGCTGCACTGATAGTGGAATAACAGATGAAAAAGAAAGGGATGTTGCGTGATTGCAACATCCCGATTTTTTAAATATTTACGTCGTTCTTTAACCAGTCAAGAACTTCTTCTACGGTTGCAAAGTGACCTTCGAGAACTCCGGTTTGAGAGCGCTCCGTGTTTTTCTGTGCCTGAACCTTTAACATAATGCTCTTTCCTTCGGCAAAACCAAATGCTTTACAGCCGCCTTCTACGAATGCCTGAGTCATGTGAACAAGCTGTGTGCCTTCTGCCGGAGAAACCGGACTCATCTGGGAACAGTCAGCAATGTATGCCCAACCGGTGGACTTCCATGCTTTTGCTTCACCTAATACAGTTTCTTCTAACCATTTTAATTCATCAATGTTTGTTTTTCCGACTCCTGCGGAAAGAACAATGTGTCTGCCGGAAATAGTTTCTACAGACTGAGCCCCATTTTTCTTAGCCATAACAATCTCCTTCTCATGCGTAATATGAACACTTTCGTGAACAGTTTATATTATATCATGCCATAAGTAGAAATACAATGAGGAGAGATAAAGATTTAATTATTTAGTATCTTTTTTTACCAGATTTTCTGTACGGATATAGTATTCTAATAAACGGATAAGGTATTCCGGGGCATGACGGTTGTCACGTTCCCATTCGGTAACAGTACGGTACGGAATATCAAAATAATCGCAAAATTCCCTGCGGTTCATACCGGTAGATTCCCGTAATTCTTTAATTTTTCTGCTGCATTCCATATCCATAATGGTTTCCTCCAAATAAAGTAATGATAATGTAATCATTTTAGCATAGGATGGCAGAAAAGACAAGAGAGATGGTAAATGAATAACTACCCATTGTGTGTGATGAAACATGAAATCCATTCGGAATCCGCTTCGCTACTTCCTCATGGATGGCGGTCGGCCAGACAGTTATGTTGTTCGAAGGTGATGTAAACACCATCTGGCTGCGGTGCTATTCCGCATGGCATTTATGCCATGCGAGGGCTACGCCCTTACATAAGCTAAAAAATCAGGCTCCCATGCAAGCAAGCTTGCGGGAGCCTTGATTTTTAACTTATGATAGCACCTATGCAATTGCGTTGTGCGAAATTACATCTTAACCGAAGTATCTGTTTAACAGACCCTCGAAAGCTTTTCCGTGTCTTGCCTCGTCGCGGGCCATTTCATGCACGGTATCATGGATAGCGTCAAGGTTTAATTCCTTGGCTCTCTTAGCTAAATCGAACTTACCTGCAGTTGCGCCGTTTTCTGCAACAACTCTGAGTTCTAAGTTCTTCTTTGTGGATGGAGTTACCACTTCACCGAGTAATTCAGCGAACTTTGCAGCGTGCTCCGCTTCTTCCCAAGCTGCCTTTTCCCAGTAGAGACCGATTTCAGGGTAACCTTCTCTGTGGGCTACTCTTGCCATTGCAAGATACATACCAACTTCGTGGCACTCGCCTTCGAAGTTAGCGCGTAAATCCATGAGGATATCTTCGCGAACACCCTGTGCTACACCAACAACGTGCTCTGCTGCCCAGGACATCTTTTCATCCTGCTTGTTGAACTTTTCTGCACCTACGTGACATACCGGACATTCCGCAGGAGCTGCGTCACCTTCATGAACATAACCACAAACACTACATACATACTTTGCCATAATTTTAATCTCCTTTTCGTTTAAATAATTTATATGCTTCTTTTTGTTTTTCTTTCTTGTAACAAAATCAGTAATTGTTACTGATTTGATATTATCATAAGTTTTTCTGTTTGTCAACGCCTAAATTAGTAATTTTTACTATTTTTACAATTTCCACATTTTCCGTTGAATAAAACGGTGTGTCCTTCGATGGTTCCGTCGAAACCGGCGGCTGCCAGAACGTCGATGTGGTTCATTGGTTCGACATCTAAGTCGATAACCCTGCCGCAACCGTTACATAAGAAGTGGTAGTGGGGCTTCGGGTTGCCATCGAACCGGTCGGAACCGTCGCCGCAGGTTAAACGGAGGATTTCTCCCTCATCCGCTAAAAGATTTAAATTGCGGTATACCGTGCCGAGACTGACATTAGGGTAGTTGATACGGACATTGGTATAAACCGTTTCGGCAGTGGGGTGCTCCTTAGTACTGCACAGGTAATCGATAATTGCCTGGCGCTGTCTGCTGAATTTGACACCTGCCATAGAAAACCTCCTTTCATAACAATAATGATAATTGTTACTATTATTATAATCAAAGACAAAGAATCTGTCAATATAGTATTGATAAAAATTCTCAACAATTTTCTTTTATGGGATATATTGACAGGGTGAAATATTAATGATATCATTTTGATATCAGCTAAGACTGATTGGGAATTAGAGAAAGCAAGTAAATAAGTTTAAGGAGGTTTTATTATGGAAGAAAAAGTATTACAAGGTAAAAAGAACGGTATGTTAGTGTTGCTGGTTAATCTTTTGGTATTGGCAGCGGCCATTGCGGGCTGTATCCTTTGCGCGGTACAGGTAGAAAAGGGAAACAACGATGTAGTGATTCCGCTGGTTATCAGCATTGTAGTGGTATGTCTGGGCTGGATTCCGCTTTGCGGTCTCCGAGTATTAAAGCCACAGGAGGCAGTAGTGCTTACTTTGTTTGGTAAGTATGTGGGTACATTAAAGGAAGATGGTTTTTACTGGGTAAATCCATTCTGTACCAGTTATAACCCGGCAGCTGCAACCAAATTAAACCAGAGCGGTGACGTTAAGGTAGCGGCCACCACAGCAGAAATGTTAGACAAAAAGATTCCGTTAAAGATTATGACCTTAAGCAACAGCCGTCAGAAGATTAATGATTGCCTCGGCAATCCGGTGGAAATCAGTATTGCGGTAACCTGGAGAGTAAAGGATACGGCAAAGGCAGTATTCAACGTAAACAACTACAAGGAATTCCTTTCCCTGCAGTGTGACAGTGCTTTAAGAAATATTGTTCGTTTATATCCTTACGATGTGGCTCCTAATGTAGACACCACCGGTGACGGCATTGCCGATGAAGGAAGTCTCCGTGGTTCCAGTGATGTGGTGGCAAAGCGTATCAGCGACGAAATCCAGCAGCGTGTAGAAGAAGCAGGTATTGAAATTATCGAAGCAAGAATTACTTACCTTGCTTATGCAACGGAAATTGCAGCGGTAATGTTACAGCGTCAGCAGGCATCTGCCATCATCGATGCAAGAAAGATGATTGTGGACGGTGCTGTTGGTATGGTAGAAATGGCGTTAGAGCGCCTGAATGAAAAGCAGGTAGTGCAGTTGGATGAGGAGAGAAAAGCAGCCATGGTCTCCAATCTGTTAGTGGTTCTTTGCGGAAACCGCGACGCACAGCCAATTGTAAATTCAGGAAGCTTGTATTAAATTATGGCAGACACAGGGAAAAAGCAGATTCCGCTCCGATTATCAGAAAAGTTGTACAACGCCATCGCTGCGTGGGCGGAAGACGACTTCCGATCGGTGAACGGACAGATAGAATATTTATTAACAGAATGTGTGCGCCAGCGAAAGAAAAACGGCAAGTATGTTTCCGACGAAATTGATGTGCCGCCGGAGCTGGATATTCAATAGGAGAAAGCCATGGAATGCAGGAACCCCTGTAATTCATGGCTTTTTGATTTAGGCTGTTACCGTTGTGTCAACACGCAAATTTTCAGATGTTGCTTTCCTTATTTGCCGGTTTGAAGTACAATGAGGTTGCTGCAGCAAGTACGACAAAGAAAGGAATGACAGTTATGGCTGAGTTTGGAGAAAACTTAAAAAGAGTAAGAGAAGAAAAAGGACTGACACAACAGACCCTGGCAGATAATTTATATGTTACGAGACAGGCAGTATCCCGCTGGGAAGGAGGATCCCGCTATCCTGATTTAATGACGGCGAAAAAGATGGCACAGTTTTTGGAGGTTTCCTTGGATGATTTATTAACCGATGATGATATGAAGCTTTATGCAGAGAAAAATGTTATTTTGGAAAGTGCAACAGCAAAGAGAGGGCAGCTGATTTTATTGTCTCTGGCATTTATGAGTGTATTGGTTCTAAGTATTATACAGTTGACCAGCTTTTATTTTGCAGAGGGAGATATTTTAGTGTATAACAGTGAAACACCGAAGTATTTCCTGCTTACTATTTTGCTGGGAATCAGTTTGGTATATGCGCTTTTGGACAAAATAAATGCAAAAACAGCGTTATTGATTTACGGAAGTTACTTTGGAATATCACTTATTCTCGGATGTGTTAATGTGTTTGGCTACGTCTCGCCGGAGGGCACATTACCGGTATTTTTTATCGTGAGAGGTATCCTGTTGAATTTGTGTTGCCTGCTTCTTTGCATCCGTTTTTTCTCGGGAAAGAAGATGATGAGTCCCCTTCCGGTTTACATCGCCAGTGGTGTATATGCTTCCGTTGGAATCACCTGCTCTTTTGCAGCGTATTTCCCGGAGATACCAATGCATGAGTATCGGAATCTGTTAATGGATGGTATGTTGGCTTTGTTGGAAAACCTGATCATGCTTGCTCTGTTAGTAGTAATGACTTATACATTACATAGAAAGAGGAAATTAAGTATGAAATAAAAGATATGATAAAGAAAAAGTTGCCGTATTTGCGAGGTTCATTCACAAATACGGCAATTCTTTTTTGCTGTCAAATTTTCAATTTAAAATTCACAGGCTTTTTCTAAAATTTCAACTAACTTCTGTAATCCTTCTCTATCTTCTTCATCAAATCTTGCCACTATCGGGCTGTCAATATCCAGCACACCAACAATTTTTCCGTCTTTGCGAATCGGCAGTACAATTTCTGAGTTAGAAGCGGAGTCGCAGGCAATATGTCCCGGAAATTCGTGAACATTTTTTACCAGTTGGATTTCTCCGGTGGCAAGGGCAGTACCGCAGACACCACGTCCGGACGGAATGCGGATGCAGGCGGTTTTTCCCTGAAATGGACCGAGAAGTAAATATTCTTTACCGGTAGCTTCGTTGGTCTGGGTTAAGTAAAATCCTGCCCAGTTAATATCTTTTAAAGCATAAAACAAAAGGGCGGAACAATTTGCCAGGTTCGGGATGGCATGAGGTTCGCCGTCGGTGAGGGCAGTCAGCTGCTCGGCAAGGAGCGTATACAATTCTTTTTTATCGGTTGGATAACAATCTAAATGGGTTTCTGACATGATTTTTCTCTCTTTCTAAAATACTATTATTCAGTGTACACCATTTCCTTAAAAACCGCAATAGTTGGGCAAAACAAAGCGGGTTATGTATTGCGTTACTATAGTGAAATACGCTATGCTGAATTTAAGAAAATGATTGGGGGTAATATCTATGATGAAAATAAGAAAGATTGCGCTACTTGCGGGATGTATGTTGCTGCTTGGCCTTGCGGCCTGCGGTAAAGCAGAAGGTCCGGCAGAAACGCCGACACCGACAGTAGCAGCAGAACAACCAACCAAGGCTCCGGAACCTACGGTGGAGGCAGAACCTACTGCAACACCAAAGCCGACCCATACGCCGACGCCAACTCCTACGCCGTTCCCGACTCCGTTGCCGGAGCTGGTGGCAACGTCCATTAAGGAACAGGCAGAAAAGTTTGGATTCTCCTTTGGTACGGTAATCAGTGGTTCCACGGTAGGCGATAAAGCTTATACCGCTATGGTAGAGAGCGAGTTTAACAGCATTACTGCCGGCAATGAAATGAAGGCATATTCCTTGCTTGACCAGAAGGCTTCCCAGAGTAATCCGGATGGTATGCCGGTGATGAATTATGCTGTGGCGGACAAAATTGTAGGTTTTGCGCAGGAAAAGGGTATCGGTGTCAGAGGGCATGTGCTTGTGTGGGACGCTTACATGTGCGACTGGTTCTTCCGCGAGGGTTATACTAACGATGGTGCCTATGTGGATGCGGAAACTATTAAAGCAAGAGTAAAGTATTATATCGAAGAAGTGATTACTCATTTTGAAACAGAGTTTCCGGGTGTGGTTTACTGCTGGGACGTAGTAAATGAAGCAGTGGGGGATAATGAGGGCGAGTATGTAGCAGAGGACCCACGTCACCTTCGTACTGTAAGAAGCGGCGGTGATAACATCTTCTACAAGATTATGGGTGAGGATTATGTGGCACTTTCCTTCCTGTATGCCAAGGATACGGTGGAGAAGCTGCAGGCGGCAAATCCGGAGGTAAGCATTACCCTGTTCTATAATGATTACAATACCTTTTACGAAGAAAAACGAGATGCGATTATCGAACTGGTAAAGTACATCAACACCTATGCTAAGGATGAAAACGGGGAATACCGCATTCTTTGCGAAGGTGTGGGTATGCAGGGTTACATCGGCGGTTACGGCAAGCAGGCCGGTTGCTTAAATAAGTTGGATATCAATAAGGTAAAAGCCGCAGCTAAAATATTTTATGACCTGGGGCTGGAAGTACATATCACGGAAATGGCAGTGCGTAATTACGAGGCAAGACGTGAAGCGCAGCATGCAGATTTCTACGGAACTTTGTTCCAGGCGTTTTCCGAGCTGAATTCCAAAGAGCCTGTAGTTACTAACATCAGTATTTGGGGTATCTGTGATAACCCATCCATGTCCGAGGATGACTATTCCTATAAGATGAACAGTCCGTATTGCGGTTTGTTTACCAAGGATTACGAGAGAAAGTTTGCTTATTATGAAGCAATAGAGAAAATTTTAAAGGTGCCGGAAGTGGCAAAAATGGAGTCGGTGGATGTTCCGTCCAAGTATACGGCACTGAATACGGCAAACGGCGGTCAGGTAATTGAAATCCACTATACTACCTACGACTATGCCGGGGACGGTCATGAGCTTACAAAACCTGCCTTTGTATATCTTCCTCCGAAGTATGATGAAACAAAGCAGTATAATGTGTTGTATCTGATGCACGGCGTTGGCGGTAACGAAAGAGAATGGGGTATGACTGGTAACGGCTCCCAGGTTAAAAAGATGATGGATAATCTGATTGCCTACGGTGATATCGAGGGCTTTATCGTGGTAACACCAAACGGTCGTTCCTGTGCAGATTTTGCAAACACAAGTGCAAAGTATGATGGTTTCTACTTGTTCGGACAGGAGCTTAAAAATGATTTGATTCCGTATATTGATGCTAACTTTGCAACCTATGCGGAATATGATGAAAACGGTTATGACTTAACCGCGGCCCGCGACCATCGTGCTATGGCGGGGCTTTCCATGGGAGGCATGCAGACCATCAATGTCGGTATCGGCGAATGCCTGGATGTGTTGAGCTGGTACGGTTCCTTCTCTTCCGCACCAACCAGTAACTCAGCAAGTGTAACTGCACAAAAGCTGGCAGATTATCCGGAAGAATACGACATTCATTATTTCTACAATATCTGTGGTTTGAGCGATGGTACCGCCATTGGAGCCCACAGAAATGCAACCAGAGGTTTATGCGATTTAACAGACCGCCTTACCGACGGAGAAAACTTCATGTGGCATGAGGTTCAGGGTGTCCATGATTTTCATGTCTGGTACTTAGGCTTCTTCAATTTTGCACAGATAGTATTCGACAAAGAATATATGGGAGAATAATTTTAGATAAAAGGTAAACCTCCGGGGAACCGCTTGCGCTGGCGTTCCCGGAGGTTTATTTTATTTGAAAGTTAGCAGAAAAAGCCGGTAATTTATGTGCAATTCTTACCATAGATTATTGAAAAATAACTGTTAAAATGAGATAATGTAAGAGTATAAATTTGTTCATAACAGACGGCATCTTTTTAGGAGGACTGCATGAAAAAAATACCTTATGAATATAAAAATGCCCCGATTCCGGGCGGCGGTTATGTCACCGGATTTTTATTTGATAAAACCCGTCCGAATGTGTTGTTTTGCCGTACGGATATTGGCGGCACTTACCGGTTTGATGCAAAAACGGAACAGTGGAAAAGCCTGATTGACCATGTGACACCGGAGCGCCCGAATGAAACCTGTCCGATTGCCATTGCGCTTAATGAAGAGCAGGCAGGTACCTTTTATACAGTCTGCGGCGTGGGTAGGGAAACGGGAACCTTTGCAATTTCAAGAGATTACGGAGAAAACTTTACATATAAAGAAATCCCGACTCCGGTGCACGGCAACTGGGGCGGAAGAGGAAGCGGATACCGTCTGGTATGCAGGGATGGTGTGCTTTATTTTGCCAGCCAGAAGGGCGGTCTGTTTATTACAAGAGACGAGGGGGACACCTGGCAGCAGACCCCAGTTTGCGGGGAGGAATACTTAACCTTTGTGTGGGCATCGCCGAAGAAAGCAGGCATGCTGGTAGTTGGTACGGCGGGCGCCACTGTTGGTGATAAGGAAGGATTTCGTGGTCCGGCGTTGTATGTGTCCTATGATGACGGCGTTACCTTTGAGGCAATGCCACAACCGGAAAATATCCGCGAATTAGAATCCTTGTGGCCGGGCCATGTGGCAGAGCGTTATGATTATGACGGAACCTATTTATACATTACCTTTGCTCAGACGGCGCACCGTTGCTTCAACCTGGAGCTGAGCTACAGCTGTGACTGCGGTCAGGTGCAGGGCGGCAGAGTGTTCCGGTATGCTTTGGATGAGGAAGGTAACATTGCAGGGTATGAGGATATTACCCCTTACAATACATTTTCCTGGGGATTTGCGATGCAGGCATCTCAGGAAAAGATGCTAAACTATGGTTTCAGCGGAATTTCAAGTACAAAATCCCAGCCGGGACTTTTGGTGTGCTCTACTATTTGTAAGCAGGACGGAGATATTGTGTATCGTTCCCTCGACCACGGTACCACCTGGGAACCGGTGCTGTATGGGCTAAGCGTAGGAGAGCTCGCCTTCCGCACTTCCTATATGAAGCCGGAGTTTAATGGCGGAGGTTCCCTGCTTCACTGGCTGACGGACATTAAAATCAATCCTCACAACAAGGACGTGGCATGGTTTAATTCCGGCACCGGCGTATTCCGCACCAAGAATCTGACAGCGGATAAAGTGGTCTTTGAGGACTGGTGTGACGGTATCGAGGAGACGGTGCATTTAAATGTGTACAGTCCAAACGGCGGTCCGGTACAGGTGATAGATATTGTGGGAGATTTGGGCGGCTTTGCTTTCCGGGATTTAACAAAGCCTTGCAAAAACTCCTTTGAGGATGAACAGGGCAACCGCTATATTACCTGTTTAAATGCGGACTATTCCGAGGTGACGCCGGAGTGCTTTATTACTACGGCAAGAGGGAACTGGACGGGAAGAACCAAGGGTGGTCTGGTGATGACCAAGAACGCCGGGGAAAGCTATGAGCGTTTGCCGATGCCTTTCGGCCTGAGTGATAAAATCGATGAATTGTTACATCGCATTGAACAGCCGAATACCAATTCCGGCTGGGTGGCAATGTCGCCAAATTGCGAAAACATTGTGTGGACCGTGGGGAACCGGTTTATGGTTACTGCGGACGCAGCGGTGGTCAGCAATGACGGCGGACAGACCTTTAGGAAATGTGTAATTTATGATAAAACCGGAAATTTGGTAACTGATGACAGAGGCTTTAAAGTGTTTTCCGACAGAAAAAAGAACAGACTGTTTTATGCTTTCGGTGAGGCTTCGCAGGTGTATGTCAGCAGGGACGGTGGTAATACCTTCTGCGAAAAGAATTTACCGGAAGGTTTCCCGGAGGTAAAGTTTCATCACATCGACGGCGCCAATAAAACCGAAGTCCGGGGGGATGCGGGCAGAAGCGGTATCTTTTATATGGCGCTTCGGGAGCATGGTTTGTGGAAGTTAAGATATAATCCGGAAACCGATGAGCTTACGGCAAAGCGTCTTACCAAGGATAAAGAGACCGTGTATGCGGTAGGACTCGGTATCCGCACGCCGGATGGCGGTTATCTTGGGGAAGACAAGGCAATTTATGTTGCAGGCTCCATCGGCGGGGAATACGGTTTTTACCGTTCTCTTGATGAGGCTAAGAGCTGGGAGCGGATTAACACAGAAAAGCAGATGTTTGGAAATATCATGAGTATCGACGGCGACAGCCGTACCTTTGGCCGGTTCTTTATAGCAACAGGCACCAGAGGTTTGATTTACGGGGAACAAGTGGAGGAGTAAACGATGAGAATTTATCAGGACGGCAATCGCTTAGTGATTGCAGAAAATAAGTCCCAGGTTTGGATAGAACCTTGGGGAAAGAATTCCCTGCGTGTGCGTATGACAGCACAGCCGGAAATGGATAAAAACGACTGGGCATTAACCGAAGAGGTGGAGGATTGCAAGGCAGACATCAGCTATGAGGAAATTGATGTGACAGACCCTTGGTATAAGTCCGAGGAGTATGCCCACTACCATCAGACCGCAAAAGAGTGGACGCTGAAGAACGGCAAGATTACCGCCAAGGTTTCCTATGAGGGCTGGATTAGCTACTATAATCAGAAGGGTGAACTGCTCATCGCAGAGTATTGGAGAAACCGTAACCGCATCAACCGCTACTGCGTGCCGCTCCGTGTGGATGCCAGAGAGTTAAAGCCGATTCCGGGTACCAACGATTTTTCCCTGGCAGCCCGTTTTGAAGCTTTTGATGACGAAAAGATTTTCGGTATGGGACAGTACCAGGAAAAGCATCTGGACAAGAAGGGCGCAACCTTGGAGCTTGCCCACCGCAATTCCCAGGCCAGTGTACCGTTTTATATTTCCAGCCGGGGCTACGGATTTTTCTGGAACAATCCGGCCATCGGTACTGCTACCTTCGGTACCAACAAAACCGAGTGGACCGCAAGAAGCACAAAGAAGTTAGATTATTTTATTACTGCCGGAGATTCCCCGGCAGAGCTGGAAGAGCAGTATAGTGCTGCCACCGGCCGCAGCCCGATGATGCCGGAATACGGCCTTGGTTACTGGCAGTGTAAGCTTCGCTACCGTACCCAGGAAGAAATCTTAGCCGTGGCAAGAAAGCACAAAGCACTGGGACTTCCGATGGATGCCATTGTGGTAGACTTCTTCCACTGGACCCGCCAGGGCGATTTCAAGTTTGAGCCGAGAGACTGGCCGGACCCGGATGCCATGGTAAAGGAATTAAAGGAGCTGGGCATCGAAACCGTGGTTTCCGTATGGCCAACCATTGACGAGCGCAGCGAAAACTACGGCGAAATGGCAGATAAGGGTTATCTTGTCAATCCGGACCGTGGCATGCATTATCACATGAGCTGGATGGGTAATACCGTATTTTACGATACCACCCACCCGGGTGCCAGAGAATTTGTCTGGGAAAAGTGTAAGGAGAATTACTATAAGAAGGGCATCCGCTGCTTCTGGTTAGACGAAGCAGAACCGGAGTACGGCCCGTATGATTTTGATAACTACAGATACTATGCAGGTCCGGCACTGCAGTGCACCAATATTTATCCGGTGATGTATGCCAAGGGCTTTTACGATGGTCTGAAAAAAGAAGGAGAAAAGGAAATCTTAAGCCTGGTACGTTGTGCTTGGGCAGGTTCCCAGAAGTACGGAACCCTGACCTGGTCCGGCGATATTCATTCTTCCTTTAGGGCAATGAGAGAGCAGCTGCAGGCAGGCTTGAATATGTGCCTTGCCGGAATTCCGTGGTGGACCTCCGACATTGGCGGTTTTGTGGGCGGCGATATTTCCGACCCGAAATTCAAGGAGCTTTTGGTGCGCTGGTTTGCCTGGGGAGCCTTTTGCCCGGTATTCCGTATGCACGGCGAGCGTTCTCCTTGGTATGAAAGAGAAGAGGAATTTATTAACGGAGTCCGCCAGTTAACCAGCGGTCAGGACAATGAAGTTTGGAGCTTTGGCGAAGAGAATTTTGAAATTTTAAAGAAGTATCTGTTTATCCGCGAACAGCTTCGTCCGTATATCAGAGAGTGCATGAAGGAAACCAGTGAAAACGGCACACCGATTATGCGTCCTATGTTTTATGATTTCCACGAGGACAAAAAGGCTTGGGAAACTGAGGACCAGTACATGTTCGGACCGGACATCCTGGTGGCTCCTGTCATGGAAGAAGGCGTGTCCGAACGCAGAGTTTACCTGCCGGCAGGAGAGACCTGGACCGAGTGTTATACCGGTAAAAAATTCGAGGGCGGACAGACGGTAACAGCGGCGGCACCAATAGATATTATTCCGGTATTTACCCGTGGAGAAAAGGAATACAAAATTTATTAAATTTGTCAGACTTTTCTTGTAATATAAAAAGATTTATGCTATAATTAAATCATCCAATAACCACCTATGGGGTCGCCTCATCATCGGCTCTGTGGGTGGTTTTTATTTTATCGCTACGAAGCTTTACGTTTTCTGTATTCTTTCGGAGAACATCCCATAATCTGCTTAAACTGGCGGTTAAAGTTGGAGAGGTTACTGTAGCCGCAGGAAAAGGCAATTTCCGAAATGATTTTGTTTGTGTCGGAGAGCGCGTCGCAGGCGGCATTAATCCGCAAATGGGTCAGATGCTCAATGGCTCCCATGCCTACTGCTTTTTTAAAACAGCTCATAAAATAGCTTTTGCTTAAGTGACTCAAATCAGCCAGACAGTCGATGGTGATAGTTTCCTGCAGGTTTTTAGTCATATATTCCAGGGCAGGGCGGATGATTTCGGTATAGCTGATGCTGGTGTCGTCAATGGTGGAAAGCTCCGTCTGGTCCAAAAGCCAAAACAGGCGTAGTAACTCGCTTTTCAACAATAAATCCAGCTGCGGAAGATTACCGTACACGCAGGAAAAAATGCAGTCGACAGAGGCTTTTATTTCATCATATTTTTGGGATTCCGGACCGATGGCATTGGAAACCTGCACAGAACCATTGATGATGGGACGGATGCATTCGATGGTGCAGCGGTCGTTGGTGTTGGCACCTATCATGGCAGGATGGAACACCAGAACCTGATAGACCAACTCGTGATTTTCCAAAGGGTAGGCGGCATGAAGCATATTCGGAGGAATCAGAAGAACTTCTCCCTCTTTTGCCGTAAAACGTTCATCACCGCAGATGAATTCACCGGCACCCCGTAAAATCCGGTTTAATTCGAACTCGCTGTGCCAATGCATGGGAACGTTATTTAAAGATTCCGGGATGTTAACATTGTAGTAACTATACGGAATCAGCGGAGTACTGTGCTGGCGGTTTTCTTTGGTTTCTCTGCTTGGAATCATGTTTTTAAGCCTCCAAAAGTAGGATAGTATCAGTTTAGGGTAGTATTTTTGTAGAAAAAAGGAATATTTAATTGTATTATATCATTATAATGTTGATTTCTCAATAGAAATACGCAAAACTAAAGGAGGAAAATCCTCTGCTCGCATAAGCAGGCTCGCATTTTCCTTCGGAAAACTAAAGGAGGATTATCATGAAATTCGTAAATGACAACGGCGCGTTGGTATTTTATACCATGGGCGAAATGGTACGCATCGAAGCATGGGGCAAAGACTCCCTTCGTGTGCGTGCAACCAAGCAGGGTAAGTTTACCGGCAACATCTGGGCACTTACCGAAAAAGTGGAACCATGCGAAACACAGATTCTCTTCAAAAAGGAAGACAACTGGGTTGGTGACGGCACCATCACACAGAACGATTTGGTAACTATCATCAATGGTAAAATCAAGGCAGTGGTAAATTTTGCCGGTGTCATTTCTTTCTATAAAGAAGATAAGTTAATCCTGCGCGAATATTTCCGTTCCTACGGCGGCACCATCTCCAAGGAGAGCCGTTGCTTAAAGGTTATCAACCGTGAGTGGAAGGGCATTATCGGTGGCAGCGAATTTGCATTAAATGTAAAGTTCGAAAGCAATAAGGGTGAGAAGATTTTCGGTATGGGCCAGTACCAGCAGGAAAACATGGACTTAAAGGGCTGTGTGCTTGAGCTTGCTCAGCGTAACTCCCAGATTTCCGTACCGTTTATGGTATCCTCTTTAGGCTATGGTATGCTGTGGAACAACCCGGCAGTGGGCCGTGTTACCTTCGGTAACAACTACACCGAGTGGATTGCCCGTGCAACCAAGGAAATGGACTACTGGATTACTGCTGCGGATACACCAAAGCAGATTTTGGAAAACTATACAAACGCAACCGGTCATGCTGATATGTTCCCTGAAGATTTAATGGGACTTTGGCAGTGTAAGCTTCGTTACCGTACTCAGGACGAGGTTCTTACCGTTGCCCGCCAGTATCAGAAGGAAGGCATCAAGATTGACCAGATTGTTATCGACTTCTTCCACTGGACCGTACAGGGCGACTGGAAGTTCGACAAGACCTACTGGCCGGACCCTAAGGCAATGGTAGACGAGCTCCACTCCATGGGCATCAAGGTTATCGTTTCCGTATGGCCATCCGTAGACCGCAGAAGTGAGCACTTCTGGAACATGAGAGAGCTTGGCCTTCTTATCAAGACCGAGCGCGGTGCAGAGCAGACCTACGACTACCAGGGCGACTGCGTGGAAATCGACGTATTCAATCCGGAAACAAGAAAGTATGTATGGAACGTATGTAAAAAGAATTACTACGACCTTGGCATCGATGCATTCTGGTTAGATAACTCCGAGCCGGACTACGGCATTTACGATTTTGAAAACTACCGTTACTTTGAAGGTCCTGCGCTGACCTGCAGTAACATGTATCCACAGCTTTACAGCCGTGTCTTCTATGATGAAATGGTGAAAGAAGACAAGCCTGTTGTAAACTTACTTCGTTGTGCATGGGCTGGTTCCCAGAAGTACGGCAACGTGGTTTGGTCCGGTGACGTTCCAAGTACCTTCGAAGCATTTACCGACCAGTTACAGTGCGGCTTAAATATGGGTCTTGCAGGTATTCCATGGTGGACCACCGACATCGGCGGCTTCATGACCGACGACGTCAACGACCCAGACTTCCGCCAGCTGTTAATCCGTTGGTATCAGTTTGCGGTTTACTCTCCGGTACTCCGTATGCACGGCGACCGCGGTCCTTACAACATCCCACCTCTCGACGACAGAGACTGGGGCGGCGGCTACTTACATACCGGCCAGCCAAACGAGCTTTGGAGCTACGGCGAAGACAATTACGAAATCATGAAGAAGTACTACTATGTACGTCGTGATATGCTTGACTACATCAAGAAGTTATACGAAGAAGCACATGTGAACGGTTCTCCACTCATCCGTACCATGTTCTACGAGTTCCCTAACGACGCAAAGTGCTGGGAGCTTACCGACCAGTATATGTTCGGCGATAAATATCTGGTAGCACCAATCCTTAAACTGAATCAGTTTGAAAGAGAAGTGTACTTACCGGAGGGAAGCTGGAAGCTGACTTCTACAGGAGAAGTATTCGAGGGTGGATGTACTGTGAAGGTAGATGCACCGATTGAGTATATGCCGGTATTTGAGAAACAGTAAAGATAACTATTCAGCCTTATGTGAAAGGGGTACAGGCTGCAAGCTCGCTTGCAAGACTGTACCCCTTTCATAATAAGGCGATTAGTACCACCCCAAACACATGAATAAAACGTAGAGTTGCGAAGCAACGACTGCCGGCTTTGCCGGTAGGTTTTATGAATGAGGGCAGGGGTGGGCTGAATAGTTATCTGTAAGAGTAAAATTGATAAAGAATAAGAAAGA
This sequence comes from Lachnospiraceae bacterium, assembly GCA_045531955.1. Taxonomy (GTDB): domain Bacteria; phylum Bacillota; class Clostridia; order Lachnospirales; family Lachnospiraceae; genus SIG299. The sequence goes on along the minus strand of JAZSFC010000027.1, from coordinate 9,102 downwards.
AGCCAAAATGTGGGTAAGCGTTTTGGCTTCTTTTTTGTATGCGGTAATAAAAATAATATCTCGCGAAATTTACAAAGCCTCCTATGAGAACCCGAAAAGGGTTCATCAAAAAAGTCTTTGACTGCCCCCTGCGTGCAGTTTTAGGCTAAAGAAGGAGGAAGAATATGGATACTATGAAAACCTTGCGCCAGTTACATGATTCCCTCGGCGTGACCAGGCGTGCGATGCAGGGCTACGAACAAGAGGGACTGGTGGCGCCTACGGGGCGGAACAAGTATGGGCACTTATTGTATGACGAGGAAGCACAGGAGAGGATTGCACGGATACGGCTATATCAACAACTGGGATTTCGGCGAAAAGAGATTGCAGAACTATTGGATGCTCCGGGACAAGTTGTTAAAGAGGCATTGGAAAACTGCATTCTGCGTATGGAACAGGAACAGAAGAAACAGGCTGATTTAATGGAGCAGGTAAAGGAATTAGTAGCAAATATTGATACGCAATTGCAAATGGAGGAAATGTAGAGATGAAAAAAATAATTGTGACTATAATGAGTTCAATAATGATGATATGGATGGTAGCTTGTGGTACGAAGGAGGTAGCGAATACCAATACTCCGATGCCTACGGCAACAGTTATGCCAACAGCGACGCCAACGCCGGAGCCGACAGCGACGCCGACACTGGAACCAACAGCGACGCCAACAGCGACGCCAACGTCGGAACCAACAGCGACGCCAACAGCGACGCCAACACCGGAGCCAACGGCAACGCCAACGCCGGAGCCGACAGCAACCCCAACGCCGGAACCGACAGCAACCCCAACGCCGGAGCCAACGGCAACACCAACGCCGGAGCCAACAGCAACCCCAACACCGACACCTACTCCAACACCGCGAATAAAGGTAGAAAATATTAATGGTGTTGAAGTGACTATGCGGGGAAATGATTATTTGGACATCAAAGAATTCGCCTGGTACATAAGCGGAGATTATCTGCATTGTGTAATTGTGATGCACAATACAAATAATAAGTATGCAATCGAATATCCGGAATTTAGAGTAACCGCATATAATGCAGAAAATAAAGTGCTGGGAACGGAAGAACAGACACTTAGCCTGATATATCCGAATCAGGAGTTTGTATGTAATCAATTACTTTTTGAAGTAGACGAAGAACCAACTAAAATCAAAGTAACGCTTCTTGAACCGGATAAATATGATATTCTTGCACCTAGTAAGATGGATTATAAAACGCATATACAGATGGTAGGTCAAAACTTAAGTGTAATGGATGATTTGGTTACGGGAGAAATATATAACCCGAATGATTATGATGTGGAATCAGCAGTAGTAGTGGCTGTGTTCAGAAATAATGAGGGAGAAATTATCTTTGGTGAACATACTTATGTAGACCAAATCTATGCGAATGATACTGTGCCGTTTGATATTGACATATACACGGATATTGAGTTGCCAGAGGAATGCGAGGTATATGCGTATTTTTGGTAAGTTAGAGTGAATTTCAGAGAAAGGGAAATCGGAAAACGGTTTCCCTTTCTTGGCATGGTAAAAAATTTTGTGGAACGTTACAGACTTATGGTGGATGGGGCAGTATAATGGAAATGAACATTGCAGATTGCAGGGAAGGGTGTTAAAATAATGTTAGTTGTAGGTTGTAAAAAGTGGAAATGTCGAACATAATTAACAGGTGACGAGGAGAAAAATTATGAACAACGGAACGAAAGTTCGAAGGCCTGTACTGTTTATGGGACACGTGTTGTGGATAATGGGAAGTGAACAAAATCCTTTTGTGGAAATTATCGTTAAAAGGTGTTTATTCTAGGAGGAAAATTATTGTGAAGGGACAAAAGAAAGAACAATTTGAACATGCTAAATATATTATGCTGATTGGAATAATATTAGTGTTGTTTGTACTATGTCCAACCCCTGTATTAGCTGATACAGAAAATATGTGTGTAGATGGCAAGGTGTATGAATACGAGAAGAACAATGAATATAATATTGCAGAAGAAGACACATATTATAATGCAATATCCTCGGATACATATGGAACATTTTGCTTAAGTGGGAATGTGGCTCTGGCAGGAGAAAAAGAAGGTGTTCCATCGTATGAAGTTAAAGGAGAGACACTGGCTTTATTATATGATTACACTGATACTATGCTGAATGCAGAAGTAGATGAATGGCATTTAGTTGAAGATAAAACAAAAAAAGTGAATGGCATTCCTCTAGGAGCAAAAATGCAAAAAGGTGCTATTATCGTTCAAATATCTAAAGACCGGAAAAACTGGCTGGATGCGGAATGCATAGTAAATGTTTTTAGTGATATGCCTATAAGAACAAGTCCTATTTACGATGCTACAGATATTCAACTTATTAATGGTTGTTTTTACAAAGTAACAGTTGCGTATGAAATAAGCAGACGAACGGAAGATAATAATATATTTTTTATCAATACGGATAAGTATGAAAACAAAAAAGTAATTGAAGTGTATGAATTTTTTGCCTTTACAGAAAGTGGAGAAAACAGTATAGATTATTCTAAAACATACCGCCTGGGTTCAAGAGTCAGAGTTAAAAATTTTGATGGTTATTTTGGAGAGGAACTAATTGAAAAAGATGATATCCATTATGGATGGGAACTGGGGGACTTTTTCGTAAGTGGCTATACAGATGAGATTGTTAAGGAAGATACCAGTATAGTATTGTTGAAAAATGTGGGCGACAAGGTTACGCTTTGGTTTAAACTAAATGAAAATATTAATGCTTTACGTGGCGATGAAGCAAGAACGATCACAGCAGATGAAGAAGGTTATGATCAGTATTTTGAAACGCCCAAAATGGATTTTGGACGTGGAGTACTAATTATTCGTTATATAGACCATAATAATGTAAAATCAGATCCGATTATTTACACAAATTACTTGGAAGCAAATGCAACAGTCGGAACAGATGTTAAGGTTAGGTTGTTCGAGGAGGGAGACTATGAAGTTGCCCTTGATTATGAAATTACAGAAGATAAATTAATTGATAAAGAGGGTCATTACCGGATTTTCTTCCGATTTTCTGTGCGAAACAGTAATTGTATGGTATATCCATTTGATGTCAAGACTGGTAGTGAGTTAACGAACAGTTCTATGACAGAGAATGGTTTTCGCTTGGACTTGGCACAATCCAAATACTTGACGGTAAACATTAAGCGAGAAGTAATGAAGGACAGTGCCGATGGTCTTATTGAGGACACTCGTTTTAATGGACGTGCAAAAGAAGGTGTTGAGTATACCGGCGAGGGAATTTATACAATTACAGTGTATAATGAATACACGAATGAATCTACAATAAAGAAAATATATGTTGGAACCAATAGTATATTACGTGCCCATATGACGACAGGATTATCAATTTTGGAGATAAATTCTTTGGTGGAGCAGGGTGCAACAATTAGTGAAGACGGAACTATTCAAATGGCAACAGTAGCGCCTGAGGTGGATAGAACCTTGCCTGTGATTACAGATATTCCGACAGAAGATACAAGTGTTTCAGAAGGAAGCAGCAATGAACATGAAGAACCTCAAGTAAACATTGTAGGAATTGTTGTCGGCATTGCTTTTGTAATTTTGGGTGCAATTGTGCTTCTTTATGTAGTGAAGAACAAGAAAAACCAGAGGCAATAGTGAAAGAAGGGATAAAATGAAACGGATACTCGCAATTATACTTATTCTTTCTATATCTTTGTCTGGATGTGGCTTGAAAGATAAGAAAGAAGCAACAGACAATGATTTGGCATATGAATTTATTGATTCAAATATTGTAGTGCAAGATAGCGAAGAACCGGTATATACAGGGTTAGATGATACTGAACTACTTGCCCATATAGAGGACTTAGTATATCGTGACGCAGTCCTTTCCTTTAACAGCGCAGAGTATATTGTAGAAGGTGTTAACGCTACATATGTTTCAAAGGAATATCTAGAAGAAGTGGCATACAATTCACAGTCCAATATCTTTTTTGGATTTACATTGGATGGTCTGAATGAGATATTTCAAGATACACGATACATTTTTACGTTAGGGGAAAATGGTAAAACAACAGTAGAAGCGTTGCAAGAAATTGAAGATGATTCAATGGAGACAATGCTTAAAAATCTTGCAATTGGAACGGGAGTTATTCTTGTTTGTGTAACTGTTTCAGTTGTTTCGGCTGGAGCAGGAGCGCCAGCTATAAGTATGATATTTGCCGCATCTGCAACAACTGCAGAAACCTTTGCTATTTCCTCTGCCGCTTTTGGAGGTATTTCTGCCGGTGTTGTAAGAGGCATACAAACAGGCGATTTTAACGAAGCACTAGAAGCGGCTGCATTGGGTGCAAGTGAAGGCTTTAAGTGGGGAGCTATCAGCGGAGCTGTTATTGGTGGAGCAAGCGAAGCATTTTTGTTAAATGTAGGAACAAAGAACGGTTTAACGATGAATGAGGTCGCACTTATTCAGGCGGATTCACAATATCCAATTGAGGTAATTGCACGCTTCAATTCAATGGAGCAATATAAAATTTGTAGAGATGCAGGTTTGAGAGCAAACATGGTAAATGGGAAAGCTGCATTAGTACGAAATATTGATTTGAATTATGTTGATGAACTGACAGGTAAGACAAATTTGCAGTTGATGCAGGATGGATATGCACCATATGATATGACAGGGGCAAAGTATGAACTGCACCATTTAGGACAAAAAAATGATTCGCCGTTAGTGATATTAACTGAAACTGAACACAGAGGAAAAGATACTTATAAGATATGGCACATTTTAACGGAGGGATTCGAAAATCCTTCTAAGCAACCAGAATGGACTAATATAAAAAATCAATTTTGGAAAGACTACGCAAAGCAAGCTGTTTCTGGAGGTGTTTAATGATGAGACTGTTGGAAATAATTGAAAATAGTGAAAAGGTATTTACTTATGCCTCTATGTCATACGAGAAAATTCAGCAAGCTGAAAAGGAACTTAAAGTGTCCTTTTCTGAGGAGTATAAAGAGTACCTTGCAGAGTACGGAGTGGCAATCTTTAACGGTCACGAGTTGACCGGTTTATGTGATGGAAAAAGATTGGATGTAGTTCGTATTACTTGTAAAGAAAGAGAAATAAGTGAGTTTGTTCCAAGTGATTGGTATGTTGTAGAGAATCTTGATATAGATGGCATTGTTATTTGGCAAAACCAGAGTGGGGAAGTATTTCAAACTTCGCCAATGCGTGCCAGTACAAAAATAGCAAACTCTATTGCAGAATATGTATTGTTGTAAAAAAATAATTATATCTGTAAAGGGCTGTGGTTTTAGGAAGATGCACCAAGTAGAGGTCATATTTTTGCAATGAAAGAGGAAACGTAATGAAAATAATACATACACCCCAAAATCCGAGTCGCTGTCCAGAATGTGAAAGTGACAGGGTTTCTTTGGAAAACAAGGTATATTATAATGGAAAGATAAATTTAGGAACATGGATGTGTTTAAATTGTGGATACACCATTGGAAGAAAAATGTCTATTTATGATGATAATGAAATTGACGCAAGAAGTATATGAACAGGAACGGTTTATTATATTCAATTTTGGACGGAGTATACTTTGAAGAAATGAGAAATAGAGGTTGGTAAAATAGCACATCCCCGTACTCGTGAGTGAAGTACGGGGATGTGTTATTAACAACTATTTTTAATAATTTCTCCACTGTGTTTCTTCGGCAATATCTGCCAGTAGTTTCCCATTGTAAGTGAAGTATTGAGGCCCGGCAACAGGATAACCTTTGATGCCGGAGGCGATACCTGAAATAGAAGTAAGTTCCTCCTTGTATAAAACCTTTCGTTCGCTTGCAACAGTGACTTTTATGGATGGGTCCGGAACATAAACAAGTTCTGCGCCTAACGGAATATTGCATTCAAAGAAATTGATGGCAGGGCGTTTTGCTTTTGTAGTGGTGGTGGAAGTGGCGGCAACCTGCATTTTTCTTAATTTGTCCTGCGTACCGCTTATTGTGGCGATAGCTTCAAGCAAGTTGTAAGCTTCTTCGGGAGACATAACAAAGAACTCGCGGTTTTTGGAAACACGGAGGTCTGAATTTAGGTTATCAATCAGTTTATGCAGTTTTTTATCTTCCAGATTGCCACTGGTTTCGTAGGTAGCATATACTTCATAGTCATATGGAAGGGCAGTAGTGCTTAACTGCTGTCTTCTTGTTTCAACATTTGTAGCATATCCCAATTTCACCATGCCATTAAGGGCTGGATTTGTCATTATATAAATATATCCCTTTGCCATAGAATCACCTCATATGTGTATTATTAAAAACCTTAGTTATATAATAAATGAATTGCTGAAATATTGCAATTAAATAAATTAGTACGAACTACTTTAGCCGAACCGGTCTTAAATATTCTTATTTCTCTACCATTAGTTTTAACCCTAACGATCTCAAAATTTTCAACAAAGTAGCCAAATTCGGTGTGGTTTGAAACGACTCGATTCTGGCAACAGAGGACTGCGGAATTCCGCAAATCTTGGCGAGGTCACGTTGACTTAAACCAAGAGCATTTCGTTGTTCAATAACAGCACTGATGATTTTTGCTTGTTCTTCAATTTCAGCTAAATCACGACCACTTGCAGGATCTAGTTTTTGGACATATTCTTTGTAATCATTCCAGGTTTGCATAGACAAGCCCTCCAATCTGTATACTATATTCTAGATTCGATGATAGCACAAATGCTATCACAAGGCAAGAATGCTTTTTGCGCTGGGCACATAGCAAAAAAATAGCCTCAAATACCCAATAGGAAGCGGTATCTTTGCCGGATTTGGCAGTTGGTTGGGTATATACAGAAAAACTATGTCCTAATACCCGGGGTGCCGGGCGTTTCTGTGAAATTTTCAAATATGGTGGGTATACAGCGAAAAATATTCTTCAAATACCCAGCAGAAAGAGATTTTCTGCGAAATAGCGGATTTGCGTGGGTATATAGCGAAAAATTGAGTCCTAATACCCAATCAAGCCAAATAAAAAGAGATTTTCTCAATACGCCAGGGCATAGAATGATAATTTTTTTCTATATACCCAGCAGTCAAATTCATAAGGTGAATTACCGCAGAAAACACGATATCAGATATTGTCTTCGAGCAAAAAAAGGGGCTGCAACCACACCGGGTCGCAGCCCCTTAACTATTAATTCAAATATATTCTAACGAAAACTAGTTCTCGGCTACTTCACGCGCCATTTCCTGCTTCTGAATCTCAGGGTCAACATTGTACATAGGCTCAATGTCCTCGCCATTCTTCACTCTTCTTAAGTAATTCTTTGTAATCTTAACTACCAAAGGAGAAAGTGTCAGGACACCGATAAGGTTAGGAATCATCATAAGGCCGTTAAAGGTGTCGGAAATGTCCCATGCAAGGGAGGAAGTAAGCACCGCACCGAAGATAACGGTACATACGTGGATAACGCGGAAGATAACGGTTGTCTTGGCGCCGAAGAGGTATTCCCATGCCTTGGAACCATAGTGGGACCAGCCGAGCACGGTAGTAAATGCAAACAGGAACATTGCAATGGCAACAAACTTTCCGCCGATACCGAACCATGGGAATACGGTGTTGAAGGCACCGCCAACGAGCGTTGCGTCGGTATAACCTGCTGCGATTTCGCCGGTTACAACGTTAAATACGCCGCCTTCCAGGCCGCCTGCGGTAAGAATAACAAGAGCGGTCATGGTGCAGACTACCATAGTGTCAGCGAATACTTCGAAGATACCCCACATACCCTGAACAACAGGCTCCTTAATGTTGGAGTTGGAGTGAACCATAACGGAAGAACCGAGACCGGCTTCGTTGGAGAATACACCGCGCTTGAAGCCCTGAGTAATAACCTTGCTGACAACGGCACCGATACCACCGCCGACGAATGCTTCCGGACTGAATGCATTCACAAAAATAGCCTTAAGTGCAGGCAGAATGTTTGCGTAGTTTACACCGATGATAACAAGGCTGCCGGCAACGAAAAGCACTACCATGAAAGGTACGATTTTCTCGGCAACATTGGCAATTCTTTTCAAACCGCCCAAAGTAATAAGTGCGGTAAGAAGCATAACGATGGCACCGAGGATGATGTTATATAAAGAAACGCCGGAAAATACTTCAATGGAAGAAAGGGCGGAAACATCAAAGGCCTGGGCTACGTTGGTAACGATTTTGTTTACCTGGCCCATACTTCCGATACCGAAGGAAGCGAGCATTGCGAAGAGACAGAAAAGAACTGCGAGAACCTTTCCCACATGCTTCATGCCCTTCTTCTTACCGAGACCATCCGCAAGATAGTACATAGCACCACCGGACCATTCACCGTTTTCGTTCTTTCTGCGGTAGTAAATACCGAGAACGTTTTCAGCGTAGTTGGTCATCATACCGAAGAATGCGGCAACCCACATCCAGAATACAGCGCCTGCGCCACCGATGCAGATGGCGGAAGCAACGCCGGCAATGTTACCGGTACCGACAGTTGCGGCAAGGGCGGTACACAGCGCCTGGAACGGAGAAATAGAACCTGCTTCCTTACTGTGCTTGATAACGTCCTGCTTAAACAGGCGGCCGATGGTTTTCTTAAACCATAAACCAATGTGTGAAATTTGGAAGAATTTTGTCATTACGGTAACGATGATACCTGTGCCGACAAGGAGTAAAAGACCGAAGGCACCCCATACCACGCTGTTTATTTCGCCGTTGATGCTTTCTATTGTTTGTAAGATTTTGTCCATAAAAGGAACCTCCTTAGTAAAATATTTGTTAAACAAAAAAACACCGCTAACCAATCCGGATAGCGGTGAGAAAATGACAACGGGAAACATAAGTGTTCCGTAAAAATAATTGATCTGTCCTTTTGCCTGAGAGATTTGGGTTTACCCCTTGCACCTTCGGCATCCGCGTAAAAGCGGACTTCTCCAGATTGCTATCCGTCAGCAGTCCCCGTCATAATGACACCCGAGAGTATTACCCCTTTGGAAAGGCAAACGCCTAATCTCCTGCTGATTTCATTTAGCCTTATT
>JAZSFC010000004.1:0-68576 GCA_045531955.1 Lachnospiraceae bacterium | reverse complement strand
CCTGCTGCACTTGGTTCCGGTCTTGCCGGTGCACTGTAGCTGTAGTTACCGCCGTTATCGCCGCCCTGAGCATTTTTGCTCTCTGCGAATTCGATATCATCGAGTACCACGTCTGTAGTGTAAACCTTCTGACCATCCTTGTTTGTGTAGCTGCCGGTCTGGATTCTGCCGGTTACAGCAATCTTCGTACCCTGTCTCAAATACTTTTCTGCAAACTCAGCCTGTCTGCCAAAACATACACAACCGATAAAGTCTGCTGTCTGCTGGTCATTACCGCCGTCACGTCTGCCTCTTCTGTCAACTGCAAGCGTAAATCTTGCAATCGCCATATTATCTCCGCTCTGGGAATATCTGATATCTGGGTCACGAGTGAGTCTACCCATTAAGATAACTCTGTTCATTAGGAATACCTCCTATTATTCTGCATCCCGTCTAACGCATAAGAATCTGATGACATTGTCCATAATGCGTACTCTCTTCTCAACTTCCGCTGGAACTGTAGCATCAGCATCGAACTGAATGAAGTAGTAATGTCCTTCTTTCATCTTCTGAATTTCGTAAGCAAGTCTCTTCTTACCCTGATCTTCAACGTTTGTTACAACGCCGCCGAATCTGGTAATGTACTTCTGCGCCTTTTCTAAAGTAGCAGCCTTTACGTCATCCTCAACTTTTGCACTAACAACTAACGCTAATTCATACTGGTTCATAGTTGTGTTGCACCTCCTTTTGGTCTCTGGCCCTCTTCCCTGAAGAGAGCAAGGAAAAATTTACTCGTCACAAAACAGAATTTTACCATAGGTTAAGCGGCTTGTCAACCACTTTTTTCCCTAATCACTTCCACAAATCGCCCCAGATTTCATTACAAAGATTTGTGCAATATTCCAGGGAAAACTGCGGATCCTGGTTTTTGATAGCATTCCGCTCTGCCAGTTCTTCCGTGTATTTCGAAAGCGGATATACGGTAATTCCGTTTGTTTTTTTCTCCACATGACACACGATTGCCGTAATACGGTAGTCTGCAATATAGGCGTTTCCTTTTTCATCCCGTTCAATGGTAATATCCGGGATGCCTCCAACCATGCGGTTTGCAACTCCCTCTCCCTTGCCGGAGGTCCAGTTAACAAAATTTCCGATGGAGTAAAATACCGGCATCTGCTCCCCGGTTTCCGGATTCGTAAGCAGTTCCACCGGTTCTATCACATGAGGGTGGGTCCCCAATACCAAGTCTACCCCTTCCTCCAAAAACAGCTCCGTCCATTCTTTTTGGCTTTTATCCGGCGTCAGCCGGTATTCCGTCCCCCAGTGGGGACACACAATTACAATATCCGCCTGTTCTTTTGCCCTCCGGATATCCTCTTTTACCGCAGTTTTCTCCAGCATATCCACCGCATAAGGCATACCTTTTGGCATAGCGATACCGTTGGTTCCGTAGGTATAATTCAAGATGGCAATGCGGATACCTTCGATTTCCGTAATATAAAGTTCTTCCTGATCTTCTTTGCTGTCGTGAATTCCCAATACACCAATTTCCGGATAGTGTTCTTCCCAAAATTGCAATGTATTTAAAACGCCCTTCCCCTTTTTATCCAATGCGTGATTGGTGGCATGCAGTACCACATCAAAGCCTGCCTTTACCAATGCCTCTCCCGCTTCTTTGGGTGCATTAAAGGAAGGATAACCGGAAATGCCAAGTTCCTCTCCTCCGATAATTACCTCCTGGTTTACCAGCGCCAAATCCGCCGCAGAAATTTCCTCTGCCAGATTCGCAAAGATGGTATCATAATTATAGCTGCCGTCCGCCTGTTTACTGTACTCATGGATTCTGGTATGAAGCAGAATATCTCCTGCCATGACTAAAGTTACCGATGGCTTTGGTGTGGGAGTGGCGGTCGGTACCGGCGTGCTTGTTGTTGGTACGGCTGTCGGCACCGGCGATTCCGTTGGACTTGATGTAACTGTCGGCGTCGAGGCTTCCGTTGGAAGCGGTGTGACCGTCAGCACGATGGCTTCCGTTGGTGACACCGCAACACTCACCTGCAACATCGGTGTCGGCGTTAAAACAGGCTCCACGGATGTTTTCTGCCCACAGGCCGAGAGAAAAACCGTAAAGCCCAGTAATAAAATTGTTTCTATTAATTTCTTCATGTTATCCTACCACTTCTTGTGTACTGCCGGGCAGTAATGTGTTTTTACCGCAGCGCGCATTTCCACATAACAGCCGCAAACCCCGCACATTCCGTTTAACAGGCTGTCACATTCCGTACAAATCTGCAGGCGTGCCTCGTATTCTTCCTTTGGGGTTTTAATATCCTCATCGATGCGTGCTATATATTCCTGCATGGTACGGAACAAATCACCCTCATCAAAATCCCGCACCAGGCATTTTTTACAAAATCTCCAATCTTCTTTTTGCATAGGTACTCTCACTCTGTTTTGTTTTCCGGCGTTCCGCAGCTTTTTATCTGGCGGATGTTTTTTTCCACCTGCTTCCGCGGAATCATGACCTGATGGTCACAGCCCATACACTTTAAACGGAAGTCCATACCGACACGGAGCACTTCCCATTCCTTACTGCCGCAAGGATGCTGTTTTTTTAAGGTGACAATATCTCCTACCTGAATATCCATGGCAATTCCCCTTTTCTAAATAATCACAATATCCGGTTCATCAGATTTCATTCTACTCTAAAAGCCCCGGAACATGCAAGCAAAATATTCTTTTATAAAAACTTAATATTCTTCTTCTTGCATTTCAAAAACATATGTTGTAGTATTAAATTACAAATTACGTAGTATTGAAAACCACATGTAATGTCATGAATAACTTTATCATTCTTTCATATACTAAACACCAGCAAACTAATTTAAAGGAGGATACATCTGTTATGTCAAAAGAAACCTTTCAGCAAAACGTCACTCATCCAAAGGATCCGGGCAGTGCACTGACCCATTTTATCGGTGCAGTTTTAGTCGTCCTGGCCGCACTTCCCCTGCTTGTCCGGGCAGTACAGGGCGAACATCCGGTATATATTGTTTCTCTTTGTATTTTTGCTGCCAGCATGTTTCTGTTATATACTGCCAGCACCCTGTATCACACCTTTAATTTATCCGCAAAAATAAACTTACGGCTAAAAAAACTGGACCATATCATGATTTATGTCCTGATTGCAGGCACCTACACACCGGTCTGTCTCATTACCTTAAGCGGTGCCGGCGGCACCTCCCTGTTCCTGCTTGTCTGGGGCGTTGCCTTACTCGGTATTTTGCAATGCATCTTTTTTATTAACTGTCCGAAATGGGTATCTGCCCTGATATACATTGCCATGGGCTGGCTGTGCGTTTTCTCTTTTGGTGATATCGTGGAACTTTTAAACAAGCCGGCCTTTTACTGGTTACTGGCCGGCGGCATTATCTACACCATCGGCGGCATCATTTACGCCTGCAAATTTCAGGTTTTCAACCGTTTGCATAAAAATTTCGGTTCCCATGAAATCTTTCACTGCTTTGTTTTAGCCGGAAGTATGTGTCACTTTGTCACTATGTATTGCATATAATAAATCAGGAAGCCGGTACATAGATAATCGCTCCTTGATTCTTCTTTGTACAATCAAAAAATAAAGCGGTCGGACTCCTCACACATTAACCCTGTGCTGCATGCAGCACCTGATACTGTACCGGCTATACCGACCGCTTTCACATAATTTCCTGCTTCTATTCTTCTGTTAATAATTCTGTCGGGTCAATACTTGTTTCACCCTCCATTACCTTAAAGTAAAGGTTCGGACCTTCCACCACATAATATCTGGTTGGCTCTGCCACGGTACCGATACAGTCACCGGCTTCTAAAATATCGCCTTCCTTTAATTCTGTCACATCCAGCTGGCCATATACTAAACTGGTGTTATTGCCTAAAGCCAAGGTTACTGTAGTTCCGGTGCGGACATCCTCTTCAATCGCTGTAACCACACCCTTTGCCGCCGCCTTAACCTCTGTTCCCACAGCGGAGGAAAGCACTAAAGCTTCACTGGTGGAGAACTGGTCTAAGGTTTGATAAAACACACCATGGTCCGGGCTGTACGGAATAATCACTTCGCCCGCAATAGGCCATAAAAGCCCGGCAGACTTATCAAAGGTCAACTGCTCTGCAATTAACTGAGGGCTTAACACCTCTGTCTGCTCTGGCTCTGTCGTTTCTGCCGGAGTTTCTGTTATAGCAGCCACCTGGGACGGGTCCTTTGCTTCCGGCTGCTGTACTCCGGTTCCTTCCTCCCCGCCAAGTGCTACCTGCTCGGAATCCTTATCCTCCGGATTCTGTGCGGTCTGAGCCGGATCCTGCTGAACCTCTGTATTGTCACCTACCTGTACATCCGGATTCTGTACTTCCGGCTGGTTCTCGCCGCCATCGGCTACCTGAGTATCACCCGGCTCGTTGGTTTCGTTTAAATCTACCAGGGAATCCGGTGTATTATCCTCCTCATTTCCTCCTATGCTTAATGCACCCACTGTTGCAATTGCCGTAATGCAGAAAATCGCCACGCCATAAAGGGCACGTTTTCTGAAAGTTTCACTTATTTTCACATTAACCCCTGCCTTTCTTTTTATCATTCAGTTTTAGTCTTACCGAATGAAAAAGATTTATACAGGGTTTTTATTTTTCAAAAAATGAAAATTTTTACTCCTGAAATTTTCCCTGAAAGGTTTTTAAATCCTCTGTCATCTGTTTTGCAGACAAATAGTTTTGTAACCAGTCAGATAGCGTTGCCAAAACAAAGATAACTAAAATACTGAGCGCAACCACTCCGATTAGCCAAGGAGAACGGTCCGCTTCTGCAGAATCGAAAAAAATCGCAAACAGCACACAGGCTTCCGTCAACAAAAATTGGATTATTTTCCGCAGAATCAGTTCTCCGACTTTCAATTCCCGTTTAGAATACAGGACTAAATTCGGAAGAGTACCTGCCAAGCCATAAATAACAGGAATAATGAATCCTTCATAACCAAATTTTTTATCCGGCATCATGGTAACACCCATCAGAAACATAGCAATGTTAATCATAGCAACTATCGTAAAAAACGTACGGATACAATCCGCCAAAAACTCTTTTCCGTGCATGCTACACACCACCCTTCAATGCTGCCTTCAACGCCGGCACATATTTTCTTGAAATAATGATTTCCTCACCGCTTTGTAATACCGCAGTAAATCGCCCGTTTAAAGCAGGTTTGATAGAACGTACCTTCATCAGGTTTAACAGCAATGCTTTGGATACCCGAAGGAAAAATTTATCTTTTAACAATTCTTCCAGTTCATACAATTTCTGCTTCGTTTCATATACTTGTTCTGCCGTGTACAGAAATACCTTATTATCCACTGCTTCAATATAGCAGACATCCGGTAACGGCACTTCAAACTGGCGGTCCTCCAGCATGCCGGTAAGGCGTCCCTGTCTTGTCTTTACAAAAGCGACGATTTCTTTCACTTCCTCCGTAATTTCATGACAGCGGATTTCCATTAGCTCCGGTTGGTCTTTTGATATTTTCAACAATTTTATTTCCATGGATTAGTATCCTTCCTGAACCACCACTTCTCCCATATTCTTTAGATAACAGTTATAGTAGTCCAAAACTAACTGATTCATCGTAATTACACATTCTTCCGGGTCAATGGTACCGATGCCGAGCATCTTCGCCAGGGCCGGAGAAAACAGCGGCAGGTCTGTAAAATTCATATGTCCGCTGCCCTTAAAATACGTATATTTCGCATCTTTGGCATTAGCAAGCACCCAACTGTTCACGTACCAGTCTGCCAAATCCTGCCCTTCAAAATAATGGGCTTCATTGCTGACAGATAATAACGGTACCGGATATGCTTCGTCATAAAAATCATACTCCCCGTTGTTATAACTAAACTGCTCGCCAAGCATCGTACCATCCAAATCGATAACCGCATCAATATCATCCCTGGTTCTGCCCACCGTAACACTGGCAGCACCGCCCATGGAATGACCCATAAGACCAATGTGTTCCGTGTCCGTCATGGAAAGAATCGCCCGAATAGTTTCCGCGGAAGATTCTTCTTTTATAAACCAGCAGGCCGGAAGTTCCGCCCCTTGCTCCTTCGCTGCCTTTACACTATCCAAGACAAAATTCATATCTGCCGTCCGGATGTCCAGCCAGCCATGGGACAACTCGATAATCTCCTGTTCCGGTGTTCCAAGTTCGTTAATATACATGACTTCCTGCATAAATTGGGGATTTACAATAATTGTTTTTCCGGAAGTATCCTTTGTAAAAAAGGAATGATACGGATGGTCCAGGCTGATTACCACATAACCGTTGCTGGCAAGTTCCATGTAGGTGGAAGTATTACTCTGATAATAGCCAAAGGCCCCGTGAGAAAAAATAACCAGCGGAAATGATTTTTCACTTTCTTCCTCCGGCACTTCCGGATAGTAAAAATACACCGGAACCTCACGTTTGGAACCATCAGTTTCAAAGGCTTCCACCCGGCTTTCATCCACCAAAATGGCAGAGGCCGTCTTTATATTGTAAGGTCCTGTCGTTGGCAGACCCTCATAGTCAGCAAACAGAAGCTTGGGGATTATTATTACTGCCAAAAGAATCAAAGCTGCAATACTGCCTAATACAATCCATAACACCTTTTTCGATTTTTGTTTGTTTTTATGTTTCATTATAATCACCTTTCCTTTCTTTGATACGATGACTATAATCGGTATTTTTTTCTAAATCAAGGCTTCTGCGGGTAAGATGCATTTTACCGCAATAAGATGCAAATAATCACAGTATTTCACCATGTTTTATTTTTTGAAACATACAGACGGCCGCACTAAAATAAAGCTCTTCCGCCCGGGCAAGAGCCTCGGAAACCGGCATATCATCCGGAGCGGTTTTTACAATGGCGGTAATGCCATGCTGTAAAATCTGTTCTGCCCCGGCACCTGTACTTCCGACGAATGCTATCGCAGAAACGCCTCGCTTTTTACATCGCAGCCCAACACCCTGTACGACTTTTCCAAAACAGGACTGCCAGTCTAACCGTCCTTCTCCGGTAATTACCAAAGAAACATCCTGCAGCCTGGAATCAAACGCAATCAAATCAAGTACCGTCTCACTGCCGGGCTTCATCCGTGCTTTTAAAAATACCGCCAGTGCTCCTCCAAGTCCTCCCGCTGCTCCGGCACCGGAAAGCTCATCCAAATTTATTCCGAACTCCTTTATAATCACATCACGGTAATTGCACATGCCCTCTTCCAATTCGACAAGAAGCTGCGGTGTACCGCCCTTTTGCGGTCCATAGGTATAAGTGGCACCGTTTTTTCCGCAAAGCGGATTGGTTACATCACAGATAACGGTAAAGGAGGCTTCCTTTACCTGTGGCAACATGCCGGAAGTATCAATATGAGCTACCTGCTTCAAATTATCTCCCACGCCGGTAAGTTCCTGACCGTTTTTATCCAAAAAACGTACTCCCAGTGCGCACATACAGCCCATACCGCCATCATTGGTGGCGGAACCGCCAATAGCAATGGTAATATCCTTGCATCCCGCCTGTAATGCGGCCGCAATCAGTTCTCCCGTTCCATAGGAAGTGGTTGTTGCCGGATTGTACTCTGCCTCGGTAAGAAGCGGTAAGCCGGAGGCTGCTGCCATCTCTATAATCGCCCTGTTTTCATCGATTCTTCCGTAAGATGCCTGCAGACTTCGCATCAATGGGTCATGTACCTCTAGCATAACCTTACTGCCGCCCATAGCGGAAAGCACCGCATCCGCCGTGCCTTCTCCGCCATCTGCTACAGGCACACCGCTGCAGCTGCATTGCGGAAATACCTGTTTTGCCGCTTTGGTCAGCAGCTCTGCTGTTTTTTCACAGGATAAGGTTCCTTTGAAGGAATCCGAGGCAAACAAAAATTTCATAATCTGAATCTCCTGAAGGAATTTGATACATTGATTTTATCACTAATCCGAAACAAAATAAAGGAGAAGGTCCGAAAACCTTCTCCTCATCATTGTCATATTCTATTCCGTCTTTACAAATTACTTTAAGTTGATGCTGTAAGTTACTTCGTTAACAACGTAGTAAGCCTTGCCATCTTCCGGCTTAACATAAATCTTAGCGTCTGCCATTTCCTTAACCTTGTTGCCCATAGCAACCCAGTCAGCCTTAACAGCCTTTACAATTTCATCAGCGTTGAAGCTGTCACCGGCATACTCGAAAAATAAATTCTTAATCATTATTTGTCTCCTTTTATAAACAAACCTATTACAAGTTTCTATAAACAGGCTCGATTATAGCATAGAAAAAGCCGTAATTTCAATATGTAAAATGAACAAAAAATTGCAATAATCCTTCGGAAAATGGCGCATTTTGACGGATAAATCCCGCAAATTACCTCACTTCCAGGAACCTGGTCAAAAACAACACATCCTTCAGATGCTTTGCTTCCCTGTATACGTACAGCACCACCACAATACCATCCTCGCCATCGGCCCGGAAGATAAACTCACAGCGGTAACCGTCACCGGCTTCCAGGGCATTTTTGAAAACACCGTCATAGTAGTTATATTCCTCACCATAATAGGTCATAACTCTCTTGGTCGGAAAGATTCCCACATTACCTAAAATGTTTTCCACAATCGCCTTTTCTATTAGCTTGGTTTCGTCGGAATCACCGGCGAAGGCCAATTGTGAATTATTGTCAAAGTAGCAGACAAACAAGGATTCCGGCACCGGATCAGCAGGGTTCAGTTTATTCAGTACATACTGGTAGCCTTCCATGGTACCAAGGTTTTCATCCTTAACGCTGTGCTGAATTTTCTCATTTGCCCAGGTGGACGGAATGTAGTATTCCACACCACCGTTATTTAAAGTAACCTTCGTTGCATTCCGCTTATTATACTCCGTACCGTCCTTTAAATAGTACATGTCATTTGATAAAGCGGATGCCGGCAATGCCGTAAATTTGTCCACGGTAAAATAAACATCTCCGGTAAACAATCCCACTACGATGCTTCCGTACAGTGCTACCTTGGTTCCTGGCTGATAAGTCTTCGCTGTGGAGCGCAGTCCCCGCTCGCAAGTACATTCCAGTGTCAGAGAAGTATTACCAAGGCCGGTAACCGTAAGTTTTTTACCATCCTTATCCACGTTTACCACCTGACCGTATAAAAGCACCGGCTGATTATTATATTTGGTTTTAGCCGCCTTGCTGTTTGCTGCAAATTCCGACACGATATCATCCGCGGTACGGTATTGGTACACTTTATTATTTTCTGTGTCAACCATTACTTTGGTGCCGTCAAACCAGCCCGCTCCGCAGAAGGAAAGGCACACGCACAGCGCCATAACAATTGCCGTGATTCGTTTTCTGTTCATACTGCCATCCTCCTACTCTACCGTATATTTTAATCCGATTTCCGCTTCCAAATCACTTAAAATATTTAGCATCTCCCGATATACATGAGCTTCCGCATAATCATCCACCAGACGGAAAGAGGTACGTTCATCATGATCCCTGCGCAGCTGTGCCGTAAGAATATCCAAATCCGGCCATGGCACATAATTATAGGTTATCTGTTCGCCACGGACACGGATTTCCTGAATCCTTGGTTTTGCCGGCAGATCCGGTTTTGGTGTAACCGTTACCTTCGGAGTAGGTTTCGCCGTCGGTTTCGGCGTTACACTGGTCATAGGAACCGGCGTTGCTGACGGATTCGGTGTCTCTTTACCAATATCCTGAACCATATCATCCGCTCCCAGTTTACAGTTTCCGATGGCTGCGCTTAAATCTATTAACTTTTTATCACTCAGCAATTCTACTTTTTTCTGTCCCCAGCCGGCCAAAACCAGCAGAACGGCAATTGCAAGCAGGAACAGCATTCTTTTTCTTTTCATCGCGTTTCCTCGTAATCAATTCCCATTTCGTTTAGCATATCCTTTACCCCGCGATAAAGGGAACTGACGGCAAAACTGTCAATTATTATTACCGTGTTTTCTCTTTTTATTTCTGTCAGTCTGGTTTTCAATTCTGATAAATCTGCACAGGTTTCACCGCTCAGGCTGACTTTATCACCGGCTACCAGCACATAATAGGTGTATGCTTTTCCGTCTTCCGCCACAAACTGACCGTTTTCATTGATAGCATCCCAAGCTGCCATGGTTTCCGTGGCAATCCGGTCCGGAAACAGTTTACGGTACAGCCAGAAATTTTCACCCTTTGCGGCATAGCCAAGATATAAACCTGCGAAAAACATCAGGATTCCTGCAAAAATAGCAACAATAAAATCCCGGATTAAGTTCTTTTTTTCATACCAGACCTGCTTCCCGATTTCCGGGTCCATCCGGGCTGAAAGGATTTCTTTGTCTTTATCATAAACAACTTCAAACCGTTCAAAGAAAGGTAATACCCACAGGGAAATCAGACCAAGTACACCAAAAATCACAAGCAGGCCACCTACAATTATCAGAGTCCAAGGTATCATTTTTCCTCCTCATGTATGCTTCCGCGGATATAAACGTTGTTATATTCCTTTGTAAGCTCATAAAAAATATCTGTAACCATAACCTCATCCCGGTACAAAATAGTATCGTCCGTCTCATTTAAAGAAAGAATGACCGGTCGGTCTTTATTTGCTTCCACAAACTTCGTCAGGCTGTTCCGAAACGCTTCTATGGAAGACTTTACGTTATTTCCCACCAGTTCAAAGCTTTCGATTTCTTCGCCCTCTTTTAAGATTTGGATCGTTCTTCTTGTAACATCTTCTTTGTCATATGGTACCACAACCGATACAGCAAACACATATTGGTTGATATTATCTGCTATTTCCAATTGCTGTTCATAGAGTTTTTGCTCTGCCTCCGTTTGGTTTTTTGCAGATTCTGTTTCTGCCTGGGCCTGTTTCAAATTGGTTTCCATCGAATTCTGCCCCCACATAACAATCAGTAATATAATAAATATGACATCCAAAAGCGATGTCAAATCAATCAACACATCGCCCTTTGAGCCTTTTTTTCTTCTCCGCATGCTTTCACTCCCCGGAATTTATTGTTCTTCTTGGAACTTCTTAAACATTTCCGCAATGTTTAATTTCTTGTCAAAATCATCCAGCATAACCTCTACGTCATAAATAATTCTGGATGGGAATACCGCCTCAATTACTTTTAATAAAATGGCAAAAATCAAACCCCAGAAAGTAGTGTCCAACGCAGTGTTCAGAGAGGTCATCATAGCCTCAATTCCGCCACCCTGCACCTGCAGCATAAGACCTGCCACAGTACCGAGAATACCAAGCAACGGGAATACCGGAATACACTGTACCAATACACCGTGCCAGGAACATTTTGTATTAAATTCGGTTTCATACTTACGGATGGTGTCCGGAGTGATAGCTGCCGCCTCATCTTCATTTTCTTCCATTTCCTTGGAATCCACATTCAGTGTATAGGTATTGTTTTTACGCTTCAGCGCTTCCTCAATGCGGTTTTTCTGGTTGGAAAGAGCGATACCGTTCCAGAATAATAGTATAGCAACCGCTATACCAAAAAGCACAATGCCCGCCGTTCCGTATTTTGAAATAAATTCCAACATAAATCCCATACTATCTTCTCCTTTGCCTGAAATAATTATAGCTTTCTAACTATCAGTGTATTATTTTCGTCGAATTCTGTCAATTGTTATATCGTCAAAATCCCCCCTACCCATTATGATTAACATTGTAAATCCGCTGCACCCATGATAAAATACAAGAAGAAATTGTCTGAGGAGGTGTTTCCGGTGAAACCTGCAGAACTGAAAACCATATTTGAGCTCATAAAAAAGGCCGGCATTCATCCTGCTCCGGAGACCCTGTCCCGGGAAGAACTTGACTCTCTTTCTAAAGATCCGGATGCTAAAGTAAAGCTGTTCCGTGCCCTGGGCGGCACCGGTATTAACCTGCACCAGGAGCTGGAAATGTCTTCTCCATATGTAAATACCCACCGGGATATCAGTTATCGTCCGGAAAATCTGCAGCTTCACAGTCATGCCTTTTTCGAACTCATCTATTGCGAGAGCGGCACTATCCAGTATCTGATTGGGGATACCCGTTACCGCATCCATACCGGCGATGTAATTCTGGTTCCGCCCGGTATCAGTCATCGGCCAATATTTTACAATGAAATGCCGGAGCCTTATACCCGCATTGTCCTTTGGATAAATTCTGACTTTTTTCATACTGTTGCAGAAATCTGTCCTAAGGAGCTCCGGAGTCAGCTTCGTCTGAAAGAGCATTTTCTTCTTCGCACGGAAGGTACTCCGTACAAGTATCTCGGGAAACTGTTTCAACGTGGTGTGGAAGAGGCCACCATGCAGGCTCCTATGTGGGAAATGGCTCTTTGCGGGAACACCACAAATCTGTTAGCAAATTTAGGCCGCGCTTTAATGTCCACCGACACGTATTTTCCTGCAGAACAGCGGGAAGATATTGACGAGGTTATCTCTTATATTGAAAAAAATTACAGCAACCGTATCACATTAGAGGAGACCGCAAGAGAATTTCATATCAGTACCAGTACCTTAAGTAAACTGTTTTACAACCGGCTGCATATCAGCTTTTACCACTTCGTTACCCAGCGGCGTTTAATCAATTCCAAATTAAAAATAGAAGAAGGCAGCTCCATGGAAGAAGCTGCCCTGTCCTGTGGCTTTTGCGATTACTCCGCCTTTTACCGTGCTTTTAAAAAAGAGTACGGGATTTCTCCGAAGGAGTATCGGAAAATTATCTTTTAATGCTTAATTTTAAAATAAATCTGATATGGTTCGTAACCGATTTCATTTAATTTGCGGAAGTTGATTCCCGGATCCTGATTTTCCGTACGGTAGAAAGTGCGGAATTCACCCCACTGACGCTCGGTATCAAGAGACAGCTCTTCTTCCGGTGTTTCGGTTTCCAGCTTTAAGATGCGTTCTGCCTCAGTGATGCCGGCAAGCACATCCGCACCATAGCGGTATGCTCCCATGGTTTCATCATCCGGCAGGGTCACAAACTTCAAACCGATTGGTAAAATCACCACAATCTTATCGCCTTCATTCCATGCACGGTTGATGGTCACAAATGCCTTCGTGTTATCGGTTTCTGCCACCAGCTCTTCATTCACAAATACTCTGGCTTTCTTTGTAATCCAGTCCGGAATTCTAAGATTCAGCGCAAACTGCACCGCACCCTCTGTATGTACCGTGATGACATACTTCTTAAATTCCGGCTTGTTCTCATAGGCAGACGCAATATCGTTTACTGTCTGCTTTGCATTGTTTTCCGAAGAATTCATCAAACTTCCGTTTAAGTAGTCCTGGCGCTGTTCCAGTGTGATTTTCTGGTTTTCCAAAATAAAATCCGCCGCAGAATTCACATAAGAGGTTACGTAAAATTCTTCTCCGTCCTGATAGAAAATACGGCGGTTCCAAGCCGCATTTACCTGCACCATGGTTCCGTGACAGCAGAAGAAACTGTCACGCTCTCCTGCCCAGTCCTTCTTGCTTCCGGCCTTCATTGGCAGGAAATAAGTAAGGAGGCCATGACCCGGGCTGTTCTGATACGGCATGCCCTGCCAATAGGTCTGGGCAAAAATACCGTTGGCAACGTTGTATTCAATGTAATGCATATACTCCGGATTCTTTGTCTGACGGAATAAAAACTCAGCCAAACGGATCATATTGTAAACCGTGCAATGCTCCTGATTTTTATCACCCAGTCTTGCCTTTAATTTCTTCATCGGGGTCCAAATCTCACCCTGGGTCTGACCACCGGTAACAAAAGCACCGCGGTCTGTCACCGCACACTTCCAGTAACAGTTTACAATATCCAGCCACTTCTTTTCACCGGTTACCTCATAGGCTCTGGCACAGCCAAGAACTTCCGGAATAGTGGTATTGGCATGCATGTTGGTTAATACATCCTTGCCGGCAAGCAGCGGTTCAAATAATCGTCCTCGGTAATAGCGTTCCAGCAAAGTCTTGTATTTTTCATCGTCGGTAATCTCCAGTAAATCAGCCCAGACTTCCAACATACCACCGGTTTCCATATCTAAAATATTGTCAAATTCTTCTCTGGTATATTCGCCGCTCCAGCGGTAAAACCAGTCTGCCAGCTTGTCTGCAATCTGCAGTGCCAAATCCAGCTTCATAAGCTTATATACATCCACCAGACCCATAAACAACTTATGGATATTGTACTGTGGCGCCCACACATTTTTGCCTTTGCCAATCCAGTAAAGATATTTTTCCGGAATCGGGCAAACCCACTCTCCGCCGTTATCTTTCTGGCAAAGTTCCAGTTCCTTTAAAATGGATTCCGTTTTTACCTTCAGCTCGCCGTCTTTGGAGGCTTCATAATTGAGGGCAGCCGCAGAAAGCCAATGGCCGAGGAAGTGACCTCTCAGCTGACAGCTTAAATCTTCCCAGCCGCCAAGAGCATTCATATCATGTCCTCTGCCGGTCATACGTCCTGCTTCATGCTGATAACTGCGGAGCAGATAACGGGTCTCCAGCTTCATGAGATAATTTTTATTTGCTTCTTCCCTGCGGCGCATGTCGCCTTCCCATAAACGCACCTTAGACCCTTTTAATTCTTTCATTGTGATACAGTCTCCTTCCCAAATTACATATGTAAAATTATATTACTTCACAATCAGTGTCATCTTTACATCCCGAAGCAGTGGATTCACATCCAATTCTTCCGTCATATCCAGTCTCGGCACGCCATCGATATCAAAGTGCACTCTGCGGATACCGCTGCTGCGTACTCCGTCCACGCCCGGACGGGCATGATAAGTGTTCCAGATATCGCCGTATTCATCCTCCACATATGCATTATGGCCGGTACCGAATTCGCCCTCCACACTGCGGGAGGTAAATACCGGATACGGATTCTTAAACCAGTTGGCAGGGGTTAACAAATCCTTGCCTGCTTCGATGGACATATAATTTACCACATAGGAGGAATCCACCGCTGCACTGGAATAGGTAATATAAAGCTTGTCACCCACCACCAGGGAAAACGGTCCTTCATCCACAAAGGTATGATTATTTGCCCAGCTGTAATCCGGCTTACTAAGCACCACCGGCTCGGTAAGAAGCTTCCATGGCTCTTTCGGATTTAACTTTGCAATATATAACCATGCTCCTAAATCCTTTGGCAGGAACTGGCGTTGGGACCAGATGGCATAGTAGGAACCTTCCCACTCAAAGCAGGTCATATCTAACGTAATTTCCTTGCCCATTTCACAGATATTACTGCCGTCGGCCTTTACCACCCGGATTGGACGCTCCCAGTCTTCTTTTTTAGTCATGTCGCCGCCGTCCTTTAACTTAAGAACGTGGCTTTCTTCCTCAAAGAACGGACCCGGTGTGGCTGCATGGAAAATATACATTTTGTCTTCCACAATGTGAAACTCCGGTGCCCAAAGAAGTCCGCCGATGCCCTCGTGGGTAGTGGAATCTAAAATCAGATGCTCCTTCGCGTTTACCAATTCAGGAATGGTATCTGCCTCTCTGATGTATAATGTATGGTTAAAATCTGCGTCATTAGTGGCAATAAAATAATACTTACCGTTCCACTTGCCGATACACGGGTCTGCACGGTCAAATGCCACCGGAAATTCATAGTGGTCCTGATGGATGGTTCCGGAAATTTCATAGGTGCCCGGAATTGTAAAATCCACATCGAATAATTCCCAGTCAATTCTCTTTTTTGCTGTGGTGCCGTCACTGTACCTGGCAGTTGCCCGAAGGTCAAGAAGCTCTTCTTTGCTGCTTACGGTAATCTCCTTCGGAAGCTCCATTGCTATATTGGAAGGTGTTAATAACTTCTTTCTCAAATAATCCGCTTCTTTGGCAGAAATCTCTATGATATTTTCAGGTACTGCACCCGGGATATCCACAACAAGTTCTTCTTCTTTGAGCGGAGCACACATTGCCACATCGGAAAGCACCATAGTATCAATATCTGTAAAGGTTGCCTGCTTCCACTGACCATAACCGTTCATCCAGGTAAGTACATAGCAGTTCTTTGCTGCATCTAAGGTACAGCTCACCCTCATCACGTGAATATCATCGGCCTGTACAAAGCCTTTACATTCATATAATACCAGGTCTTTTGTGGTATAAATAAGCACCTTGCCGATAGACTGCTCATCCGGCTCACCCTCAGCTGCGGTACGAATGCAAACAACACCATAACCGCCTTCTTTTAACGGAAACAGCCGGGTACTTTTTAAGCATTTGGGATTTAAGGAACCGTCTTCATTCTCCGTAGCAAGTCCAAATAATACGCCGGAATTATGATTTAGTGCATCGAATGTTTTTCCATCCTCACTAAGTGCTAAATGCATACTGTAGGCTAGTCTCGGGTCATATAACTTAGAGCTGACAGGATAACGGGAATAGTTTAATAAATATGCCATAGATACCCTCCGGAAATTGATTTATTACTTACACTTTAATCTAAATTTTCTCTGTTTACAATGATATATTATCGTTATTAATTGATGAATCCGTCAGCACGTTAAAAAGCCCTGTGGGAACCTTCCCACAGGGCTTTAAGTATTACCGTTATTTAATTACTTTCTTGTGCTCTTCTTCACAGTAACCTTCTCTAAATGCCAGATATCCTGAACATACTCTTCAATGGTTCTGTCGGAGGAGAACTTACCGCTCTTTGCAATGTTGATGAGTGCGGACTTCGCCCAGCCCTTCTCATCGCGGTATTTCTCTTCTACACGCTTCTGTGCTTCTGCGTAGGATACGAAATCCTTGAGGATGAAGTACTGGTCAGCACGCTCATAACCGTTAGTCTCCAGTAAGGAGTTGTACAGCTCACGGAACAGCTCTGTGTTATCCGGAGAATAGGTTCCGTCGATGAGCTGTGTCATTGCCATACGGATGTCGGTGTTGGTGTTGTAGATAGCCTTTGGATTGTACTCGTTGTTATGCTCGTAAGCAATAACTTCATCAGCACTAAGGCCGAAGATAACTGCGTTTTCTGCGCCTGCTTCTTCTACGATTTCTACGTTAGCACCGTCCATGGTACCTAAAGTGATTGCACCGTTTAACATAAACTTCATGTTACCGGTACCGGATGCTTCCTTACTTGCAGTGGAAATCTGCTCAGAAACATCTGCTGCCGCAAAAATCCACTCCGCGTTGGATACACGGTAGTTTTCAATAAATACAACCTTAAGCTTTCCATTAATGGAAGCGTCGTTGTTGACTACATCACCAACGCTGTTGATGAGCTTGATGATAGCCTTTGCACGGCGGTAACCTGCGGATGCCTTTGCACCGAAGATGAAGGTTCTTGGGTAGAACGGCATATCCGGATTCTTCTTAATCTCGTTGTAGAGATACATGATGTGCAGGATATTAAGGAACTGTCTCTTGTACTCATGGAGACGCTTAACCTGTACGTCAAAGATAGAACGAGGGTCAACCTCAACACCGTTGTGCTTCTTTATGTAATTAGCAAGTCTTACCTTATTCTGATACTTGATGTTCTGAAGTTCAGCCAGTGCCTTATCATCATCAGCATAAACCATTAACTTCTCAAGATGGGACAGATTGGTAATCCAGTCGTCGCCAATCTTATCGGTAATCCAGTTAGCAAGTAATGGGTTACCGTGAAGAAGGAATCTTCTCTGGGTAATACCGTTGGTCTTATTATTGAACTTTTCAGGCCACAGCTGATAGAAATCCTTTAACTGTTCCTTCTTTAAGATTTCGGTATGAAGGGCAGCAACACCGTTTACGGAGAAGCCTGCAACGATTGCTAAGTTTGCCATACGAACCTGACCGTCGTAAACGATTGCCATCTTTTCTACCTTGCTGTAGTCGTTTGGATACTTCTCCTGTAAGAGAATTAAGAAACGACGGTTGATTTCTTCTACAATCTGATAAATACGAGGAAGGAGTCTGGAGAACAGCTCTAACGGCCACTTTTCCAGTGCTTCTGCCATGATGGTGTGGTTGGTATATGCACAGCACTTGCTGGTAACTTCCCATGCCTCATCCCAAGTTAAGAAGTAGTCGTCAAGGAGAATTCTCATTAACTCTGCTACAGTAACAGTTGGATGGGTATCATTTAACTGGAAGCAAACCTTTTCGTGTAACTTGCGGACATCATCGTGAGTTTCCATGTACTTGGAAACAGCACGCTGGATGCTGGCAGATACGAAGAAGTACTGCTGCTTTAAACGAAGCTCCTTACCTGCATAGTGGTTGTCGTTTGGATAAAGAACCTCTGTAATTGTCTTAGCCAGGTTTTCCTGCTCAACGGACTTCTGGTAGTCACCCTTATCAAAGGATTCTAAGTTGAAGTTATTGATAGCTTCCGCATCCCAGATACGGAGGGTATTTACTACTCCGTTGCCGTAACCGATAACCGGAATATCGTAAGGGATAGCCATAACGGAGCTGTAGTTTTCCTGTACGAAGTGATCCTTGCCGTTCTCGGCACGAACCATCTTTACGTAACCGCCGAATTTAACTTCTACGGCATATTCCGCACGCTTAATTTCGAATGGGTTACCATGCTTTAACCAATCGTCCGGCTTTTCCACCTGGAAACCGTCCTTGATGGCCTGCTTAAACATACCGTACTTATAACGGATACCGCAACCATATGCAGGATAGCCAAGAGAAGATAAGGAATCAAGGAAGCATGCTGCCAGACGGCCAAGACCGCCGTTACCAAGTGCTGCATCCGGCTCTTCATCCTCAATGATATCCAGGTCAAAACCGATTTCTTCCAGCACTTCCTTAACTACCTTCTGTGCCTTCATGTTGATTAAATTGTTACCAAGGGCACGGCCCATTAAAAACTCCATGGAAAGGTAGTAAACAGTCTTTACATCTTCCTTTTCATAAGTCTTATGAGTGTCCATCCACATGTCGATGATGTAATCCTTTAATGCGTAGGACACTGCCTGGAATAACTGCTGCTTGGACGCTTCTTCAATGTCCTTGCGGTACAGCATTCTCATGTTGTTAGCAATTTTCTGCTTAAACTCTTTCTTAGTAATCTCCATTTTTCTCTCCTTCTAAAGCCAAAATTATAATTTTTTCGACTTATAACATACTGTAAAAATTCATAGGCACACAGCTTATTACTATTTAGACAGGATTTTAGAAATTTAATATCCAAACTGTCCGACATCTCAAACGATGGTTGTATGCTCGTGACGGACAAACAAAGCTTTTCTTGTTTGCTCCGGCAAGAGGGCATACAACTATCGGAGGAGTCTCGGCGGACATGGATATTAAATTCTAAAATCCGTTTAAAAGTCAAACTGTGGCTATCACTTTTTTACAGTCTCTTTACACCGATGGTGACATCTTCACCATTTAAATTCCATTCCTTTGCAATACCATCCATTGCACCGGTAACCACTTCGTCAGCAAGAACAACGGACTTGATTTCAGCCTCGTTCTTCTTCATGAGTTCTTCTAACTTCGTATTACCGTTTACATAAACGATGATGTGATCCATCACCTCGAAATCGGAATCCTTTCTCATGGTCTGAACCTTAGAAATTAACTCTCTGACATAACCTTCTTCAATTAAAGCGTCGGTTAAGTTGGTATCCAGAACTACGGTAATGCCGTGGTCGGAATCGGAAACATAACCTTCCTTCTGTGCTGCCTCAATAAGTAAGTCTTCGGTAGCAAGCTCTTCTTCTGCGCCTTCTACCACAACGGTAACCTTGCCGGTCTCATTTAAGGAGTCCATAGTTGCGTTGCCGTCTACGTTATTTAATACCTCTCTTAAAGCATTTAAGCGGCTGCCAAATCTCTTACCGAGCGTTTTGAGCTGTGGTTTGAAAGTATAGGAAGTGAAGGAACGTACATCGTTTGTAAATTCTACTTCCTTTACGTTTAATTCGTCTGCCACGATTTCACGGAAGAATTCCGGAAGCTCCTGCTCAGCCTTTACATACATCTGAGCCAGTGGCTGACGCTGCTTTAAGTTCGCGTTGTTACGGCAGGCACGGCCAAGTACTACAATCTGCAGAACTTCGTCCATGTCCTGCTCTAACTTTTTATCAATCCATGCTTCTTCCACGGTTGGGAAGTCACATAAATGAACACTTTCCGGAGCAGAAGCATCTACGCTGCAAACTAAGTTGCGGTAAATTTCTTCTGTCATAAACGGAATCATCGGAGCTGCTGCCTTGGAGATGGTAACCAGTGCAGTATACAGAGTCATGTAAGCGTTAATCTTATCCTGCTCCATACCCTTTGCCCAGAAACGCTCTCTGCCGCGGCGCACATACCAGTTACTCATTTCATCAACGAAATCCTGGAGTGCTCTTGCTGCTTCCGGAATGCGGTAATTGTCAAGATTGTCGTCTACCGCCTTAACAGTAGAGTGAAGTCTGGACAGTAACCACTTATCCATTACGGATAATTTATCATATTCTAATGCATACTTGGTTGCATCGAAGTTGTCAATATTTGCATACAGTACGAAGAACGCATACGTGTTCCACAGAGTACCCATGAACTTGCGCTGACCTTCCTGCACTGCCTTGCCGTGGAAACGGTTTGGAAGCCATGGAGCGGAGTTGATGTAGAAATACCAACGGATTGCATCAGCACCGTAGGTTTGCAGGGCGTCAAACGGATCCACCGCATTACCCTTACTCTTACTCATCTTCTGACCGTTTTCGTCCTGTACGTGACCAAGAACAATAACGTTTTCATAAGGAGCCTTATTAAACAGAAGTGTGGACTCTGCCATCAGGGAATGGAACCAGCCTCTGGTCTGGTCAACCGCTTCGGAGATAAACTGAGCCGGGAACTGCTGCTCAAACAATTCCTTATTTTCGAACGGATAGTGATGCTGTGCGAACGGCATTGCGCCGGAGTCGAACCAGCAGTCGATAACCTCAGGTACACGAACCATCTTCTTGCCGCATTCCGGACAGTTAAGTAAAATTTCATCAATATACGGACGATGGAATTCTACGGTCTTTGCCTTTTCGTCACCACTCATGTTGTAAAGATCTTCACGGCTGCCCACGCAGTGTCTGTGACCGCATTCACATTCCCAGATGTTAAGAGGAGTACCCCAGTAACGGTTTCTGGAAATTGCCCAGTCCTGAATGTTCTCTAACCAGTTGCCGAAACGGCCCTTACCGATGGATTCCGGAATCCAGTTTACGGTATTGTTGTTGCGGATTAAGTCATCCTTTACTGCAGTTTCCTTGATATACCAGGACTCTCTTGCATAGTAGATGAGAGGAGTGTCACATCTCCAGCAGTGAGGATAGCTGTGCTCAAACTTCGGAGCTTCGAATAATAAATTCTTTTCTGCCAGATCCTTTAATACCATTGGATCAGCATCCTTAACAAATACGCCTGCATAAGCGGTTTCAGCAGTCATTTCACCCTTACCGTCTACCAGCTGAACGAATGGCAGGTCGTAGTTACGGCCAACCTTGGCATCGTCTTCACCGAAGGCAGGTGCGATATGTACCACGCCGGTACCGTCGGTTAATGTTACATAACCGTCGCAGGTAACAAAGTGTGCCTTTTTACCCTGCTTTGCGATTGTTTCGTTTGCGAAGTCAAATAACGGCTCGTATTCCTTATACTCTAAGTCCTTACCAACATAGGTTTCAAGAACTTCGTAAGCCGGAGCGTCTTCTGTTTTCAGCTTACCGAGAACGGTATTGCAAAGAGCTTCTGCCATGTAATATACAAAACCGTCTGCTGCCTTTACCTTAACATAGGTTTCTACCGGATTCACACACAGTGCCACGTTGGATGGCAGTGTCCATGGGGTAGTGGTCCATGCTAAGATGTAAGCGTCCTCGCCCTTTACCTTGAAACGGGCGATTGCGGAACGTTCCTTAACATCCTTATAGCCCTGTGCTACTTCCGCACTGGAGAGAGGAGTACCGCAGCGTGGGCAGTAAGGAACAATCTTAAAGCCCTTGTACAGTAAGCCCTTATCCCAAATCTGGCGAAGTGCCCACCACTCGGATTCGATAAAGTTATCATCATAGGTTACATATGGGTCATCCATATCAGCCCAGAAGCCAACGGTGCCGGAGAAATCCTCCCACATGCCCTTGTACTTCCAAACACTTTCCTTACACTGCTGGATGAACGGCTCCAGACCGTATTCTTCAATCTGGTCTTTTCCGTTGATGCCGAGAAGCTTTTCTACTTCAATTTCTACCGGAAGACCATGGGTATCCCAACCGGCCTTACGTGGCACCATGTAACCTTTCATAGTACGGTATCTCGGAATCATATCCTTGATTACTCGGGTTAAAACGTGACCGATATGAGGCTTGCCGTTTGCGGTTGGCGGGCCGTCATAGAAGGTGTAGGTTTTACCCTGCTTTCTTGCTTCAATACTTTTCTCGAAAATGCCTTCTTCTTTCCAGAAGAGTTCTACGGCTTTTTCTCTGTCCACGAAATTCATGCTTGCGTCAACTTTTTTGTACATGATTTCAACCTCCATTGTTATAACTTAAAAAGGTGCTTTCTCCCGTGCGAAACGGGACGAAAAGCACCTACTAATTCGTTATACCACCCATTCGCATACGAAATTCCGTTAGCAACGTTTAGCCAGTCAAGCTCGATTTCGTTATTTCATAACGAAACCTCGCTTGATGGGCGTGCGCCCCATTTAAAGATTTGCAAAATTCTCATTTTCAAACAAGCTTGAACTCGAATTTTACAAATCTTTAAATCTGACTAAACTGTTGAACAAAATTTGATATCCTATCCATATAACGGTGGAACCCGTCGCAGACTACTAAAGCTTAAGCTTGTTCGAAGCGCAACTCAGAAGGGATATTCGCCGCTTGGTACTTGCTGCCGGCTCCCACTGTCCCGGCTTCGCTGTGCCTTTCCTCAAACGGTTACTGTCTTCATCAACGTTTTATTTCCTCAATATTACAACGAAAATTCCCGAAAGTCAACGGATATTTTGGATTTTTCCTTAATTTATGCAATTTCCACGAAACTTCTCAGTTTTTTTATTTGTACATTTGCGATTTTTGTGGTATAACATATAGATAGTTGATTTTCATATATAAAAGAATCGAGGAATATAAATGATACAAAAAAGAAATGTGATGTTTATGATATTACTGCTTGCAACAGCCTGTTGCCTGGTTGGCTGCGGAGAACCGGATACTGCTAAGGCAAATACCCCAACTACCGGTCCGGCTATTTCCTCTGCTGCCACTCCGACTCCGGCTGATTTTCTCGGAACGGAACCTGTCATTGCGACTACTGCCACACCAACGGCAGCACCAACCGCCACGGGTACTCCGACACCAACTCCAACCGCTACGCCAACACCAACGGCTACACCGACACCAACCCCGACGCCGACT
This sequence comes from Lachnospiraceae bacterium, assembly GCA_045531955.1. Classification (GTDB taxonomy): domain Bacteria; phylum Bacillota; class Clostridia; order Lachnospirales; family Lachnospiraceae; genus SIG299. Next base: position 45,173 of record JAZSFC010000004.1, on the reverse strand, counting down.
CCGATTCCTACAGTTCCGCCGGCCCCGGTTGCAATAAATACGGATACTACTACCCTTGATTTTATTATTAACCGTGATTACCCATTAACCGACGCTTACCGTCCGGATGATTTAGTCGTACCGGACATCGCTTTTGCATTCAGCGACAAAACTTTAGACAAGCGCAAATTAAAGAAAGTCGCTGCCGATGCTTTGGAAGATTTATACAATGCCGCATTGGCCGAAGAAGGGCTCACCATTTACGGAGTTTCCGGCTATCGTTCCTACGACCGCCAGTATGACATTTACGGTGCTAACTTAATTAACAAAGGAATCCGTCATACCAATTTATATTCTGCTGCTCCTGGCAACAGCGAGCATCAGACAGGACTGGCAATTGACGTATCCGCCAAATCCATCGGGTTTGCTTTAAAGAACTCTTTCGCCTCCACACCGGAAGGCATCTGGTTAAAGGAGAACTGCTGGCGTTTCGGCTTTATTCTCCGATACCCGAAGGACAAGGAACATATCACCGGCTACGCCTACGAGCCTTGGCACATCCGTTACGTGGGTATACCACTGGCTTATTATTTATATACCAATAATTTAACTTTGGAAGAATATTACGGTTCTCCATCCAGCCATACGTTGGCAGAGCTGGAGGACAGACCGTTAATTGATATGCAAACCGAACGGTTTTACCTTCTGTATGCGAAAACATTAGATTCCGAATTGCTTTACAAAGAAGACGGTTCTATTTGGCTTTCCGACGCAACCGGTCTTCCTCATTTAAAGGAACTTATCCGGGACGCGGAAGGCAATATTCTCCGGGCGAACGGCAATGCTTTCTTCATCGAACCGATTTACGATGCAAACGGCAGTTATGTACTGGATGAAGAAGGCAATATTCTCTATACCAAACCGTATTTTGATGCCGAAGGCAATTTGTGGCTGGACTACAACGGTTCTCCGGTTTACCTGCAACCGCTTTGGAATGCAGACGGTACCTTAGCTAAAGACATCGAAGGCAACATCCTCTATACCGAACCGGAAAGGGACGGCTTTGGTCTGGAACTGATTACCGAAACCGGTTCCCTGACCCAAAAAGTTCCGGTCCGTGACGAAAACGGAGAATTAACCTTCCACGAAGACGGTTCTGTAGCTTTTTATGAACCGTACATCAATCCAATGACCGGTGAATTCATTACCGACAGTACCACCGGACTTCCGCTATATCCATATCAGTACTATGAAGTACCGCATAACACGCTTCCTCTTCCAACAGAAGAAGTATTGCCGGAAGATTTCTGGATAGAAGGAGGTTTCTTTGAATGAGAACCATTTTAGTATTTTTATTTTTAGCAGTGTTTTTTATCGTTACCTTTCCGGCATACCTGATACTTCTCCTGCTTAGAAAAAAAAACCGGCTGCTTTCTTCCAAAGTCGCACAGAAATTTGTGCAGTGGGGCTTCCGGTTTGTCACCTTTCCGGCAGGTATGAAGCGGGTGGTTCTTGGTTTGGAAAATGTTCCGAAGGACACCGCCGTACTATATGTTTCCAATCACCGCAGTCTGGCAGATATTCCTATGGCATACATCACTGTTCCGAACCTCATGGGATTTGTAGCTAAAATCGAAATAAAAAAAGCTCCTTTCTTAAGCTGGTGGATGGAGCTGGTGAACTGCCTGTTCTTAGACCGCAGTGATATGCGCGCCGGCATGAAAGTAATTTTAGACAGCATCGACAGCGTTAAGCAAGGGTACTCCATCTTTATCGCTCCGGAAGGAACCAGAAACCAGGGTAAAGAATTGCTTCCTTTCAAGGAAGGCTCTTTAAAAATTGCGGATAAAACAAACTGTCCGATTATTCCTGTAGCCATTTCCGGTACGGATGACGTTTTTGAAAATTCTTCCCCATGGATAAAAAAAGCCACCTGTGTTATCGAATACGGTATGCCGATTTATCCGGACCAGCTGACAAAGGAAGAGCGGAAAGGTATGGGCGCTTATTGCCGCGATGTTATCACGGAAATGTTAAAGGGCCACGAGCAATATCTTGTGAATAACCCTTCCCAAAAGAAAAAATAATCCGCTTGCATTTTATGCGGAAATTTTATACAATGAAATTTAGTTTGAAACAAAGGAAGGAGGAAATTCTATGGAAACATGGATGATTGTTACACTTGTTATCGTTTTGGTTGTAACCGCAGCACTGATTGCGTTATATATTTTCGGCAGCAAGATGCAGAAAAAACAGGAAAAGGCTCAGGCAGATATGATGGTGGGTGCACAGACCTACTCTATTCTGGTCATTGACAAAAAGAAGATGAAGTTGAAAGAAGCCGGATTCCCTGCCATTGTTTTGGAGCAGACACCAAAGTACCTTCGTAATTCCAAGGTACCGGTAGTTAAGGCTAAAATTGGTCCTAAGGTTATGTCCTTAATGTGCGAACCAAAAATCTACGATTTAATTCCTGTAAAGAAGGAAGTTAAGGCTGTTATGAACGGTATCTACATCATTGATGTAAAGGGTATGCGCGGCGGCCTTGCAGAAAAGCCTGTGAAGCTGACTTTCATGCAGAAGGTAAAGGCAAAGCTGGCTAAGAAAGAAAAATAAATTCATAAACAGAAATTGAAACATGCTATAGGGTATGTAAAAGAATCCCTGGCATAGAAATTATACAATTCGGACGCGCTCTCGCTCCCTCACGACGTAGCGGTACTAAATTCGTGCAACCTTTGGTTGCATTACCTCATTAAGTACCGACGTCGCTCAAGGGTCCGCCTTGCATAATTTTTATGTCAGGGATTTATTTTATATATTTTGCTATGTTTCAATTTCTGCCTGTGAAGGTTATTTGCAGCCCTTTTTGCCGGATTTTCCATAACTGCATGAAAGCCTCAGCTTCCGGAAATAGGATGCTGAGGCTTTAGATTATACTATCCTTATGTATCTTATAAAAGCAAGTCAGATTAAATCAGATTCTTCTCTTTAATAAATTCCACCAAATACTCCGCAAGCTTCTTCTGGGTGCTTTCCGTTGGATGCCAGTCGGCGCCGATACCGTCCACTTCTCCATTTTGCAAAAAGGCTTCTTTAAAGAAAACCTTGCTGTCGCCAAAGTCATTTACGCGGGCTACCGCTTCTCCTACCAAATCCTTAGCGGCTGTAGCCATAACGCCTACCGTACAAAGGATGTTGGCATCCGGATTTACTTCACGGACCTGACGGAGGAACTTCACATAACCGTTGACAAAGGCACGGTCACGGGCAGGAATATTTCTGGTGTAGCTGCCGTCGTTGGTACCGAGGTTAATGATAATTAACTGTGGCTGATACGTCGTGAAATCTCTCTTTATGTAATCTGCTCTTGCTTTGCCGCGACGGAAATCTGCAGAATAATCTTCATAATAATACAGTTCCGGCATCAGTGCTTCGTCGTTACGGGGCTCATTGACGGATTCCTCCACATAATGGGAAATAATACCGTTTCCGCTCCAGGAGATTAAGGAAAACTCCGCATCCAGAGCTCTTGCCACACGGCATCCGTAAGCATTCCACGGATTTTCCTGGGCTGTGGTAAAGGTGTCCACATCTACCACGCCTTCGATACCGTAACCGCAGGTAATGGAATCACCGATTACTTCGATTTTCTTATTCTTTGCTACAGGCGGCGGAAGTACTTCTCCTTCCACATCAAGGCAGGAAATGCCGACTGCACCGAATGCAGCCTCGGAATACTTCATAATCCGCAGGGTAACTTCCTTTGCTTCTGCACTTTCATATATTACAAAACGTTCTTTTTCTTTGGTGAGCGGGAACCGTTGTGCCGGTGTTTCTGCACCGTTTACAAATACGGCAACCCAGGCACGGGTGTTTTCTTCCCAATCCAGGCGGTCGGTTATCAATTCAGCTTCTGCTTTGGTTCCCTTAAAGGTAAACTCCAAAAATGATGCCGAATAGCCAAGATATAATGCGCCAGCCTGCCGGGTAGTTCTTCCGGACAGCCGGTACGCCGCTTTGTTTTCTAAAATATTCATCCTGCCATACACTCCTTTACTTCAATATCCAGCTCACATTCCGACATATGGGTATCGTTTATTTCCAAGTCGTAACGCAGTGCCACCGATATCTGATTTTCTTCTTCCGTAACATTTACCGATTTTGTAGTCATGCCCAGGGTCAGTTCTCCAAAAGGCGTTTCGTAGCAGGCATAATGCTTCTGTCCTGTTACAAAAATCATTTGGGTAGTAATGCCCCCCTGCTTGATCATCTCAACGGATGACGGTGTGACTTTAATGCGGTTTTTTGTAAGTTTACCGTCCTCATCCGCTTCTTCATAGGAAAGGTAATGGGTGTCATCTTTTCTTAAATAGGTTCCGGCGCTGATTACCTCTACCGGTTCATCCTCCGCCACCTGACGCTGCAAACCCCGCACCGTAATTACAACATTTTTCTTCATGTATTTCTCCAATTATTCAAAGCTTTTTACTGCCACATCTTCTACCTCTAAATGGTCACACGGCAAAATGGAATTAGCAAACCGGCGGAATTTTTCCGCACCGTCACTGACATAAAACTTATGCACCGGCGGAGTAGCCGCTTCTCTTAAAAGATGGTTATCTTCCAGCACATAGCACAATTCCTTAGCTGTTTCATAGGCGGGATTTACCAGGGTAACTCCTTCCCCCATCACCTCACCGATTACACCGCGAAGCAAAGGATAGTGAGTGCAACCAAGCACCAGTGCATCCACCTGTTTCTCCTTCAGCTCTGCCAAATAACGCTCGGCTACCTGTTTTGTTACATCATCGGAAAGCCATCCCTCCTCCGCCAAAGGAACAAAGAGCGGACAGGCCTTACCGAACACCTCTACCTCCGGATTGGTGGTCTTTAAAAATGTTTCATAAATGCCGCTTTGAATGGTGCCTTCCGTGGCAATAATACCGATTCTTTTGTTCTGTGTAGCCTGAGCCGCCATTTTTGCACCCGGTTTTACCACACCGATAAAGGGCACGTCAAATTCTTCTTTAATTACTTCCAACGCCAGAGCACTGACCGTATTACAGGCTACTACAATTGCTTTGACCTCCTGGGTCATTAAAAATTTTGCAATCTGTCTGGAATATGCCGTAATGGTTTCCGCCGACTTGCTGCCGTAAGGCACTCTTGCCGTGTCGCCATAATAAACAATGGATTCATTTGGCAGCGCCCGCATAATTTCTTTTACCACGGTTAATCCGCCAACGCCGGAGTCAAACACTCCGATTGGGGCATTGTTATTCATACTGTTTCCTTTCTGCCTGCCGTATGGTACGGCAAGGAATCACTTTCTTACAAATTAATTTCTCTTACATGGGCAAGCTCTAACAGACGGTGGATTAGTGCCGGCTTGTCGATGCCCTTTGCACCCCAAAGCATCGGATACATGCTGATGGCAGTAAATCCCGGCAATGTATTGATTTCATTGAAAATCACACGGTTCGTTTCGTTTTCCAGGAAGAAATCCACGCGGGATAAGCCCTGACCGTCCACCGCTTTAAAAATTCTTACTGCAGCTTCCCGGATTTCTTCTTCCTTACCTTCCGGAAGCTCCGGAGAAATCACGGTTTTGGACTCCGCATTATGATACTTTGCTTCGTAATCGTAAAATTCTGCCGCAGCCAAAACTTCACCGATGCCGGAAGCATCCACCTTACCGTCACCAAGCACGGCACATTCCAGCTCTCTGCCGTAAATAGTTTCCTCTACTAAAATTTTACGGTCATGGTTTGCCGCTTCTGCAAGACCTGCAATTAATTCTTCTCTGTTTGCAGCCTTGGATACGCCGCGGGAAGATCCTGCATTGGATGGCTTGATAAACACCGGATAGCCTAAAGTCTTTTCAATTTTTTCATATACGGAAACATCGTTGATTTCGTCCTTATACACACCAACATAGCGGGCCTGGGAAATACCAAGGGTATCTACAATAATCTTGGTATATAACTTATCCATGGAAACTGCAGAAGCCAAAATGCCGCAGCCTACGTACGGAATACCTGCCAGTTCAAATAAGCCCTGTACGGTACCGTCCTCACCGTTTAAACCGTGAAGCACAGGGAAAGCCACATCTATTCTAATCTTCTTCATTTCATCGTTTTCAAACACATACAGCGCCTTCTCAACAGTATCCGGAGAAAGCACCGCCTGCTTTTTACTGTTTATCCAGGTTCCGTCCTGAATTTCTTCCGTGCCGTCTACTAAAACCCAGCGGCCTTCTTTGGTAATGCCCACTGCAAAAATTTCATACGCCCCTCTATCCATATTGGAAATTACTGTGGTAGCTGATACACAGGATACTTCATGCTCCGAAGATCTTCCTCCGAATAATACTAGTACATTTTTCTTTTCCATAACTTCGTACCTCCATCTCCGCAAGCCGCGGATTTATTACTATTTTATTCCGCTTGCCATACATTATGGCATAATTTCGCATTCTAAAAGCTATTTTACTCCATTTCCCGATGTAATTCAATCACAAATAAAATAAATTCCGATGAATTTAATTGCAAATTTTAGTCCATACTTCCATTAGAAACTACCGGAGAACCAACTCCGTTTATGAAAGGAATCATCCCATATGAAAGAACGTATCATCTCCATCGTTGTATTACTCCTTGCCGCTATTACCCTCTGGCTGATTGCCACAGAACTTCCCGGCAAAAACTATGCACAGCCGGCTTCCGATTTTACCGAGTCCATCCGCAATGGAACGCCTGCTTCCTCCCAACCTGCCACTGCTTCTCCGGCTGTGGTAGAAGATGTCATCCGGCTACATATTCTGGCAGACAGTGATTCCGAACGGGACCAGGCAATGAAGCTTGCCCTGCGGGATGTGCTTTTGCCGTACATCAATGCTGCCACCCTGGGTGCGGAAAATAAAGACCATGCCTTAGCACAAATAACCGCCCAGTGTTCCTCCCTTACGGAAATTGCCAATGCTTTTCTGGCAGAACAAAACGCCTGCTACACTGCCACCGTTTCCGTAGAACAGGTTTATTTTCCCATCCGCATTTACGGAAGCCAGACCTACTTATCTGCCGATGCAGTTATTTTCCCTCCGGGTTATTATGACAGCGTACAAATTGTCTTAGGAAGCGGCAACGGGCACAACTGGTGGTGCCTTGCCTATCCATCCCTATGCTTTATTGATTCTTCCTATGATTACATTCCGAAAGACTCCGATATTTACAAGCTGAAAATCGGAACAGTGAAAAAAAGTACTTTGGAACGGCTGTTTTACGGACAATATCCCGAAGGGCTTTCACCAGAAACCGTTACCGGCCGGCAGGCAGACACAGAAGAAATCACCGTTTATTTTGGCAGTAAATTATGGGAACTTATCAGAAACTTGTTGAAATGCGTCGAATGAATTTCCAAATATTTACTATGCAAAACCCATTTTCTGTGATATACTGTCGATATCGAGAGGAGGAATTCCATGGAACAACTTACTATTTATGCCAATGCAAAAATCAATCTTGCACTGGATGTTTTAAACCGCCGTCCCGACGGCTATCATACCGTACGCATGATTATGCAGTCCCTGTCACTTTGTGACACCTTATTTATGCAAAAAACAAAGGAACCGGGCATTATCCTTTCCGCCCGAAACCCGGAGCATTTTCCGGACGTCACCTGGGACGAGCGCAACTTAATTTATAAAGCTGCCAAACTTTTCATGGACACCTGTTCCGTCAAAGGCGGTGTGCAGATTACCGTAGACAAGCAAATTCCTTCCGCAGCCGGTCTTGCCGGCGGCAGTTCCGACGCAGCCGCTACCTTAAAGGGCTTAAATCAGCTATTTGAAACAAAGCTCTCCCTGGAAGAGCTGCAAAAGCTCGGTGTAAAATTAGGCGCCGATATCCCTTACTGTCTGCAGCTCGGCACCGCACTTTCCGAAGGCATCGGTGAAATATTAACACCACTAAAGCCGGCACCTGCTCTGTATTGTACCTTGGTCAAGCCTGCGGCTGCAGTTTCTACCAAATACGTCTATGAAAATCTTAAGCTGGAGGAAGCAAATCATCCGGATATCGATGCCGCTCTTTTGGCCATCGAAACCGGAAATATCTCCATGCTTTGTGCCAATTTAAATAACATTCTGGAACCGGTGGCCCGTACTCTTTGTCCGGAGATTGAAGAAATCGAACTGAAGCTGCTGGAAATGGGTGCTGCAGGTGCCTGCATGAGCGGCAGCGGTCCTACTGTATTCGGACTATTTACCGACGGCAACGACGCCATTGAAGCTGCTGAATATTTCATGGACCACGGCTATGCAGAACGCTCCTTTGTCACAAAGTTCCACCAACCACCGTTGCGCCGGATGAATTATGATGATATCCACCCTGCAAATTAGGAAAAGGGCTTGATTTTTTTTAATCAGATGCCGATATATACAGTGCAGATAAAAACCAACGCCACGGAGGGCAGATACAGAACGGAGGATTTGATATGGATATCGCAGGAATCTCCCAGATTATGGGCGCCAATTATGAAACAAATAAGATTGGCAAAGAAAACGAAAAGAAAAACACAGAACTTACAGAAAGCAAGTTAGCAGAAGGTGCTGCCGCATCATATGAAAAAGCAGAAGCTTCCGAAAACAAGAAACCGGTCAAATACGATGCAGCTACCATTGAAAAAATGAAGGCGGAGGCCGAAATGAAAACCGCGCAGCTTCGTTCCCTGGTAGAAAAAATGCTGTTAAAGCAAGGTGAAAAATTCACTACATTAGCAGATGCTTTCGATATGATTAAGGATGGCACCATCGAGGTAGATGACGAAACCGCGGCCGAAGCAGCCAAAGAAGTGGCAGATGACGGCTATTGGGGCGTAGAGCAAACCTCTGAGCGCATGTTCTCCTTTGCAAAAGCGTTAGCAGGCAATGATCCTTCCAAAGCAGATTCCATGCTGGATGCCCTGCAAAAAGGTTACGACGAGGCAGCAAAGCAATGGGGTGGAGAGCTTCCGGAAATTTGTAAAAAGACATTGGAAGCAACTCAAAAGAAGCTGACCGACTGGAGAGACGGCACCGCCGCCGAAACAGCAGTTCCGGATGCAGCCGTTTCCGGAAGCACTGACGAAACAACTGTAAAATAAGATAACAAAAAACGATCTTCCTTTGAAAGCCACCAAGGGTTTTATGGGAAGATCGTTTTAATTTTAGCCTTAGTTATTCCCGCTACAAATCAATAACAACATTTTTCCTGCGGGAACCATTTCTTCTTCCAAATTATTTTGCTGTGCCACCAGGTCCGGCGATACATGGAACCGCTTTCCTACAGACCAAAGAGTATCCCCGGCTTCACTCCGATAACCAATCATACTGTACCGGCCGGCCAGTTCTTCTTCCGTAAACGGTACAAATTCTGCTCCGGTAATCATATATTCCGGTGTGTTGCAAAAGACAACCGTCTGGAAATTCACTTCTGCCTTCCATTCCAGCTCATTGCTGCGATACAGCTGGAAGGAGGAATCCGTTACCATCGGCATTACATGATAGGTACATCCCTCATTAATACCCTTCGCTTCAATCTCCTGTCGGAACGGAGCATAAAATTTCACGCCCAGATACGGCTGTTCATCGGAACCGGTCACCATCAAAACTTTAAACTCCAGCATACCTTCCACCAACAGTTTGTTTTCCTCCATACCGATTTTTTCCGGATGGACTTCACAACTGCCATAGGAAATCTGCATCGGTGTTACCTCTCTTGCCGGCAACTCATAGGTGCCGAAAAAGCTTCCCATGCTTTGGTTTTTCATTAACAAGTGCGGAATCAGTTCCCGACGTCCCTGAAGATTTACATGACCCGCCACAGAATAAATATCCTCCAGCACCATCAGTTCCTTTTCTTCATAAAGCTTCATATCCAGTTCCAGAACAGCTTCCACTTCAATCACACGTTCTTCCCCGTCTTCATCCGGCCGGATATTGATATTTTCCTGAAGCACTGCCGGTGTAATATCTTCAATCATATTCGGCATCGCTCCGGACAAATCAAATCGTCCGGTAAAAGGAAGTCTGGTTTCAAAAAATTCCGGTGTTTCTTTTAAGCCCATTCCCCGGTAAACCAAAAATACATTCATGTTGCCCTTCACCGACAGTTCATCTTCCAATACTCTGCTTTCATTCACCGTCAGATACAGTTCTTTATAAAGAATTTCACCGATATTCGGCCGGGATGACGGAAGTGTCACTTCCTCACGAAGCCGGATGGTATCCTTCCGCATGGCAGCCAAATTGGTGAAGTTCACGTCCTTTGCTCTTGCAAACAGACCCTTGCCCTCTGCTTCCGTCACCACAATCTCATCTTCGATTTCCTCGCAAAATGCCTTTACGGTAATCAGGGCTTTTACATTTAATTTGCGGGAATGAATCATGGCGGCGGTCATATCCTCCAACTCTGCGCGGATTGTAATGCCGGAACAGTCTTCCTGTTCCATATGTATCATTTCATCAAAGGGAAGTTCACTTTCCATACCGTAAATTCCGGCACCCTCTTCCCCGATATAAAGTACATCCGCAAGAAGGACACCCCGGATATGCAGCCGGCCTCCGTTACATTTTTTCTCCAACACCCGGATTCTTCCCTTTTCACGTAAAATCATTTTCACATCCGGTCTGGCGTCCGGCACATTGAAATCGTCATCCAGTGTAAACGATACTGTCTGACATGCACTCTGCACAGTTCCACTCATTCGGTGGATATTTTCTTTTTTCAGCTCCATTTTCCGCACTCCTTTTTATTGAAATAAAACATCCAGACCCAAGTCCTTTATTTTCACAACCACATAAGGGTAGGTTTCCACCTGCAGGACCGGTTCTGTTTTTCCGGGACCCAGCAGTTCCGCAGAAAAAACAATTCCTTCCGCCGCCTCATACAGGTCTGTCACACGGATACTATAACCACTGGTTGACTGGGTTCCGTACCCTTTCGCTATATAAAGATACCCCTCCGTTGCATATGTCATTTGAAAGGCTTCCTTTTGCTTTTCCTTCATCTTTGCCAGCAATTCCTCCGGCACCCGGCTCTCCTCCTGCACCGTATATTCCACATCCTTTATCTTTTCCGGTTTGCTGACCTTCTCTCCGCAGCCGGCAAAAAATGCCGCCAGAAAAACAAGCAGCAAAAACAAAATCCGTTTCTTCTTCATAGCACACCCGATGATTCATTTTGTTATCAGTGTATGAGCGAGGAATTTTGTTTATGACAAAAAACCTTCCCGGCGGGGAGTTCCCCATCCTTTTCTTTCTACGACCCGGCCACTTTCCGCGGGGACTTGCCAAGGGATATTGCAGCTTTCTTTTGATTAATGGCCTTCTTCACCGGTTTGCTGAAACTCGGTGCCGGGTGGGAAGGAAGTTTATTGTTATATTGTTTTATAGATTTGGACGGTGCAAAAACGTCGGAACGACGTACTTCCAAGAATGAGCAAAGGTGTGTCGGACACATAAAGTGTCCACACACCTTCTACTCATTCTTAAAAGCGCTCACGCGCTTTTTGCACACACCAAATCATTTACACATCGCCATTCCCGGCGCCTCAGACAGTCAGCCAAACCGGCAAAGGCGGCCATCTTTGAAAGCTTCCATCCCCTTGGAGTCGCCGGAAAAGTGCCGGAGGTCCTACGCAGAAAAGGACGGGAAAATAAATCCCGCCGGGAAGGTTTGCCATGAGAAAATAAATACCAAATTGTTAATTTGTATCCCGTATAGAAATCAAAAGAATAATATACACACACAAATTCTTTTGATATAATAAATACAAAAGGGAACAAAACTGAGGTTGGGAGGAAAAACGGATGAAAGACGTACATATTCACTTTTTACACGGAGATCCTGTCGGTTATACTATGGATTTTTTTGAAGGCTTCATTAAAGTTGCTCAAGAAGCAGGACTTGATGAAATCTACTTGCTGGAGCATACCCATCAGTTTACTGAATTTGAAAAAGTTTATGAACCGGTAAAATCATATAATGAATTTCAGCATAATTGGGTAACAAAAAGAATGACCGGATCGATAGAGGATTATATTCGATTTATAAAAACAGTGAAAAAGACCGATTATCCTGTAAAAGTGAAGTTTGGCCTCGAAGTCTGCTATATTCCGGAAACTGCTGACATTTTGGCAGAGATTCTTGATGACTATACATTCGATTTTCTTACCGGCTCCGTACATTGGATTGACAGCTGGGGCTTTGATCATCCGCGCCAAAAGGAAACTTGGGAAAGCAAAAACGCAGAAGAAGTATATAAACGATATTATGAGATTATGTTCCAATTATGCGAAAGCGGTTTATTTAGCGGCCTCGCCCATCCTGATTCCATCAAGTGTTTCGGCCATAAGCCAAACATGGACTTAACAGAATATTATAACAAATTGGCTATGCTGTTAAACAAGCATGGTATGTATGCCGAAAACAGCGGTGGCTTACGATTGAACTACAGCCCTGAACTGGAACTCGGCTTAAATCCTCAATTATTATCTGTTTTAGAGAAAAACAAGGTGCAAATTGAAACCGCTTCCGATGCACACAAGCAAAGCGATATCGGTGCTAATATTCGGGAGTTGGAACTCATGATAAAGCGCTGATAAAATTTCCGTTTAATGTCTTCTGCTTATAATAATTTAATCAAACCATTGTTGACGCAATGTGTTCGGATATGTTACACTAGCATCAACAAGGTTTGTGACCATTCTAAAATCGAAAATCTTAAAATCCAAACCTCTTTGTTCGTAAAAGCATCACCCTAATATGCAATTTTACATTGACATCACCCTATTTAATAGGATATACTATGAAAGGAATTACAAATGACTAAAACTTTTATTCAAACCAATGAGTTCGCAAAAAACTGGAGCCAACTGGGATTAACAGATGAAGACTTACGAACTCTGGAAAATGAGCTATTAAGCAATCCCAAGGCAGGAAAAGTAATTCGCGGCACCGGTAACCTTCGAAAATACCGCTTCTCCCTCCCTAATCGAGGAAAAAGCGGTGGTGCTCGCGTTTGTTATGTAGATTTTGTTATTCAGGAAACAATTTATTTTATTACCGTATATTCAAAAAATGAAAAAGATAATCTTTCCAAATCAGAACGTAACAATATCAAAAAATTAATCATTACCTTAGAAAAAAGTTTAAGTTAAGGAGGACATTTGCATGAGTAACATTTACGAAAGTATCTTAACCGGCCTTACTGAAGCTATCGAGGATGCCCAAAGCACCGAAAAAGTTTTAAAAAGAAACACTGTCACCATAGTTCCAATTAAAGAATACCACGCTACAGACATACAAAGAATCCGTAAATCTACCGGCCTTTCACAACGCTTATTTGCAGGCTATCTTGGTGTTTCAAAGAAAACCGTGGAAGCATGGGAAGCCGGAATAAATCATCCTTCCGGTGCTGCCAGCCGCTTACTGAACATGATGGAAATGAATGATCATCTTATAGAAGACTTTCCCTTTGTTCAAAGAAAGCCTCTTGCTTAAAAGAACCAAAAAAGCCGCCACAGGAATTTTTCCCATGGCGGCATCTTGCTTTAGCGAATACCGTAATTCTCTAAAATATAATCCATATCCTTGTCGCCGCGACCGGACAGGTTAATAAGCACAGAACCGTGATCCATCGTCTTGGCAAGCTTCATGCCGTAAGCAACAGCGTGGGAGCTTTCAATTGCAGGGATGATACCCTCTAAACGAGCTAATGTAAAGAATGCATCAATGGTTTCGTCATCGTTGATTACATCGTACTTAACGCGTCCGATTTCCTGAAGGAATGCATGCTCAGGGCCGGAGGATGGATAGTCGAGGCCGCTGGCAACGGAGTAAACCGGAGCAGGCTCGCCGTTTTCATCCTTCAACATGATACTGTTGAAACCATGCATGATACCCTCGGTACCGTACTTAAGGCTTGCTGCATGATCACCCAGCTTTTCGCCGCGGCCCAAAGGCTCAATACCGTAAATGTCAACCGGGTCATTTAAGAAGCCGGCAAATAAACCTGCTGCGTTGGAACCGCCACCTACACAGGCAACGATGGCACTTGGCAGATGACCGGTCATATCGATGAACTGGTCTCTTGCCTCGATACCAACCACGCTCTGGAAGTCACGAACCATCATTGGGAATGGATGTGGTCCTAAAACGGAACCGATGCAGTAAATAGCATCTTTGTATTCTCTACTGTATGCATCAAACGCCGCGTCAACCGCTTCCTTTAATGTCTGTAAGCCATGGGTAACCTCAATTACGTTTGCGCCTAAAATCTTCATTCTGGCAACGTTTGGAGCCTGCTTCTTAATGTCTACGGAACCCATGTAAATGTCACACTCTAATCCGAAGTAAGCTGCTGCGGTAGCAAGAGCCACACCGTGCTGGCCTGCGCCGGTTTCTGCGATAACCTTCTTCTTGCCCATGTACTTTGCAAGAAGCGCTTCACCCATACAGTGGTTTAACTTGTGAGCACCGGAATGGTTTAAATCTTCTCTCTTTGCATAGAGCTGAACCTTGCCGCCGAGAGCGTCGGATAATCTTTCCAAATGGGACACAGGGGTTGGTCTGCCCTGGAATTCCTTACGGATTCTTCTGAGTTCTGCAATGAACTTTCTGGACTGGCAGATGGAGAAGTAAGCTTCTGTAATTTCGTCCATAGCCGCCTTTAACTTTGGCTCGATATAAGCGCCGCCGTACTTGCCGAAATAGCCGTTTACATCCGGGTAATTGTTAAAATAGGTGTCAAAATCCACATTGTTGAGTTTCATAATAGTATCCTCCTTAAACTAAAAATAATGGGTTATTCGCAGCCTTTGAGGTATAAAAAAAACCCTTATCCACTGCGAAAAGTTTCGCGGGACAAGAGTTAACTCCTGCGGTGCCACCCGTATTGGTATCCTGTTGATACCCTCTTAAGCCCTGCGCCCCTTGCGGTTGACAGGCTGGTTTTGTTAACGGAGATTCGACTCCGGCTTCCCTACCTTCCAAAGGATGTTCAGGTTGCCCTCCAAAGCCCATTCGCTTTAACCACTCGCGCTGCAGTTCCACCATTCTGCTGCTCTCTGTACCGGTGCTGTTAAAGGTACTTACTCTTTGTCACAGGTTTTGCTTGCGTTGTTACTTTAACTAAGCAAAGTAATTATATGCATAGTTATAGCACATAATTACTTTGCCGTCAACTTTTTTTTAAAAAAACACAGAATTCCTATCTTTGAAATACTTCATCAAATACTTCCAACCGGCGTTTAGCGAAATCAAGAATCTGCTTTTTTGTATTACTTTTCTTACTTAGCACATCCGGCCATTTTTTCTTTTCTGCATCGTATGCCATCTGAGGTATGCCGGAAAAGAAGTCGTCAAATTTTTCCGTTATATTTTCTATGGACAGCGGCCCTTCCCGAAGTTCCCAATAACGTTCAGCAATACGTTCAAAATCATATTTATACAGTTTTTCCCATAATAAATTAGATTTCGTTTTTGTAATGATATAGTTATTCTCTTTGAAAGCCACACTTCCATCCCAGCGCAAGCCCCATGTTCCGTCCATATCATATACCGAGGAATACCACACCGTTCCGTCAAACGTTACCCATAAAATATTTTTGGAAAGATTGTCACCTGCGCAGATAATATAGGTATACAGCATGGAGTCAATACATTTTTCCACATCTGCATACCGGGAAATCCCATTCAGAAACTCCTCTCCGTCGTTATTTATAACAAAGGAAACCATTTCATTAAAGCTGTTTTTTACCCAGGCAGCACTACTATCCGTCTTGCTTTCTTCATTCGAATAAAATTCCAGTTCCATTCCGCTTCCTGAAATACTTTTTATCGTTTTTCTAAGGGCGGTTTCCTCCGTTCTGTCGATTGCCATAAGCATTGCCTGTGTCTTCTCTTCACTGTCTTTCATACCAAACAGCCATTTGTCCTTCGGTATGTTCATCGTATAGAGGCCAAGATAAGCTCCGTTATGATACACCAGCACCGGATATCCGTCTATGGCACCTCCGTTTATTAACCCGGATAATTCATCTGAATTCCCTCGGGACGCCACCACATCTCCCCACAATTTGCCGGAGACCACATTTCTTGCCTGGGAAAAATCAATATAATTTGCCTTCATACAGTACTTATGCTGCTTTCCCCATCCGTTAACAAGCTCTACTTTGTTCTTCTTTCCATCTTCATCTACAAGCTTTATGGAATAATTCTTTTTAGGGTATCTTACACTGGAAGCACCCTGCACATGTATTGTCGCAAAACACGAAAATTCTGTTTTTGAGTCTTCGTATGAAAAACCGACCATTCCCTCTTTATATTTTGTCACCCCGGAAAGATCACCGTCCAACTCCACGATTGGTAAAGAAACATCCTCTGTCACAATCGGTTTATAAATCTTAAACTTGCTTTCTTCACTGGTGAACACACCACAACGTTCTATTCCGGCCACATTTTCTATCAGAATTTCTTCCAATATCATCTTTGTTACATCCAGACGGTTCCCGCACTCTATGCACGTTCCGTTTTCATTACAAACATGGGATCCGATTGCTTCTATCCATTCTTCTTTTATACTTTCACAAGCACAAGTGTAAATTAACTTTCCATCCGCACAGGTTGGCTCTATATAAGCATTTTCCTGCCATATGTGTTCTGCTGTCGCCAATTCCGTCATGCCGCATTCCATGCAAATCATCGGCTCTTTACAAGTCGCCGTCCGCCAGTTATGCACATGTACGTTTTTTTGTCTCTCGATTACTTTTGTTGGTTCCGGCGTTGCTGTCGGTACCAATGTCGCCGTCGGTTCCAATGTTGCTGTTATTGTTATTGCCGGCTTTTCCGTTGGCGTAGGTTTTGCTGTCTGCTTTTCCCTGCAACTTGCCAGAAGAATAAGCGAAAATATCACTATTGCAATTATCTGTAGTTTCTTTTTCACTTTAATCCTCCGTCGGTTGCTGACATGCCCGCTTTTCCGCAAGCATTACAATCTCTTCTCAAAATTACCGCTTACCATAACATTTTCATCCACAATCACAAAAGCCTGCGGGTCAATGCTGTGTACCAGATCCATCATCTCGTTGACCTCATATTTGTTGATGCAGGACACCAGAATTTGTGTGGCTTCCTGCGTGTAAGCACCACAACCGTTCCACTTTGTCACACCGCGGCGGGTTCTCACATTAATTGCCTTGTCGATGCCATCCTTCTTTGTAAAAATCATCACCCGGACATTAATATTCTGATAATGGGTCTTGTCTAAAACAAGGGTGAAGATTACCGTATAAATTAACGAATAAATTACCGTTTCCGCATCAAACAGAAACAGCATGATGGCATACAGCAGCACATTAAAATACAGAGAAATTTTACCCACGCTGGCATTTCTCAGTTTCTTTGCCGCCCACATAGCAATCACATCGATACCGCCGCCGCTGCCGCCGGCAATCAGGATAATACCCACGCCTGCGCCACAGGCAATACCACCGATAAGAACAGAAGTAAGATAGTCTTCTACTATCGGCATAGACAAGGTTGGCACCAACGTAATAAATAAACTGATGGCACCGGAGCCGATTAAGGTTTTAATGAAAAATTTATAGCCCAGCTGAAAATATGCCAGGAATAAAAGCGGAATGTTAATAATCAGATATACAATACCATACAAATTAAAGCTGCCCACATCAATCAGGTTCTCCAAAAACAAGGTTAATAACTGGGCAAGACCCACACCGCCACCGCTGAATAAATGAAGCGGCGTCAGGAACAGATTCATTCCTAAAGCATACAATAAACTTCCGCCGATAATCAGCACCGCGTTTTTCGCAAGAATCCTACTTCTACTTTTTTCTTTCATGACTGCTACCTCTTAGCAAATTCAACTCTCTTAGCAAAATTAAATAGTTAAAATATCCGTAAGGCACTCCACCTGTACACTTCCCTTCGGAAGTGCTCCCTCAAACGGTGTGGATTGTTCCGTATGAAGATAAATGGCTTCCAAACCAAAATCCAACGCGCCCTGCACGTCTGCAAAACGGTCATTACCTACCATCACCGACTCTTTCTTTATTAAGCCATGCTTTTCAAACAGCGCCTCATAAAACTTTGCGGAAGGCTTCTTCACTTCCAAATCGGAGGAAAAGAAGATATCGTCAAAGTACCCGGTAATACCAAGGGCTTTCATTTCAGGATAAGTAAAGGACGTTTGGGCATTGGACAGCAAATACACTTTTTTTCCTGCATTTTTTAATCCTTGCAGAAGTTCCGCGGTGCCCGGAAACAGCTTTAGTTTTTCCATGGTAATGGCGCGGAACGCAATCATGGAATCCTTAATCAACTGCTTATTTGCCTTCACACCCTTTTCTTTGTATAATGCCGTAAACACACGGTCCAGATTAATTTCTACTTCTTTCACCGTAATGTCCGGATATTTCTTTTTCAATTTTTTCTGCAGCTTCTTTTCTTCTGCACGGATGAGGGTAAGATACCGATCCTTCAGTTCTTTTCCGGTATACGCCGCCCCCTGGGCACTGAAGTACACCGCTATTTTTTTCCAAAGGGATGTCTTGCTTTCGTCTGTATGAATATCCACTAATGTTCCGTATAAATCAAATATATAATTCTGATACTTCATATAATCCCCCTTCGTTTTACGGGCAAAGGATTTTAGACCTCTATCTTTGTCCATTTTCCGGACCGGAATCTCCGATTGGTTAAAATCAGACGGACTACCTGGTCTCCTACAATTCCGAGCCAGATACCTATCACACCCATTTGTAATACATAGGCACATAAATAGGATACCGTCGGCCGAATCAACGTTACGCTGATGGTGGATGCTATCATCGTGAATTTCACATCGCCGGCACCTCGGAGACATCCCATGTAAATTACCTGAGCAACCTGCATCAGTACAATAATAACCATCACCTTCATAATCTGCAAACCGATGGATACGGCATATTCATCCTGCGGAAAATACAACCGGAAAAAGGTTTCTCCACCCACCAGGTACAGAATAGACAAAACAATCGAAATGACATTGCCGATGCGCTGACATATAGTACCGTATTTCTTCGCCATTTCCGGTTCTTTTCTTCCCAGGCATTGCCCAATTAACGTAACGGCAGCTACCTGCATGCCGTCCCCGAAAGAAAAGGACAGAGACATAACGTTCATTCCGATTTGGTGCGCTGCATATTCCTGGGTACCGAGGTTGGCTGCCATAACCGCAACCGACATAAAACCTATCCGAAGCAATATATGCTCTGCAAAAACGGAACTCGCCAATTTTATCAGGACTTTGACATCTGCCATGGTTGCTTTAAGCTTATTGGCAATCATATATGTTATATTAACAAAGCTGTCTTTCCGGAACACCGACGCAATGCTCATGCCGCAGGAAACCGCCGTACCGATTACCGTAGCAATGGCGGCACCTTCGATTCCCAATGCCGGAAAACCAAATCTACCCTCAATCAGCAGAAAATTGAATACCACGTTAACCAAATTTGAAGTTAAATTGGTGCGCAATGCTATTTTGGTATTGCCGGAGCCTCTTTGTGCCGCATTGATTGCCAGGGAAATGATGGTAAACATCATACCACCCATAATAATACGGAAATAAGCAACTGCTGCATCATGAGTGTCTTCCTGGGAACCGGCAAGTCTTATAAAAGTATCTGCAAAAGTAACACAAATCACACTGACGATTACGCCAAGAAGAAGCACATACCACAACACAAAAAGCAAGGTGCGGTTAGCTCCGTCCCGGTCGTTTTGTCCCTTTCTGCGGGCTGTAATGGAAGAAAGTGCCACATTTACCGCTGTAAACAAAGCCAACCCCAAAAACTTTGGCTGGGTGGTAAGTCCTACCGCCGCCACCGCATAGGTACCAAGACGGCTCACCATGAAGGAATCCACAATGCCCACCAGTGCAACAAAGAAGGACTCCATTACCGCCGGCCAGGCTACATTCAGGGTTGTTTTAATATATGATTTGTTTTCTGCAATCCAGCGTTTCATATGTTTACCTTTTATTATTTACTGTTCTGCCCGGCTTCCACATTAAAGTTTTTCAACACAAAGGAAGAGAATGCCGGCATGGTCAGGGAAAGCTTTCCGTCTGCCACGGAATAAAGCTTAGCTTCCGGCGTCATTGTGTTTTCTGTGGTCAGCATAAGACTTACCATAAACGGTGAATTGATGTCCAACTCTTCCACGGAGAATGTTACAATCTTTGCCGTATCATTATTATTTACCGCAATAAAAAATTGGTCTTCCCGGTCAAACCGGCCAAAGCTCAAAATACCGTGTTCACAGTGCAGCATACGGAAAGAACCGGTACGCAGCGCCGGATACGTACGGTGAATTTTTATCACTTCTTTATGGAATTCTATCAGCTCTGTATCTTCATTTTTCCAAGGGTACGGACGACGGTTATCCGGGTCGGTAAAACCGCATACACCGGCTTCATCACCGTAATACAGGGTTGGTGCCCCCGGCCAGAACATCTGCAGTACAACCGCCTCGGCAAACACCGCCTTATTAATGCCCTCTTCCGCTGCTTTTGCTCCCAGCACTTGAACTCTTCCTGCCTGGTGATTGGTTCTTGTTAAGAAGCGGGAATGGTCATGGTTCGACAACTCGTTCATGGCGCAATACAGAGACGGTGTCTGGAATTTTGCCATATTATATTTCATACACTGAAGAAAATGCTCGTGATTATTCCACAAATATCCCCGAAATTCGTCGCTGTGTTTTTCCATTCCGGTTAAGAACCAGGTGACAGGTTCCATAAAGGCATCATAGTTCATGACGGTATCCCACTCATCACCCTGCAGCCAGGAAGCCGCATTTCCGTAATGCTCCGCCAAAATCACTGCTTCCGGATTTGCCCCCTTTACCGCCTTGCGGAACCGTTTCCAAAACTTATGGTTGAACTCTTCGGTATGACCCAAATCCGCTGCTACATCAAGACGCCAGCCGTCTACATGGTACGGAGCAGACACCCATTTGGCACCCACCTTGCAGATATACTCACAAAGTTCTTCGGATTCTTCAAAATTTAACTTTGGCAGGGTTTCATAGCCCCACCAGCCCTCATAGGAGTTTTTATCATTTTCGTTCCGGAATTTGAAGAAATTCCAATACGGGCTTTCCTTGGACTGATACGCACCCGGCCGGTACTCGCCACTGGCAGCATAAAAGCCCTCTCTGTCCAGCCACTTGTTGAAAGAACCGCAATGGTTAAATACGCCGTCTAAAATAACCTTCATACCGCGGCGGTGGATTTCTGCCACTAAGTCCGCAAAATACGCATTGCTGGCCTCCAGGTTTTCTTTATCCGTTGTTCTCTTAATATAAGTTGCAAACGCGCTGTCGCCTATTTTTCCGTCATTAACAATTACACCAAAATGCGGGTCAATGTAGTCATAATCCTGGCTGTCATATTTATGATTGGACGGAGATACAAACAACGGGTTAAAATAAATAACCTCCACGCCTAAGTCTTGTAAATAATCCAGTTTTTTTCGTACACCGGCTAAATCACCGCCGTAAAAACGGCCTACATCCAAATCCGCCACCGGAGTATTCCACTTCTCTACCTTTTCCACTTCCGTGCCAAGGTAAGTGTATTCACCGGTAATAACATCATTAGACTTATCACCGTTACAAAAACGGTCCGTATATATCTGGTACATCACAGCGCCCTTTGCCCACTCCGGTACATCAAAGCCCGGAGTCAGGCGGAAGAAAAAATCTTTCTCCGCATGATTGGTAACACCGCTACGGTCATAATGGTAAATCGCACCTTCGCAAATAAAAGAAAAATAATACCATTCCGGTTTTTCTCCTACTGTCACGGTTGCCGTGTAATAATCAAATCTCTTTCCTGTTTCCGATAACTCCATCGGAAGCTCTCCCTGCTCTGTATGAAGCATCGGATATGCCCTGCATCCGGCCGGCACACGGAAGCGTACGGTCACCGCATCTCCCGCCTTACAATTTACCGGATTCCGGTATTCTTTTGTTCCGTCTGAAAAAAACAAATTCAGATTCATAAAGATTATGCCTGTCCTCTCTTGTCTACTTTTTATTCTCTCTCTTTTTTGTCTCCGCCTTTTACGAAAGGTAAAAAGGCTGGCAATCGCTTGCCAGCCTTTTCGGAGAAGGTATTTTTGTTACTTATGGGGTGTAGCAAAAACTATATAATGTATTGGGGTTTACGTGTGTTATTATAGTACAGTTTCTCACATAAGTGTGCACAAACTTTACAAAATTTTACCTGATTTTTTGTTAAAAATAACAACAACTCTCTTTCCACCCTCAAAAACACGCCGTTAAATTATACAAAAAGCGCCTCAAATTCGTCTTTTGTGATACGTTCCTTCTCGAGAAGGAGCTCTGCACATGCCTCCAGAACCGCTTTATTCTCAATTAACAGCTGCTTTGCCTTTTCGTAACATTCGTCAATAATTGCACGAACCTCTTCGTCAATGCTGTTTGCCACTGCATCACTGTAATTTTTGGTATGGCCGTAATCTCTGCCGAGGAATACCTCATCCTCGCTGATTTCACAGTTCACCAGACCGATTTTATCAGAAAAACCGTATTTGGTTACCATATTTCTTGCAGTATGGGTTGCCTGCTTAATATCCTGGGAAGCACCGGTGGTAATATCGTCAAATACCATTTCTTCGGCAATACGGCCACCAAGACTTACCATAATATCCTGTAAAAGCTTACCCTTGGTTAAGAACATTTCATCCCGTTCCGGAAGCGGCATGGTATATCCCGCAGCACTGGAACCGGTCGGAATAATGGATACGGTATACACCGGACCTACATCCGGCAGCACATGGAACAGGATTGCATGACCCGCTTCGTGATATGCGGTAATTCTTCTTTCCTTTTCGCTTACCACACGACTCTTCTTTTCCATTCCGATGCCAACCTTGATTAAGGACTTTTTAATGTCCTCTTCCCTAACGAAAGCACGGTCTTCCTTTGCCGCAGCAATCGCAGCTTCATTTAACAGATTCTCTAAATCCGCACCGGTAAAGCCTGCCGTTGTCTGGGCAACTCTCTTTAAGTCTACATCTTCTGCCAGTGGCTTGTTCTTTGCATGAACCGCTAAAATTTCTTCTCTTCCCTTAACATCCGGACGGTTTACATAAACCTTACGGTCGAAACGTCCCGGACGAAGAATGGCAGGATCCAGAATATCTACACGGTTGGTGGCTGCCATTACAATGATACCCTCGTTGATGGCAAAGCCATCCATTTCTACCAGCAGCTGGTTTAAGGTTTGTTCACGCTCATCGTGTCCGCCGCCCATACCGGTACCACGGTGTCTTGCCACCGCGTCAATTTCATCAATGAAAACAATACATGGTGCATTTTTCTTTGCCTGATCAAACAGGTCACGTACTCTGGATGCACCCACACCTACAAACATTTCCGCAAAGTCGGAACCGGAGGTAGTAAAGAAAGGAACTCCCGCTTCCCCTGCAACTGCTTTGGCAAGTAAAGTTTTACCGGTTCCCGGAGGGCCTACTAAAATAACACCCTTTGGTATTTTTGCACCCACCTGGATATATTTTTTCGGATTTTTTAAGAAATCCACAATTTCCGCCAATTCTTCTTTTTCTTCCGCTACGCCGGCAACATCTTTAAAGGTAGTTCCCTTGCCATCGGTATTTAATGTCATCTTTGCACGGCTTTTACCGAAGTTCATCATTTTGGAATCTCCGCCGCCGGCACTTCTGCCCATCATCATATTAAACATAAAGAACATGACAATAAAAATTAAAATCATCGGCAGGATTTCGGTCATAAACCAGTTCGGTTTGGAAATATCCATAACCTCCGGACTGATTCCTGCATCCATAGCTGCCTGCCATGCCGTTTGGGTATTTACTACATTAAAGGTTTTTACCGTATCATTTTTATCTACCACGCTAACCTGACCGGTAGGCGCCTCTTCATTCTGCCGGATTACAACACGTTTTGCCGTTCCGTCCGCCAAATCCTCCAGATAGTCCTGATACGTATAGTTAACTGCATTTGTCTGATGAGTTAAGGTTAACCCCAGCCCCAGCAGCACACAGATAATTAACAGGATAAAAAATCCCTGTCCTTTTGAGCT
The DNA here is from genome assembly GCA_045531955.1 of Lachnospiraceae bacterium. Classification (GTDB taxonomy): domain Bacteria; phylum Bacillota; class Clostridia; order Lachnospirales; family Lachnospiraceae; genus SIG299. The sequence continues at coordinate 20,996 of JAZSFC010000004.1, read as the reverse complement.
CTTGTTCAAAATATAATCCTCCTAAATTTATGTCGCTTTATAATTCCACCACTCCGATGTAAGGGAGATTGCGGTACTTCTGGGCATAATCCAGACCATAGCCTACCACAAATAAGTCCGGAATTTCTTTACCGACATAGTCCACGTTTACATCTACCACACGGCGGTCCGGCTTGTCAAGCAACGTACAAAGCTTTAAACTCTTCGGCTCTCTTACTTTTAAGAAAGAAAGCAGATGGGACAACGTACGGCCGGAATCAATAATGTCCTCTACCACAAGGACATTTTTGTCCTTAATCGGATCGTCCAAATCCTTCATGATTTTAATTCTTCCGGAGCTTTCGGTGCCGTCACCATAGCTGGATACGGACATAAAGTCTATGGTTACCGGAACGGTAATGTATTTTGCCAGCTCACAGGTGAAAAAAATGCTTCCTCTCAATATGCATACCAGATGCAGTTTTTCTCCTTCATAATCCTTGCTGATTTGTGCCGCCATCTCGCGGATTCTTGCTTCCAGTTCTTCCTGTGGAATTAAAACACTGATTTTATCTTCCATCTTCGTTTCCTCCGTCTATCGTTGCTACTAAAACCTGCTTTGTTTCTTTTGTGATACGGTAGCCTTCGCTTCCGCGGATGCCAGGAATCCAAAGCACCCGGTTTCCTGCTGCCAGTACCGGATAAACCATCCGTTTTTCCGCCGGTACTTTTGCCTCTGCAAAAACATCCGTCACCTGCTTCTTTCTGCCATCGGTATAAACCACGATTTCATCACCCGGTTCCGGTGGTCTTACGGAAATAACTTTACTTATTTTATCATAATCAAACCATTTCGTATAGGTACTTTTTGGAATATTTTCCGATAGTTTTTCCCTTGATACCAAAGAAAGGGTAAGATTTTTTTCAATCGCCGGTAAAAATGTCCGGTACGGGAACTCTCTGATTTCTTCCGCACAAAAAGAATCTGCCGGAATGTTCCGGCCAATCCACAGGACATCAAAGCTTCTTTTTGCCACTACACCCTCCGGCAAGGTAAGATACCGCCCGGACTGCTTTTCCGTCAGGTCCATACAATCCGCCACATACCCGGCTGTAATATCTTTTTTCCTTCCGTACACCCTGCACAGTGCCTTATAGATTACCCGTTCTGCTAAAAGCCGTTCTGAGCTCCGTAGCGGCTCAATTTTAAGCGCAATGCCATTTCCCCTGTCCTCTATAGCTGTTCGGTCAAAAAGTTCCTCTGTGAGCCTTTCCAGAAGTTTTTCCACCTCTCCGGCGTATTCTGCGGTTTCCGCCAGATGCTCTACTGCCCGCTCACAAATGTTCTTTGCTTCCGGAATCACCCGGTGACGAATTTTGTTCCTGGTATATTCTTCCTCCAAATTAGTGCTGTCTATACAATAATTTTGTTTTTTTTCCGCTAAAAACAATTCAATTTCTTCTCTGCTTACCCCAAGTAGCGGCCGCACTACAACACCGTTTTGGGCACTCATGCCGGAAAGCCCCTTTAACCGGCTTCCGCGAATCAACTGGAACAATACCGTTTCTGCCTGGTCATCCTTATGATGTGCTACGGCAATTTTTTGGCAGTCCCATTCTTCCATCTTCGAAGAAAACGTCTCATACCGTACGGTTCTTCCCGCTTCCTCTAAGGAAAGACCCTGTTCTTTTGCAACTTCTGCCACCTGTACGGAAACCACCTGCAGCGTAAAGCCATAGGCGTGACATAATTTTCTGCAAAATTCCTGGTCCCTGCAGGCCTCTTCTCCCCTGAGATTGTGGTTCACATGTACCGGAAAAAGAGTCAGGTTCCATTCCTTTGCCAATTCCGTAAGCACCAGAAAAAGGCAGACGGAATCTGCCCCCCCGGAAAGCCCAAGCAACACCTTGTCTCCCGCGGCAAACAGTTCTTTCTGCCTGCAAAAAGCCTTTATCTTATTGTAAAATTCAAATGCTTTTTCCATAGTACTTTTATTTTAACAAGTCCATTCCGAATTGACAAGACTCAAAACCCTTATTTCTCCTCAAAAATACCACACACTAATACCGTCATGTCATCTCGCGGTTCAAAATTCTGTAGCAGTAACGAAGCATTCAGAATCCGGCCTGCAATCACCTGGGGATTCTGCCCCGGATTATCGCCGATAATCTGCTGTAAAAATTCCGCACGTTCACCTTCCGGCACTGCATCCAGCACACCATCACTCATCATAATAATATAATCCCCGTCATACAATTTTTTCATCATAAAATCATAGTCTACCCTCTGCAGCATTCCGATTGGAAGTGTCTTTGCCTCCACACATTCCAGCCATCCTCCCCGCCGGATGTAGGTAGCCGCCCCTCCGATTTTAATAAACTCACAGGTTCCTCCGTACAAATTGATGCGGCTAATATCCAACGTAGCAAAAGAATTTTGTTCTGCACGTAAAGCCAGCACGGAATTAATCAGACGGATTGCCGTCTCCTCCCTAAATCCCGCTGCCAACATCCTCTCTAACAACAGCAGAACCGATTCACTTTCCCGTTCTGCCGCCTCGCCGCTTCCCATACCATCTGATAAAATCATCGCCAGTTCTCCCTCGTTTTCATAAAAAAATGAAAAGGAATCTCCGGACACCTTCTGCTCTTCTTTTACCATTCTGGCTACACCGGTGAGACAGTAATAGGCGGGATGCTCCCGGAATATAAATCGTTTCTCCTCCTCCGAGAGATACCCCCTCTCCGGACAGGAAGCCTTTACAGGGAACCCCAGCTGTTCCGAAAGTAGTCTCTCCGTCAGCCGCAGAGACATGGTTCCCCTTCCTGTATCCAGACGCAGACATACAGACAGTTCTCTTCCCTTACCGTTTTTACAGGCGGTCTCCACCGCTCTTGCCCTGATATGATATCTCCGCAAATAATATACCAGCTCCCTTATCTCCGATTCGGAAAGATATTTCTCCCTTTTTAAGGAAACTTCCATTTCCTGAAAATACCGGGCCGTCTCCTCCAACTGATATACCAACGCTTCCTTTCCTTCCAGCATCTGATTATATGCTGTCTGCTTTATTCTGGTAACTCTCGGACATGTATCACAGGAAAATTCTCCTTCCACGCTTTCTTCACAATTACATTCCGGCTCCATTTTTCCGGATACATAGGTCGAAAACACCCTTGCCAGTTCCTGATACGACCTTGCCGCCCTGACTGTCCATTCTGCTTGTCCTTCCATAAATTCCTCCCGTATCACAAAGTTGTACCGGAAGTTCTCCGGTTTCTATCGTGTCTGTCCGGTATTATACGGCAGGTAATTTACAATTTTTGTCAAAACAAAAGGAAGAGTTTTTAAAACTCTTCCGCATAATCTGACCTATTCTTTTATTCTTCTTCCTCCGGCCGCAGAATAGTTTCATCCGGATATACCAAACCTAAAACCTTTCTTGCGATTTCCTCTATGTAACGTACGGTCTGCATATAAGCCCGACGGTCTTCCAGTTCTTCCGAACGTTCCTGCTCTGTCTGAAGTTCTGCTTCCAGTTCATTTTTCCTTTTTTCCAAGGCGCGTTTTTCTGCCTGAAGTTCAATGCCACTGTAAGTAATAACGCCGAACAGTACCAGCACTGCTACTGCAATGATTTTAAGACCGTTCTTTTTGTTTCCGTTTTTTCCTGTGTTCCGGGCTTTTCCTTTCATCCGTTGACACCTGTCCTTTACTAAGCTTTGTCTTTATTTTAACCGTTTTATGTTTCTTTTGCAATATCCACTTTCTGACACTCTCCAAACCAGTTCCCAACGTCCTTTTATATGCAAAGCACCCAAACCCGGCTCCAAGGAAAGCATACCAGCGGAGAATTCCGTTATTATACGTATATGCAGTCAGAAAAAACCGGATGCCTGCGGCACCCAGGAATAAAATATCCTCCGCGTCTATAAGTGACGTACCGTGCCGGACCAATGTCCGTACAAACAAAAGCAGGTGATAGCATAGCGAAACCAATACTCCATAACATATCGTGGCGCAGAAATACCGGAGTTCTGCCGCCATTTCCGGACTAAGCATTTAACGGAACAGGCGCTTTAACAGGGAATCCCCGTCGCCTGCCTTACCCGGCTTATCAGTATATATAAAACTGTCTACCCGGCCTTCCAGGTCAATCTCACCCTTTTCCACAGTAAGCCGCTTTACAAATAGTCCGTCACCACGGATAAGCAATGCTCCCATGTTTGTGTTCAGTACTACCTCTTTTGCATCAAAGGAGACAACTTCCTTTACACCGGTAAGCTCCACCGTTTTTCTTCCCTGCAGCAAAAATTTATGCGGACCGATTTCCGATATTGCTTTGTTTTCCATACCCTTCCCCGTGTTTCTTACATTCCGTCCATACAGTATATGCATCAGAGAAGGACTTTATTCCTTACAGATATTTAAATAAATCCTTTGCCTCGTCCTTTTTGGTTGTATCCTGAATATCCAGTACTTCTACCTTTACAGACTTGGTGCCAAAACCGATTTCTATGACATCTCCCACCTTTACTTCCGCGGAAGCCTTTGCCACCTTATCATTAATCAGCACTCTTCCGGCATCACAGGCTTCGTTTGCCACGGTTCTTCTCTTAATCAAACGTGATACTTTTAAATACTTATCCAGTCTCATATAATTCTCCTTCGTTTTGCAAAATGAAAGGCTGTCAGCAGTACTGACAGCCTTAACTTCATTCATTCGTTTTTTAGACTTATGCGTTAACAACGTCCTTTAAAGCCTTACCAGCCTTGAACTTAGGGTTCTTGGAAGCTGCGATAGTGATCTTCTTCTTAGTCTGTGGATTGATACCTTCTCTAGCAGGTCTTTCGGAAACTTCGAATGTACCGAAACCAACTAACTGAACCTTTTCACCCTTCTTTAATTCGTCTGTTACAACGTCGATGAATGCCTTTAATGCCTTCTCTGCGTCCTTCTTGGATAACTCTGCGTTTGCTGCCATAGCTGCAACTAATTCTGTCTTATTCATTTTATAATCCTCCTCTAAAAGTATTATTAAAAGTGTCAATTATGTTTTGTGGGACACTTCACTCTCTGCCAGAGAGCATCCAATTCCTCTGCTGACAGTTGGCTTAATTTCTCTCCCTTTTCACGGGCAAGTAACTCTATGCCTACACATCTATTTATAAACTTATTAGTAGCATTTGTCAAGGAATTTTCTGCATTCAGGCCTAAAAAACGGGATAAATTTATCATGGAAAACATTAAATCACCAAATTCCCCTTCGATACGCTCCGTATCCGCCTTTTCCGACTCTTTTTTCTCTGCTATTGCTGCTTCTAATTCTGTCAGCTTTTCCTTTACAACCGAAAGAATCTGCTCCAAAGATTCTGATTCAAATCCGGCTTTTGAAGCTTTCCTTTGAACCTTTTCCGCCCGGATATTTGCCGGAAGCGCTTTAGCCACCCGGTTCAGGGTATCCTTAAGGGTCTCTTCTTTTTTCTCCTGCTTTTTGATATCCTCCCACAGCAAAAGAGACTCCGCAGGATTTTGGGCAGATTTATCCCCAAACACATGCGGATGGCGCCGAATCATCTTTTCACAGATTTCATCCACAATGTCTTCCATGGTAAAGCGCCCCTCTTCTTTTGCTATCTGGGCATGTAATACCACCTGCAGCAAAACATCTCCCAATTCTTCCCTGAGATTCCTGTAATCACCTGTTGTCTCATATTCGTTAATTCCGTCAATCACCTCATAGGCTTCTTCCAACATACACTGCTTCAAAGAGCCATGTGTCTGTTCCCTGTCCCACGGGCATCCGTGTTCACTTCGAAGTTCCTCTATTACTTTTATAAAATCTTCGTACGTATGCATTTTCTTCCTCTGCTTTCCTCTTTTCCGGAGATACTATAGCTCCTGCCGTTAACTTTCCATCTGACGTCCTAAAAAGGAGGCTGCCGTCTGAGCAATTTTCAATTCTGTCTCTCCCGGTTTTTGCTTAGCCTCTCTTGCAAGAATCAGCACGGCACCTATAACATCACCCTCGCAAATAATCGGTACAATCACCTGACTGTTATATTCTTCCTCATCGTAGCTGATGGCAACAAAATTCTTGTCCCCCTTCAGCGCCGTCAAAGTTTCCCGCTCTGTCATTAAATGTTCCAGTTCTCTGCTGACAGACTTAGCAAGCAAATCTTTTTTACCGCTGCCTGCAACCGCAATAAACTGGTCACGGTCTGCAATCGCTACCACCTGGCCCGTAATCTGTGCCATAGCTTCCGCATACTGTTTTGCAAAAATGCTCAGCTCTCCGATTGGAGAATATTTCTTCAGGATAATCTCTCCTTCTCTGTCGGTGAAAATTTCCAGCGGATCACCTTCGCGGATTCTTAATGTTCTTCTTATTTCCTTTGGTACAACTACTCGTCCTAAATCATCAATTCTGCGTACAATTCCTGTAGCCTTCATATTCTGCTTTCCTCCATAACTTTCTTTTGCAAAAAAGGCGGTTGCCTTTTGCACATTTTTGCTATGGAGTTATTATCTGTAAAATGAGTCGGAATATACCAAAATTTTATTCTTCTTTTTTTCTTCTCACTTCCGTCGGCGAAACACCATATGTTTTTTTAAAAATATATGAAAAATAATTACCGTCATTAAATCCGCAGGCATAAGCAACTTCGCTGACGGCACGGCCTGTTTCGTATTTTAACATATCCTCTGCCTTTTGCAGGCGGAAGCCGGTAAGATATTCTTTAAAGCCAATGCCTGTTTCCTGCTTAAATACCCTGGACAAATGCTCCTGACTGACGGAAAGCATTTCGGCTATGGAGGAGAGCTTCACCTCGTTCATGTAGTTGTTCTGGATATACTCCTGCACCGTAGAAACAAAGTCATTGCCTTCCCTCTTGATTTCGTGCTCATTTTTATGACGCAAAATTACAAACATCAGCTCAGCAGTAAAGCATTTTAGTACCTCCGCAGACAAGGTATCCGCATGACTGTATTCATGCTCTATTTTGGCAAACAGCTCTTCCAACTGGCTGATTACTTTGTGATTCCGGTATAAATAACCAATGGTGCCTATTCGCTCTAACACCGGTGCCGGAATATAAGCCTCCGAACAATTTACCAAAAGTCTGGAATGGGCAACACCGCCATAGGTAGTACGATGACTGGTATTTCCGGGAATCAATATAACATCCCCCGGCTTGACTTTAAAAGTATACTCCTTAATATGGTAAGTACAGCTGCCTTCCTTCATGTAATAGATTTCAAATTCCTTGTGGACATGACGGGTGGATTCGTGTCCCACCACATCTACTACTTTACTGTAATAATAATCCGGCATATATTTTTGAATCGTATCTTTCATACAATATTTCTCCTATTCTTTATTATTCTATCATTACAGAAAGTAAAATACAAGCTTTTGACATGGACAGGCAGAACGTTAATCATGTTACGAAACTAAAAAGGCACATAACTATATCGGAGGAGTACAGTGGTTTACCACGTATCCGGAGATATAGTTATGTGCCTTTATATTTCGTTATTTTTTACTTTCTGCCCTCTTCGATTACGAATTCTGTTTCGCCATCAAAGAGATATACATTCTTATATGGGATGGAGAACTTAATCTTTGCATCCATCGCCGGTGTATCATGCGGATCTACCTTTAAGATAGACTTAACACCGTCTAAATCTACATATACGTTGGTGTTATCACCAAGTAATTCGGTTAATTCAACTTCCGCATCCAGAACATAGGAATCTGTCTGTTCACCAAGCTCTGTACCTTCCGGACGGAAGCCAAGAACCATCTTCTTGCCTTCGTAAGCAGCCAGCTTATCTGTAGTAAGAACTGCGTTTAAGTCAAGCTCGGTAGCACCAACGGTAATCTTACCACCCTTAACTTCGGATGTAACAAAGTTCATCGGAGGTTCGCCAATGAAGCCTGCAACGAACATATTTACCGGTTTGAAGTACAGGTCATATGGAGTACCAACCTGCTGGATGTAGCCATCCTTCATACAAACAATTCTGTCTGCCATGGTCATGGCTTCTGTCTGGTCGTGGGTAACGTAAATAGTAGTTGCTCCAACCTTTCTATGGATATCGGTAATTTCGGATCTCATGGTAACTCGCTGCTTTGCATCCAAGTTAGAGAGAGGCTCGTCCATTAAGAAAATACCAACCTTACGGATGATGGCACGGCCAACCGCAACTCTCTGTCTCTGACCACCGGACAGCGCACGAGGCTTTCTGTCAAGGTAATCGGTAAGACCGAGGATTCTTGCAGTTTCCTGAACCTTTCTGTCGATTACGTCATCATCTACACCCTGTAAGGAAAGTCCGAATGCCATATTGTCATAAACGGACATATGAGGATACAGCGCGTAGCTCTGGAATACCATGGCAATCTCACGCTCACGAGGACCTATCTCGTTGGCACGCTTGCCATCAATACAGAACTCACCATTACTGATGTTTTCCAGACCGGCTATCATACGCAGCGTAGTGGACTTACCGCAACCGGACGGACCTACGAATACGATAAACTCGCCACGTTCAATTTCTAAATTGAAATCATGAACAGCGTGAAAGCCATTAGGATAGATTTTATTAATTCCTTTTAAACTGAGGTATGCCATAACAAACTCCTTACTGATTTTTTTGTTTTGCGTCGGATATGATTTTAATCATGGTGTTTTTCATCGTGATGAAAAGCATATCAATTGCCATATAAGTCAACCCGAAGACAATAGGCTCAACGCCCAAGTACATTTTTCCTTCGGTGCCTTTGATATTATTTAACACGACGTTGAATATGTTATAAAACCATATAACGCCAACAAGTACCGGAAACGCATAGAGAATGTTTGCCACAAAAGTCCAATACTTTTTCTTCGGAAACATCATCCATTTGTCATTCTGCCCTTCATAGTTCGCCAAAAACCGGAAGGCATTGTTTACTAAAATATCGGTAACCATACCCATAACTACGGCAAGTACAAAAATCATATCTAACATGTCGGTAACGTACATGCCCAGTCCCCAGAAAATAAAGAAACAAACCGAACCGTTGAACCAAAACTTGATAAATAATGCTTTCAGCCAGGAAGGAACTTTATCTAAGAAACCTCTGCTTCTGTATTCTTTACCCGGATCACCCTTGGTTTTGTCATAGGTTTTTTTATCGGCATTGACCAACCGGTCTACCGCATCGGTTTTTAACTTGTAATAGTCAGCCGATGATTTTTTCTCGGGAGTATGGTTGTTTTTATCTTTCTTTTTAGCCATTGAAAACTTATTCCTCGTCACTTAACTCAATTGCACCAAGATCACCATTGTCTTCAATTTCAATGGATGTATTAATCTTCTTTAAGAGCTTAGCATAAATTGGTTCTGCCACAACAAGTACTGCACTGACAATAACAGAGATGATGTGTGTGCTCATAAGATTAAATGCATCATTAATATACATGGTTGCTTCTGTGATCTGAATTGGGTTTTCCTCTCTCTTTACTGCTGCCCAAATACGAGTGGAATAGAAATCATCACAGAATATAATAATTCCGTACATAACCAGAATCATAGCAATCATAATCCAGTTTGGCTTTTTACGTTTTGGGTATGCACTGAACATACAAACATATGCCAGAATGGAAAGCAGCATGGTTACAAAAGAGCACAGACCCATATGAGGACCGTAAATCTTTGCCGTAGTATTGGAAACAGCGGTTAAATTAAGCGAATAGATACCAAATGCAACCGTATGTGCCAGAAGCGGAATTACCTGAGGATTTTTCTTCAGGGAAACCAGGAATTTTCTAATCATTTCTTTCATAGTCGTATCCTATCCTTTATCTTATTGCCTTGGTAGTATCCTTGTCGAAGAAATGCATACGGTCAAAGGATACGGTTACTTCATCACCCGGCTTATAGTTGGACCACTCACGGAACTTGGCAGTAGCCTTATGTCCTCCGATGGTACCGTGTACTAAAGTTGTCTGGCCCAGGTTTTCATTTAAAGTTACGGAAAGGGTCATGTCGTCACCCTTTGTAATATTTTCAGGGCGGACACCTAACGTAATGGTTTTGCCCACATAGTACTTGAGAAGCTCTTTCTGCTCAGCCTTTAACTTTACGGAGAAGCCGTTGCCCACCAGTTTATCTTCTTCTACTTCACAGTCAAAGAAGTTCATTGGCGGAAGACCGATAAAAGATGCTACGAACAGATTAGCCGGAGTATCGTAAAGCTCTAACGGAGTACCTACCTGCTGCACATAACCCATGGACATACAAACGATTCTGTCTGCCAGAGTTAATGCTTCTGTCTGGTCGTGAGTTACATATAACATGGTTGCACCGAGGCGCTTGTGAAGGAGAAGGATTTCTCTTCTGGTTGCACCACGGAGCTTAGCGTCTAAGTTGGATAACGGTTCATCAAACAGGAATACCTTTGGTGTACGTACAATGGCACGACCCATGGCAACTCTCTGTCTCTGACCACCGGATAACTGCTTCGGCTTTTTATTGAGCTGATCGGTAAGACCAAGAATTTCAGCCGCTGCAAGTACTTTTTCATGGATTACATTCGGATCTTCCTTACGGAGTGTTAAGGAAAACGCCATGTTTTCATAAATTGTCATATGAGCATATAACGCATAGTTCTGGAAAACCATTGCGATATCTCTGTCCTTTGGTGGCTTACGGGTTACATCCTCACCATCAATGATTAAGGTGCCGGAGGAAATATCCTCAAGACCAGCAATCATACGGAGAGTTGTAGACTTACCACAGCCGGAAGGACCAACAAGTACGATGAACTCGCCGTCTGCAACTTCAAGATTGAAGTCGAATACGGCCTGTACGTTATTATCGTATATTTTGTTAATATTCTTTAAACTTAAAGAAGCCATAGTTTACACCTTTCTTTCGGGAGTGTTTTGTCTACGCGAGTCCCTTTTCTTTTAAGTAATTGTTTAGGGTTGTTACCTTATACGCACTTACAATACCGGAAGCAAGACATGCAATACCGGAAATTACAAGACAGATGCATACCCACAGGAACTGCTTATCCTCCATCACTACGGTTTCTACACCGTCAAGAGTGAGAACTGTGCTGTGAGCCATACGCGGAATACCTAAAATTCTAACAAACTGCAGTACACCGATTACCATAATAACCCAGGAATAATGTCCTTTATAATTCTTTACACCCTCAGAAGAGAGGAAGGCTGTTAACAAGAACACCAGGTTATATAATACGGAAAAACCAATGGTCATGGTGTAATAGTAGGTATCTACATCGGAGCTGTAGATGCTTACAAAGTATAATACGTTAAATAAAATTGCAACGTAAGCCAAATTAGCGGAGAGCTTGTTTTTGGTGTAACGTAAGCGGTCTTTTTTTATCGTTTTTGCATCCATCATGCCGCCTTGCCCTCCTTACCGGCCTGTACCAGCTTCTTTTCGTTGTTCATCAGACAAAGCTTCCATACCAGATTGAACAGATTAATTACTGTTGCAACAAGAAGGAATCCGAAAACATACTTACTGGCATCAAACCAAAATGTAGATTCAGTATATGAGAACTTATACACTTCGTTCAGTTCTTTTAACTTTTCCCAATCTAAGCCCACATACCGTTCTTTATATGATAATATGTTGCTGAGACCCCACCAGGAGTAGTAAATTGCCCCCAAGGTGTTTATCCCAACAGTGATATAATTTGCGATGTAATATTTTCTGCGGTTCTGGTTCTGGAACACAAACTGGGAAACCGCTAAAAGAATAAGCACCAGACCTGCCACTGTCAGTTCACGGTTGAACTGCTGCATGTCATAGTAAATCTCGGCACCCTGAACTTTTACTTTGGATAAAGCTTCTTCTGTCATGCCGTTAGTATAATATCTTTCTGCATGATAACCTAATCTGTTTTCATACATATCTGTCATAAGACCTAAGGAATATACAAATACAAGCGCTGCGGCTATTAAAACTACTAAGCACACAATACGCTGGAGAATCATTTGTTTCTTATACATATCTGTCTCCATTCTTTGCCACAAGCCGGCAAAGTTATTAATTCACTGTTGCCATTCGCTCGGCAACAAGGCATAAATTTTTTAGCAACAATTAACTTATTAATTGTTATTATCCGGCAGGAGGAGCATTTGCTCCCCCCGCCGAACATTAATTACTTGTTTGCCAATTTCAGTATTGACTTTTAATTACTTAAGGCTCTTATAGTAATCCTGTAAGTTTTCCCAAGCACCCTGCTTGATTGTGAGGTAAGCTGCACCATCCCATGCTGTGGAAACTGTGCTTGCTGCAGAAGCCGCATCCTTAATAGCTGCATCGCCTGCACCTGCATAACCACCAACGATCATGTCAACGAACATGCTCACACCACCCTTGGAAGTGGAGAACTTATCTGTAAGGTTTGTGTATGTCTTAACGATGTCGTTTTCTTCCTTAGTTGTAGGAAGAACGGTAGGAACGGATGTGTACCATGGGTTCTCTGTGATAGCTAATTCCGGATGCTTGATAGTACCAAGACCGATAGCTGTGGAGATGTAACCTGCACCTTCCTTACCAACTTCGTGTGTACACTGATATTCGAATGCCTGGCTCTTCATGAAGGAAAGAGTGGAACCAAGGTACATACGAGCGTAGTTGGTGTAGTTACCGGATGCCTTATCCCAAAGTTCAGCATAAGTTGCATCAGCGATTACAGGCATCTGTGTGCCGTTGAAGTTGAAAGTTACATAATTGCCGTTAGCATCTGTCTTAATGAATGCCTTAGGACCGTAGGACATAAGGATTGTACCTTCTGCGCTGTAAGCGTAGTCGATAAGAGCTAAAGCTGCATTGAGCTTGTTAGTATCATTACCTACACCCTTAACGGAGATTCCCCAACCATCAGTTTTAACGGATCTCCAGGATTCTGTAAATCTCATGTACTTTTCAGTACCGTCGTTCCAACGAGCTACAGGAACCATAACTGCCATGTACTTTTCGCCTGCATCAAGAGAAGTTTCATTGTATACAGTCTGAGTCTGGTTGTAGTCATAATGCATGAAACCAGCGTCGTTCTTAAGCATTGTCTTTGTATCTGTGTCTTCCATGTTAACGAAGGATGTAGCAATAAGGCCTTCCTTAACCATAGCGTTCATCTTTTCAAGTGCTACGTATGTAGCTTCGTCCTGACGTGCATCATGAAGTTCGCCGTCAGTACCTACATATAAGTAATCCTGTCTGGATTCCAGACCACGTACACCAAAGAGAGTACCTGTGAAACGGAACATATCTACTCTTCTCTGAGTGTTGTCATCTTCTCTGGAGAAAAGACCGTTAACAACATCTGTACCATTAAGAGTCTGTGGGTTAGCAACTACGCAACGAAGAAGTGCTACTAATTCGTCTGCATCCCAAGCTGCGTTCTGGCCGATGAAGAGGTCAGCTCTGTTTTCGCCGTAGTAACCGTTGTATGCCTTGTCGATGTAATCACGAAGCATGTTAACAGCGTCTACACCTGTAACAGTACCCTTTGCAAGAGCATCGTTCATAACCTTAACGATATTGCCTGCTGCATCGTAATCCTTGTTGATGGATTCAACAGCGGAACCGTCCTTCTTAACAACATCTACTGCAACCTTGCCGCTTGTAGGCATGTAAGGTTCATAAGCAGCTGCGTTTAAGTTCTTGGAAGCGGATGCTGTGAAAGCACCTGCGCCGTTAAGGAGCTTTTCTACCCAGTCAGTTCTCATAAGAGGCATACGCTCGATATCGTTTACACCATCGAAGTATGGGGAGAAGTAGATTGCGCCTGTGTCTGTGTCACCTGTAATGGAAAGGCGAACGATTGGGTTAGCCTCAAGATATGCCTTGAAGTTTGGCATATAGTCGAGGTATTCAGCAATGTTAATAACTTCGCCTGCTACACCTGCCTCGGAAAGGCCTGTAGCGTTACCGGATACAACGTCAACCTGGTCAAGCTGTTCTTTCCAGTACTTGTATTCGTTTGCTGCGGAGTTACCCTGATACTTGTTTTCAAATACTACGCCGAGTACGTTCTGTACTTCAACCCAGGTAGGCTTTAAGTCGCCGGCCTGATAAGTCTTGCCGTCTGCAAGTGTTACGCCTTCGCCTGCTGTTTCAGCATCGAAGAACATACCAGTCTTTGCACTGTTGTAACCGGTAGCCATACGAAGTACGGTACCTGCTGCATACTCAAGCTTCTTTGCAGGAACAGGAGTAGCTGTTGCCTCAGGTGTTGTTGTGTCGTCACCTGCGTTTGGTGTTTCTGTGTTGTTGTTTTCTGTACCTGCTGCCTGTGTTGGTGCTACAGTTGGATCTACGAGTTCACCCTTAGAACCACATGCCATCATACCAACAGACATAGCCAGTACGAGAACTAAAGAAAGAATTCTCTTTTTCATGTTTTTTACCCTCCATTTTTAATTCTTTTCTTTATCATTAATGCTTCCGCAATAATAACCTGAATTACTCCTTAACGCCACCCATGTTAACGCCCTTAGCGAAATACTTCTGGATGAAAGGATAGATAATAAGTACCGGAATGATGGAACATACAATTAACGCGAAGATAACGGAGTCAGCCGCATATGCTTCGTTCCAACCGGTCATGATATCCGGATCCTGGAATTCCTCCAACTTTAATCGGATGAATACCTGAAGCGGATGTTCGTTTAAGTTGCTGATCATCTGTCTTGCCCAGAAGTAACCGTTCCATCTGGAAAGAGCGAAGAACAATGCAACTGTTGCGATGGTGGACTTACTCATCGGAATGTAAACACGTGCCAAAACCTGGAATTCGGTTGCACCGTCTACGATTGCTGCTTCTTCGATTTCTGCCGGAACACCCTCGAATGCGTTACGCAGTAAGATGATGTTCATGGCAGCCATACCCATGGCGATAACTACCAGCCATTTATCATCGGTAATGCCGAAGGTACGGAACACCGCCTGTGTATTTAAGTAGTTCAAGTACTGAGGTACCAGACCTGCGGAGAACCACATGGTAAATACCAGGAAGAAGTTAAAGGTTTTACGGAACAGTAATCTCTTTTTGGAAAGAGCATAGGCACCAAGGATGGATGTTCCCATGGACCATAAGGTACCGTAGAACGTAATAAACAGTGTGTTGGTGTAAGAGTTCCAGAACATGTTGTTGTTGAACATGTTGGCAAACGCCTCGAACTGTAAGTCCTTTGGTAAAAGAACAAGCTGACCGCCTTCTACTGCTTCAATGCCACTGATAGCAGCGGAGATTGCATAGAGGAACGGATATAAACAGCAGATTGCAAAAGCAATCAAAAATACATGGCTTAAAATTTTAAATATAAGCTCGGATACTTCAAGCTTTCTTTTCATGTCAGAAGTACCTCCTTAGTATAATGAAACGTCAGATGCTTTACGAGCAATTGTGTTGGCAGCAATAACGAGGATCATACCCATAACGTTATTTAACATTTCCGCTGCCGACGCAACACCAACGAGGCCATCTGTAATACCGTAACGCTGGGCGAAGGTGGAAACAACGTCTGCAGTTACGTAAGTGTTTGGATTATAAAGTAACAATACTTTTTCGTATCCGACATTCAACAGGGAACCGATACGGTTGATTAACATAATTACGATGGTGGAAAGAATGGACGGAAGCACTACGTACTTCATCTGAGCCATCTTGCCGGCACCGTCAATCTGTGCAGCTTCGTAGCTGGTTGGAGAAATTGCAATAATTGCTGCGAAAAATACGATACTGTCGTAACCTGCGCCCTCCCAGATACCACTGATCTGGTAAATTGCACGGAAGAAACCAGGATTGTTTAACATACCTGCATTACCGGCTTCCTGAGTAATGAGACCAAGCTGAACAAGGAATCGGGAAATAACACCCATTTCCATACCTGCCAGCGGAGAAGCCTGACGTACTAACATAGTTACTAAGGAAGTCATAACTACGGTAGACATGAACTTTGGTAAGTATGTAATAACCTGAATTACACTTCGTAAAATATTGGAGCGGATTTCGTTAAAGAATAACGCTACAATAATCGGCATCGGGAAACCGAAGCACAAACCGTAGAAGCTTAACAGGAAGGTGTTACGGAAGGCTGCCCAGAAGGTTGTGGAAAGGGTACTTCCGCCAAACAGCTGCTTAAAATAAGCAAAACCTGCATACAGCTGATCTGCAACATCCAGTACGGAATCTTCTACCTTGAAACATCCCAGTAATTCATACATTGGGAAATAACGCCAAAACAGGAAAACAAGAATCATCGGTACCAGCATGAGGTACAAACGCCAGTCTTTGGCAACCGTTCTTGCAATATTGAGCCAGTAATGCTTTTCCACGTCATCTCTGACTAACTGTTCTGCGTCCTCCTTGTAGGTTCCCGTACCTGCGTCATATACGAGGTAGTCATCGGCTTTCATTTTCATAGTGATTTTCCTCCGTTAAATAAACGTTTTCTGATTTATGTAAAGTTCATTATTTCTAAAATTCTTCTTCATGGACCGGTTCGTCCTGCGTATCTTTCTTTTGTCTGTCCAGCCGGAGAAGATAAGTTTTTTGATCTTCTAACATGCCCTCTGTTTTGCGGAACAGGGCAACTACTAGAATAGCAAACACCAAACTCATAATGTCAGTTGTAATAAAAGTGACAAATGCACTGACCGGATCACCGAAAATAATTGCCATAAGGCTTCTGCCGGTTATCTGTCCCACATAAGCGGTAGAGACAAACAAAGCGACCAGCCAAAGACTTTTCCGGATACCTTCTTTGCCGTACACTTTGAACCATATCATGCCAAGCAGGGCAAAAACGTTACCGATACAGTAAATAACGAATTGTTGTAAGGACGCCCCGGACAAAGCACAAAAAACAAATCCACTGGCCAAAGCCGCAAAAGCTGCCTGCCACCCCCATCTCATCATAACAATGCAGGTCATGGCGAGTCCGATAGAGATTGCCACCGGCTGCAGGGCAAACCATTTTGCCGTTGCCAACGTGGCGATGCCTTCAAATATAGTTGTAAGCGCTACCAAAATCAGGATATCTATGGTGCGGTATTGTTTGAATGTAATTTGGTTCATATGGTACAACTTTACTCATTTCCAAGATATTGCTACTCATTTTCGATATATTGCTATTGTACAACATACACCATATTTTTTCCTTGATTTTTTTGACATGCTCTTTAAAATATCTTCGTTTTTTTGATGTCTTTCTGCATTTTTGCTTTTGTAGGTAAAATTTACCTCTTCTTTTTTGTTTATTTTGCACAACGTTTTTGTAAGAGTTTACATTTTTATCAAAGTGTCAAACCCCTGCATAGGAACCCGTTATGCCCCCTGTGTCTGTCTATTCCGTCCCCTTTTCCGGGATGCATTTTCTCCGGCCATTATAGTTAAGTAGTTACATATTCCCATTCTGCGCTCTGCAAAAAAGAGCTGTCGCACTAAGTAATTAGTGCGGCAGCTCCGCTTCTTTTCTATTCACTGTAATTTCTGCTTACATATTCCCTGATGGATTCACTGTCTTCCGGCATACGGCATCCGACAATATATTCTCCCTCATTGTTGGAGCTGCGGATTACCCGTCCGGTTAACGGTTTACCGTTCAAAGCAGTAAAGTCATGTACCGATACAATCAGCTGCTTACCCTTGCTGTCAGCAAATGCTTCGTCCCGGACGGCAAATGCAAATCCGTTGGCACTGATATTTACCATTTTGCCCTCAACTGCTTTTTCTTCTCCCTTCAGCCGGATGTTACACTTGTTATTAAGCGGCATTCTAGGATATTTTCTGCGGTTATATACCTGTGGGTTTTTATCTACCAACAGAACATAAACACCGTTTTCACCGGATTTATCTGCACGGATGGAAATTTCATCCCAACTGTATAATACGTTGTCCACCACAACCCGGAGCTGGCACACTGCATGCTTTTCTTTTTTATCCACCGCCGGCTGTCCTTTATCATCCAGAGCAACAAAAACCTCTGTGTTCTCACGACTGGTTACTTCACCAAGATATTCCTTCTTTTGACCGCCTGCTTCCGTGATACAAACCGAAAGCTTCATGCCCGGAGTAACATCCTGTACACCCATGAAGCCACCGACACCAAGCTCTTCCATCAGATTGCCCACAACGGTTTCAATATTCACCGCGCTCTTTACGCTTTCATCGTACTTGCTGAGCATTGCCTTTGTGGTTTCTTCCGCTTCGTTGATGCTGCCCGTCATAACTTCCATGACCTCACCAACCTGCTTCATATTAACAACCAGTGTTTCGTTGGAAGCTGCCACTTCCTTAACCGCTTCATCAACGACCTTGATATTTACACCAAGGGTTGCTGCGTCGTTTGTAATATCGGTTACACTCTTATCTACATTAGCTACTTTTTCAATATTTACCTGGATTAAATCCACGGTTTCGGAAATGGATTCCATCATACGGCCGGAGGTATCTTCCAGATTAGCCAAAGCTTCCATAATTCTGGTGGAGGAAGTTCTTGTTCCGGTACTGAGTTCCCGGATTTCTTCCGCAACCACCGCAAAGCCGCGGCCGGCCTCACCGGCTCTTGCCGCTTCAATAGAAGCATTTAATGCCAACAGGTTTGTCTTGGAGGAAATACCCTCGATGATACTGGTTTCCTGTTTCACATTTTCAAATTCATTCTTAAACTCTTCCAGGATACGCTCAACTTCTGCAGAGAGCCTTGCCATCTTATTTGTAGTATCTACTACTTCTTTTAAGTCTTCCGAACTGGTATTGGCATGCTCTACCGAAGCCTGGATTAAGCCTACCACCTGTTCCATCAACTCTGCCACATTCTTTACCTGATTATCAATAACCGTGGTCATTTCTATGGAAGATAGCGTTCGCTCACTTAAAACTTCATTATTATCTGCAAGAGACACCATGTCCTTCACGACATTATTAGCGCCGACTTTATTTTCGTCTGCCAGTTCGCGTACAACGGTAACACCGTCTACTACCTGGTTGCTTGCTCCCTTAACCTTTTCTACGGTCTGCACCACACGCTTTAAGTTTGCCTCAATGGAACCGGTCAAAGCGGTGTCGGACTCTACCAGATGGCGGATTGCCATGATGGTACATACAAAACAGGTGATAACAATGGCAAACTGGATAGCACCTTCAATACTGCTGACATATTCCATCATGCCTTTTACGCGGCCACGGTAAAGGTTACTGGAAATAAGTACAAATAACGTACTCCACATCATGATACGTATATATTTCGGATTCTTATAAAGTGCCAGAATAGAAATCAGCGGCAAAATAAATACATAAGATAATTCATCTGTGGTTGTCCAGGAAATTACCGCAAAATAAAGCAAATAGCCCAAACCTAAAAACCACTTATAGCCCGGTTCATCCATTCCTTTTACTTTTAAGAAAATTCCGGAACCGAAATACTGTAACCAGCCTACTACGGTAAACATAATATACTGATATTGATTTACCTGACCCTGTGCCATTTTTACCCCATAATAAACAGACACAATAATCAGCAGCAGCAGCCAGGTTGTCCCGGCTCTTTTGTTTGCTTTCGCCCTAAAATAGGCTTCATCATAGTTTTGCATAGACTTCTTCCCTTACCTTTCTCGTTAGTTCCCCAAAGCCGGTGCCGCAACGTTGCACAAAAAACAGCAGCACCATATTCTTCTCAGGATTAATCGTTACATAGTTGCCGGTCCAACCGTCCCAGCCATATTCCCCAATATCACCGCAGGTTTGTGCCGCCGTCTTGTCTTCCAAACAGCGCATCAGACAGCCGTAACCATAACCATGCACACTATCCCAATTATACCCTATCCGCTGGACTTCTGTCAAATAATTACGGGACATAAGCGCAACAGTTTCCGGTTTTAAAATGCTTGTACCGTTAAAGCTTCCGTTATTCAAAAGCATCTGTGCAAACTTTGCGTAGTCATCCATGGTGGAAACCAACCCTGCCCCACCGGATTCAAACGCCACGTCCGGCTGATAATATTCCCCCAGGTGACTACGGGTAAACGGCCGCAGTGTTCCGTCCGTCCAGTTTTCATAGGAGACCGCAAAGCGGTGCTTCTTTTCTTCCGGCACAAAAAAACCGGTATCTTTCATGCCAAGCGGTTCAAAAATCTCTTCTTTTAGAAACTTGCCAAACCGTCTGCCTGACACCGCTTCCACTACCGCACCCAGCACGTCTGCCGAAAAACCGTACATCCACTGCTCACCCGGATGAAATACCAACGGCACCTTAGCAACTTCCTCCATCCAGTCCATGGTGGTTACTGTTTCTCCGGCTTCCCTGCGGGCAATCAACCGCCGGAAAACTTCATCCATACGCCTTCCGCTCTCGGTTTCCGGACCCGGATACGGAATCCCGGAGGTCATGTTAAGGCAATCCCAGACCGTAATATTTCGGTTGGCCGGCACTTCTGTGCTACCGGTCCAAACCGTATTATTTTTAAAGCATGGCAGATAGGTTCCCACTTCAGCCTGTAAATCGATTTTCCCTTGCTCATACAGCTTCATTACCGCCACCGCTGTTACCGGTTTTGACATGGAATACAAATGAAAAATCGTATCCCGCCGCACCGGAATATGCTGCTCCATGTCCGCTTCGCCGTATACCTTGCAACAAAGTTCTTCCCCGTCTTTGATGACCAAAAGCGACGCTCCGGCATATTCTCCGGCAGAGATGGATGTTTGAATTAAGTTATCAATAGTCGATTGGTTTTGAAGCATATGGAACCTCCTGTAAATAATCATTCGTTTTTGTTTTTATGATACAACGCTGCTGTTTGTCCGTCAAGAACGCCCCCGTTCTCCATATATTTTTAGTTACAGAAGATATGGTAAAGAATGGCAGAGTTGTCATTGAAAGAGCACAGTACAACAGCATTATCATCCCAAGAACCCTGGATGCTGATGTCCGTTTAGATACTGTTAAGGCAGATGAAATCGTAATTGAGGGTGGT
>JAZSFC010000023.1:0-76996 GCA_045531955.1 Lachnospiraceae bacterium | reverse complement strand
CCGAGAGACCCGTTCACGGGTAGCAAGTAATCCCACGCGCGGCTGGCAGGCCAACAAAAGACGCACTTGTGCGTGGCTTGTAGTATTAGGGCTATGCCCGAAAAGGAAAAACCACCCGCTGAGCGGGTGGATAATTATTATATCTTATTTCTTCTTTAATAAACCGGATAAAATACCGCCGATAATGCCGCTTGCATCGCTCTTTTTGGAGGAAGCAGGCTTCTTTTTACCGGAAGCCGGTTTCTTCTTGCCGCTTGTGCTTGTGGAAGAAGTGTCGGTGCTGATTAAACCGGAAAGTAAGCTGCCTACATCTACGTTGTCAAGAAGGGCACCTACCAGACCGCTTGCACCGGATTCCTTGTCGTCATCTTCTTCTGCCTGCTGGCCGAGAAGGCTGAGGAGCATTGGAGCGATGGCGGAAAGAATGTCGCCGGTTTTCTTCTCGGAAACGCCGGAAGCTTTTGCTGCTTTCTTAACGGTTTCTTCCTTGCCGGAACCAAGAAGATGACCGATAATTTTTGCGCCGTCTGCCAAATCTACGTTGCCGAGGAAGCTTGTAAGGTCGCTGGTGTCATCCTTTGCGTGCTGTGCAAGTGCACCTGCAAAGCTTGCTGCAGTGCTTTCGTTCTTGGCCTGCTCGGTAGCACCGGTAAGAAGGGATGGAAGTGCACTGGATAATACATTTTTGATGTCACTGTTACTTGCGCCGGTAAGGTTGCTTAAGCCCTTTAAACTGTCGGTGCTTAAGAGGGAACTTGCAATTTTCGATAAATCCATAGTTTTTCTCCTATCGTATCAATTTAGTTATACTAATTATCGGACAACAATGTGGATTCGTCAAGTGAAAAAACTGTGTCTTTTTTGAACGGAAACACTTGCCTAATGCACAAAATATGGTATAATCGAGGTATATAAATACAATCCCAAGGAGGAGTTACATTATGGCAGAACCAAAGAAGAAAAAGAAAATAACTGCATCCACCGCACCAAAGACAACGAAGAAAGCGGCTCCGGTTGGTAACGCAACAGGCTTACGTGTTGGTGCAATTATTGCATGGGTAGTTGCACTTGCTCTAGAAGTAGTTGCATATCTGTTACTCATCGGCAAAATCACTTGGACATTCATGCCAACTCTGACATTAATTATCATCGCATTAGTGCTTGACTTAGTATGTGTTATTGTTGGTTCCACTTTATGGAAGAAGGCAAACCACATCAAGCCTGCCAGCGAAAAGAACAAAGTGCTGTTCTGGCTGTGGAACAACATGGGACTTATCGTTTGTACCATCGCATTCCTTCCGTTCGTTATTCTTGCGCTTACCAACAAGGATACAGATAAGAAGACAAAGACTATCGCTACTGTAGTAGCAGCGGTTGCATTGTTAATCGGCGGTGCAGCAAGCATCGACTACAATCCGGTTTCTGTAGAGCAGCAGACAGCAGCAATGGAAGCAATCAATACTGACGTTTACTGGAGCCCATTCGGTAAGGTTTACCACACTAACAAAGATTGTCAGGCATTAAACCAGAGTGATTCCCTCACTGAAGGTACTGTAGAACAGGCTATCGCTGAAAACCGTACCCGCCTTTGCTCTTTCTGTGCAAAGAAGGATGATATCCAGGGTGTTGTAACCGACGACAAAGAATAACTAGTTAATTACATTAAAAACCGCAGTGTGAAAACACTGCGGTTTTTTTGCGTAGGTAAATTTCTGAAAAAGATTACTGCACCTTAAACCGGAATACGTTCCAGGAAATCGGCTGTACGGTGCCGTTAACCTTGCCCTTTGCAAAGGTAGTTGCGGTATTTGCAACAGGTACAATGGCATCCGGTGTTTCATAAGTATTAGCTTTGCTCATGTCGTCGGTGTACATTTCCAAATGCTCAATAAAGGTAAGGTTTTCAAAACCGGACACATCCAGTTCGATTTCATTGGAATCCTGCCAGTTACGGTTGATAACAAATACGGTAAGTTCACCTTCTTCTTTATTGTAAGCGGCTGCGGTGTCGATAAAATCTACCTTTTCCTGCTCATAATACTGGTTGGTATCGTCCACAATATAACTAGGAATATCGTAGGTGTCGCAGTCTACGGTGGTGCGAAGGGATGTTCCGCGGCCGTAGCGCATCAGCTGGGTGTACGGATGGGCGGAAGCAGTGCTCCATACATGCTCCTTGTTGGTGGAAGCAAGGACATGCAATCCACCGGTCATGCAGGCAATCTTGACACGGTCTGCGTGACGAAGGAAAGCAAGCAGGGTAGATGCGTTAGCAATGGCCTGCAGCATGTCGCCGCCTCTAAACGGCCGCTCCGGCATATTGTCAGGGTCGTGACGGGTGTATCCGCGGTTTGGATCAAAGTTGTAGTGGGTCTTGTAATGTAAATATTCTCCGCGGCCGTAATGAAGCTCGCCCGCCGGACGCATCATGGTAGCATATTCGTCAAAGGAAATCATCATTTTCTTTGGAGATTTTAACTTGGCAGCCACATAGTCACAGATGGCGATTTCGGTATTGATGTAGTCTTCGAAGTAACGGGACGCGCCCAGGTAGGTTGGCAGGTCATTCATCAGCACGGACTGATAGTGGTGCATGGAAATGTAGTCTACGCTGTGGTAGCATTCCTGCAGGGCGGTTAAATCCCACTCCGGATAGTGAAGCATGTTAGGTGAACAGGAAACGCAGGCAACGGTTTCGATGCGGGGGTCTATCCACTTCATCAGCTTGGAAGTTTCATTGGCAAGAAGGCCATAGCCACGAGGGTCATTCTGGTAGGAACCAATCTGCCAGTATCCGTCCACTTCATTACCCAGGTACCAGATTTTTACGTCGTAAGGCTTTTCGTGACCGTATTCCTTACGCAAATCGGACCAGTAAGTGCCTCCTTCATGGTTGGTGTATTCCATAATTTTGACGGCGTCGTTGATGTCGCCGGTGCCAAGGTTGATGGTGTAGAGCGGCTCGGTTTCAGCCATTTCTGCCCACTGCAGATATTCGTCGTGACCAACCTCATTGGTATAATACTGGTGCCATGCAAGGTCAAGGTGTGCCTTACGTTGTTCCTTTGGACCGATGGAATCTTTCCAGTCCCAACCGGAAACAAAGTTTCCGCCGGGAAGTCTTACTGCCGGAAGCTTGGAAGCTTTGACAGCGTCAATGAAATCATGGCGCAGGCCCTTTTCGTCGGCGGTCGGATGTTTTGGATTAAACATACTTCCGTTCACCATGTTGCCGATTGGCTCTAAAAAGGCAGAATAGATACGTGGTGAAATTTCGCCGATTTCATAGGCGGGATGCAGGGTTACTTTTGCTTTTTTTGGCATATCTGTTACCTCCTGTATAAAATAATGTTTACCATTTCTTATCATGATTGGATGAAGTTTCAGTATACTTCCCCAAAAATATGTGCTATAATATATCTAAATTTTTTAGGGAGGATAGTTCTATGTTTATAACAGATGACATTAAGTACATTGGGGTCAATGACCACGAAATCGATTTATTTGAAGGACAGTATATTGTGCCAAACGGCATGGCATACAACTCCTATGTTATTTTAGATGAAAAAATTGCAGTGCTCGACAGTGTGGATGCTAAGTTTACGACAGAATGGCTTACCAATGTGAGGAAAGCTTTAAACGGACGCACTCCCGACTATTTTATTGTACAGCATATGGAACCGGACCACTCTGCAAATATTGCCAATTTCATGCAAGAATATGCGGATGTGAAGCTTGTGGCTTCCGAAAAAGCCTTTGCTATGATGAAGCAGTTTTTCGGTACCGACTATCCGGAGCAGCAGATGGTGGTAAAAGAAGGAGACAAGCTTTCCCTCGGTAAGCATGAGCTCACCTTTGTTATGGCGCCGATGGTTCACTGGCCGGAAGTAATGGTTACTTATGACAGCACCGATAAAGTATTATTCTCCGCAGACGGCTTCGGCAAGTTCGGTGCACTGGACGTGGAAGAAGAGTGGGCTTGCGAAGCAAGACGTTATTATTTCGGTATTGTAGGTAAGTACGGCATGCCGGTTCAGACCCTTTTGAAAAAAGCGGCAGCACTGGATATTCAGATGATTTGTCCGCTGCATGGCCCTGTATTAAAAGAAAACTTAGGATATTATCTTGGTCTTTATAATACATGGTCTTCTTATCAGCCGGAAGAAGAAGGAATTGTTATTGCATATACTTCCGTATACGGTAACACAAAGAAGGCAGTGCTTGCTCTTGCAGATGCTTTAAAAGCAAAGGGCTGTCCAAAGGTTGTGGTAAATGACCTGGCCCGCTGCGATATGGCAGAAGCGGTAGAGGATGCGTTCCGTTACAGCAAGCTGGTGCTGGCAACTACCACCTATAATGGCGATATTTTTCCGTTCATGAAGGAATTTATCCATCATTTAACGGAGCGTGGCTACAGTAACCGCACCGTGGCATTTATGGAAAACGGCAGCTGGGCACCGGTGGCGGCTAAATTCATGGGAAGAATGCTGGAAGAAAGTAAGAACCTGACCTATGCAGAAAATTCCGTAAAAATTATGTCTGCTTTAAATGAAGAGAGCAGCGCACAGGTAGAAGCGCTGGCAACAGAGCTTTGCGCAGAATATGCGGAAGGTTAAAAAAGATTTTGAAAAGACTTGCCTGCTTTGAATACGGCAGCCGGGTTTTGGATAAAATTAGTATAAAAATATAAGGAGGAAAATTTATGAAGTATGTATGTGATGTATGCGGCTGGGAATATGATGAGGCTGTAGGTGATCCGGACAACGGTATTGCACCGGGTACAAAATTTGAAGATTTGCCGGAGGATTTTGTATGTCCTCTTTGCGGCGTCGGTAAGGATGAGTTCAGCGCAGCAGAATAAAAACGGAATCCCCTGCAATAAATTTGCGGGGGATTTTTTTGTCAAAAAAAAATAATTATGAAAAAGTTCTTGACAAACCATAGAAAAAGTACTATGTTATTGATATAAATACTTTGACGCTTTAAAGCGCAACGGTTTAAAGCGTCAAACAAGACATAAAAACAAAGGCAAGATTTTGGAGGTATAAAGTTATGGAAAGAAATAACGGTAACTTAATTGCATTCCGCCCGGATATTAAGGTGGTAGACTGCACCCTGCGTGATGGTGGTTTGGTAAACAATTTTAACTTCTCTGATGAGTTTGTTAAAGATTTGTACCGCACCAACATTAAAGCCGGTGTTGATTATATGGAATTTGGTTACAAGGCTTCCAAGGAAATTTTTAATAAAGAGGATTACGGCAAGTGGAAATTCTGTGAAGAAGAAGATATCCGCGCAGTGGTAGGAAATAATGATTTTGACTTGAAAATTGCAGTAATGGCCGATGTGGGCAGAACTGATTTCAAGAATGATATTATTAAGAAAGAAGACAGTGTGATTGATATGGTGCGCACCGCAACCTACATTCACCAAATTCCGGCTGCTATTGAAATGATTCAGGATGCCCATGAGAAGGGATATGAGACTACGGTAAATATTATGGCAATTTCCAAAGTCCGGGAAGATGAACTGACAAAAGGTCTGGAAATTCTTGCAGAAAGCGATGTGGATGCCATTTACCTGGTAGACAGCTTTGGTGCCTTTTATCCGGAACAGATGCGTCGTCTCACCGATATGTACATGGATGTGGCAGAGAAGCATGGGAAAAGAATCGGTATCCACGCTCATAATAATCAGCAGCTTGCTTTTGCTAACACCATTGAAGCGGTAACAAAAGGAGCAAGTTATCTGGACGCTACTGTTAGCGGGATGGGGCGCGGTGCCGGGAACTGTTACATGGAATCCTTATTGGCATTTTTAAGAAATCCAAGATATAATCTGGTGCCGGTGATGGATTTTGTGCAGAAGTACATTTTGGCAGAAAAAGAAAAGGGCAGTATCTGGGGCTACGATATTCCGTATTTGTTAACCGGCGTGCTCAACTGCCATCCCTCGTCAGCTATTCGCTTTACCGGAGATCGCAGAACGGATTACTCCAGATTTTATCAGGAATTATTAGATCATATGGAATAAAAAGAATCCCGTTGTTACAGGGAGTGGCGACGGGACTTTTTTGCAAAATAATTAACTTTGTGAACTTTTTAATGAAATTTTAATGGTTTTCTAATGAAAAAAGAAAAAAACGGGAGTAATATTTTCATATGTGAAACCTTACATAAAGGGGGAGAATAACAAATGAAAATATTGATTACCACGGATCTTTATACAACCGCAACCAACGGCGTGGTAACTTCTGTCCGCAATTTATATGAAGAACTGACAGAAAAGGGACATGATGTCAGGATTTTAACTTTATCCGAAGGAAAAGAAAGTTACAAGATAAATCACGTATATTTTATTAAATCAGCCTCCATTGGATTTATTTATCCGGATGTGCGGATGCCGCTTTCTTATCGCAGTGGGTTGATTCAGGAATTAATTGATTGGAGACCGGACGTAGTACACAGTCAGTGTGAATTCTTCAGTTTCCAGTTCGCACAGCGTATTGCAAAACTGACCGGCGCACCGATTGTACATACCTATCATACACTGTATGAACAATATGTAACCTATGTGGTACCGAGTAAACTAATAGGGAAACAGGTGGTACGGCAATTTTCGCGCTATCGTTTGAAAAAAGTGGCAAAAGTAATTGCACCTACCGCTAAAGTGGAAGATGCGTTGCGGGGCTACGGAGTAAAGGCGGATATTTGTGTAGTACCGAGCGGTATTTCTTTGGAACAGCATCATCATCGTCTGAGTGAAGAAGAGCGTGCAAAAAAGCGTCAGGAACTTGGTATTCCGGCAAATAATAATGTGTTATTGAATCTCGGACGTCTTGGCACAGAGAAAAATCTGGGAGAACTGCTCTCTTTCTTTGCGGAAGCGTTGCGTTATGATTCTCATTTAACATTTATGATTGTGGGAGATGGTCCGGATAAAGAAAATTTGGAAAAGCAGGCAAAGGACCTGGGAATCAGCGAACAGGTGATTTTTACCGGTATGGTAAATCCGGAGGAGGTACAAAACTATTATCAGCTGGCAGATGTTTTTGTAAATGCATCCACCAGTGAAACCCAGGGATTAACCTATATTGAAGCGGCGGCAAACGGTCTTCCGCTGCTTTGCAGAAAAGATCCGTGCCTGAATGACATAATTCAGGATGGTATCAATGGCTATGAATATACCAATTGCGAAGAGTTTGAAGAATATCTGAAGGATATTTTAATGAATGTTGAGTGGAGAAAAGCAGCTTCGGAACAGAGCGAAAAAATTGCGGAATCTTTCGGAAAAGAACATTTTGTAGAATCTGTAGAAAACATTTATGAAGAAGTGGCAGTATAAGAAAACTGCCGCTTTTTTTCTTTTTGAAAAAGGTAGACAGCAGCAAGTAAAAAATGATATAATTACTGCGTTGGCAGAGCGGATAGTATCTGCCGAAAACACAAATAAAGGAGAAAATACTATGGCAAATAAGTACGCAGGAACAAAAACCGAAAAGAATTTATGGGAAGCTTTTGCCGGGGAATCCCAGGCAAGAAACAAGTACACCTATTTTGCATCCGTAGCAAAAAAGGCCGGTTATGAGCAGATTGCAGCATTATTCCTTCAGACAGCAGAAAATGAGAAGGAACATGCAAAGCTTTGGTTCAAGGCGTTAGGTGAGCTTGGCACAACAGCAGAAAATTTATTACATGCTGCAGAAGGTGAAAATGCAGAGTGGACCGATATGTATGAGCGCATGGCAAAGGATGCGGAAGAAGAAGGATTTACAGACCTTGCAGCACAGTTCCGCGGTGTTGCTGCTATTGAAAAAATGCATGAAGAAAGATACCGTGCCCTGCTTCACAATGTAGAAGCAATGGAAGTATTCAAAAAGAGCGGTGTTACTATGTGGGAATGCCGTAACTGCGGTCATGTAGTTGTTGGCTTGGAAGCTCCAACCGTTTGTCCGGTTTGTAACCATCCGCAGGCTTATTTTGAAGTTAGAAAAGAAAATTATTAATTACAATGGAGTAAATTCAAATGAAAAAGATGTTAAATGAGTTTAAGCAGTTTGCAATTAAGGGCAACATGATTGACCTGGCAGTAGGTATGATTATCGGTACTTCTTTTAACAAAATCGTATCTTCCCTGGTAAATGATATGATTATGCCTTTACTTGGTATTTTTACCGGTAAAATTGACTTTGCAAAGTTATTTATTGCTTTAGACGGTAAGAACTATGAAACTCTGGCAGCAGCAGAAGAAGCGGGCGCAGCTTGCTTTAAGTATGGTGCATTTTTAGCTGGTTTACTTGACTTCATCATTATGGCATTTATCGTGTTCCTGTTTGTACGCGGAATCAACAAGCTTCGTGAAGCAAACAAGGAGCCGGAAGCACCGGAAGCACCGGCAGAACCTACCACAAAGATTTGTCCGTTCTGTAAGTCCGAAATCAGCATCGAAGCAACCAGATGTCCTCATTGTACCTCCGAACTTGATAAATAATTGTATTTACAGAAAGCAACGTAAAGATAACCTCCCGTTGAGCTAAAATTGAGCAACGGGAGGTTTAATATTTTAGAAACAATTCGAAAACAATTTGCAAACATGGAGAAACTATATTATAATTAATTTTATGTTGGTTTCCAAACATTGGTCAGAAAGGAAATAAAATGAAACGAATCGGTATTGCAACAGACAGTCATAGCGGAATTCTTCCTGCAAGAGCGAAGGAACTTGGGGTGATGGTACTTCCGATGCCGTTCTTCTTTGGTGAAGAATGCTTTTATGAAGAAGTTTCCATTACAAGGGAGCAGTTTTTTGAACGCTTAAATGCGGGTGAGACCGTGTCTACTTCCCAACCGTCTCCGGAAGCGGTAATGGAGTTTTGGAGAGAAGGATTAAAAGAATTCGAAAGCATTGTTTATATTCCAATGAGCAGTGGTTTATCCGGTTCCTGCCATACGGCCATGATGCTGGCTACAGAGGAAGAGTTTGAGGGAAAAGTATTTGTTGTGGACAACGGACGTGTTGCAACGCCATTACACCGTTCCATATTGGATGCCCTGGAATTGGTGGAAGAGGGCTATTCTGCAGAGAAGATAAAAGAAATTCTGGAAGCAGATAAGGAAAATATGACCATTTACATTGCGGTGGAAACGTTAGAGTACTTAAAAAAAGGCGGCCGTATTACTGCAACCACAGCGGCTCTCGGTACGTTATTAAATATTAAACCGGTGCTTCGCTTAGGTGTTGGTGTGTTGGATACTTACAAAAAGTGTCGCGGCATGAAAAAGGCAAAAGCAGAAATGCTTGCTACCATGAAGCAGGAAATGGAAACAACCTATAAGGAAGCCATCGAGAAGGGTGAATTTTGCCTAATGGCAGCCACCAGCGCTGATGAAGAAACTACCATGGCCTGGGTAGAGGAAATTAAAGCGTATTTTCCGGGCATGGAGGTTATGTGCAATTACCTTACCATGGGAATTTCGTGTCATACCGGTGAGGGTGCTTTAGGAATCGGTTGTTCCTGCAAACCAAAGAGATTTTAGAGATTACTAATTAGGAGAGAATTGTTTCATGCATCGAATTGTTATGATGTGCCTTCGGAATTTTATTTTGGTTCCGCCGGCCTATATTAAGCTGTGTCATTATGCAAAGCACACGGATAAATATCCGGAGCTTACCAAATACCGCCATATCCAGTATATTTTCAAGCGGGCCGTAAAGTCCGGCAACGTGGACCTGCAGGTATTCGGAACAGAAAACATTCCTACAGAGGGTGGTTTTACCATGTATTCCAATCATCAGGGCATGTTTGACGTTCTTGCGATTCCGGCAACATGCGACCAGCCATTGGGGGCGGTGCTAAAAAAGGAATTGAAGGATATTCCGTTTTTAAAGCAGGTCATTGCCTGCACGAAGTCATTTCCTATGGACAGGGAAGATGTGCGTAGTTCCATGGAAGTTATTCTGGCAGCAACGAAAGAAGTAGCAAGTGGCAGAAATTATTTGATTTTCCCGGAGGGAACCCGCAGTAAAAACGGTAACCAGATGAGGGAATTCCACGCCGGCAGCTTTAAAATTGCCAGCAAGGCAAAAGCCCCGATTGTGCCGGTGGCGTTAATTGACTGCTATAAGGTTTTTGATGAAAAGGGCTGCAAGCCGGTGAGCATGCAGATTCATTATTTGCCGGTGATTCCGTATGAAGAATATAAAGATATGAAAACGCCGGAACTGGCACAGCTGGTGCATGACAGAATTGAAGCATGCGTAAAAGCGAATGAAGGAAAGTAGAGCAATATTACAAAATCTATAAGCGGATAAATCTGCTTATAGATTTTTTTCGTTGAAACTTTTTGCGTGAGACTGGTATCTAACTATATAGAAAGCAGAAAAGGAGGTGAGATGCCTTGCGTTGTTTCCCGGGAAAAGAAGAGAAGAAAAAAGAGCAAATAGTGGAAGAAATTATATTAAAAAAGTACAATTCTTATTATCGCTTGGCATATAGCTATGTGCATAGGGAAGCGGATGCGGAAGACATTGTACAGAACATGGCATATAAAGCATTGAGAGCCAGCAGAACACTACAGCATCCGGAGTTTGTAGAAACATGGTTGTATCGGATTCTTATGAATGAGATTTTCAGACTGCTGAAGAAACCTGAGAATTTCTCGTATGAGGAACTAATAGAGAAAACAGGGAATGAAGGAGAGTATGCAGAAGATAGCTATGAGGATGTGGATTTGATGCAGGTAATCGAATCTCTTTCCGCAAAGGATAAGCTGGTAATTGAATTACGCTTTTTTGAAGACAAAAAGCTGGAAGAAATTGCCTTGGTACTTGAGGAAAATGTAAGTACGGTGAAAAGCCGGTTATATCGAAGCTTGAAAAAAATGCGGATTATGCTGGAGGATTAGAAAGGATGGAACTATATGGAACAGAAAACATACAGTCTGCCACAGGAAATAAAGGAGCAATATGAAGCCTTAGAATTATCAGGTGAGCAGGTAGAGCGTTTAAAGCAGAAAATGTTGCAGGCAAAAAGCGAAAACAGGAAAGAGAGAATAAGAAGAAACAGCAGGCAGATTATGGCGACGGCAGCAATGTTGGTAATCATTTTGTTTGTGCTTCCAAATACTTCGAAAACGGTGGCTCTTGCCATGCAGCAAATTCCGGTTTTAGGTGATTTTATTGAATTGATCACGGTGCGTGATTATGAATATGAGGATGAGCAGCATCAAGCCAGTATTAAAGTGGGTGAACTTGTATTAAATGAGTTTGCAGATGTTCAGCATATGGAGGCATCCGTAAAAAAAGAATTATTAGCTACAATAAAGAATATAAACAGTGAAATACAGAAAGTAACGACAGAGTTGCTGGGTGACTTTGAGACATCCGTGGAAGACAGGGAAGGACCTTTATCTGTCTGGACAGAGAGTATACAGATTCCTTCCGAAGAGCAGTATCTGGTGATAAAGCAGGAATGTTTTATGGCGGCCGGAAGCGGAATGGAATGGAATTATTATTATACTATTGACCTGACTACCGGAAAGCTGCTTTCTTTGGAAGAACTTTTTAAGGAAAATGCGGATTACGTGCCGGTACTTGCCGATTGCATCGAGAAGCAGCTTAAGCTGGTATACGGTTACCAGCTGGATGAATTCTTAAGGGATGAATTAGTGCGTCAACTGGAGGAGGAAGCCTCCTTCTATATAAATGAAGCAGGAAATATAGTGATGTGCTTTGACGAAGGAGATATTGGTCCGATGAGTCTGGGAGACTTAGAAATTGTTATTAGCAATGATGATGTAAAAGAAATTAGAAAATAATTTTGTATGAGAGGATGTCAGAATATGACATCCTCTTGTCATATTTAACGTGATAGGATATAGTAAGGGTATAGGGTGACGGGAGTTTTCGGAAAGGTTTGCTGCTATAAGGAGGGGAATTTCGATGTTAGAGCGATTAATCAGCATAATCTATATATTGATGAACAAAGGCACCGTGACAGCCGGAGAGCTGGCAGAACGGTTTGAGGTGTCCACCCGCACGATTTACCGGGATATTGAGGCGCTCAGCATCGCCGGAATTCCGGTGTATTGTAAGAAAGGAAAAAACGGCGGCATCAGTCTGACGGAAGAATTTGTGCTCAATAAAATGCTGATTACCAAAGAGGAGCAGCAGGAAATTTTAGCTGCATTGGTGGGGCTTAAAGAGACGGAAGTATCTGATGGGAACAAGGAAGAAGAAACATTAAAAAAACTGGGAGAGTTTTTTAAGACAGAACCGGTGCCTTGGGTAACCATTGACTTATCCGATTGGAGCGGTTTACGCAAGCAAATGTATGAGGATATTAAGCGGGCGATACTGACCCGACATGTGATAGAGTTTGATTATTACGGTCAGAACCGGCCCATGAGTCATCGGGTGGTGGAACCGGTACAACTTCAGTTTAAGGAGTATACCTGGTATCTACGGGCGTATTGTAGGGAACGGAAGGATTTTAGGACGTTCAAATTGTTCCGGATGCAGCGGTTAGAGGTGCAGGAGGAGACCTTTGTACGGAAGAGGGAGTCGCCGCTGTTGCAAAAGGATGAGGTAGTAGGAGAGGCGGGAAAAAGCACGAAAACAGACGAGTCTACAAAAGTAGAACACCAAACACCGGAACAGGAATTTCCGGTGACTCCCCTTACCATTTGGATTGATAAGAAGGAAGCTTACCGCATTTATGACCGCTTTGATGAGTCGGAACTGGAGCAGTTGCCGGATGGTAATTTTCTTGCCCATTGTGCATATCCCTTGGATGAGTGGGTGTACAGTCTGATTTTGTGGTTCGGCCCGTCTGCAAAAGTACTGGAACCGGAATTTATCCGGGAAGAGGTACAGAACCGCATTAAAAAAATGATGGAGAATTATAATTAGTTTTTGAATATGACAGGCAGATGTCAGATTTTCTTTGGTAGGATGATGGTATCAAATCAAAGGAGGGTTCAATATGAACACAAACACACAAAACATCGATTGGTCCAAGGTAAAAATCTGCCAAAGCTGCGGTATGCCGCTACTTCAGGAAGAGCATTTTGCAAAGAATGCGGATGGTACAAAGAATGATAAGTGGTGCTGCTATTGCTTCCATGATGGAGTGCTTGGCGAATGTACATTGGAAGAAATGATTGACATTTGTGCACCGATTGAAGTTAGGGACGGACGTTGTAAAACGTTAGAAGAAGCAAAAGAACAGTTAAGACAGTTCTTACCGACACTGGAGCGGTGGAAAAAATAGAAGAAGAAAACAAAGGAGGCTGGCGTATGTTAGAGTTACCGGAAAGCTATACCATTGCAAAACAAATCAATGAGCACTTACAGGGAAAAATCATCAGTTATGTGGAGCTTTTGCATACGCCTCACAAATTTGCCTGGGTAAACAGCGAGCAGGGAAGTGTGGAAGAACATTTAGAGGGACAAACCATAGAGGGGGCTTCATTTTATGGCGGCATGCTGGAAATCACCACAGAGGACAGTATGTTGTTACTCTTGGACGGCGCTTATCCAAAGTATTATGAGAACAAGAAAAAGTTTCCAAAGAATCATCAGCTGGCTTTGTATTTTGATGATGATACAGCGCTGTTTGTGTCGGTGCAGATGTATGGATTTATTACCGCATGCCCGAAGGGAGAATGTACCCACGGGTACTACATTTCTTCCAGCACCAAGCCTAATCCGTTAACCGAGGAGTTTACCTATGAGTATTTCAAAAGCCTGTATCCGGCAAACGGGAAAAAGCTTTCTGTCAAGGCGTTTCTTGCCACGGAGCAGCGGATTCCGGGACTTGGAAATGGTGTATTGCAGGATATTTTGTGGGATGCCGGCATTGACCCTCGCTATGATATGATGAATGCTTCCGAAGAGGATTTCAAAGCCCTGCATATTTCTGTGAAAAAGGTGCTGAAACAGATGTGTGATGCAGGCGGAAGAGATACGGAGAAAACGTTATTTGGCGAGAAGGGCGGATATATCTCGCAGCTTAGTAAAAACTCCCTGCATCAGCCGTGCATGCGGTGCGGCTACGAAATTCACCGGGCGGCGTATATGGGTGGTAATGTGTATTTTTGCGAGCATTGTCAGAAGAGGTAGAGAAGAGGAGGAAGAACAGAAATGCCAAAAAACGATAACGCCCATTCCATACGTTTGGTAGAGAGTTTAAAGAATAATATAAGTCCTGAACTGGCAGAACAATTAGAAAAAGAATATCCTTTATCGAAAAGTGCAACCATCGAAAAGAAATTTGAATGGGCACAGCATGCTTGCGGATTTCTCGAAGAGCATTTGGAAGAAGAGGAAATTATCAAAGTACGAAAAGAATGTATTTGTAATGATGGTAAATCCAATGCGAAGAAGATGCTGAAATATTTGAATCAGGTTGAGTGTATGAAAGACTTTGTGGATGCATTCAACCATGGGGAAACCTTTGCATCATTAGAATATATCTCAGAAAACAAACTGCTATTTTGTTACCCGGAATGCTATTGCGGTTGCGTAAAACGTATACCGGAAAAGCTGACAAAGACTTGGTGTTACTGTACCATTGGAAACGCAGCAAGCATGTTTCGGGAAGTATTTCAAACGAATGTAAAGGTGACGCTGGAAGAAAGCATTAAAACCGGTGCAAAACGATGTGCAATGGTTGTGGAGTGGTAATATGCTGCACACGGAAAACTGAAATAGAAAAGGACAAAACCATGTTACATAGTTACAGAGAAAAACTCTATGAATTGTTATCCAAAGAATTTAACTGTTCCCCTACGGAATTTACTAAACAGGAGAATATCCTGACCGTCTCTGCCCTGCAGGAAGGCCGCCGCATGTATGGTAAAGAAAAGTATTTCTTTCACATGGTCACTCTAGGTGGAAATGCAGTGCTGACTGCAGAAGAATGCCTGCATCCTTTTCTGCTGGAATTCATGAAAAATCGCCATGGTCACTGGCTCTTTGAACTACCGAATCTTTTGCCGTTACAAGAGGAGTTAAATCGCTTTGGATATACCTTGACGCAAACTTATCATATGTTTCTTCCTGCGGAGTCTGTGGAACCGAAGAAAGATTTTCCGGTAAAATGGTTTTTCGGCAAGGAAGAAATTTCACAATTTTACGGGGATGAACGTTTCTCAAATGCTATCTGTTCCGAATATCTGCCACATCGCCCGGATAAAATCGTGGTATGTGCCTATGATGGTGAGAATATTATGGGCATGGCAGGATGTTCCGGGGATGCCCCGGGCTGGCAGCAGATTGGCATTGATGTACTGCCGGAATATCGTTCCAAGGGTGTAGCTACTTATCTGGTAACTTTGTTAAAAAATAAAATTCTAGAAGAAGGCAAGATCCCGTTTTATGGTACGAGCCTGTCTAATTATCATTCCTGGAATATTGCCTTGAACGCTGGGTTTCGTCCGGCATGGGTGGAAATTGGGGCGGAGAAGATAAAATAAAGCTTGCAATTTTATTCCATCTATGTTACAGTACATTCAACATTCCGCAAGGAAAAGGAGTAACTAAAAATGAACAACCTTTATGTAAACAGCTTAAGATTAAGACGCAGATGCAGACGTAAGTTCCTGTAGCTCATGCAAAATTGCCGCATGACTACAAGGTGTACGTCTTGTTTTCGTGCGGTGCTGTTGTTTATATAAAATTATGCAGAACCGCAATCAATTTGGCTTTAAGTCATTTTGAGGGCGGTTCTTTCTTTTTCAAAAAATAAGGAGGAAAATTATGAAAACCCAAATTTGCAACTATTTAACTACACAGCTTCCGGAAACTACTTCCGAACAGTTCCTGACACTTATGGAAACCCCACCGGAGGCTTTCATGGGTGATTTTGCTCTACCTTGCTTTTCCTTTGCTAAGGTACTTCGGAAGAATCCAAAGCTGATTGCGGAGGAACTGGCAGAAGGACTTACAGCGCAGGCAGATAAACTGGGAATTGAAAAGGTGGAAGCGGTAAACGGTTACTGCAACATTTTTCTTGACCGTGCTGCTTATGTAAAGCAATGTCTGGCAACTGCAAACGGAGAAAATCACGGGGTACAACAGCCGGGTTCCGGGAAAACCGTTTGTATGGATTATTCTTCTCCGAATATAGCGAAGAACTTCCACGTGGGACATCTGCGGACCACGGTTATTGGCAATTCTTTGTATAAGATTTATGAAAAACTGGGATATAACGTGGTGCGCATCAATCATTTGGGGGACTGGGGTACCCAGTTTGGCAAGCTGATTGTGGCATATAAAAAATGGAGCAGCAAGGAAGAAATCGAAGAAAAGGGCATCGAGGAGCTGATGCGGATTTATGTGAAATTCAATCAGGAAAAGGATGAAGATGCTTCTCTGATGGAGGAAGCCCGGAACTGGTTTGTAAAGATGGAACAAAACGACGAGGAGGCTCTTGCTATCTGGAACTGGTTTAAGGACATCAGTCTTGTGGAGTTTGAGCGGGTGTACAAGCTGCTTGGCATTTCCTTTGATTCTTACATCGGGGAGAGCTTTTACCGGGAAAAGGTGCCGGCACTGGTGGAGGAATTGAAGGAAAAGAATCTGTTGACCGAGAGCCAGGGTGCCAACGTGATTGATCTGACAGCTTTCGACATGCCGCCTTGCCTGATAACCAAGAGTGACGGCGGTTCCATTTATCATTCCCGGGATATTGCGGCGGTGCTGTACCGGAAACAGACCTATGGGTTTGAAAAATGTCTGTATGTGACGGGTCTGGAGCAGTCCTTGCATTTTAAGCAGGTATTCACGGCGGTAAAACTTATGGGAAATGCTTGGGCAGAGGATGCGTTAGTGCATGTGCCATATGGTCTGGTCAGCATGGCGGGAGCAAAGCTTTCCTCCCGGACCGGAAACATTGTGTACGCAGAGGATATTTTAAAAGAAGCCATGGAACGGGCAATGACCGCAATTCAGGCGAAAAATCCTGATTTGCAGAACAAGGAAGAAACCGCAAAACAGGTAGGTGTCGGTGCTGTGATTTTCCATGACCTATTCAATCAGCGGATTAAGAACGTGGAATTTAACTGGGAGGATGTACTGAGCTTTGAAGGCACCACCGGGCCATATGTACAGTACACCTACGCCCGGGCAAAGAGCATTTTGCGGAAGAATGGATTTATGCAGGGAAAGGAAGGAATAGCATATGCGCCTGCTATGGCGGGGACCTACGGCATAAATTATAAGCACCTCACCGATGAAGTAAGCTATGCATTAGTGAAAACATTGTCCGGCTACGAGGCAGCGGTACAAGGCGCGGCGGAGCGTTATGAACCATCGGTGGTGGCACGGTACATTATTTCCGTGGCAAGTGCTTTTAATAAGTTCTATCATGAGTGCCCGATTTTAAATGCTTCCGAGGAAGAAAAGCAGGCACGTCTGGCTTTGGTGGATGCGGTGCAGAAGGTGTTAAAGGATGCCTGTGGACTGCTTGGTATGGACTGTCCGGAGGAAATGTAACGGTGAAAAGTGCGGTGCCGGTAGAAATTTAATAGGAAGTTCATTGTCAGATAGCTTCTCATATGGTAAAATGTTCATAAAGGTAACGCAAATTTTCATTTATTGATGAAATATACTTAGAAAGGTAGGGAACTTCATGGCAACTACTAATTTTATTTTTTCCATGAAACCATATGAGATAGAAGTGCTGGTTCCGCAGGTAGCACAGATGCTGCAAAAACGTGTGGAGCTTGCTTCCAGAAAAAAGCTTCCCGGCCTTTGGAAACTGACCGACAAGCTTAGTGCTGTACCACGTGCGACCGAAGCAGAGTTAAAACGCCGCCGGGAAAGCAGGAGACAGTGGGGCGGTCTACTTCTTGTGATGGGAATTTTCCTGTTTGTGCCGGGGGTCATGAAACCGCAGGAACTGCCGGTACCGTTGGTAGCGGGTTTCTTTGCCATTGTGATGGGTGTTCTCTATCTTCGTAAAGAGGACAGGAAGAAAAATTCTTATGAGAAGAAGGCAAAGAAGTTGTTGGAGAATATGAATGCTTCCATGAAAAGCCAAAAGCTTCGTCTGGTATTTGACGACACAGAAGTTGTTATGAGCGGGGTAGGAGAAGATAAGAAGATTTCCTATATAAATATGGAATGTGCTTTGGAAACTGCGGAGTTATTCGGAGTGATTTATGAGAATCAAATAGTGTTGTTGCAAAAGAAGGAGCTGTTGCTTGGAACAGCGGATGAGTTGACAGAGACTCTAAAGGAGAAAACAACATATGAAAAAATTTAACTGGGAATATGATATTCCAAAGCTGAAAAATATTTTTACGGTATGTACGGTCATTGTGTGGCTTTTTGTACAGATATTTCATTGGAAAACACTGGAGTTTGCATCAGAAGTAATGATTACTTTAGTCTGCGTGTGGGATGCAGCATCAGCATGGTTAGAGAAAAAGCGCGGCAGGGCAATTTTCTGGTGCATTCTGGCAATTGGCTGGTTCGCGTTGACGGTGAGGAGTTTCATAAAGTATAATATGTAAAGTAAAAGACCAACTGGAAGGACAAATCAGATTGTCCGTGGCTTGGTCTTTTATTTTTTTCAAAATACCTATTGACATTTGTATATAAACTGTGTATATATAATATATACAGTGAATGAACAGTTCATATACAGTTGGGAGAAACAAACAGGGTAACAAGTAGTAACAGAGTTCAGACGGAGGTCTTATATGGGAGTAACAGTAGAACAGTTTACAAAAAAACGCAATAATTTTACATTGGGAGAAATCGATTTTGAGTTACCGGAAGGCTACATACTCGGTGTGGTTGGCCGTAACGGTTCCGGTAAGTCCACATTGTTCCAATCTATGTTATTTGGTGACTGCAAGGATGGTGGAAGCATCCGCATAAACGGTAAAGACGGCGGAACCGATGGTGAAGAACGGGTGGATTACCGCAGACAATGTGCTTTTGTATTGGAAGCGTTTCCGTTTACCGACACGGTAACGGCCAAAGATATCGGTGATATATACGGTCCGTTTTACAAGGACTTTAATAAAGAAAAATACCTGGAATTACTGGAAAAATTGGAAATACCACTCAAAAAGAGGATGAAGAAGCTATCCACCGGTATGAAATTAAAGGTGCAGATGGCATTTGCCTTCAGCTACGATTCCAAGGTGTTGTTTTTAGATGAGCCGACTGCTTCCTTAGACAGTTTTGCCAGAAAAGATTTATATCAGCTCATCGGTGAGTACATGGAGTCCGGCAACCGCAACATCATCTGGACCACCCATTTGACCGAGGAGTTAGACCGCATGGCAGATTACCTGCTCATACTGGAAAAGGGCAAGCAGGTGGTGTTTGAAGAAAAGGAAGCACTGATGAGTCAGTATCGGGTGGTAAAGGGCAGCAAACATCAGTTGGACTGCATGAAGAGCCGCCTGATTGGCAGACTGGACAGGGAAACCTACAGCGAAGGATTGGTAAAAGCAGAAGACGGACCTTTCCCGTTTGCTGACATGGTGGAAGCGCCAAGTATTGAAGATTTGCTTTGTTACTTATACGGACAGAAAAAGAGTATTACGGAATATGCGAATATTCAGAATGGCATGGGTGCATAAAGGAGGAGAAATAACATGGATTGGACAGAAAAAATAGAACAGAAAAAGAAAATCAGAAAAATGGCATATCGCATGCTGTGGGCGGATTTTAAGGATTTGATGTGTAGTTGGAAGGTACTTTTGGTGGTACTGATGTATTTAGGTTTTTTTCTTTTACCGTATGTGAAAGAGATGGATGATTTTAATGCTGCCGGCATGTATTATTTTGTAATCTGGGTGTTTATGGCGTTAAGTGCTTTGGCAGAAGGGGCGTTTAATTATTTACCGCTTTCTACAAAGGACATTGTGTATTACCTGAAGGTACGTACGAATCATCAAGTGGCATGGATGGTGCTGGTTTCCGGAGTGTCCGCGATTATCTTGGATGCTTTCGGTGTTGAGATATTCTGGGAACGTGGTGTGATTATTTTGCTGTTTCTTCTGATTACGGTGGAATGGTATGCGTTCGTGAATTTATACGGATACAGCAAACCGGAGGGAACCAATTTTTTGGATGATTGTATTCCAACGGGAAGAAAAGTGCGGATTGTCATTTACAATGTTTACAGTGTAGCTTTATTGTTTGCCAGCATGATGATAGGAATGTTTATGGACTGCAATGAACATGCAAAAACAAAAGCTTTGGTAGTTCTGTGTCTGTATCTGGTAATGTATATTTTCCGGGCAGATGCGGCGAACTGGGTACGGTTTAATGAATATAGCAAAGCACCGCGCAGAAGTATGTGGGCCAATGCGGAACAGCTGAAACAGCAGGCATAATGCAGTTAGAAGAGAGGATTATTCATGAAGATTTTTATTTCAGAGCATAGCAATGCGGCGATTTATGAGCAGATAGAGCAGCAAATCAAGGATGCCATACTTCGGCAGGAGTTAAAGGCAGAGGCGCCCCTGCCTTCCATCCGCGGTCTTGCTAAGGATTTGCAGATTAGCGTAATTACAACAAAGCGTGCTTACGAGGAACTGGAAGAACAGGGACTGATTTACTCCGTGCCGGGCAGAGGCTTCTTTGTAAGCTCCAGAAAGCTGGAAATGCTAAAAGAAAAGAAAATACAGGACATCGAAAAACATATGACGGAGCTGATTAAAGAGTGTAAGTCGGCAGAACTTTCCAAGCAGAATATGATGGATATGCTGGAGTTGCTCTATGACGAAGAACAGTAAAAGTTTTGTGCCGGGTATCCGGCAGAAATGAGGGAATATGGAGAATATATTAGAAGTAAAAGGTCTGACGAAAAAGTATTTTTCCTTTACCTTAAAGGAAGTCTCTTTTTCTTTGGAACCGGGTTATATCCTTGGTCTTACCGGGAGAAACGGCGCAGGTAAAACCACATTAATCAAGCAGTTGATTCATCCGGAAACTGCCAGTGGCGGAAGTGTTTTTATTAACGGTATGGATGCCAAGAAAGACCCGGTAGCAGCAAAGCAGGAAATCGGTGTGTTGATGGAAGAACAACCATTTTTAACTGATGTGACATTAGAAATGAACGGTACCTTACTGGGAGCATTTTATGAACGGTTTGATATGGAAAAATTCCATGCATATTTGAAACGGTTTGAACTGAACAGGGATACTACCTACCGGAATTTATCCCGCGGTATGCGGATGAAATTTCAGCTGGCCTTTGCCCTGGCCCATTCCCCGAAGCTTCTTCTGATGGATGAGGCTACCGGCGGTCTGGATGTGGTATTCCGAAGGGAGTTTTATTATCTGCTTCAGGAAGCTGTGGAAAAGGAACTGGTTTCTGTGATTATTTCCACCCATGTAACAGAAGACCTGGATAAGGTAGCCGACTATGTGGCATTTATTGAGGGTGGCTGCATGAAGTTTTACGAAAGTAAGGAAGAACTTTGTGAGTTGTACCGTGATTATATGAGGGACCTGCATGGGGAAGCGGCAGGTCGCGGCACCGTAAAACTGGAAGATGTAATTTACAATTACGATAAAATGACGGATAGAAAGGAGGCGGCAAAGGAATGATAAGTAATAAAAGCAGTATGGCGGAATTTTCCAAGGGTGCCAAAACACCGGAGGAAGCCTTTGACCGTCAAATACTTTCCGGAAATTATATGTTGTTTTTAATTGTGGGATTGTTTTTGGTAGTTGGCATTGTAGGTTTTGTGGGCTTGATGCCGGTGCCTGGAGTGGTGGCTGTGGCGGTCTTGTTTGGCTGTTTGTCCGCCGGTGTTTTGGCCGGACCGTTGTTTTGGGAGGTAGACAGTGCAAACCGTACCATCCGAAGACTTCGTCGGGCGGCGTATTTCCCAATAAGGACCTGGCCGTTTATTATAAGCAAGTGGAAGCTGATGGGTATGTACGGTGGGGTACTCTGGCTGTTTTGCCTGGTTATTCAGCTGATATTCGGAGCAATCTTCGGTTTTGGAAACATTTTGATGTTTCAGGGAATACTGACAGCAGTGTTTGTGGCAAATATGATATTTTATACGGTACTTGGTACTTTGGGAGCTAAATCGGGAGAATAAGGGACACGCGAAAACGTGAGGAGAATAATAAATATGGCATTTGTAATTTTATTGATGGCTGCGGGTATTGTAACCGCAGTGGTAAGATAGAGAAAATCTGTTGATTTTATAAACATAACGTAATACAATGAAAACTGGTTGATAAGGAACAGATTCTACTAACGGATGGAGAGTAAACCATGAACATTGTATCACTGGAACGTAATACTGCCGGCACCGACATTTCTGTGGACTGCTGGAACGAGCTTGGCACCGTAACTATTTACGGAAACACCGTAACGGAAGAAGAAATCAGAGAGCGTGTCAAAGATGCTGATATTATTATCATAAATAAGTCCCCAATGAATGAAAGAACCTTAAAGGATGCATCAAACGTTAAGCTAATTTGCGAACTGGCAACCGGTTATGACAATTGTGATTTGGACTATTGCAATTCCCGCGGCATTAAGGTGGCAAACGTGCGCGATTATTCCACCGATATGGTGGCACAGCATACCTTCACATTGGCATTGGCACTTAGTCAAAAGCTCATGCACTACGACAACTTTGTAAAATCCGGAGCATACAGTGCGCAGAGCGGCTTTTCCAGTTTTTATCCGGCATTTTATGAATTAACCGGAAAAACCTGGGGCATTATCGGCATGGGTAACATCGGCAGAAAGGTGGCAAAAATTGCCACAGCCTTTGGCTGCAATGTGATATTTCATTCCATTACCGGAGCAAGCAACTGCAGGTCGTATCCGCAGGTGGATTTTGACACGTTGCTGGCGGAAAGTGATATACTATCCTTACATTGTCCGCTTAGTGATTTGTCAAGAAATCTGATTGATGCAGAAGCTTTGAAGAAGATGAAAAAGAGTGCTGTTCTTATCAATGTGGCAAGAGGTCCGGTGGTTAACAATACGGATTTGTATGAGGCACTGGTAAAGGGAGAGATTCAGGCAGCCGGCCTGGATGTATTGGAAAAAGAGCCGTTGGAACTTAGTAATCCTTTAAGTAAATTAAAGGACAGCAATAAAATGATTATTACACCGCATCTTGCCTGGGCAAGTGTGGAGGCAAGAACCCGTTGCGTGCAGGGAGTATATGAAAATATCAAGGCGTTTTTAAACGGGGAAGAACGGAATATTGTTAATCCATAAAAAACGGGGAATCGAGGAAACGTATTGTGGAGATTTGGCAGATTGCAGGCATCGTGTTGGCGGTTGTTCTGCTCACTTGCATCATTATTTTTTGTGTAGTAAAGAAAATTATCGATAAAATATTTAAACGTGTAGAGCGTCCGAACTATTCTTCCCTGGTACAATTCAAAGATGTAAAAAGGGAATATCCGACGGAACTTCTTAAATTCCGTTCCGGAAATAATATGCTGCAGGGTTATCTTCTGGGTGCAGAAAATACGAAGGGGCTTGTGGTAGTGGTACACGGCCTTGGCGGAGGTGCAGAAGGGTATCTGAATGAAATCTTATATTTTGTAAAACACGGTTACCGGGTGTTTGCATATGACAATACAGGATATCACTTAAGCGAAGGAAAGAACTGTGTGGGATTGCCTCAGGCAGTAGAAGATTTAGATGCAGCTCTTACTTTTATTGAAAACGAGAGCAGATTTTCCGGTCTCCCGGTGTATCTGTTCGGGCATAGCT
The DNA here is from genome assembly GCA_045531955.1 of Lachnospiraceae bacterium. Lineage (GTDB taxonomy): Bacteria > Bacillota > Clostridia > Lachnospirales > Lachnospiraceae > SIG299. The sequence continues at coordinate 53,268 of JAZSFC010000023.1, read as the reverse complement.
GGGGCGGATATTCGGTATGTGCTATCCTGAATTTCAATCATAAAGTTAATGCGGTAGTCAGTGTTTCCGGTTTCAGCAATCCGAAGAAAATGATTTTTGAGTGGGGAAAGCGGATGGTAGGAAAATTTGCTTACGTATTTGCGCCGTTTATGTACCTTCATCAGCAGCTTATGTTTGGCGATAAGTTAAAAATTACTGCGGTTGCCGGAATCAACAAAGCAGATATTCCGGTACTTTTGGTACACGGCAGTAAGGATCCTACGGTAAAGCTGGAAGGAGCGGCTACTATTTCCTGCAAAGAAGAAATTACGAATCCGAAGGTGCAGTATCTGTTATGGGAAAAGGAAGGACAAAACGGTCACCTGGATGTACTGTATGAGGTGGCGGCAAGAGAATACGGCTTCCAAATCAGTGAGCAATACAGGGACTTGCTGAAGAAAACCAGAAATCAGTTGACGGAAGAAGATAAAGCAGAGTTTTTTGCTAATGTAGATAAAACAAAAAGCAGTGTCAGCAATGAAGAGCTGATGGGACAAATCGCAGAGTTTTTTGAACAGGCTTAAAGTTAATGTAAAAAGCGGAGTATGTTGACATATTCCGTTTTTTCTTTTATAATAAATTAGAACTCTAATTAGAACATGAATCAAGGAGGAAACACCGCATGAATGAAATAGAAATCAGGGAAATAAAAATACCTTTTCAGCAGTGGAAAACGGATGGAATACTATATACGCCTAAGAAAGAGGGTAAGTTTCCGGTGGTGGTATTCAGCCATGGCTATAATGGTTTTAAAATGGATTTTGATGAAACGGCAAAATATCTGGCAGAGCGAGGAGTTGCTTCCTTGTGTTACACCTTCTGCGGCGGTTCCACCAGAGATGTCAGTGGCATGCCTACCACAGATATGACTATTTTTTCGGAAGTAGAAAACCTAAAGGCGGTGCTTGCATATGTAAGGGAACTTCCCCAAACAGACACAAACAACATGTTTACCTTTGGCGGCAGCCAGGGCGGCTTGGTAACGGCATTAACCTGTGACGGCAGAAGTGAAGAAATCAGGGGGATGATGCTGTTATTTCCGGCTTTTTGCATTCCGGACAACTGGACGGAACGATATGCAGATAAAGCAGATATCCCGGATGAACTGGAATTTTGGGGTATGAAGCTGGGACGCGGATTTTTTGAAAGTATTCATGGTTATGATGTGTTTTCCAAAGTAGGACAGTACCGGAATAATGTGCTTGTTATGCACGGAGACCGGGACCCGATTGTTGTCATGGGATACAGTGAAAAAATTGCAGATACATATGAACATGTCCGCTTGGAAGTATTTCAGGGTGAAGGCCATGGCTTTTCTCCTGAAGGCAACCGGGTGATGACAGAAATGGTATATGAATTTGTAACGGCTAATCTCAAATAGCCGACATTACCGGACTTGGTATATGATTAGGGTGAAGGACTATGCGTGAAATTTTATTTTTATCTTTAATGGATACCCAAAAATCCCACTGGAACCGCAGCAGAAAAGGGTTCCGGGAGTTGGATTTATCTGACGGACAGCCAAAAGTATTATATATGCTCCGCTTCATTAACGGTTGTGTACAAAAGGATTTGGCAAAGGCCTGTGATATCAAACCATCGTCTATGACAGTTATGTTGGACGGACTTGAAAAAAAAGGTTATATCCGGCGGGAGGAAACCAAGGTTTCCGGGGGTAAACGGGCATTTAAGGTGTGCCTTACCGATACCGGTAAGGAAATGGCAGAAAAAGTCTTTTGGTTGATGGAAACCATCGAAGATGAAACCTTTGAAGGAATTACTGCAGAGGAACAACAGATGTTGTTTTCTCTGTTAAAAAAAGTAAGAGAGAATCTGGACAGACATTGTGCAGAAAATGGAGGAGAAAAAGAATGAAAAAGAATTGGAAGAAAGGGATGCTTGCTTTGGCAACTGTTGCATTGCTGCTTGGAATAACAGGTTGTAACAAAGCACCGGAAGAACAAACGCAGGAAGTTACGAAGCAGGCAGAAAACACAAAAAAGGACAAGGAACCTGTGGTTGTCCTTGGAGCAGTGACCGAACAGGCGGAATGGAAGGCAGTAAAAGAAGATAAGATTTCCCATGTTTCGGTACATGACCCGTCAATTTTCCGGGATGTGGATGTAAATGGGAAGGTAACCTATTATGTATTCGGTACCCATATTACCTCCGCTAAGTCCGATAATCTGGCGGACTGGAAGGTGTTTACCAACGGGTATAACAAAAAGAAGAACACGCTGTATGGTGATTTGTCTGCTAATCTTGCAGAATCCTTTGACTGGGCCGGCGAAAATGATTCCGACTGTAAGGGCGGGTTTGCCGTATGGGCTCCGGATATCGTATATAACGAACACTATGTAAACGACGACGGCAGCAAAGGTGCTTATCTGCTGTATTATTCGGTCTCCTCTACCTATTGCCGGTCTGCTATCGGCTATGCCGTGGCAGACACGGTGGAAGGTCCGTTCACCTATAAAGGAACCATTGTTTACTCCGGTTTCACCCAGGTGAGCGCCAAGGATGCCAAGAGTAATATTGACAAAATCTGGACCAATACAAATATCGATGAGCTGATGGCGGCAGGGCGCATTGAAGGGGAATATAACACCCAGTGGGGTGTTGCAAATTATAACACCAGTTATGCCCCAAATGCCATTGACCCGACAATATTTACTGACACGGAAGGCCGCATGTGGATGTGCTACGGTTCCTGGTCCGGCGGAATTTACCTGTTGGAAATTGATCCGGCTACCGGTGATGCCATTTATCCGGGCAAAGACGGAAAAACCGAAGACGGCAGAGTTATTGATAAGTATTTCGGTACCCGTATTGCCGGCGGCTTTACGATTTCCGGCGAGGGTCCGTATGTTTTGTATGATGAGGCAACCGGGTATTATTACTTATACACTACCTATAACTACTTAGATTCTGTCAGCGGATATAATATGCGCCTGTTCCGCTCAAAGAATCCGCAGGGACCATATCTGGATGCAGCGGGAAATAACGCCGCTTTTGAATCCAGACATGCTAACCAGTATCAGATTGGTATTAAGGTAATGGGTAACTATAATTTATCCAACGGAAGCCGCGGCTACCGTTCTCCGGGTCATAACTCTGCTTTTATTGATGAGGACGGCCAGAGATATCTGCTCTATCATACCCGTTTTGAAACCGGTGGGGAAGGCTTTGAAATGAGAGTACATCAGCAGTTTATCAACGAAGAAGGATGGCCGGTAACGGCAGTATTTGAAAACCGCAATGATTTGATTTCTGCTACCGGCTATGAAAAGAGTGACATCGTAGGTGTTTACGAATTTATCAATCACGGTACTGGCTCTGATGGTGCGGGTGTAAAGTATCCTGACATTATTGTGCTGAAAGAAGACGGTACCATTACCGGTGATCATACCGGCACCTGGGAAGAAAAAGAGGGTACCTATCTGGCAACACTGGTTATAGATGATGTTACTTTCAAGGGCGTGTTCTTTCAGCAGCATGATGAGCGTCCGGCAAGCAGCCTGGTGATGACCTTTACTGCGATTGGTAACAATAACGAAACTATCTGGGGCGTAAAATGTGCAGAAGGTACGGAATATAAAGAACGTGTTGTGGAAGAGGACGGTGCACCGGCTACCGATTTTTCTGCGGTAGATAAGGAACCGGTAGTAAAGCTGACTTTTGACGATACCAAGGGAATTGAACTGGCAGGTGATGCCAAGGTAAAGGACGGTGTATTAAGTCTTGCAAAAACAGCCTCCTCTTACAATAAGACTTATGCAAAAATTCCGGATATTACAGGTTTTGATTTCTCAAAGGGAATCACTCTGACGGCGGATATTCTGGTAAACAAGTACGAAACCGACTGGACACCGATATTTATGCTTGGTGACGGCACTATCGGAGGCGGTTGTAAAACCTATGGTTATCATTTTACCCAGGGATTCAGCAGCGTGACGGATGATGTGAACAATACCAAAGTGGGCTATTATGGCGTAGACATTAAAGCACCGTATGTTTGGAGCTATTTCAGCCAGAATTCCGCGCAGAATACCTGGTATACCATTACGGTAACCATTACGGAAAAGCAGATGTGCACGTATATTAACGGCACACAGGTGCAGACCGGTAAAGGTAATTATAAGATGATTATGGATACCTTTAAGGTAGCAACCAATAATTATCTGGGTGGTTCTTATTACAAGGATCCGGATTTTTGCGGCAAGATGGATAATGTAGCAATTTATAACACTTGTTTATCGGCACAGGAAGTAAAAGCTTTGGCAGGAAAATAACAGTATATAGAGAAAAACGGCAGGCTTTGCAGGGAGCAGAGCCTGCTTTTTTTTATGCCGTAAATTAGGTGTTCTTTTTGCGGAAAATGTGGTAAGATAGGTGAAGGTGCTGTTAATCGGTAGGAAAAAGAATTTGTAAAGGAAAATAGTATGAATGGTAATAAAGATATAATTGCAAGAGTGCAACAAATGGAACAGTATATGGATGAGGTGTCGGATGCTTTGAAAAACAGACCGGCGGACCTAAAACGGGGTGTATTATCCCAGGACGGACTTTATAATCTGATAGGTGACGTGGAAGCAACTTATAGAGAAAGCGCGAAGACGGAGGGTACTGATTCTATGAACGGCTTTGACATCAACGAAATGCTTACTATGCAAAGAACTTTGCAGGACCGCTACAAATCCATCTGGGAGTCTATCGGTCCGGAAACCGGACAGAATAAGCTGCTCTGGATGATTGGTGAAATCGGTGAAGTGATTGATATTGTAAAGAAAAACGGCGGAACCAAGGCATGCAGTGATACCAAACTTCGAAAAGATTTAGTGGAGGAGCTGGCAGATGTACTGATGTATTACAATGATGTGTTGCTTTGCTACGGTATTTCTGCAGAAGAGTTAAAGAAAGCGTACACGGAGAAATTCGAGCGCAACATGACACGCTGGAAGGCGTAATTTTAAGTAAAATGAATGATTAGCAAAAGAAGGATTGACATCATGAACGATTTTTCACAAGGCTCTGTAAAGAAACGAATTATTGAACAGGCAATTCCTTTAACCCTGGCTCAGATTGTGCAAATGCTATATAATCTGGTGGACCGCATTTACATTGGACATTTGCCGGATATCGGAGAACTGGCACTGACCGGAGTCGGTATCACCTTTCCGATTACGGTGTTGATTATGGCATTTACCGGTTTGTTCGGCATTGGGGCAGTGCCTCTGTTTTCCATTGCTAGAGGTAAGGGAGACGAAAAAGAAGCGGAACACATTATGGGTAATGCGTTCAGTTTACTAATGATTTCTGCCGCTGTGTTAACAGTGGTGTGTTTTTTATTCCGGAAGCCGATTATTTTTCTGTTCGGAGCCAGTGAGGCATCCTATGTATACGCCAACGAATATCTGAAAATATCCTTGTTTGGTACGGCATTTTCCATGTTAGTTACCGGTATGAACGGATTTATCAATGCCCAGGGATTTCCAAGGTTTGGTATGGTGACGACAATTCTGGGCGCGGTTGTCAATATTATTTTAGACCCGCTCTTTATTTTTGCTCTTGATATGGGAGTGGCCGGGGCAGCATTGGCAACGGTGCTCAGCCAGGTGGTTTCAGCGGTTTGGGTGTTGAAATTTCTGACCGGGAAAAAGGCGATTCTGCGCCTGCAAATCGAAAGTTTGCGTCTTTCTGCAAAGCGGGTAGCTTCCATTGCCGGACTTGGTATTACGTCCTTTGTAATGCAGGCATCCAACTGCCTGGTACAGGTAGTATGCAATAACTCTCTGCAGGTGTATGGCGGTGATTTATATGTGGGCATTATGACCATTTTAAATTCGGTAAGGGAACTTGTGATGCTTCCGGTAATGGGAATCAGCAGCGGTTCACAGCCGGTACTTGGGTTTAACTACGGAGCCGGAAAAAATGACAGGGTAAAGGAAGGCATCCGCTTTATGACATTGATTGGTAGTGTGTATACCGTGCTTGCCTGGCTGGTTGTGCTTCTGCTTCCGAAGCAGCTGATTCATATTTTTTCGGAGGATGCAATGACTATTTCCGAGGGTGCAAGGGCACTGAAGATTTATTTCTTCGGTTTTGTGTTTATGGCATTCCAGTTTGCCGGTCAGTCTACCTTCCAGGGATTGGGAAAGAAAAAACAGGCGGTATTCTTTTCTATGCTGCGCAAGGTAATTATTGTAACGCCGCTTACTGTGCTTCTTCCGATATGGGGCTTTGGAGTGGACGGCGTGTTTTTGGCGGAACCGGTTTCTAATATCATCGGGGGAATTGCATGCTTTCTTACCATGTGGTTTACATTGTATAAGAAGCTGTAGAGTTTTCGGAAATTTTTGTTGGAAAACATCTGTAAAACTGGTATAATAACTGTGTGTATATTTTTTTATGAGAATTTGTTAAAAGGAATAGAATAAAACCATGTTTAATTCCAAGAAGCATAAAGTAATTATAAATAAATATCGGTTAGATGTTATTTCGGCAGATACGGCATTTTATGAGTTTCTGGCAGATACAAGATTCTATTTTTCCTTTGACCGTCTGGTTCATGAAGACGACAGGGCAAAATTTATCCGTAATGTCGAAGCAGGCTATCAGGGCTGGTTTGTTGTGCATATTGTAGAACTGGACGGAACACCAATTCCATGCTATGCTAGGCTGCAGGAAATTTCTGCATCGGATAATGTGGAAGTTACATTGCTGGATATCGAAATGCTCCGGGAGTCCGAAAGGCTGTTAGATAAGCGCAGCGCGGTGAATGAAGCAATCCATGGCTTGTACGGTGACGATGCATTTGTGTATTATCCAAACCGCGATGAAGTAGAAATTATTACAGGAACCGGCGCGCATACTTCCTGCCAGCGTATGTCATTAAGTCAGTTGCAAATAAATTTGGAGCAGGTAACAGAGGACAGTAATGCAATCAATGAATTTATCAGCGGATTACGCAACGGAAGCCGGTATTTGTTTATCAAGGTAGACGGCAGTGTAAAAAATGTTAAAAGCGATACACGCCACAGCATTATTAAATGTGCGGGCTTGTACGAAAACGGCATATATACCATGGCAGTAGGTTATATTCACGAATACATGGAACGTACCTACAGCGACACCAGAAAAATCGAAATTGATTCCTTAACCGGTCTTTTGGCCAAGGGTGAAATTACCAATATGGTAATCCGTACAGTGGATGTGGAAAAGCGCCAGGATGTTACCCTTGCGATTGTGGATATCGACCACTTTAAGCAGGTAAACGACCAATTCGGCCATATGACCGGTGATAATATTATCCGACAGGTGGCATCTGTTCTGGCAGATGAAGTTGGAGATGACGGTTTGGTCGGCAGAATCGGCGGCGATGAATTTATGATTCTGTTTTATGATGCGTATGATTTGGAAAGTGCAAGACCAAGACTTCGCAGTATCAAAAATACCATTTGCGGTCTGTTCCCTCCGGATGTACCGGGACAGCCAACGGTTACCCTCTCTATCGGTTGTGCGGCTTATCCTAAGGATGCGGCAAACTATGAGGAGCTGTTTGCTTTGGCGGATTTTGCATTGTACCGCGCCAAGGAAAAAGGAAGAAACCGTTATATCATATACAGTAAAGAGTTGCATGGAGACATCTCTGCAATTAAAAACAGCAGTTATTCCAAAACAAGAATCAATAACCGCGGTGACATGAGTCAGGGTGAAATTCTTTGTGTTATTATGGATAAAGTAGCTCGTCGGGAAGACTATCCGGTGGAACGGTTATTGGATGATTATCTCGAAAACTTTGAAATAGCAAGAATTGCAGTATACGACAGAGCAGCAGGAAAAGTACTTCATATGGCCGGACAGAAGGTTCCGTCCAAAGAAGTGATTGCGGAAACGGAACAATATATCCTCAGCGAATACTGGAAAAATCTTTACAAAAATTCGGAAGCGGTAATTAACGATATTTTTTCTATAGCTCCAATCGATGAAAATGTATATCAGCTGATGAAAGCACAAGGATTATCCGCTTGTCTGCAGGTGCCGTTTAACGACAGAAAGGGGCATCCGTGCGTGCTTAGCTTTGAAGCGGTAAATAACAAACGCTATGTTTGGAACACGGAGCGGTTGCATTATTTCCGTCTGATGGCAAAAACCTTGTCTGAATATACTCTGGTATAAGCGTATTTATTTACGGTACTTTGCAAAAAATCTGAAAAAACATTTGACAAACGGAAAATTAAGTGATAAACTCGGTTTCAAATTAAGAAACGAGGCTGTTATCATGAGAAATCTTCAGTTTGCGAAACTGAACAGGGACGACGATAGACAGCGCATGTAGCTTTGGACTAACATCCACAGGTACATGCGCTATTTGTGTTGTACCTGTGTGGCATAATAAATAGCAAGACCACACCGGGAATAAGGAAACGGGTGTGGTCTTTCTTTATGTGTTTTTGTTCAGGGCCCGGACGAAGGCACAACCATATCCGGTTTCTTTATCATAGAAAAATAATTTATGAAAGATGGAGGAATCAGAAATGAAGTATATTAGTGAAGAAAACAAAAATAACAGGTTGCAGGTTGTGGAAGCAGAGCAGTTACAAAATTATATCGGAACCAAAGTGAAAATACACGGTATGGTTTACAAAATCCGCAAAATGAGCGATTTTGCGTTTGTGCTGATTAGGACAAAACGAGCGGTAGTGCAGTGCATTTACAGCAGTGAATTCAGTGAATTTCCGTTGGAACTATTGCAGGAAGAAAGTGCGGTGCGGATTACGGCGAATGTAGTTGCCGAAGAACGTTCTAAAGTGGGGTATGAACTGCAGATGCTTTTCGCAGAAGTATTATCCCGGCCGGAAGAACTGTCTCCGATTGTAATCAATAATAAGCGGGTAGACACTTCTCTGGAAAATTTATTAAATTATCGTCCGATTACATTGCGAAATGAAAAGGAACGTGCTATTTTTAAAATACAGGAAGGCATTTGCCGGGCGATTAGGGAATTTATGCACCGGGAACGGTTTACGGAAATCCATTCTCCGAAAATCGTATCGGAAGGAGCCGAAGGCGGTGCCAATATTTTTAAACTTGATTATTTTGGAAAGCAGGCCTATCTTGCCCAAAGTCCGCAGTTTTACAAGCAGATGATGGTGGGCGTGTTCGAGCGTGTGTTTGAAATAGCACCGGTGTTCCGGGCAGAAAAGCACGACACGGCAAGACATTTAAATGAGTACACCGGCGTGGACTTTGAAATGGGTTTCATCGAAAGCTTTGAAGAAATTATGCAGATGGAAACCGCAATGCTTAAGTATATCATGGCGTTTTTACAGGAACAATACGAACAGGAACTGTCCCTTCTTAAGGTGCAGCTGCCGGAGATTACTGAAATTCCTGCGATAAAATTTTCGGAAGCCAAGGAAATGGTGGCAAAAGCTTATCACCGGGAGTTCAAAGAAAGCCACGACTTCGAGCCGGAAGAAGAAAAACTGCTGTGTGAACTTATTAAGAAGCAGACCGGCAGTGAATTCGTTTTTGTAACCCATTATCCGAGTGCAAAGCGTCCGTTTTATGCCATGGACAGCAAAGAAAATCCGGAAGAGACCTTAAGCTTTGATTTGTTGTTCCGCGGATTGGAAATTACCACGGGGGGACAGCGTATCCACAACTACAGGGAACAGGTGGCAAAGATGGAAGCCCGGGGGATGAATCCGGAAGCCTTTGAAAGCTATCTGATGATGCATAAAGCCGGTATGCCGCCGCATGGAGGATTGGGTATCGGCTTGGAGCGCCTGACCGCAAAGCTTTTGAACCAGGAGAATGTGCGTCTTTCCTCGTTATTCCCAAGAGACATTAACCGGGTAACACCGTAGAAAGGAAAATAAATTAGTATGACAGAGCAGTTTTCGCGAATAGAAGCACTGATTGGCGGTGACGCCATGGAAATTTTACAAAACGCCAAGGTGGCAGTGTTTGGTGTCGGCGGCGTTGGCGGTTACGCAGTGGAAGCACTGGCAAGAAGCGGTATCGGCAAGTTTGATTTGATCGATAACGATACAGTGTCCGTATCCAATTTAAACCGTCAGATTATTGCAACGGTGGATACCATCGGCAAGCCAAAGGTGGAAGTGATGCGGGACCGTATTCTTTCCATCAATCCCAAGGCGGAAGTTACCCTACGGCAGGAATTTTTTCTTCCGGAGAAGAAGGAAGAATATGAGTTCAGTGAATATGCTTATGTGGTGGATGCAGTGGATACGGTAACGGCGAAAATTGCAATTATTCAGTTTTCTAAAGAAGCAGGGGTTTCGGTTATCAGCAGTATGGGCACCGGTAATAAACTGAATCCGATGGAGCTGGAGGTTACAGATATTTCTAAGACTTCCGTGTGCCCTCTTGCCAAGGTTATGCGAAAAGAATTAAAGGACCGGGGAATCAAGGGTGTGAAGGTGGTTTATTCCAAGGAGCAGCCGATTATACCGAAGGTTGCACTGGAGGAGGTAGATCCTGTAGCAAAACGCCGTGGAACTCCGGGCAGTACCGCGTTTGTGCCGTCGGTGGCAGGACTCATTATTGCATCGGAAGTAATTAAAGATTTGACAAAAGAAGCGAGAGAGTTATCATGAAAGACCTGACGAAAGGACCGTTGTTTAAAACCTTAGTATTGTTTGCCGTACCAATCTTTTTCGGTAATCTGTTCCAGCTGTTTTATTCCCTGGCAGATACCCGTATCGTAGGTACTTATCTGGGAGAAGAAGCACTGGCAGCCGTTGGCGGAACAAGTGTACTTTCTAATTTGTTAATTGGTTTTATGAACGGTATGACACTTGGATTTGCCGTGCCGATGGCGAGATTCTACGGTGGTAGAAAATTGGAAAAACTGAAAAAAGCATTTGCACTATCGGTGGGGATGGGATTGCTTCTTTGCGTTATCTTAGTAACTGTGTGCCTGACTTGCATGGACGGCCTGATGGTATTTATGCAGATAGAGCCTCATTTGCTTATCGATGCAAAAAGCTATTGTACGGTACTCATCTGCGGACTGTTTTTTACTTTTGCTTACAACTTAGGCGCAGCAACCCTGCGTGCTCTCGGTAATTCCGTGACACCGCTGATTTTACTGATTTGTTCCAGTTTTTTAAATGTACTGCTGGACATTTACTTCATCAACAGTCTGCATCTGGGAGTATTCGGTGCAGGCCTGGCTACCGTCATTGCTCAGGGGATTTCCGCAATACTTTGCATTGGATATATGCTAAAGAAATACGACATCCTGCGGTTTGCTATAAAGGATATGAAGCCGGATGCTTCTCTAATGAAAGAGCTTCTGGCAGCGGGATGTTCCATGGCATTCATGAGTTCTCTGGTACAGTTTGGTACCGTAATGCTCCAGACTGCCATCAACGGCCTCGGACAAAATATTATTGTGGCTCATACTGCAGCAAGAAAAGTGACCGAAATTTTTATGATGGCCTTCAGTATTACCGGTGCGGCTATGTGTACCTTCACCGGACAAAACTTAGGTGCAGGAAAGTATGACAGAATCCGCAAAGGATTGTTTGGGGCGCTTGTATTTCTGGCCTGCTGGGTGCTTATGGTTATTCTTCTTGCAAACACGGTGGCGGAACATTTGATACATATGATTACCGGAAGCGAAACGGAAGAGGTGCTTAAAACAGGGGCAACCTATTTGAAATTCGATACCATATTTTATATGGTGGCAGCTTGTGTAACTCTGTTTAGAAATGTGTTACAGGGGCTTGGCAACCACATTACCCCGATTGTATCCAGCTTTGTGGAACTGGTGGGTAAAGTGGTGTTTGCAAAACTAATGGTACCCCGCCTTGGTTACTGGGGAGTAATCCTGGCAGAGCCGGTGGTGTGGATTTTGATGGTAATACCATTGGTATTTATGTTGCTAAAGAGTCCGTATTTAAAGAAAAACAAACTTGCTAATCTGTAATAAAAAACACATATCTCTGCGCGAACCGTTAGCGATAGCGGGTTCGAAGGAGATATGTGTTTTGTTGTTTTCTATAAATATCCACCATCCAAATGTATAATTTGTCCGGTTAAATAAGCATTTCCTTTGGCAATCTGCAATGCAAAGTCAGCAACTTCTTCCGGAGCACCGAAGCGTCCGATTGGGATTTCTACCGCGAGGGCTTCTAATTCTTCCTCAGAGAAGCAGCTGTTCATTTCGGTGTCGATAACACCGCAGGCAATAGCATTGACGGTGATACCGCTTGGAGCAAGCTCTTTTGCAAGGGCTTTGGTGAAAGCATCCATACCACCCTTGGAAGCGGAGTAGGCAACTTCACAGGAGGCACCGCAGGTTCCCCACATGGAGGAAATGTTGATGATGCGTCCGCTCTGTTTTTTTAACATCATCGGAATGGCTTTGGAGCAGCAGTAAAAGACGGAAGAAAGGTTGGTATCCATTACCATTTTCCAGTCGGAGGGAGTCATGTCGGTAAGCAGGCCGACGTAAGAAATTCCGGCATTGTTGATGAGCACATCCAGTGTGCCGAATTCCTTTTCGATGGAACGGAACATCAGCTCCACAAAGGAAGGGCTGCCTACATCTCCGACAAAGGATTTACAACGGACTCCCATGGATAAAATCTGGCGTTCCAGACTGGCAAGGGCATCTGCGCTTTTTAAGCAGTTGATAATGACATCATAGCCGTTCTGGGCAAAGGTCAGGGCAATGGCTCTTCCGATTCCCCGGGAGGCTCCGGTAACAAGGGCAACTTTTCTTTCCATAAATTTTGTGGCAGCGGAGGCTGCGCTCCTTTCTTTATAGTCTGCAGACAGACTTCCGATTACCAGTTTGCTTCATCCTGAGCCGGGCGGAACAAGGTATGAGCCATGGAGAGCAGAACATCTTCGGAAGCATTTGTTTCCATACTTAAACTATAAAGTAAACCGGGCACAATGTCAAACCAGATTATTTTTCCGTAGCCGTTTTCATTGTAATAGATTCGGGCAGGGCACCAGCCGACTTCTCCGGAGGTTTGAATGTCATAAAATTCTCCGGTGCCGGAGATGTCGTCAAAATCCTCGGCAATTTCATAGGTGGCGGCCATACGGTAGTTGTAGCGGATGTCATCCAGCAGGAAGGTGGTTTCCGCTACGGAGAGGTTGTTAATCCGGAACGCATTGTAGGTAACATCGGTGGCTGTTTCCGGGGCGACAGCTACATTATAGCCTAATTCCTCTATTAAATCTTTGGCTGTAGTTAAAAGTGCCAGGGAAGATGTGTCCCCCATGAGACACCACTGGGTACCGGTGGTAGTATCGTACCAGCTTGCCCAAATATTATTTTCAGTACTACACAGTAGTATTTCCAAGCCTCCGGCATACCAGGAGAGTTCTTCTGCGGTTGTGGTTGTTGTGCCGGAAATATCCGTTGCTTCCGGGGTTTCGCAGGAAAGAAGCGTATAGTCGGTACCGTCCTTTACAAACACCTCTTCACGAATGGATTTTTCGGGTGTTTTTGTTTCCTGAGGTTTGCTGCTCGGAACTGTGGTGCCTGTAATGCCCGGGGAAGTATCCGGGTGGGTGCCGGAAAGTAACCCGTGCCGGAGTAAAAGACCGGTAATTGCAAAAACGAGGCACGCAGCAGCGATAATAGCATAAGAACGGTATTTTTTTTTCTTGGCAGTGCCGGGTACGGTTGCTGCTTCTTCTAAAATAGAATCATCAACAGAATTCATCCATAAATCGAAGTTTTTTTTACTCATAATGTAATCCCTCCTTTTCTAATGCGGATTTTAAACGGTTTCTTGTGCGGAACAGGGATGATTTGACTTTTTCTTCGCTAATCCGGAAGGTAGTGGCAATTTCGGAAATGCTTTCGCCGTACCAGTACCTGCGGACAAAGAATATCCGGTTCTCCTTTTTTAAACCGCGGAGAAATTCATTAATAAACCGGCGGAAATCCTGCTCCTGTATTTGCTGTTCTACATCGAAGGAAGCGGCAAGACTGTATTCAAGTTCATCGAAGGCGTCTGTCAGGGAAGTGGAACGTTTGCCGGCATGATTGTAAGAATACCGGTCCAATGCTGTGTTTCTGGTTACCTTAGAAAGATAGGCGGTCAGACATTCCGGATGTTCCGGCGGAATGGAATTCCATACCTTTAGTAGTACATCCCCCAGGCATTCTTCTGCATCCCGCGCATCCGGCAGAATCCGACGGGCAACAGAGAGGCAGAGAGAGCCGTATCTTTCTTTTAAGCCTGCAATTGCCTGTTCCGAACGTTGAAAAAACAGGGTGATGAGTTGTTTGTCGTCCATAAATAGTCCTCCTTTCTTTTGCTGATTTTTCGTATCTGTTAATTATGACGGGAACAATTGTACTTACGTTGCATTTTTTTGAAATTTAGTTTACAATATTTCCAATGACTTTGGAAAGGTGCGAATAATAAGATGAAACAAAAATCTTCCGGAAAAATTTTATTGGCTGCATTTGGCTGCATATTAACGGTGGTGCTGACTATGCTGGCATTTGTTCCGCTTATCAATGAGATTTTTGCGGTAGAGGTGACATCACAACAGAAACCGGAAGTGACTATCGCTCCGAAGCCGGACAAACCGGAGCAGAGTCCGGTAACAGTATACTACATTGCGGAAGAAAATTCGAAAAAAATATCGGAAATATATATCGAAGTATTTCCGGTGGGACAGCAAACCGTGTTTTATTTGAAACTTCCGGTGGATACGAAAGTTAATTTATCGGAAGAACTGTATAAGAGTCTGCAGACGTATGCGCCGGAGTTGCCGCAGCATTTTAAACTTTCCAACATGGCAGAAAGTTTTTCAAAAGAGTATGGTTTGACGGGGTGTAACCGGATTTTATCGGAAGTAATCGGAATTTCATTTACGGAATATGTCCGGACCGATGCCGCATCATTCCGGGAGTGGCTGGAACTTCAGGAAAAGGAGACCGATGCTTCGGATTTTTTTGAAGGATATACAGAATGGCTGGCAGGGTCATTTTCCAGCCGGACAACAGAAGAACGATGGTCATACTACGAAAGTCTTCAAACGGTGCAACAAACAATTGTGGAAGAAGCACCGGGCAGCAGGGAAAAAGACGGTTTTCTGATTTCTTCCAAACGTTCCAAGGAACGGTTGGAGGAAATGATGCGGTATAATAACACGAATAATGCAGAATAGAAAGAAGAGAGGCTATGAATAAAAAGAAAAAAAGAGTATGGATGACTGCGGGAGCAGTGATGGTAGGAACGTTATTATTTTGCTCCGGCATGACAGTAGGAGCAGCCACCAATGAGCCGGGTTCCGTGGGAGATCCGTTGATTACCAGAAGCTATCTGGAACAACAGATGGAAAAGATGAGTGCCGGTTTTGAATGTATTACTATAAAGAAAGGAGAAACTCTGACATTTGCCCAGGGTACCCAGGTGATTTTATATACCGGCAATGCAACTATTGTAGGAAGTTTTATTGATACAACTGCCGGAAGCCTTGCATCAGCGGGAACCAAGGTTCAAAAGTATCATTCTTATTTGGCCCCGGCGGATGAAAGTGGCTTTACAGCTGACGCGACTTGTGTTATCTTTTTATCCGGCGATAAGCATTAGAGAGTATTAGAGAGAGTAATTTAGAAAGAGAGAGTAATTTAGAAAGAGAGAGTAGTACAATGAGAAAACAGGATATGGGAATCTGGAAGGATATTATATATATTCTTGCAGGTACTTTTTTGATGGCCTTAGGTGTCAATCTGGCTTTCGACCCGATGGGACTGGTATGCGGTGGCGTCACCGGTCTGGCAATTGTGGTTAAGTATTTAACCGGACTCATCTGGGAAGGAGGAATTCCGGTCTGGCTCAGCAACCTTTTGTTTAACGGACCTTTATTTGCAATAGCACTCCTGAAAAAAGGGAAAAAATACATTGCAAAAACCATGTTTGCCACAGTAATGCTGTCGGTGTGGATTTATTTGTTACCGATTTACCGGTTATTTGATGACTATGTGCTTGCAACCTTATTTGGCGGTGTCATGACCGGCGCCGGTATCGGTATGGTATTGGCAAGAATGGCAACTACGGGAGGCACTGATCTTCTCAGCGCCCTGATTCATGATAAAATAAAGCATTTTACAATTCCGCAGCTGCTGGCAGTAACCGATGGTGCCATAGTGGTGTTGGGCGCCGTAGTGTTTGGCGTGGAAAATGCCATGTATGCCATTTGTGTGGTATATCTGTGTGCAAAAATTTCCGATGGTATGCTGGAAGGCTTAAAATTTGCCAAAATGGCCCACATTATTTCGGATAAGGCGGAGGAAATTGCGGAAATTATTTTGACAGATGTGGACAGAGGTGCTACCGGTGTCAAAGTACAGGGAATGTACTCCAAAGAAGAAAAAAAGATGCTGATTTGCGTTGTGACAAAGAAAGAAATCGTAGAGCTTATAGATATTGTGCACAAAATTGACCCGAGTGCTTTTGTCATTGTGAATGACGTTCATGAGGTCCGTGGCGAGGGATTTATTGAAATCACACAATAAAGAATCAAAAATCGACAAAAAAATAAGCAAAACAACCAAAAAACAAAGCACTTATACAAATTGAACAAATAATGAAAACACTTTTTGGTTATTTAAGATATGGTTTTTTTTTCGGAATTGTTGTATGATGTATACATGCTAAAAAATTATCCGCAGTTTTTTGCGGTCAAAAATGAAACAAACGTAAATGAAAACGATAACAAATTAGGAGGAATTACAAATGGCTAGTTTATCTTTAAAGCATATTAACAAGACATATCCAAACGGATTTGTAGCTGTTAAGGACTTCAACCTTGAAATCGCAGACAAGGAATTCATCATCTTCGTAGGTCCATCCGGTTGTGGTAAGTCCACCACTCTTCGTATGATCGCAGGTCTTGAAGAAATCACAGAAGGTGAACTTTACATTGGCGATAAGTTAATGAACGACGTAGAACCAAAGGACAGAGATATCGCGATGGTATTCCAGAACTACGCTCTGTATCCTCATATGTCCGTATATGATAACATGGCATTCGGTCTTAAGTTAAGAAAGACTCCAAAGGATGAAATCGACAAGCTCGTTCACGAAGCTGCTAAGATTCTTGATATCGAACACCTCTTAGACCGTAAGCCAAAGGCTCTTTCCGGTGGTCAGAGACAGCGTGTTGCCATGGGTCGTGCTATCGTTCGTAACCCTAAGGTATTCTTAATGGACGAACCTCTCTCCAACCTGGATGCTAAGCTCAGAGTACAGATGAGAATCGAAATCTCCAAGTTACATCAGAAGTTACAGACAACCATCATCTACGTAACACATGACCAGACCGAGGCTATGACACTTGGTACCAGAATCATCGTTATGAAGGATGGTGTTATCCAGCAGGTAGATACACCTCAGAACTTATACGACAGACCAGATAACCTCTTCGTTGCAGGTTTCATGGGTTCCCCACAGATGAACTTCATCAACTGTCAGGTAGAGCAGGCAGGCAGCGACGTAACACTTCACTTTGCAGAGCGTTCCATCAAGCTTCCTGAAGCACGTGCTAAGAAGTTAATCGAAGGCGGTTATGTTGGTAAGGAAGTTATCCTTGGTATCCGTCCGGAAGATATTAAGGATGAGCAGGTATTCATCGAAACTTCTAAGGACAGCGCATTTGACGCTACCGTAAGAGTTTACGAATTACTTGGTGCAGAAGTATTCTTATACTTCACCATCGCTGATACCGTAGATATCACAGCAAGAGTAAATCCTCGTACAACTGCAAGACCTGGTGATACCATCCAGATTGCACTTGACCTTTCCAAGATTCACATCTTCGACAAGGAAACAGAGCAGATTATCACTCACTAATAAGAAATTTTAAGGGCATCCGATAAGGATGCCCTTTTCTTATCCTTATTGTTCATAAATTTTTAATGATTTATTCCGAAGTTTAAGGTTGAAATTTCCTCAAAATGGTATATACTTAGAAAACGTAAGCGTAAAATGTTCAGATAAGAAACGGAGGAAGCAAATGCTTCAGTTAAAAGACATTGTAAAAACATATAAGACCGGCGATACCGAAGTAGAGGCTTTAAAGGGTGTCAGCATTACATTCAGAAACAGTGAGTTTGTTTCTATTCTGGGTCAGTCCGGTTGTGGTAAAACCACATTGCTTAACATTATCGGTGGTTTAGATCAGTATACCAGCGGTGATTTAATTATTAATGGAAAATCAACCAAAAAGTTTAAAGACAGGGATTGGGATACGTATCGAAATCATTCCATCGGTTTTGTTTTCCAAAGCTATAATTTAATTCCTCACCAGACCGTACTTTCCAATGTAGAATTGGCACTTACCTTGTCCGGTGTTTCCAAAAGTGAAAGAAGAAAGCGTGCGATAGAGGTATTGACAAAGGTTGGTCTGGCTGACCAGATTCACAAGAAACCAAACCAGATGTCCGGTGGTCAGATGCAGCGTGTAGCTATTGCACGTGCATTAATTAATGATCCGGATATTTTGCTGGCGGATGAGCCTACCGGCGCTTTGGATTCTGCTACCAGCGTGCAGATTATGGATTTGTTGAAGGAAATTTCCAAGGACCGTCTGATTGTTATGGTTACCCATAACCCGGAACTGGCAGAACAGTATTCTTCCAGAATTATTAAGCTTTTGGACGGTAAGGTGATTGATGATTCCAGGCCATACAAGGCAGCAGAAGAGGAAATACTTCCGGCGGTAACAAAAGAAAAAGGAAAGATGAAGTCCATGTCCTTCAAGACCGCACTGGGTCTGAGTTTAAATAACTTAATGACAAAAAAAGGAAGAACTTTTATGACAGCCTTTGCGGGAAGCATCGGTATTATCGGTATTGCACTGATTCTTTCTTTATCCAGCGGTTTCCAGGCATACATTGATAAGGTGCAGGAGGATACCTTGTCCAATTATCCGATTACCCTTCAGGATGAAACTATGGATATGAGTGCCATGATGGGTTCCATGTCCGGTGAATTCGAAGAAGAGGTGGAAACGTATGATGACGACGTGGTTCGTCCGATGGTAATTATGACAGAGATGTATAATGCCATGGTAGCGGAAAAGCAGGCGAATAACCTGGGCGAATTCCGTAAGTATTTATTGGATGAAGCAAACGGTTTTGGTGATCTGACCACGGCAATCCAGTTTGGCTATGATGCAAACCTGCGTATTTACGGTACCGATTTAAATGGTAAGACACTTCAGGTAAATCCAAGTACGGTAATGTCCACTATGGGAATGGACAGCATGATGTCCATGTATGATACCATGTCATCCATGAGTGCCATGGGAGCTATGGGCGGTACCGATATGGATGCGTTCTGTGAATTGTTGGATAACAAAGAATTGTTAGCGTCCCAGTATGATGTGGTGGCGGGTAAGTGGCCGGAATCCAAGGAAGAACTGGTATTTGTTGTTTCCGAAAAGAACTATATTATGGACACTGCTCTGTTTACTCTCGGATTAAAGGATCAGACGTTGCTGAAAAACTTTACGGAATCTAAGGAAATTAAGGATGACGGCAGAACCTTTACTTATGATGAATTATTAAATCAAACCTATAAAGTAGTTTTGAATACAGATTTTTATGAATATAACGAAGAATTAGGCTGTTGGGAAGATTTTTCCGAAAGCGATACGTATTTGGAAAAAGTTCTGGAAGATGCCATGGAACTTAAGGTGGTTGGTATTGTACGTCCAAAGCCGGATGCAGTGGCAACTTCTATTACGGGAACCGTAGGTTATACAAAAGAATTAACCGAGTATATTATTGAAGAAACAGCAAAGCAGGAGATAGTAAAAGCACAGCAGGCAGATCCGGAAACGGATGTGCTTACCGGCAAGCCGTTCTCTGATTCCGCAGCAGCAGAGGATGCACAAAGCAATGCTATGGATATGAGTACTTTGACACCGGAGCAGCAGGCTTATTTGGCAACCTTAACACCGGAAGAACTTCAGATGCTGCAGGAACAGTATGCGGCAGCCGCAGTGTCTCAGGCAACCTATGAGGGTAATTTAGCATTGTTTGGTGCAGCGGAATTGGATACGCCAAGTTCTATCAGTATTTATCCGATTGATTTTGCATCCAAGGATTTAATTGAAGAAAAAATTCAGGAATATAACGATAAAGTGAAAGCGGACGGACAGGAAGCAAACAAGATTACGTATACGGACTATATTGGTATTATGATGTCTTCCATCAGTACCATCATTAATGTGATTTCTTACGTACTGATTGCCTTTGTATCTATCTCCCTGGTGGTTTCCTCCATCATGATTGGTATTATCACTTATATTTCTGTATTGGAAAGAACAAAGGAAATCGGTATTCTTCGAAGTATTGGTGCTTCCAAGAAGGATATTTCCCGCGTATTCAATGCAGAAACCATGATTGTGGGTCTGGTATCCGGTTTACTTGGTGTAGGTGTTACGGTTTTACTTTGTATTCCGATTAATGCAATTATTTATCATTTTGCGGAAATTCCGGATGTGGCAGCGCTTCCTGCTGTGGGCGGAACCATTTTAGTAGTAATCAGTGTGACATTAACCCTGATTGCCGGTTTGATTCCATCCAGAGTAGCAGCAAAGAAAGATCCGGTAGAAGCATTAAGAACAGAATAAGAATTCTTGAATTTTGTTTGTTTTTGTGATATACTGAATCAAAGTGCAGAATTATGTACAAGTGATACTTTTGGGGCACAGAATGTGAGGTAAAAGGGTTTATGATATCCAATCAGATTTTACAAAGTACAATTGAAGGTTTAAAGACAATCACAAGAATTGACATTTGTGTATTAGACACAGAGGGCAAGGTGTTGGCATCCACTATTCCAAATGCAGAAGTATATGAAAATGCAGTACTTGCCTTTGTGGATTCCCCGGCAGACAGTCAGGTGTTGCAGGGCTTCCAGTTCTTTAAGGTGTTTGATGAACATCAGCTGGAGTATGTTCTCTTGGCCAGAGGAGACAGTGACGACGTTTATATGGTCGGTAAACTGGCTGCTTTCCAAATCCAGAATCTTCTGGTGGCTTATAAGGAGCGCTATGACAAGGATAACTTCATTAAGAACCTGTTATTAGACAATCTTCTTTTGGTTGATATTTATAACCGTGCAAAAAAGCTTCATATTGAAACAGAGGCAAGACGTGTAGTATTCCTTATCGAAACAAAAAATGATAAGGACAGCAATGCTTTAGAAACAGTCCGCAGCCTGTTTGCCGGAAAAACTAAAGATTTCATTACTGCAGTAGATGAAAAGAATATCATTCTGGTTAAAGAATTAAAGGCGAATGAAACCTACGAAGATTTAAACAAAACAGCCAAGGTTATTTTAGATATGTTAAATACCGAGGCTATGACAAAAGTAAATGTGGCGTACGGTACTATTGTAAATGAAATCCGTGATGTTTCCCGATCCTTCAAGGAAGCAAAGATGGCATTGGATGTAGGAAAAATCTTCTACAGTGATAGAAATGTGGTGGCTTATTCCAATCTTGGTATCGGTCGTCTGATTTATCAGCTTCCGATGTCTCTTTGTAAGATGTTTATCAAAGAAATTTTTGACGGCAAGTCTTTAGATGAGTTTGATGAAGAAACTTTGGTAACCATCAACAAATTTTTCGAAAACAGCCTGAATGTTTCCGAAACATCCAGACAGTTATATATTCATAGAAATACACTGGTATATCGCCTGGATAAGCTGCAGAAGACCACTAATCTTGACTTACGTGTCTTCGAAGACGCTATTACCTTCAAGATTGCACTTATGGTTGTAAAGTACATGACATACATGGAGAACGCAGAATAAACATGAAAAGGCTGCCGGAAGGCAGCCTTTTTTGACATGAAATCAACATAATTTAATAGTAAATTATTTGCAGACAATAATATTTTGGGTGGAGAGAATATATGGCAGCAGATTTTGATATTAATAAAGAGATGAGTAAAATTGAAGCGCCGGTGATTTCTTTTGAACATGTATCAAAGGAATATCAAAAAGGTATTGCGGCCATTGAAGATATCAATATCCGCATATACAAGGGAGAATTTGTATTTATTGTCGGTAGTAGCGGCTCCGGTAAGTCCACGTTAATCCGACTTATGTTAAAAGAAATTTTGCCATCCAAGGGTAAAGTATTTGTGGCTGGCCGGGAAATCGGCCGTCTGCGAAAATATCAGGTAAGTAAATACCGTCGCAGTATCGGTGTGGTATTTCAGGACTTCCGTTTGCTAAAAGACAGAAATGTATACGATAATGTGGCCTTTGCGCAGCGTGTGGTGGAGGCTCCGGAACGGCTGATAAAGCGACAGGTACCTAAGATGCTTTCGTTGGTAGGCTTATCGGATAAGGTAAAGGCATTTCCGAATGAACTGTCAGGAGGACAACAGCAGCGTGTAGCGCTGGCAAGAGCGCTGGTTAATAATCCTGTAATTTTATTGGCAGACGAGCCAACGGGAAATTTAGACCCTAAGAATTCCTGGGAAATTATGAGCCTGTTAGAGGACATTAATAAACGGGGAACTACGGTTGTGGTAGTAACCCATAACCAGGAAGTAGTAGACAGTATGCAAAAGCGGGTAATTACCTTACGGAACGGCAGGGTAATCAGTGACGAAGAAAAGGGAAGGTACCGGTATGCGAAAAATTAGGACATTGTTTTATTGCATCGGGCAGGGAATCCGTAGCATTTGGAAAAACAGAATTTACTCTCTTGCTTCGGCAGGAACCATAACGGCATGCCTTCTTTTACTCGGTGTTTTTTATTTTGTAATTGCAAATTTTAATATGGCAGTAGAGTCTGCAGAATCCTTAGTAGGAATTACGGTTTTTTTCGAGGATGGAACCACAGAAGAGAGAATTTTGGAAATACGGGAAAATATCCGGATGAGGGCGGAAGTGGCAGATGTTGTCTATATATCTGCAGATGAGGCTTGGGAAAACTATAAAGCAGAGAGTCTGAATGAAGAACTATCGGCAACGTTTGGAAGTGATAATCCGTTAGCGGATTCTGCCTCATTGGAAGTTTCGTTAAGTGATGTTTCCATGCAGAAGCTTTTGGTACGTCATGTGGAATCTTTGGAGAATGTCCGTAAGGTAAATCATTCGGAATCTATTGCAGAAAGTTTTGAAGGAATAAAAACACTGCTATGGGTTATTTCCATTGGCTTGATTGCTATTTTAGTCGCAGTTGCAGTATTTTTAATCCGGACAACAATTTCTACCGGTATTAATGTACGCCGGGAAGAGATATCTATTATGAGTATTATTGGAGCAACGGATTTCTTTATCCGGGCACCGTTTGTAGTAGAGGGTGCGATTATAGGCCTTTTAGGATCTGTTCTTCCGATTGGAATTTTATATTTGGTCTACGGTGAAGTAATCCGTACTTTGAAAGAGCAGTTTGATTCTGTATTCACTGCTATGAATTTTATTGACAGAACAAAAATTATGCAGCAGTTTATCCCGTTGGCGTTAGTGTTCAGCCTTGGTATCGGTATTATTGCCAGTCAGATGACTGCAAAACGGCAAATCAGGAAAATAGAGTTGCAGCATTAAGGAGGAAAATAAAATGAAGAAAAATCTCAAAAAAGTAATGTGCTTGTCACTGCTTTTGACCATGCTGATGGGAATGGGTGGCTGTGCGTTAATGATGAAGAATATGATGCCGGAAAATGTACAGCAGAATGTTTTACCGGAATTAGAAAAAGACCAGGGTATTCCGGAAGTAAAAGAGGATGAAATTAAGGAGCAGGTACAGGATATCGTATCGGAAAGCACTGATACGAAGACTGAAGAAAAAGAGGATGTAGCAAAGAACGATACACAAGAGGAAGATGCCAAAAAGGAAGAACCGAAGAAGCCATCAGCAGCAGAAGAAGATTTAATGTCTGAGTATTTTAAAGCAAAGATGGAATTGCTGGCAACCTTAGTGGATCAGTATTATATGAATGACATTTCTGTAGAAGACATGCGTATCGGAGCATACAAAGGTTTGCTTGAGGGCCTGGGTGACCCATATACCTGTTATTATACAGAGGAAGAATTTGATGCTTTAATGGAATCCACAAGCGGTACGTATTACGGTATCGGTGCTGTGGTTCAGCAAAATTTGAAAACCATGTATATTACTATTGTAAAACCATATGTAGATGGTCCTGCTTATAAGGCCGGAATGCTTCCGGGAGATATCATTTATATGGTTGATGATGTAGATGTTACCGGAATGGAAATCGACAATGTAGTTGCCATGATGAAAGGTCCGGAGGGTACGCAGGTTAAAGTAACCGTAATCCGTGACGGTGAATCCGAACCGGTAGAGTTGCTGATTACGAGAGCACAGATTACCATTGAAACTATTGAATATGAAATGTTAGACAATAACATCGGATATATTCTTATTTCCAGCTTTGATGAGCCTACACCAAAGCAGTTTAAGGAAGCGGTTGAGGACTTAAAGAAGCAGGGTATGAAGGGCTTGGTAATTGATTTACGTGATAATCCGGGTGGCCTTTTGGATGCAGTGGTAGAGATGCTGGATTATGTTCTTCCGGAAGGAATGATTGTTTATACCGAAGATAAATACGGCAATCGTGATGAGTATAAAGGTACAGATAAGAGTGTTCTTGAACTTCCGATGTCTGTAATTATTAATGGTAACAGTGCCAGTGCGGCAGAAATCTTTGCTGCAGCTATGCAGGATTATGAAGCTGCAAACATTGTCGGAACCACCAGTTTCGGAAAGGGCATTGTACAGAGTATTTTACCGTTAACCGATGGTACTGCTGTAAAAATTACAGTAGCCAGTTATTTTACCCCAAGAGGTGTTTGCATTCATGGAGTTGGTGTGGTTCCGGACATGGAAGTGGAACTTAAGGAAGAGTTAAAGCAGATGGTAGTTATTCCGCATGATCAGGATAACCAGTTAGAAGTAGCTATTTCTGCAATTTTAAACGAAATTAAATAAATCAGGAAAAAAGATTAGAATTTTTTCTAATCTTTTTTCTTTTTAGCCTTGAAATCGTGGAAAGAATGTGGTAAGATAGTCCGCATACGGACAAGTGTATTTGTTATGCGTACACTTTGCCACTGTAAATAAGCGAAAGGATACCTGTAATGATGGATGATGACAGCTTCTTCATTGTAAAGAAAAGAGCCGTTCCGGAAGTTCTGTTGAAGGTAGTAGAGGCAAAGCGGTTGCTGGACTCTGAACGTGCCATGACAGTACAGGAGGCTACCGAGCAGGTGGATATCAGCCGGAGTTCTTTTTACAAATATAAAGATGATATATTTCCGTTTCATGATAATACCAGAGGGCGGACGTTGACCTTTATGCTTCAGTTAGATGATAAACCGGGGCTGTTATCTAACGTGCTTGGTGTTTTAGCAAGCGCAAAAGCAAATGTTCTTACGATTCACCAGGCGATTCCTACAGGAGGAATTGCTTCCATTACACTTAGTGTGGAAATCCAACCGGAAACCGAAGATACCGAGAGCATGATGCGACGCTTGGAGTCGGTAGACGGTATTCATTATTTGAAAATATTAGGCTTCGAATAATTTTCGGAGACAAACCAGGAGGACTTTATGAAAATAGCAGTTTTAGGTTATGGCACTATCGGTTCCGGTGTGGTTGAAGTGCTGGAAACAAATCAGGAGAGTATTGCAAAACGTGCCGGAGAGGAAATTTATGTAAAGTATGTGTTGGATCTGAGAGATTTTCCGGGGAATCCTATTGAGGAAATTTTGGTTCATGATTTTGCAACTATTGCAGAAGATGAAGAAGTTGGCTGTGTAGTAGAAACTATGGGTGGTACAGAGCCGGCGTATTCTTATGTAAAGGAATGTCTGCTTCGTGGTAAGAGTGTCTGTACTTCCAACAAGGCCCTGGTGGCAAAGCACGGCGCGGAACTTTTGGAAATTGCACGTCAGAAGAAGATTAACTTTTTGTTTGAAGCAAGTGTCGGCGGCGGCATTCCGATTATCCGTCCGCTCAATGAGTGTTTGACTTCTGAACAGATTTTAGAAATTAATGGTATTGTAAACGGTACCACAAACTATATTTTAACAAAGATGAGCCGTGAAGGCGCAACCTTTGAGGCTGCTTTAAAGGAAGCTCAGGATTTAGGATATGCAGAACGTAATCCGGAGGCAGATGTGGAAGGCCACGATGCAGGACGTAAGCTTGCTATTTTGGCTTCCCTGTCCTACGGAAAGCAGGTAGATTTTGAGGATATCTACATGGAGGGTATCACAAAGATTACCGATACTGATTTCAAGTATGCCGAGGTTCTTGGTGCAGAAATCAAGCTTCTTGCCCAGGGTAAGATGGAAGATGGCAATTTCTATGCGATGGTAGCACCAAAGATGATTAAGGAAGAAAATCCTCTTTATAGTGTCAGAGGCGTGTTCAACAGTATTTTGGTTAAGGGTAATACTCTTGGCGAGGTTATGTTCTATGGTAGCGGTGCAGGTAAGCTTCCGACAGCCAGTGCAGTTGTTGCGGATGTCATTGAAGTAGCAAAGCACCAGAATCAGAACATTGTGACCATTTGGAGCAACAAGAAGCTGGAACCGGCAAATCATGATGAAATGGAAAATTCATTCTTTGTACGTGTGCCTGCAGCAGATGAAGCAAAGGCAAAGGAAGTATTCGGCGATATCGCAGAAGTTTCTGCAAATGTATCCGGAGAATTTGCATTTGTAACAAAGAAGATGACAGAAAAAGTGTTTGAAGAAAAAGCAGCCTGCATGACTGTACTTAATAGAATTCGCACCGAGTGGGAGGCATAATAACATGAAGTATATTGTAGTTCTTGGCGACGGCATGGCAGATCGTCCGATTGAAGAGTTAAATGGAAAAACACCTTTAGAGGCAGCAAATACTCCGGTCATGGATGAAATGGCAGGCAAGGGCATTGTAGGTCTTGCCCACACCATTCCGGAAGGCATGAGCCCGGGCAGTGACACCGCAAACCTGGCAGTGCTTGGTTATAACCCAAGACTTTATTATACCGGACGTTCTCCGTTAGAAGCACTCAGCATCGGTGTAGATATGAAGGAAACCGATGTGGCTCTGCGTTGCAACATTGTTACTGTTTCCGATGATGATTTGCCATATGAAGAAAAGACCATTATTGACCACAGCTCTTCCGAAATCAGTACCGAGGATGCCGCTGTGTTGCTCGAGGCAGTACGTAAGGAATTAGAAAGTGATATTTACAAGTTTTATGTAGGAACCAGTTATCGTCATCTGACCATTTGGGATAAGGGCTCTGTTGTACCGTTAACACCGCCTCATGATATTTTAGGAAAGGTGATTGGCTCTTATCTTCCTAAGGAAGAAGCTCTTTATGAAATGATGAAGAAGAGCTACGATATTTTAAATAATCATCCGTTAAATGTTGCCCGTGCGGAAAAGGGATTAAATAAAGCGAATTCCCTTTGGTTCTGGGGGGCAGGCACCAAGCCATGCTTAACTTCTTTCTATGAGAAGACCGGCAAGAAGGGTGTTATGATTTCTGCAGTAGACTTGCTTAAGGGTATCGCAGTCGGTGCAGAAATGAAGGTTATTGAAGTAGAGGGTGCCGACGGCACATTACATACCAACTACGAAGGTAAAGCTCAGGCAGCCGTAGACGCCCTGTTAAAGGACGATTACGACTTTGCCTACATTCATGTGGAGGCACCGGATGAAATGGGCCACCAGGGCAGCCTGGAGCGTAAATTAAAGGCTATCGAGTTCTTAGATGAGCGCGTGATTAAGGTTGTGAAGGAGCAGATGGATGCTTCCGGCGTTGAGTACCGAATGCTGGTAACTCCGGACCACCCAACCCCAATTGAAATCCGCACCCATTCCTCCGACCCGATTCCATTCCTTCTGTACGATAGCACAAGACAGCGCAGAAGAATCGGCTTCTATAGCGAGAAGGAAGCTATGATGAGCGGCATTGTGGTGGAAGACGGCTATGAAATGATTGAGAAGCTTCTGGAGGATTAGTGCCCGCCGGGGGCTTTCCCTAAACTTTCTTCTGACTCAGCCACATTCCGGCGCAGGCTTGCCAAGGCCGGCATTCCTTCCCCTGACGTGATGGCTGTTCCTCACCGGTTTACCATAACTCGCCGATGGAGGGAGAAGAAAGATTCGTACCTGATTTAAAATGTTTGGTAACGTCCTACGGACGTTCATTACGCAAAAAGGGCATGCAGGTGCTCCTTGGAAACACTGGTTTCCGGAGCGACCTGACATGCCTTTTTTCTTCATGCGCATGCGCGCCTTACCAAACATCTTAAATCTGCGTGGACGGTACTTTCCGCCACCGGCTCAAACAGATGGCTAAACCGGCGGGAACGTCCATCAGGGGAAGTTATACTACCCTTGGAGCCTTCGGGAACGTGCTGAACGTCAGGGCGAAAGTTTAGGGAAAAGCCTAAGGACGGCGGGGGACGGACTCTGTGAAGCGAGTACGGGTTTACGAGAGCCGTGTGAGTATGGTATAATTGCAGACAAAGGAATTCGATTTTACGGTATATATGAGCGTATAAATATAGGGAGACAGAGCTGATGAAGATATTATACGGTACTACCAATCAGGGCAAATTGTTGGCAATGAAAAAGTCGGTAGAAGGGCTGGACATTGAACTCATTGGTTTGCACGAAGTAGAAGGTGAACTTCCAAAAGTAAATGAAAACGGTAAAACTCCGTTGGAAAATGCAGAACTTAAAGCCCGGGATTACTTCAAGGCTTTTCATATGCCGGTATTTTCCTGTGACAGTGGGTTATATTTCGATGAACTGACAGAGGAGGAACAACCGGGCATTCATGTACGTAGAGTGGGTGGCAAGGAACTCACGGATGAAGAAATGACGGAGTATTATGCAGTTTTGGCGGCAAAACATGGTGGCAGAATCACCGGGCGCTACCGGAACGCCATTTACTTTATTTTGGATGAGGAGCATCACTATTCCAGCATGGATATGTCCATTGCCACGGAGCCTTTTATTCTGGTAACCAAGCCTCATACAAAGCGGGTTCCGGGATTTCCGCTGGATTCTTTGTCTGTTGATATTGCAACAGGAAAGTATTATTACGATTTGGAAACAAAGGACGTAAGCACGTCGGTGGATGATGGTGTGCGGGCATTTTTTGGAAAGATTTTCGGTAAGGGTGAGCAAAGTTGAAGTATGTAGAATACGGAAAAGAAAATAAAGAGGTTGTTATTTTGCTTCATGGGGGAGGACTGTCCTGGTGGAACTACCGGGAGGTGGCGGAACGGTTACAGCTTAAGTACCGTGTGATTCTTCCGATATTAGACGGACATGTGTACAGTGACCGGAATTTTACTACAATCGAAGCAAATGCGGAGGAAATTATTACGTTTATTGAGGAGCAGTTTGGTGGTGAAGTGTTTTTAATGGGTGGTCTGTCCTTGGGAGGGCAGATTT
Source organism: Lachnospiraceae bacterium (assembly GCA_045531955.1). GTDB lineage: Bacteria > Bacillota > Clostridia > Lachnospirales > Lachnospiraceae > SIG299. Next base: position 23,751 of record JAZSFC010000023.1, on the reverse strand, counting down.
TACTTGAGATTTTAGCAAAGAGAGAGGCAATCTGCCGTTATGCGCTTATCGAGAGTGCGCTGGTAGTTCCGTCAAAAATAACCCATGCCATGATTGCACCGGCTTTTGGAAGTTGTTACGGGCTGATAAAGCAACGGTGGTTTTCTAAACTGCAATTTAAGTCCCTGCACATAAAGCTGGAATTGTTTGAAGAGTATTACAGGGATACCTGTGGCATTACAAAGCAGAATATGATTGCATTCTTACAGGAAAATTCCCTGTTTTCTATGAAAGAAACTCTTAGCAATTGTAAGGCAAAAGTTCATGTTGTGGTAGGGGAGAGAGAAAACATTGTGATGAAGAAATCAGCAAAAATGATTCAGGAAAGAATAACGGGAAGTACACTTAAGATACTTCCTAAATTGTATCATGGAGAGTTTTCCATCAATCATGCGAAAGAGTATGTGAACTTGGTTCTTGACAATATTAATACTATATAGTAATATCTTATATAGAAAGGATGTGCAGAATTGGAAACAAAAGGCGGATTTTTAATTTCCCGTATTAAGCAGACAGGAACCAGAATTTTTGACCGTATGCTGGCGGAATCCGGAATTGATGCGTTTAATGGGGCACAGGGGCGGATTTTATACGTGCTTTGGCAGAAAGATGAAATCAGTATCAGTAGTTTGGCTGCCCAGACAAGTCTTGCAAATACAACGCTTACGGCGATGCTGGACCGGATGGAGGCTACTGGTCTGATAGTAAGAAAATCTGATCCGAAGGATCGCAGAAACCGGTTAATTGCCCTGACGGAAAAAGCAAGGTCCTTACAGGAAGATTATACAAAGATTTCGGAGCAAATGAATGAAATGTATTACATCGGCTTTTCGGAAGAGGAAATCTTGCAGTTTGAATCGTACCTGCTTCGTATCCTGACTAATTTGGAGAAGGAATAAGGAAACAAGGAGGATTACTATGAAAAAAGTATCAGTACCTGTAACTAATGATGTATGCCCACAGACGTTGTTTGTCTACGGCACGAAAAATGAAGATGGAACACCTGATTTTGGATTGTTTTGCTGGTTCAGCTATTGCTGGTTTGATGAACTTGGTGTAATCTGCGCTATTGGCGGAAGTAAGAGAACCTTAGAAAATATCAGAAGAACGAAAGTTTTCTCTGCAAATCTTGTGGTGGAAGACAATTTGCCTCTGGCAGATTATTTTGGTACCGCAGATGGCAGAGACGGCGATAAAATGGATGTAGAGGTAGCATGGGAGCAGGGTGCAGTGCTGGATGTACCGGTGCTGTGTAGCAGTCCGTTCTGCTTCGAACTGGAAATAGATAAAGAAATTGCGACAGGGGAGCAGAACGAGGTTGTGCTTCTATGCCGCATCAGAAATGTTTTAAAGGACGAAAGGTTTGTGGATTCCTCCATGACACCGGAAGAACTTTATAAGGCTATAGCAGCGGTACAGACCTGCGTGGATTGCGACTACTGGTCCTGGGATGGCCGTCATCTTGGCAAGTGGCATGAAAGAGCAAAGGAAATTAAGGCAGATGTGGAAATTGGTGCAGCTGCAAGAGGAAATTAAAATGGTGGAGAAATTCATTTTGGGAGTGTAGAAGATGGAACTTCGATTGGCAGGAGAACAGGATTACATACAATTAGCCGAATTAAAGTGGTTACATGGGGAAGAAGATGACATGGACTACGGCGAGAAAAATCTGGCGGGAGCGGACAAAAATTTATTTACGGAAGAGTTTGTAGGTTTTTTACAGGAACACAAAGAATACCTGATTTTTGCTGCCAGTGATGGAGAAATTGTCGCATCTGCTATGTTTGTCTATAGGATTCCCAAGGTACCAAAGCCAAACGGTAAGGCCAGGTATATTGCTTACTTAACCAATGTTTACACCCGGAAAGAGTATCGCAATCAAGGCATTGGGACTGAATTGTTGTCGTATATAAAGGGATACTTGACTGAACAAAAATGCGAGTTGCTTTTCGTGTGGCCAAGCGAAAAGTCCAGAAACTGGTACGAAAGAAACGGGTTTAGCCCGGAAAACGAGATTTTTGAGTGTGTACTGGGTTCGGAGTGATTGGAAGAAACCAGTGTGGATGACGAAGTAAAAGAACTTGCCTGGAAGTATGTTGACCATTGCGGACACTGTGGTTCCTGTGACGGGGGAAGACATAAAGTGATATTTGGGAAAGAGTTTGATGGTGTGTGCGGATGTACGTTTAGAATTGATAATCCTAAGAAGGAAGACTTGAAGTTTTTGAAAACGATGGTGGATCTAAGGTTAAAGGAAACTAAAATGTTGACAAAAGATGTAAGTTTGATACAATAAAGTAAAGGAGAGTCCTGCCGATAAGTGGACGTTCAAAAAGCGATAGGGTCGCTACGGTGACGCTACATTCAAGGACTATGGAGACATAGTCCTTGAAATATTTTAGAGGAAAACGATTTATAAGTATTCCCCCAGTTCTATCATCACAATTTCCTTTATTTCGTGTGCAATACTCTTAAGCTTAGTTTTTGACATTCCCGTTGCTTTTCCAACCTCAAGTAAATCCGCCATTCCCGGATTTTGACCGTTACCGTTCACGCAAGTTGCATGTTCGCCACCCAGAGAATCGCTATAAGTCAAATCATATGCCGGCGTCAGTTTCCACCGTTTTTCATCTTCATCATAAAGATAGGAGAAGTTTTTAGAATGGTCGTCCCTGTTATGTGCAAATACATTGAAGCACATTTGGCGGTACAGTTTTTCCGTTTGCCTGCTGTCTTTCGTCAGAATATAGGTCAGCTTCATCAAATCATGATAATCAAGATTTGGCACGTGATGGGAAGTTTCTAAAATTCCGCTAACTGTTATTGTATGAATCTTTTTTTCATTCACACGGTCAAAACGCTTTACTCCAAAGTATCCGGCACCTTCTTTTGACGGAAACAGCCGAACTTCCGGAACATCAATACCGCAAAGTGCAGCACACTGCATATAATTATACTCTTCTTTTCCAATGGATGGTTTGTCCATCGGTGAAGGAAATTTGACCAGCCATGGTTCTCCGTCTATGCGGACCAACACCTTAGGTCTGGCACCACCCGGTGAACCGCCACGTTGGAATAGTTCGTCCAAATTGTCACATTCCTTATCTTGGAATATAAGTTCACATTCCTTTGACAACTGTTCCAAATCAAAACGTTCCTTTTCCTCTGTCGGCCACAATTCCGGTACATATTCCAATGCGCCCATTCCACTGGTGCCCACAATTCCTAAGCGTGTCATGGCCCTGACGGTAGCAGGCGGAATTCCTTTCTTTAACAGCATGCGGTCTACTAATAGTCTTCCCCAACCATCAGGAAGGCTATCGGAAAACACGCCAAACAAACCTTCAAACACATCAGATTTTGGCACAAAAACCCTATTTTCCAAAGGAAGAGAAAAAGGACTGATAGAAAAGCCTTTTTCCAACCACTCTTTACTATATTGGAATGCACCATATCCTGTTTTGGTTTCTGCCAGCGTTCCGACTACGTTATCATGATATTTTACTGTCAATTGTTTACTTTCTTTCATCAATTACCTCCTGTATAGAAGTATACTCTTGACTTGTGAACAATTCTGCAAAGTTGTCTGTTTCATCCAAGATGGCAGCAATTTTAAGTAGCGATACAAAAGAAATTTCTCCGGTCTGTTCAAAGCGTCGTAAGGTTCCAAGGCTGACGCCTGCTCTGGCACTTAGTTCTGCCTGTGTCAGCTTTCTTTTTTTTCTTTTTTTCTTTTCTGCATTTGCAATATCCTTTGCAATTTCTTCCGGGTATTTTAAATTTAACAGCATGAGTTACTCCTTGTGTAAAGTACCAATATTTTAGTAATAATACGGAATTTTATGTTAAAGTATTAAAATATTCATACTTTTATTATACCACTTTTGGGTTGAATTACAATGATATTTTATTTTTTTAGTGGATCAAAAAAAGAACTGCCACACTCATGATATTTTTCAATCATAAATGCGACAGCACATTTTGTGTAAAGCTATTCGTGACCAAACTCGGAAAGCACCAACTGCTTGTTTCTTTCCTGTACGGTTCTGATACTCCATTCGTGGGTAAACAGAAGAAGTGGTCTGTCCTTTAAGTCCTTAACCTTCTTGGTATCGGAAGTAACATTTAAGGAAGCTACATCAATGTCATCATTTTCAATCCAGCGGATGTACTCGTAAGGAAGCTGATCCATACGGATTTCTACACCGTACTCGGATTCCAGACGGAATTTAAGAACGTCAAACTGGAGCACACCAACTACGCCTACGATGATTTCTTCCATACCGGTGTTGAACTCCTGGAAAATCTGGATGGCACCTTCCTGGGCAATCTGGTTGACGCCCTTTAAGAACTGCTTACGCTTCATGGTGTCTACCTGGCGGATTTTTGCAAAGTGTTCCGGAGCGAAGGTTGGGATGCCTTCGTATTGGAATTTTTTGCCCGGCATACAGATGGTGTCGCCGATGGAGAAGATGCCCGGGTCGAATACACCGATGATATCGCCGGCGTAGGCCTCCTCTACAATTTTTCTTTCCTGGGCCATCATCTGCTGTGGCTGGGAAAGACGGATTTTCTTGCCGCCCTGAACGTGGTTGACTTCCATGCCTGCTTCGAACTTGCCGGAGCAGATACGCATGAAAGCAATACGGTCGCGGTGGGCTTTATTCATGTTCGCCTGAATCTTGAAGACAAAGGCGGAGAAATCATTTTCAACCGGGTCGATAAGACCTTCGTTGGACTTACGAGGCAGCGGGGTAGACGTCATCTCAAGGAAGTGCTTTAAGAAGGTTTCTACACCAAAGTTGGTTAATGCGGAACCGAAGAATACCGGAGTAAGTTCACCGGCACTGACCATTTCCATGTCAAATTCTGCACCGGCACCACCAAGAAGGTCGATTTCATCTACCAGGTTCTGATGGTTTTCACGTCCGATAATATCGTCCAAGTTTGCATCACCCAAAGTTGCTTCTACGGTTTCTACTTCGGTCTGACCGCTGTTGGCTGCGAAGAAACGGGTGATTTTGTTTGTGTTTCTGTCATAGACACCCTTAAAGTTTTTACCGGACCCGATTGGCCAGTTCACAGGGCAGGTAGCAATGCCAAGGACGCTTTCGATTTCATCGAGGAGCTCGAAGGTATTTCTTGCTTCACGGTCCAGTTTGTTTACGAAGGTGAAAATCGGGATGTGGCGCATCACACAAACCTTGAAGAGTTTGATGGTCTGGGCCTCAACACCCTTGGAAGCATCAATAACCATGACAGCGGAGTCAGCAGCCATTAAGGTACGGTAAGTATCCTCGGAGAAGTCCTGGTGACCAGGCGTATCCAGAATATTGATGCAGTAGCCGTCGTAGTTAAACTGCATAACGGAAGAGGTAACGGAAATACCTCTTTCTTTTTCGATTTCCATCCAGTCGGAAACGGCATGCTTTGCGGTTTTCTTTGCTTTAACGGAGCCGGCTAAATTGATGGCACCTCCGTATAATAACAGTTTTTCGGTTAAGGTCGTTTTTCCGGCATCCGGGTGGGAGATGATGGCAAAGGTACGACGCTTGTTGATTTCTTCTGCGAACTGTCCCATGGTTAAATCCTCATTTCTATTGTTAAACTATAGTTTTTTCTGCAAACTTGATAATTATACCATGGCGGGCTGTGAATTGGCAAGTGCTTCCTGTGAAAAGATGACGGCAAAATCCGCCGGAGGCAAGGACATTCTTGTTTTTTATAATAAAATGCGATATACTTGGGATAATAGGTAACTTACACAGATAGAAATCAGAAAAAGAGAAAATAGAGAGTAATTAAGGAGAAAAATATGGAAATCAGTATTTTTGAGGCGGTAGGTCCGATTATGGTAGGTCCGTCCAGTTCCCATACCGCAGGAGCAGCAAGACTGGGCCGGATGGCGGCAAAACTGGTTGGACAGCCCTTTACCCATGTGGATTTTGGGCTGCACGGGTCTTTTGCAAAAACATATCGAGGACATGGTACCGATTTGGCTTTAGTGGCAGGGGTGCTTGGTATGTATCAGGATGATGAGAACCTGAGCAAGTCATTTGAAATTGCAAAAGAAAAGGGTATCACCTACCATTTTTATGAAACAGAAATTTCCGGTGCACATGAGAATACGGTTTGCATGTCCTTTTTGATGCAGGACGGAAACACAAGGGAAATTATCGGTTCTTCCATTGGCGGCGGGCAGATTAAAATCTGCAGTATTGACGGATTTCCGCTGGATATGTCCTTAAATATGACTACCCTTCTTGTGATTAATAAAGATACCAAGGGAATTATTTACCAGATTACCAGAACTTTGGCGGCAAACGATATCAACATTGCTACCATGAAATTAACCCGTCAGGAAAAGGGTGCTACGGCATGTTGTGTCATTGAAACTGACTCGGAAATTGCGGATTGCGTACTTAGAGAATTACAGGAGATTCCTGCAGTGCAAACGGTAAAGTTAATTAACTAGGCGACACTCTACAACAGTAGAATACAATGAATACCGGAAAGTTGAGGAAACCAAAATGTATCATAATTTAAAGGAATTATTACAACAGGCAGAAGACCACGAAGTTTTCTTGTCTGAAATTGTGTTGCAAAATGAGATAGAGCAGTTTGGAACAACTGCTGAAGTAATTTACAGAAAGTTGGAAGAACGATATGAAGTTATGGAAAAAGCTGCAGTAAGAGCTTTGGGCGAACGCTTAGAAACCGCAGGAAATTTAATCAGCGGTATTGCTATGCAGCAGAATGAATATACGAAGCAGGGTAATACGTTATGTGGGGAATTTATGAATACTGCCATGGCTATGGCTTTGTCCGGAAGTGAGGTAAATGCTGCCATGGGACGGATTTGTGCGGCACCAACCGCAGGAGCCTGCGGTATTGTACCGGCGGTACTTATTTCCATTGAGAGGGCAAAAAAGTGTAGCAAAGAAGCTATGTTGAATGCCATTTTGACAAGCTCCGGCATCGGAACCATTATGATGAAAAATGCCACTATTGCAGGGGCGGAAGGAGGATGCCAGGCGGAGTGCGGTGTGGCAGCAGCAATGGCAGCGGCAGCAGGCGTAGAATTATGTGGCGGCACACCGTCACAATCAGTATGGGCAGCGGTTCTTGCCCTGGTAAACTGCATGGGACTTGTTTGCGATCCGATTGCGGGATTAGTTCAGGTGCCATGTGCGCAAAGAAATGCTTCCCAAACGGTAAATGCATTAACCTGTATCGATCTTGCAATGGCAGGAATGACTTTGCCGGTAACACCGGATGAAGTAGTGGAGTCTATGTACAAAGTAGGAAGAATGCTTCCGCCACAGCTTAGGGAGACTGCCCAGGGAGGTTTGGCAGCGACTCAAAGTGCACAGGAAATAACACGTCAAATTTTTTCTTAATATAAAATAATGCCCTGTTTGAAAATAATTCCCGGAAATCCAACGGTGTGTTGGCGTGGAACTATGTTCAAACAGGGCATTGTTCTGTAACAAATTAAGTTTGTGAGAAGCCTATTCAGCAATAGCTTCCTCAACCGCATCGGAAATTTCTTCTGTGGCTTCTTCTAGTGCATCAGAGATTTCTTCTGCAACTTCTTCTGCAGCGTCTGCTAAATCAGCAGCTTCCTCTGTAATGTTTATGGAAACATACTCGCGGTTTTCTTCTGTGGTTTCTGTTTCGTCATCTTCGAAGTATTCATCGAAATCATCAAAATCGTCATCTTTCTTTGCGATGACATTCTTATATACGCAGTAAGCGCCAAAAGCAACAGCTGCCATAGATGCTGCACCGCATACAAATTTTAAAAACTTCTTCATGTTGTGTCCTCCTTATTCTTATAAATTTCAGATTGTTCTCAGTATACCACAAAAAGTTTAGAATAACAATGGGAGAAGGAGTTATCATAAAAATTTAATTTTTACAATAACTCCTCCAGGAGAATAACAAATATATAGTATATGTAATATCTTTGGTAACTGTACTTATATTATAACACAAATATTTAGTAAGTCAATGATAAAAAAACATTGAATTTCACAAAATTTATGATAAAATGGTAACTGTACGGTGCTTTTTGTTAGTTTATATGGGAAAAGAGGGTAAACGCATGGGAATGAAATCCTTTCGTCTCCGGAGAATGGAGCAGTATATTTTAGAAAAAGAAAATGTATCTATGGAAGAATTGTGCACGGAATTTGATGTGTCTATGAATACGGTTCGCCTGGATGTAGCTGCTTTGGTAAAAAAAGGGTCTATCAAAAAGGTATATGGAGGGGTATGCAGTAATCATCAGAATGGTCTGGTGCCTTTTGAAGAGCGGAAAATGAAAAACAGCGAAAGAAAAAAGGCAGTGTGTCGTGCTGCGGCAGCACTGGTGGAAGATGGAGATATCATTTACGTGGATTCCGGAACAACCACGATGTATTTGGCAGATTATCTGGAACAGCACAAAAATGTTACAATACTTACCAATAATCTGAACGTGATTATGCGTGCAGTTCCGTATGAGAATATACAGGTGATATGTCTTTCGGGAATTCTGGAACGCAAAACGAATTCGTTTGTTTCTGCGGAAACAGGAAAAATTCTGGCGAGATACAATATTAAGAAAGCAATTTTCGCTGCAACCGGTGTGACAGAAAGCGGAGATGTTACCAATTCCTCCTCTTTGGAATATGAAATTAAACGGGAGGCAATGAGAAATTCGGAAAAGAAGTACCTGTTGCTGGACTCTACCAAATACGGAAAGAGTGCGTTGCTTACCTATGCTCATTTAGGTGACATGGATAAAGTCATTGTGGATGAAGAAATGAATCCGGGACTGAAGGAATTATGTGACAGATATAATGTAAAGCTGGAAAAGGTCAAAGCAGAAGAATAGCAGCAGGAGGAACAATAAAATGAATAATGAGCTGGTTTCAATAATAATTAAACTGGCACTGGCTATGATATGCGGCGGTATTCTCGGCATGGAGCGTGGCAAAAAAAACCGGCCGGCCGGCTTCCGTACTTATATGCTGGTTTGTGTCGGAGCTACATTGGTAATGTTAACGAACCAGTATCTGTGTGAGGTTTATGGTACCGGTGATCCTGCCAGACTTGGAGCACAGGTAATCAGCGGTATTGGTTTTTTGGGTGCAGGAACTATTATTGTAACAGGAAGAAACCGGGTAAAAGGTCTTACTACGGCGGCCGGCTTATGGGCAGATGCCTGTCTGGGGCTTGCCATCGGTGTCGGGTTTTATTCTGCGGCAATTATTGGCGGAGTGATGATTCTTTTGGTTATGTCGGTGTTACACCGGTTGGATGACCGTTTGGTAGCTAATGCCCGGAATGTAGATTTATATATGGAATTTCAAAAGATGTCGGATTTAGGGGCGTTTATGGCCAGAATAAAAGAATTTGGCATGAAAATTACAGAGATTGAAATGACAAAATCCAACAGTGCAGAGGACATTGGCGTAGCGGTACTGCTTACTCTGAAACTGGAAAAAAAGAGGCCTCATACGGAGATAATTCAGGTATTATCCCAGGTGGAGGGAGTTTGTTATTTAGAAGAAATATAGAGATGATAAAAGGTGAAAGAGCCTGGTAAAACCAGGCTCTTTCGCACTTTAGGGGAATAATCTATGTAAGATTTTAGTTAGTTGGCAAATTTGTTCATATAATCTTTGACAGACATATAATCATGATATTATAATATAAGAGGGAAAAGCAAAAAACAAGTTGCACTTTGGGCAAAGTGTAAACAAGAGGGAGGAAAACAAGTATGAAGCAAGTGCCATATCGTTTGGCGGAGGCATTGGAGAGCCTGTGTATAAGAAAATCATTGGAACATATTACGGTAAGTCAGATTGCAGCTGCGGCGGGAGTTACCAGACAGGTGTTTTACCGCTATTTTGATGATAAATTTGAATTGGCTTCCTGGATACATCATGTGCATTTATACCAGTCATTTAAGCTTGCCTTGGAAGAAGATTCCAAGCAGGTATGGTATTTAACTACCAGAAACTGGTTATTCCGGTTAACGGAGAATAAGGCGTTCTATATGAATGCATTCCAATCGGTGTCGCAAAAGGAATTTCAACGGATTATCCGTGACTTTTTTTATACTGCTTATAAATGGCAGATGGAGCAAAGCATGAGACGGGAAATTACGGAGGAAGAGGCGTTTGGTCTCCGGACATATTTATACGGCGGAATGGAGAGTATTTATCAGTGGATTGCCTCCGGTATGAGTATGCCGGTGGCACGTTTGGTGGATTTGCTAAGGTGTGCGATGCCGGAAATCATTAGAAATGGAGTGCTAACCGGAGAAAATGTGACATATCAGGAAGCGTTGAATCAATTGGAAACCTATCTTTTAGAAGAGGGATTGTTACTGGCAATAAAGTAGTTTTTCGTTCATATATGTGTGGAATTTTTAACAAACAGGCAGAAAATTGTGCATCGTGCACAAAAAACACTGCCTGTTTTTGTTTATATCAACGAAAAAAGTGATAATTTTTTATGAAAATTAGCAGATGTTTTCTAGTTGCGTTTTAAAAAAGAGTATGGTAAAAAGAAGGTGACAAAGGAAATGGAGCAAAAATCCAAATCCGGAGTTGTTGCAAAGAGAGAGTTTTGTTGCACGTCGTAACGTGCAGAAAAGAGGTAATTATGATTCGTAAATTTATACAGTGTAAAAACACAAAGGAGCGCATGGAAATGTTAGCCGGCACCGGTATTACAGATTGGGCAGAAGGTGAGTTGAATACCGTAATGGAAATCTTCGGTATGAAGGTTCCGGAGGGTGCTACAAAGGAAGATAAGTGGGAACTTATTATGCTGTCCTTAAAGACAAAGGAAGCTGCTGACATTGCAGAACTTGGCCGCAAGGTATTTGCAGATGCAAAGGATGAGGTTAAGGAATTTGCAGAAGATGAGCTGGAGCATTTAAGTGATTTGGCTGCTTATGTGAAGGTTTGCGGCGAGAATGTGGCAGAAAGTTAAAAAATAAAAAAAGAGATATTCCGAGCTGTTCCCTTTTTATGGGGAGGAACAGCTTTGGAATATCTCTTTTTTATTTTTAAGCTTGTCTGCGCAACATTTCTGTGTATGCAAGCAAGAACGGGCCAACGCCCTTGGCATCATCCTTTACGATTGGCTCGGACATGTAATAATCGTATGTACCGTCACGCATCTGCTTTCCGCCAAGACCTGCCACAAGGCAGATACCGTCTAAGCTCATATTGCCTTCTTCTGTAGTTAAGTAGCGGTCGCAAATGCCATGGAATGCTTTTTCGCCGGCTACAGCAAATTCTTCCGGTAAGAAACCGAGTCTTACACCTTTTAAGAAAGCATAGGAAAGGATAGCGCTGCCGCTGGTTTCCAGATAGTTACGTTCACGGCCAGGGAAGTTAGGAACCTGCCACCACATGCCGCTTTCATCCTGGAAGTTCTTTAATGCATTCATGTAGTCAATATAGACTTCTTTTAATTTATCGTAGTTTTCGGTGCAAACGGATCTGTCGCACTTGTCTAATGTATCAAGGAGAGCCATAGCATACCAACCAAGAGCACGGAGCCAGAAATTCTGGGAAAGACCGGTTACTTTGTCGCACCAGAACATTTCTCTGGAGCAGTCGTACGCGTGATAATAAAGACCGGTTTTTTCATCGCGGCACTTATCAACCACGTTAAAGAACTGGCTGAAAATATCGTCGTAATTCTTTTTATTATTAAAACGGGTTTCATATTCCATGTAGAATGGCTGACCCATATACATGCCGTCTAACCACACCTGTGCAGGATAAATAAGCTTGTGCCAGAAGTTGCCTTCGCGGGTACGTGGCTGACGCTTTACCTGGGAATAGATAAGATCTATTGCTTTACGATATTTTTCTTTGCCGGTTAAATCGTATAATTCAAACAGGGTTTTTCCGGCATTAACATCATCAATATTAAATTTTTCAGGATTGTAACCATCGATGGAACCGTCTTCCTGTACGCGGTGACTAATGTAGCTTTCTGCAAAATCACGGTACTTTTCTTTGCCTGTAATGGAATACATTTCTAAAATGGCTTTAATCATGCAACCATCGATATAATTCCAGTCGGACTTGATACCCTGGCGTTTTTTTTCAATATTCCATGCAGGGAAATCCAGTGTGCTCTTTTCAAGCAATTCATCAATATAAGCTTCGATGTGATTCTGATTCATAAGTAACCTCCAAAAAGTTTTGCTAACAATTTAATTCTATCACAAAATGAAAGCATTTTCAATACCAACCATCTTTTTGAAAAAATTGTGAAATATACAAAATTACTTTTCTTTTTACTTTTTTTATGGTATGATGTGTAAGGTTCGCGCTGTTTTAGAAAAAACAGCGTCAAAAAAGGGAGTTCCCTAAAAGATAGAAAGGAAAAACAGTATGAAAAAGAAAATGATGGCAGTTCTGCTCGCAGGTATGATGGTGCTGGCAGCCGGCTGTGGAAAAGACGGTAAAATAACAGTAGGAGAATATAAGGGTCTTGCAGTAACAAGTGTAAGCCAGGCAGAAGTAGATGCTGAACTCCAGTCCATGTTAGAGTATTATGCGGAACTGGTAGAGGTTGATCGTGCGGCAGAAGAAGGTGATACCGTAAACATCAATTTTGTCGGCCTTTTAAATGGTGAGCCGTTTGAGGGTGGCACCGATGATTCCGAAGCAGGTTATGACTTGGAACTTGGTTCCCAGAGCTTTATTGATGGTTTTGAAGAAGGTCTTATCGGCGTGGTTGCCGGTGAAAAGAGAGATTTAAATCTTACCTTCCCTGAAGACTACGGAGTAGATGATTTAAACGGTCAGGCAGTAGTATTCCAGGTAACTGTAAATGCAGTAAAAACAGAGCTTCTTCCAAAGCTTACGGATGAATTTATTGCTGAAAAGTATCCGGAATTTTCTACGGTAGAAGCATACAAGGCGGCTCTCACCGAGAATATGAATTACAGCACTTATTACGAGCAGATTACAGAGCAGCTTATGGCTTCCAGCGAAGTGACTAAGTTTAATGAAGATCGTGTAGCAGCGCGTGCAGAACAGTTAATAGCCGAATACACAAGCTATGCGGAATATTATGGCTCATATTACGGATTGGATACCCAAACCGCAGTTACTTATTTCCTTGGTTTTGAGTCTATAGATGCTTTTTATGCAGAAATGAAGGACTATGCTTATGAAGTAGAAAAGAATGCCATGATTATCCAGGAAATTGCAAAACAGGAAGGTATTGAGCTGACAGATGAAATCTACAATACCATGGCAGCTGAATACGCAACATCTTACGGTTATGAGGACGTGGCAAGTTTTGTGGCAGATTACACGGAAGAAACAGTTCGTTCTGCTATTCTTTCCGAACTGGTTATGGATGTAATTATTGAAAATGCGGTAATTGCAGAAGCGGAATAAATAATTCGAAATAAAAAACAAGCCCGGGAGCGTCTTTCCTTAATTGGAACTCCCGGGCTTCTTTTTTTGTTAATTATTCTTCGTCATCTTCCATCAGGCTGTCGAATTCTTCTTCATCTAACAGTTCATCAAACGCGTCGGATGCAATTTCGAACTCTTCATCATCTTCAATGTTTTGTAAGTCAATTTCTTCTCCGTCTTCAAAGAAACGGTACAGAAAAATTTCACTTTCCGGTGTGGCGTCAGTAGGAAGCAGGGCAATATACATCTGTTCCTTGCCGTTTACCTTTGCCGGGAAGGTTGCAATTACGTCGCATAATAACTCACTGTCGTCATCTAAAGTAAGGGTGATCTGGTCACATACATCTTCGTATTCTTTCATGGAAAAACCTCCGGATAAATTTGATAGTTTTATTATAGTGGACAGACAGCAGCCTTGTCAACTTAAGATTCTGCAACCAAACCGAACTTTTGTTTGCACTCTTTGACATGGTATGATACACTGGAAAGAGAAAGAAATGAGGAAGAGTCATGGAACAGCAGAAGATTATTTTCCATATCGATGTTAACAGTGCGTTTCTAAGCTGGGAAGCGGTGTATCGCATGACAGTAGAGGGTCAAACCGAAGATCTGCGGTTGATTCCTTCTATTGTGGGTGGCGACAGGGAACAGCGCCATGGTGTTGTTTTGGCAAAGTCTATCCCGGCAAAAAAATACGGTATTGTTACGGGGGAACCTATTACCCAGGCATTGCAAAAATGTCCGGAACTTCTTATTGTACCGTCCCGGCATCACATTTATGAGTATTATTCGGAAAAATTTATTGCAATTTTACAAGAGTATTCTCCTGTGGTGGAGCAATACAGCATTGATGAGGCTTTTATGGATATGACAGGAATGGAGTTATTGTTCGGGCCTCCGACGGAATGTGCATACAAAATTAAGGAACGGATAAAAAGGGAACTGGGCTTTACGGTAAACGTTGGTATTTCTACAAATCATTTGCTGGCGAAAATGGCGGGAGATTTAAAAAAACCGGATATGGTACATACGTTATTTCCTGAGGAAATTAAAGAAAAGATGTGGCCTCTTCCGGTGGAGGATTTATTCTTTGTGGGAAAGGCTACGGCAGCAAAACTTCATACGCTTGGAATCCATACCATCGGAGAACTGGCAAACAGCGACCGGAACATGTTATACAGTCATTTGAAGTCTACCGGTGATACTATCTGGAAATTTGCCAATGGTATTGATGAAGTGGTTTCCGGAAGAAAGAATCAAGAGGCAAAGGGCTATAGTAATGAGACTACCATAGCACATGATGTGACGGAACGGGAAGAAGCAGAAGAAATCCTGCTGGGGCTGGTGGAACAGGTATCCGGGCGTCTCAGGGCAGACGGGAAAAAAGCAGAAGTGGTATCGGTGGGAATCAAGGATGCCTGGTTTGTGTCCTCTTCTCACCAATGTGTGTTGCCAAATCCAACGGCGGGAACCAGAGAATTATTTGAGCATGCCTGCCGGCTTCTTTCGGAGTTTTGGGACGGAAAGCCAATCCGTTTATTGAACTTCTACGCAAGTAGAATAACAGAAGAAGAGGGAAGGCAGTTGACTATGTTTGACACCACAGACTATGAAAAGCAGGAGAAAGCAGATGCTGCCATGGATGCCATCCGGGAAAAATTCGGTGCAGGTGCAATTAAGCGGGCAGCATTTTTAAAACCGGGAGAACGTACATCCCAAAAAGATACAGAAAAAAGCAACTAAGAATTGGAGAAGAAAATGGCAGAGCAGGTAACGGTTTCCGTACGCAACCTGGTGGAATTTATTTTGCGCTCCGGAGATATAGACAATACAAGAGGATATAAAGACCCGGATGCTATGCAGGAAGGAAGCAGGATTCATAGGAAAATCCAAAAATCCATGCCGTCAGGCTATGAAGCAGAGGTCTCACTAAAAATAGAGATTCCACTGTCAGAGGAGGAAAAAGAGTTGTTGCTTACTGTGGAGGGCAGGGCAGACGGCATCTGGAACAGGAATGAAACTGAAAATGACATCCTTATTGACGAAATCAAAAGCATGTATCTTGATTTATCCCATATTGCAGAACCTATACCGGTGCATCAGGCTCAGGCAAAGTGCTATGCTTATATTTATGCTGCGCAGCATGAACTGGAATCCATTGGGGTGCAGATGACTTATGTGAATATTGAAACAGAGGCAGTAAAACGTTTTGAAGAAATTTTTACGAAAGCAGAACTGGAAGAATGGTTTTACGGTCTTGTGAAAGAATACTCCAAGTGGCTGTTTTGGCAAATGAACTGGACCCAAAAGAGAAACGAAAGCATTAAAAGGCTTCAGTTTCCGTTTGAATACCGGCCGGGACAAAAGGACTTTGTTACGGGAGTATATAAAAGTATTTTACGGGAGAAGAAGTTGTTTGTGGAAGCTCCGACCGGTGTAGGCAAAACGATATCCACCATATTTCCGGCGGTAAAGGCCATGGGAGAAGGTTTGTCCTCCAAGTTGTTTTATTTAACGGCAAAGACCATTGCCAGAACGGTAGCAGAGGATACCTTTAGTATGCTTTCCAAGCAGGGAGTCAGCTTCCGGTTTGTTACCATTACATCCAAAGAAAAAATTTGTATTTTAGATAAACCGGAATGTAATCCCGGCAGTTGTGAACGGGCAAAAGGACATTTGGACCGGGTAAATGATGCGGTTTTTGATATGCTGACAAGTGAAGAAACCATTACCAGGGAATTAATAGAGCAGTACGCTGCAAAGCACAGGGTATGTCCTTTTGAAATGTGTCTGGACGTGTCCACCTGGGCAGATGCGGTTGTTTGTGATTATAACTATGTGTTTGACCCTACAGTGGCGCTTAAGCGCTTTTTTGCGGAGGAAAAAAAGCATGATTTTATTTTCCTGATTGATGAAGCTCATAATCTGGTGGAACGTGCCAGGGAAATGTACAGCGCCGAACTGGTGAAAGAAAATTTTCTGCTGGTAAAACGGCTTATCAAAGGCAAGAGCAAAAAAATGGAAAAGTACCTGGATGCCTGTAACACGGCATTACTCCGGTTAAAACGGGAGTGTGAATCCTTTCAGGTATGGGACAATGTGGGCGATTTTGTTATTCCGTTGATGCGTCTTTCTGCCGAATATGAAGATTTTTTAGCAGACAATGTGCTGGATGCAGAAGCCAAGGAAGCGGTTCTTGATTTGTATTTTGCACTGCGGCAGTTTGTGTCCGTTTATGAAGTTATGGGGGACGAGTACCGGATATATACCGATTATACAGAAGGTGGGGATTTCCGCATCAAGCTTTTATGCATGGAGCCTGCAAAGCAGTTAAAGGAACGTATGGCCAAAGGAAGGGCAGCAGTTTTGTTTTCAGCAACATTGCTTCCGATTAGCTATTATAAGGAGCAGCTGGGAGGAAGTGAAGAGGATTACGCCATTTATGTGCCGTCTCCTTTTGATGCAGAAAAACGTCTGCTTATGGTCGGACGGGATGTCAGTACCAAATATACCCGCCGTACCAGAAGTGAATATGAAAAAATCGCATTATATCTGGATTATTTTGTATCTGCAAAAACCGGTAATTATTTTGTGTTTTTCCCTTCGTACCAGATGATGGAGCAGACTGTGGGTCTGACAGAGGAAATCCTTGGCTGGAAGCAGGGCGAACTGTCGGAAGATGGAACTATGTTGTTCGACAAATCAGCAACAGTGCATTTATATGTACAAAAGACCGGTATGACGGAAAAAGAAAAGGAACAGTTTTTGGCTGCCTTTACCGAACAGCCGGAAAAAAGTACGGTAGGCTTTTGTGTGATGGGAGGAATTTTCGGAGAAGGAATAGATTTGAAAAATGACCGTCTTATCGGTACAGTAGTAGTAGGTACCGGTCTGCCTATGGTATGTGATGAAAAAGAATTATTCCGATTTTACTTTGATGAAAAAAACGGAAGAGGATTTGATTATGCCTATTTATACCCGGGAATGAATAAGGTCATGCAATCTGCAGGTCGTGTAATCCGTACTACAGAGGATACAGGTGCAGTACTTCTTCTGGATGAACGTTTTTTGACGGGAGCATATCAGAATCTGTTTCCTCGGGAATGGTTCCCGTTTGAAACGGTAAACGCTGTTTCCATGAAAGCCGCCCTGCAAGAGTTCTGGAGAAAAAATGAATAGCCAAAAGGCACCAAATGCCATTCTGCTCATAGAATGTAGTGATAACATTTTATGAACAGGAAGGTTTTTTTATGAATGTAAATAGACAGAATAACTGCTGCTCCGGCAGACAGTCTGTAAGACCTGTGAATGTAATCGGGGTCTCTCCTTGCGGTAATGCAGTGCCGGTTCAGGCAACCGGATGCTGTAATGATACGGTTGTAGGTAACGTCATTCTAGGCAACTGTGCGGATGTGGGCTGTAACAAAGAAACTACGCTGAGTAATTATCCGATTGCCATGGCGTATGTGCCTTGGCAAAGCTATGGTAACATTTATCCGTTACAGCAGGCAATGAGAAACGGTACCATGTTTCGGGAATTGGATTTGGATTTTGCAGGAAGGAGATGTAATTAGGTATGCCGGTAGTTTTATGTAAACATCCTCTTATGATGAGAATTGCTGAAATCAGTTTTACTATGGATGAGCTTCGGTTGTACCTGGATACACATCCGGACTGCAAGGAAGCATTGGTTTATTTTGACGAGCTTCAGGAACAACGCAGAGCAGCGGTAGATGCTTATGAAGCACAGTTTGGTCCTCTTACCATGTACGGTAATGTGGAATCCGGCTGTGACAACTGGAAATGGGCAAACGGTCCATGGCCATGGCAGAATTATTAAAGGAGGTAGTGAACTATGTGGAGTTATGAAAAAAGATTACAGTATCCGGTAAACATTACCACCACCAATCCAAAGCTTGCCATGGTGATTATGACCCAGCTTGGCGGCCCGGATGGTGAAAAAGGTGCAGCAACGAGATATATTTCCCAGAGATATTCCATGCCGTACAGCAATGTAGCAGGTTTATTAACGGACATCGGAACCGAGGAAATGGCTCATGAAGAGATCATTTCTGCAATTGTGCATCAGCTGACCAGAAATTTAACAGCAGAGCAGATTGAGGGCACTCCGTTTGCCAATTATTATGTAGACCATACCGTTGGTATTTATCCGGCCAGTGCAACCGGTGAACCATGGACAGCGGCCTATATCCAATCCAAGGGCGACCCGATTACCGATTTGCATGAGGATTTGGCAGCAGAGCAGAAGGCAAGAACTACTTATGATAATATTCTGCGTCTGGTGAAAGATCCGGAGGTGTGTGATCCAATCCGATTCTTAAGAGAACGGGAATTGGTACACTATCAAAGATTCGGTGAGGCTCTCCGCAGTGTGCAGGAAAGATTGGATTCCAGAAACTTCTATGCGATTAATCCTGCTTTTGATAAATAAGGAATACTGCTATAACGGTTGACAGACACGCGCCTATTCGGTATGATAATGATGTACCGGTTAATTTGATGGAATTTCTTTGAACAGAATGTTCTGTCAGGGAAGAAAGAAACGGAGTAGAAATGAATCGAAGGAATGTACTTGGTAATCAAATAGAAGAAAGTAAAACCACATGGGTTGTTACAGTCAGTTTACTGGTGAGTATATTACAGCTTGTCTTATACGTCGTTATGGATGGTAATTGGGTTGCCTTGTTACTTTCCGGCTTGGGAATTCTGCTTGGGGGAATATTGGTTCACTTTATTACCGGTGAACTGGGAGAATTATTTCCGTTCCTTTTAATACCGTGTATTATATCAGGAGGAGCAGGTTTGCTTATTCCGCAGTTGAAAGGAGAGTGGCTGCCTCAGAGCACAGCGGTGTTAGTTGGTTGTTTGCTGGCCTGGCTGGTTCCGGTGGTGTATGCCTGCCTGTTTACCTGGGCAGAAGGAAGTACGGTATTGCCGCAATTTTCCGCATTTTATAAAAAGGCAGCAATTTTCTTTTATTTGGTTTACTTTGGAATTCTGATTTACTGGTTTATGGTATATTGTCGCATTCCGGAGCAGGAGGTAACGCTTCAAATGATTCCGTTTGCAAGCTTTGCGGCATATATTGACGGAATTATTTCCGAAACAGTTCCGGTACAACGGTTATTACAGTATCTGCTGGAAAGAATTCTGTTGTTCCTGCCGTATGGCTTTTTCATTGCTATGGTGGGAAGAAAGCTGCACAGTATGCTGCGGCTGGGACTGGTATTGGTTCTGCCGGTTATTGTAGAACTGTTACAGTATCTGCTGAAATATCATTCCTGTGATGCGGACGATGTGATTTTTGCATTTCTCGGAGGAATGTTCGGTATGCTGCTGTTTGTGATTTTTAATGTGGTGTTCCAAAAAACAACCGGAAAGAATTTTGACGGCAGTGAAGTAGAACGGGATTATTACGGAAGAAAGATTTAGTATAAAGAGCGGTACAGGATGCTGTATCGCTCTTTTTATGCTTTTTTTTCAGAGGAGCAATCAAGTTAAAAAAATTTAAAAAATAAGTGTAACCTTTTTTTGTTTTATGCGAATAAAGGGTGTAAGCAATAAAAACAGAAATTACATTTCGCAAAGAAAAAGGAGATAAAAAACATGAAAAAGAAGTATTTAGTAACTACAGTAGCAATGCTTGCCGCAGTATCCATGCTGGCTGCATGCGGAAACAAAAATAAGAATGAAGACACAACGCCTACACCTACCGTAACCGTGGCTCCGACAGAGGCACCTTCCTCCGATGAAAGAGGCGACGGCCCGTCCACACCGGCTCCGACAGAAGCACCGGAAGCAACGGTAGACCACAACCAGATGATACAGAACATTGTGCAGGCATTAAAGGAAACCTATGGTCCGGCATACCTTCCGGATATGCAGGTGCAGGAAGATGAATATTACATGAAGGATCTTCTTGGTCTGGATGCTTCCTGGTATGATGTGGCATATGTAGAAGTTCCGGGAATGTCCTTTGGCGTGGATAAGTTCATTATTATTCATCCGACAGAAGGCAATTTGGAGAATGTACAGAATGCATTAAATAATTTTAGCGAAACACAGATTACAGATGCACATCAGTATCCGGCAAATCTGCCAAAGCTGCAGGCTGCCAGTGTAGATGTTCTTGGAGATTACGTTTGCTATATGATTTTTACCGGTACAGTAGGAGATGTAATGTTTGAAGATGCAGCAGCAGAAATTCAGGCATATAAGGATGCAAATCATATGGCAAAGGAAATTGTTGCAGCGGTTATCAGCGGTGAAATGGTGGTAGAGCCATGGTCCGAACTGGATAAGATGCGTAACGAAATCGTAAAATGGTATGGTAACACTTACTATCCAAATGTAAAAGTACAGGATGATGAGGCTTATCTTGGCACTTATCTTGCAGATACTTTAAAAATCGATGCAGCCTGGGTAGATGAAATCATTATCGAAGTTCCGATGATTTCTGCCAATGCAGATACTTTAATTTTAGTTGACCCTTCCGAAGGAAATGCAGAAAACGTTTTAAAGGCACTTCAGGCATACAAGACTTTTTTAGTTGAAGAATCCTTCCAGTATCCGATGAATGAGGCAAGAGTAAAAACTGCAGCAGTAGCTCAGGTTGGTGACTTTGTGTGCTTCTCTATTCTCGGCGGTGCAGTAGATAATCCGGAAGAATGGGGTATTTACACAGACGAGGAACTTGTTCAGTATTATGAAAACATGAACATGAATGCAATCTACGCTCTTCAGAGCTACCTTGGTATTTGGGAATAAGCCTTGTAGCCAGATATGCCCACTTGCGGTTTTCTGTCGGAATATGATATGATATAAGTTAACGGACTATGAACTTGCATCACAATTTGACGGAGGACCGCCATGTCAGAAGACGAAAAGGACTATTCCGTATTTCTTGCGGGGGATAACACAGGTTTTGAACATCTGGTTATCCGCTATAAGGACGGACTAATCTACTATTTGAATAAAATAATTAAAAACATAACAATTGCCGAAGACCTGGCACAGGATGCTTTTGTGGAAGTATATGTCCACAAAGAACGTTTTGTGCCGGGCAAGGCTTCTTTTAAAACCTACCTGTATACCATTGGTCATCATAAGGCAGTGGATTATGTGAGAAAGAGTCAGCGGGAGGTTCTGACCGATTTTCATCAGGAAGAAGAAACCGCCATGCCCGGTTCCGACAGTCCTGAACTTCATATGCTGGAACAGGAAGGAAAAGAAGAATTGTACCGGGCGCTGGACGGGTTAAAAGAAGAGTACCAGCGGATTTTGGTATTAACAGAATTAGAGGGAATGAAATTAAAAGAAGCAGCAAAGGTTATGGGAAAAACAGAACCCCAGGCCAAAGTGCTTGCTCATCGGGCAAGAAAGGCACTGCTGCTGAAATTGCAAAGTAAATTGGAATAAAGCATATGCTTTAGAGAGTGTGAAATATGAAATCCAACGAAGAGTTTATTGCGGGCATTTACGAAAAAGCCGCTGTCTATACAGAAGAAAAAGAAACAAAGGTTATGAAAGTGAATTGGACTGCAAAGGTCACAAGAATTGCCGCTATGGTTGCCGTTTGCATTGGATTGGCTGGAGTGGGTTCTCTGGTTCTTGGAAACGGAAGCAACCGGATTCCAAGTGAGGTTCCGCAGCCGGATAACGGGGACTACGGTATTGCACTGACTTCCGAACTTGGTGAAGATGCGAGCGGTATTGCGCAATTTCGTATCGGTCCGGTGGCAGAAACTGTGACATTTACCGGTATTGTGGAACGCATTGACACGGAAGAAAACCGCATCTGGTTGCAACTGGTCTTTGATGAATCCGCACCGGAATATGCGGACGGAAGTGTAGTCTGTATCCGCTGGGATATGTTAGAACCAATCAGTGAAGAAATTGCAGTCGGAATAACATTGACCGCAACTGGAGCCTTGTCTCAGTATGGAAACGAGACTTCCGAACATAACGGCTGCGCAGAACTGGTATTAACCGATATGGCAAATTTTGAAATCAAATAACAGGTGAGCGTATGGTATTCAGTAGTATTTTATTCATGTTCCGGTTTTTACCGATAGTGCTGTTATTATATTTTATAGCACCAAAGCAAATCAGAAATACAATTTTATTTATTGCAAGCTTGATTTTTTATGCCTGGGGAGAACCGGTGTATGTGGTGATTATGCTATTTTCTACGGTTGTAGACTATACCCATGGCCTTTTGGTATATAAATACAAGCAAAAGGGTGAAATGAAAAAAGCAAAGCTGTTTGTGATATCTTCCATGATTATCAATCTTTCCCTGCTTGGCTTTTTTAAGTATACGGACTTTATCATCGGCAACCTAAACCTGATTCCGGGTGTGGAAATTCCGCTCCTTGAGCTGGCATTGCCGATTGGTATTTCTTTCTATACCTTCCAGACCATGTCCTATACCATCGATATTTACCGTGGAGATGCCCTTCCGCAGAAGAACATCATTTCCTTCGGTGCGTATGTGGCACTGTTCCCGCAGCTAATTGCCGGACCTATTGTTGCGTATAACACGGTAGCTGAGCAGTTAGAAGGCAGAAAAGAAAATTTAGATGACTTTGCAACGGGCGTAATGCGTTTTATGACCGGTGTAGGTAAAAAAGTATTATTAGCGAATAATATCGGTCTTCTTTGGGACATGATCAGTGCCCGCGGAGTAGGTGAGGTGCCGGTACTTATGGCTTGGCTTGGTATTACAGCCTTTGCATTCCAGATTTATTTTGACTTCTCCGGTTACTCGGATATGGCGATTGGCCTTGGAAGAATGTTTGGCTTCCGTTTCCTTGAGAACTTTGATTATCCGTATGTTTCCAGAAGTATTACGGAGTTCTGGAGACGTTGGCATATGTCACTTGGTACATGGTTTCGGGATTATGTCTATATTCCGCTTGGGGGAAATCGTGTAGGGAAATTTCGCTGGTTATGGAACGTGTTTCTTGTATGGGCGATTACTGGCTTTTGGCATGGGGCAGCATGGAATTTTGTTTTTTGGGGTGTGTATTTTGCACTCATACTTATGATGGAAAAACTATGGCTATTAAAATATCTGAATAAGAAATGCTGGTGGAATCATATTTATGTATTGTTTTTGATTATAATAGGTTTTGTGATTTTTGATGCAGAAAACCTGATGGAAGTAGGCTTTTTTATAAGAGGAATGTTTGGCTGTTCCGATATTCCTTTCGTTTCAGAGGAGTTTGTATATTACTTG
>JAZSFC010000012.1:0-39794 GCA_045531955.1 Lachnospiraceae bacterium | reverse complement strand
ACAGGGGGTTAAGACCTTTACCGTAGGTCTTGCGAAAAAGGTTCTTATTGCGAACAGAGTCGGGGAGCTTTGGCAGATCATTTCGGGGCTTGAGTCTGAACAGATGACCGTACTGACTTCATGGATCGGTATAATTGCTTTTTCATTGCAGATATTCTTTGATTTTTCAGGATACTCTGATATGGCAATAGGTTTGGGCAGAATGTTTGGCTTTGAGTTTAATATAAACTTTAATTATCCCTATATCTCACAGAGTGTTACTGAATTCTGGAGACGTTGGCATATTTCCCTGGGCAGCTGGTTCCGCTCCTATGTGTATATTCCGCTGGGCGGTAACCGTCAGGGCTTAAAGAAGCAGATCCGTAACATTGCTGTTGTTTGGCTGCTTACCGGTATCTGGCACGGCGCCAGCTGGAATTTCCTTTTGTGGGGTGTTTACTTTGGTGTATTCCTCATTTTGGAGAAGTTCCTGTGGTTAGACTTTTTAAAGAAGCATAAAATATTCTCCCATGTTTATACCCTGGTAATTGTATGGATTGGCTGGGCTCTGTTTGCATTCGATGATATGGGCAAAGTGATTCAATATATGAAGGCGATGTTTGGCTTATCCGGAGCCGGCTTTGTGAATGGAGAAACAATGTATCTGCTTCTTAGTTATGCGGTGATGCTGGTAATTCTGATTCTGGCATCCACTCCTTATCCAAGACAGTGGGCAATGAAGATTATGAGCCTGCTGGAAGGCAAGAAGAAAGCAGACAATGAGGCTGCAGAAAAGAAGGGAATCACGCTCGGAGGTACGGTTTCCACAGTATTACAGCTGGCCTTTGTAGCAGTAGTGTTTATTATTTCTACCGCATATCTGGTAGATGCAACATACAACCCGTTCTTATATTTCCGGTTCTAGGATAGTGAGGAGAATACTATGGAAACAAGAAAATATTCCAAATCCGTTATCATCCTGTTCCTGTTATTGGTGTTTGGTTTTACGGCTGTGACCTTTGTGTGGCCGGAGCGTACCTTTTCCGAAAATGAGAACCGTGTACTGGCTTCAGCGCCGGAGTTTTCCTGGGAGAAGTTGTTTGAAGGAAAGTTTATGTCGGAGTATGAAACCTATATTACCGATCAGTTTTTCCTTCGCGATGAGTGGATTCAGTTGAAAACATTAACCGAAATGGCACTGAACAAGCAGGATATTAATGGAGTTTACATGGGCAAAGACGGATATCTCATCGAGCGCCATGAAGATTCAGAAATAGATTTTGAAATGCTGGAAAAAAGCAAGAACTATCTGATGCAATTTGTCGAGCGTTACACCAAGCGCCTTGGTAAAGACAGCGTAAAGGTAATGCTGGTACCGACTGCGTCCGAAGTGCTGCTTGATAAGCTTCCGCCTTTTGCGGAAGGCTTTGACCAAAACGGCCTTATTGATGAGGTGTACGCATCTTTACCGGAAGGCATTGCGGTAGATGTGCGTGACGTCTTAAAAGAGCATGCCGACGAGTACATTTATTACAAAACAGACCATCACTGGACCAGCCTTGGTGCCTTTTATGCTTATCAGGCGTACTGTGAGGCAAAAGGATTTGAAGTTCCGGCACTTTCTGATGCAACCTTTACTGAGGTTTCGGATGATTTCCTCGGTACGGTTTATTCTAAGTTAAATTTGGAACTTAGTAAGGACAGTATGCATACGGTTACTTTGCCGGATACACCATCCAAAATCCAAATGACACTGGATATGGCAGAAAAGTTTGATTCTTTATACAACGATGAATTTTTAAGCCAAAAGGATAAGTATTCTTACTATCTGGATGGTAATCATGCCCTGACGGAAATTGCGTCCAACAGTGAAGGCGAGGGAACCCTGCTGATTATCAAGGATTCCTACTCCCACTGCTTTGCACCGCTTACATTGGGCAATTACGAAAAGGTGTATTTAGTGGATTTCCGATATTTCAATATGCCGGTTTCCCAGTTTATCATGCAGCACAAAGTTACCGATATTCTGGTGCTTTATAATGCGGTGACGTTTGCAACCGATACACATACCGGTGCGTTTATGCGATAACACCCTGATAGCGAGAGGAGTAGAAGAGGCTTGCAGCTTTGCAGGCCTCTTTTTGTATGCGTTTCTTTTACAACGCTTAAGCTTTGCAGGAGGGTTTGCCAATCGGCCTGTCACAAAGGTGATTAATGGGTACTGCCGGCGTTTTACTATAACTCAGTGACGGAAAGGTGAAGTATATCAGAAGTTAGTTGCCGAAGCGTCCAAAGGACGCTTTTACAAAAGGGTAGTGAAGGCGCTCTCGGAAAACACGGGTTTTCCAGAGACGCCATTACTACCCTTTTTATAAAGTGCGTTGCACTTTAATCGGCAACTAACTTGAGCAAAAATCTTCATACTTTCCGCCACTTCAGACAAATAGCTAAAACACCGGCAGTACCCATACCTCTTGTGACATACCTCTTGGAACCGTCCGCAAAGCTTAAGAATGTCGTGAAAAGAAACGCATACAAAAAGATAGGAGCCTGCATAAGCTGCAAGCCGCCTTACGCACTTCCGAGCCGTTTTATTCGTGGTGTTGCGAAGCAATACCACGACCCGGCCGGAAATAACCAGGATTCCTCTTTTGCATAAACAGATAACAAGCGGGTTGCGACTGAAATAATTAGATATTTGCAGAAAATATTCATAAAATAATTGAAAAATTGTGGCAGGTTTGTTAAAATGAATATATATTGATTTTACAAAGGAAAGTGGGGTTCGTAATGAAAAAGGAGAAGAAAGAAAAAAAGGTAACTATTAGTGGGCAGATTCAGAACAATATGTTGGCTGTAGTCGGGATAGCTTTGTTCTTGGTGGGTATCATTTCCTGTGTTTTAACGTATACCTCTACCATCTCCAATCTGGAGAATTCCATGGAGCTCATTGCGGAGGAATCCGGAGCCCACGTGCAGACAAAGCTGGAAGCTTTACTCAGTCAGGTGGAAATGCTGGGAACCATGCCGGATCTTGGTTCGGAGGGAGCTGCTGTCGAAGACAAAATTGACGTATTGAACAGCTATAAGGATAAGTATGGCTGGTTATCTGCCAATATTTTTGATGTAAACGGCACTATACTGGGAAGCGGAAATTACAGCATTGCTGATAAAGAGTATTTCCAAAAAGCAGTAACCGGTGTGACTTGTACCAATGACCCTATCTATCAGGAGCAGATGGGAACCGTAATTATCAATTATGCTGCGCCGTTATGGAAAAACGGCGTGCCGGGAAGTAAAATAATCGGTGTTATTGTTGTAACGGCAGATGCAAATGTTTTTTCTGATATCATGTCTTCCTTGCTTGTTTGTGACGGCGGAAGCGCTTATATGATAAATAAAAACGGTGATGTCATTGCCAGCAGCGATTATGAATCGGTACTTAATGCAGAGAACACCATAAAAGATTCAGAAACAGATTCTTCTTTAAAGAAGCTGGCTGCCATCGAAAGAAAAATGATTGCAGGCGAAACCGGAACAGGAAGCTACTGGTATGACGGACACATGGAAATGTCAGCGTATGTGCCGCTTGATAATAACGGCTGGTCATTGGCTATTTGTGCAGTACAGAAAGAGTTTATCGGTACAACAGTACTCAGCATTATTATCATTTTCATCAGTATTATGGTTGTAAATGCGGTTGCCGGTGCAATGGCAAGAAAGCTGGGCAATTCTATCGGTAAGCCGATTCATCAGTGTGCAGAACGTTTAGCATTGCTTGCGGAAGGTGATTTACATACCGAGGTTCCAACGGTAACCACAAAGGATGAAACTCTGGTACTGGCAGAGGCAACCAGAATGATTGTGGAAGCACAGGCTGCCATTATCGGTGATTTGGATTATGTTTTGGAAGAAATGGCCGGTGGTGATTTTACGGTTGCATCCAAAATTGGAGATAGTGCTTATGTAGGAGAATATAAGAGTCTTATTTTGTCTGCCCGTGACATGAAGCTGAAGATGATTGATGCACTGAACAGAATTAAAGAAGGAGCGGCTCAGGTATCTCTTGGTGCAACCCAGCTGACAGATGGTGCGCAAAATCTTGCGGAGGGCGCAACCGACCAGGCTGGTTCTATCGAAGAACTTACAGCTACCATTACGGATGTAACCGGACAGGTAGATGAAAATGCAAAAGTAAGTCAGGGTGCAGCTGCTATGGCATTGGATGTTGTTTCCAGAGCACAGGCAAGTAACGAGGAAATGAGTCATATGACTGAGGCAATGGAGCGTATTACCTCCACTTCCCAGGAAATCGTAAATATCATCGGCGAAATCGAAGAAATTGCTTCCCAGACCAACCTGCTTTCCTTAAATGCAGCAATTGAAGCGGCCAGAGCAGGTGATGCGGGCAGGGGCTTTGCAGTCGTAGCTGACCAAATCAGAAAGCTGGCAGAAGACAGTGCACAATCTGCGGTTAATACCAGAAAGCTGATTGAATCCTCCCTTGCAGAGGTAGAACAGGGTAACCAGATTACGGAGCGTACCACGAAGGTAATGCAGGAAGTTATTGAAGGCCTGAATCAGTTGGCACAGGGTGCGGAATCGTCCAGCAAGAATTCTATCCAGCAGGCAGAAATGATGGAGCAGTTGGAGCTTGGTGTAGAGCAGATTTCCGAAGTAGTACAAGGAAATTCCGCAATCGCACAGGAAGTTGCTGCTACCAGTGAGGAATTGTCCGCACAGGCAATTTCCCTGGATAACATGGTTGGGCAGTTTAAGTTATAAGATTGTGATAGCGAGAGGAGTAGAAGAGGATTGCAGTCATGCAGTCCTCTTCTTTTCTTATGTTTTCATTTTCAGACGCTTAAGCTTTGCAGGAGGGTTTGCCAATCGGCCTGTCACAAAGGTGATTAATGGGTGCCGCCGACGTTTTACTATAACTCAGTGGCGGAAAAGTAAAGTATAGCAGAAGTTAGTTGCCGAAGCGTCCAAGGGACGCTTTTACAAAAGGGTAGTAAGGGCGTCTCTGGAAAACGAGTTTTCCGAGAGCGCCTTCACTACCCTTTTTATAAAGTGCTGTGCACTTTAATCGGCAACTAACTTGAGCAAAAAACTTTTACTTTCCGCCACTTCAGACAAATAGCTAAAACGCCGTTGGCACCCATACCTCCTGTGACAAACCTCTTGGAACCTTCGGCAAAGCTTAAGAATGTCGTGAAAAAGAAAACATACTCAAAATCAAAAGGAGGACCTGCATGGACTGCAATCCGCCACGCACTTCCGAGCCGTACCAATCCGGGTGTTGCGAAGCAATACCCGGATTGCGCTATCATCATAAAATTAATTTCAAAATATGTGTTGACACTCGACATATGTCGTGATATGATATATATCGTAAGACGACATAACGAGAGGCGATACAGTATATAATAACAGAGAGAATAAAAAACAGAAGGAGGAAGGATATGGATAAGGTTAAAAAAGTACTATATGTTTTTGCTTCAGCATTGCTATCAATAATTTTATATATTATTTTACATGAAGGGGGTCACATGATTGTGATGCTTTCTGCAGGTGCAACAATTACAGATTTCAGCATATTAACAGCCCATGTCAGCGGAGTAGGAGGAAACTATACCAATGCATCTGATTTGTGGCTCCAGGCAAATGGAGCTCTTCTTCCGGTAATTGTGTCATTCATATATATGCTGTTTTATAAAAAAGAAAGCAGAAGCATGTTTTATCACATCTTCTCATATATGTTTTGTCTTATACCGGTTGGTTCTTTGTTTGCCTGGGTAATAATACCGTTTGTATATATGCAGGGTAACGCCCCTGCGGGTGACGACGTTACAAAATTTTTGTATAACTTTACACACGATTATCATCCGCTGCTCGTAAGTGCAGTTGCTGTATTAATCATTGCAGTTGGGATAATCCTAATGATAAAAAAAGAAATTATTAAGACTTTTATTGTTGAAATACGAAAATAGAAAATTGATTATCATGAAACAGGGAGATGAGGATTACCATGAAAAAGAGTGAACCAATGTCAGAAAGCTACTACTACATTTTGCTTTGTTTGTCCAAGGGAGCAAACCATGGTTACGGTATTATGCAGATGACAGCCCAGTTATCAAAAGGGGAAGTAACCATCGGTTCCGGCACCATGTACGGAGCCACCAGCAACATGATGAAAAAGGGCTGGATTAAAGAAATTATGTCCGACGGTGTGGGTATGGAGAGAAAGCGTCTGTACTGCCTGACAACAGCGGGAGAAGAAGCATTACAGAATGAGATTGCAAGACTCAGACGCATGTTGGAAAGTGTATAAAATGGGAGAATAGGAGAATTATCATGGGCAAATATAAAAGAAAATTCGGTATTTATGCGGCATGGAACTATGAGCTTGAAGTAGAAGATTTAAACAAGATGTCAGAACAGGGCTGGCAGTTAATCAAAGGAGGCTGTTTTTCAAATAAGTTTAAGAAAAATCCGGATATTCAGTATCGGTATCAGTTGGATTTCCAGCCAAGCATCGAAGATAAGGGACGATACATTGAAACCTTCCGTGAGCAGGGCTGGGAGTATGTGAGCAGTACCTTTAACGGCTGGCACTATTTCCGTAAGCTGTACGATGCAACCAAGCCGGAGGAAGAATATGAAATTTTCACAGATGTAAGTTCCGCAAAGGAAATGAACAACCGATGGGTAATTGCGGGCATGGTATGTCTTGCTTTTTTATTTATATACTTATTGTTTTATCTAATATGGATGATTACAAAACCAAAGCTTACCACTTTGTTCGGAATGATTTATTTGGGAGTGATTTTTGCGGTAGTGTTACGCGGTGTATTGGTAATGCGTAAATCGGACTCCAGTAAAAAATCCAGATTTGATAAGTGGCTGATGCCGTTCTTCTTTGTATGGGGAATTCTTGGCGGAATCATAAACTTTTCCTTGATTGAAGCAAGACCATATTGCAGCTGGTCGAACCGGTCGGCGGAGTATTACCCAATCTCTGCCGATTTGGATGAAGCAGTGAATTGGCTTCCAATGGAAGTAAAATATCCGGATAACTATTATCTGGATTTAAAAATTAATGCAAGCGCACCGCTTCGGGTGTCTCTTGTGGATGAAGAGATGAATGTGATTTATACAGCGAGAGATACGGAATTTGAAGAAGAAAACATTCGCATGTGGCTTGGTAAGGGACTGTACAGTATATTCTTTTCGGAGTTTGAAGGCGGATCTATTTATGTAGATGTTTCATTTGAATAAATAAAACAGGAGGATATTATCATGGGAAGCAGATTTATTATTAAGGACAAAGACGGTTTTTTCGAAGGGACAAGAATTATTGTGGACACAGAAACGGGAGTGCAGTATCTGATGGCACACTGGACCAATATCGGCGGCATTACTGTTCTGGTGGATAAAGATGGTAAGCCGTTACTGGACCCAAGATTTGCAAAGTAGATACTTACGGGAATCAGGAGAGTAACAGGGAAAAGACCGGTAAAGTGATTTGCCGGTCTTTTCCTTTCTGAACATTTGTGGTATACTATGGGAAAGTATTACTAAGGATTATAGAAAGAGAGTTAAAGTTTCATGGCCACCACCCGTAAAGTTGACATGACAAAAGGTTCCATCTTAAAAGCAGTGACTCTGTTTGCCATTCCCATCTGCATTGGGGATATGTTGCAACAGCTTTATAATACCGTAGACACCCTGATTATCGGAAATTTCTGTAGTTCCGCCTCACTGGCGGCAGTGGGCACCAGTGCCCAGCCGGTGGAGATTTTCTTATGCATTTTCATGGGGCTTGGTGCGGCGGCATCCATTTTGGTGTCCCAAAGTGCGGGCAGTGGTGATAAGGTGCGGATGCAGAACGTAGTAAATACGGTGGTATCCTTTTTGTTTATGTGCGCAATTCCGCTGTCGGTGCTGGGTGTGTTGTTCGGCCCGTTGGTATTACATATCATGCAGGTGCCGGAGGATGCCTTTGACATGGCGGCGGCGTATATCAGAATCATTTTTCTGGGTACCCTCGGAAATTTAGGTTATAACATGAATGCCGGAATCTTACGCGGCCTTGGAGACAGCCGTTCCACCCTGCGGTTTTTGATTATTTCCTGCTGTGTGAATATTGTACTTGATTTAGTGTTTGTTGCAGGATTTCATATGGATGTGACAGGAGCGGCACTGGCTACCATGATTGCTATGGTGACTTCCTGGGTTTGCAGTATTTTGTATATCAGAAAAAAGTATCCGGAACTGGAGTTTCCGCTGTTGCCGAAGCGTATTGAAAAAAGTGTTATCAAGGATGTGGTTTCTGTGGGACTGCCTCTTGGTATGAACAGCTCCATTTATTCCGTGGGACATTTGCTGGTGCAGGCAGTAGTCAATGCCCAGGGAACCAGTTTTATGGCGGCCTTTTCCATTGCAACCAAGCTGACGGGACTGTGTAAGTTCGCAAATTCTTCCTTTGCCTCTGCGGCAACTACCTTTGCCGGGCAAAACAAGGGCGCAGAAAATTATGTGCGGTTGCGTAAGGGTGTAAAGCAGATCTCTGTAGCGGCAGGCATCATTATGTTTACCACGGGAATTATCGGTACCATATTCTGCCGGCCGATTTTGAGCATTTTCTCTGATGACCCGGAGGTTCTTTTTTACGCAGTACGCTACATCAGAATTGTATTGCCGTGGTTCTGGACCTTTGCGGTGTTCAGCGTGCTGACTAAGTATTTAAATGGCATCGGTGCGGTAAAGTACCCAACCATCATCAATTTACTGATGCTGTGGGCAGTGCGTATTCCGGTGAGTTATGCCATCGACTGGTTTTACGACGGAACCTATTTTATGTATTCCATGCCGATAAATTATATCTTTGGTTTACTTTGTGTGCTGGCTTACTTTCCATGTTCCAAGCAGTGGAAAGAGGTATGCCGGTTGGCAAAGGAGCAGGAAACTGTGTAAGAAAAAGGATGCTACGATTTATTTCGCAGCATCCTTTAATTGTTCATTCATTTTTAACTGGCGTTCCACCATGGCAATCAGGTCTTTATTGTTTTCGGTAGTGCCGTAAATCTGACAGAATTTCTTTGCATTCTCCGCGTCACCCAGGCTGGCATAGCAAAGTGCAGTAATGCTGGCTGCGGCCGGAATCTGATTGTTTAACTGAAATGCTTTTAATCCTAAGTTCTTTGCTTCTTCAAATTCGCCGTTTTTGTAGAGCACATTGGCCAGATTAACATGTGCATACGGGTTTTCCGGATTATACAGGATGGCTTGGTTTAAGGCATATTTGGCATCGGCAACCCGTCCTGCTTCGTGGTGGATAAGTCCCAGATTGGACCAGGCAGAGGAGCAGGAAGCATCGATTTTCAACAACTGCTCATAGGTTTCAACTGCCTTGCTGAGCTGGCCTTTGTCTTTATAGCTCTTAGCAATAAAAAAGAGTACGGCAGAGGTATCGCGATAGGTCATACAGCGTTCTTTCAGCTTGTTCAGATGCCGGATGGCCTTATCATATTGGTCGTTGTTAAAGTAGGTAATGCCCTGCATCAATTTCCGGTAGCCGGTCTTGTCATTTGCAAATGCATCCCGTATAATGTGTTTATAAAGCTCAGCATAATGAGTGGCCTTTGGCAGGCTTGCCCCGGATTTTGTCAGGTAGTTGAATACACCCAGGAAGTAAGTCACCAGTAAGATACCGGCCTTCATTAAGGTTTTTGTAGTCATTTCAACTGTACCGGTAAAGTGCAAAATCAGCATAACAGCACAAAATAAAATAACAAGAATGTTTAGTACAAGTAATAATTTGTTTTTCATAGTTTCCCCCTTGTCTTTTGTAAAGCCTTAATTCAGAGGTAATTCTATCAAAGGGGAAGTGAAAAGTCAATGTAAGCGGAGGAGGAGAATCATGCCGAAAGTAATCATCACCTGTGGAAAAATCGGTGCCGGAAAGAGTACCTATGCGGAAAAGATAAGAAAGTCAGAAAAAGCAGTCTTGCTTTCCTGTGATGAAATCACGCTGGCTTTGTTTGACGGAAACGTAGGCGAAAAACACGATGATATTGTGGAGCGTTGCCAAAAGTATTTGTTTGGAAAATCTTTAGAGATAATTGAAATTGGCTGCAATGTCATTTTGGACTGGGGTCTTTGGATGAAAGAGGAACGAATCGAAGCAAGGGAATTTTACAAAGCACATAATGTGCCTTGCGAGATCCACTATGTGAATGTTTCCAATGAACAGTGGAAGAAAAATTTAGAAAAGAGGAACGCAGATGTGTTAGCGGGCAAAACCTCCGCTTATTATGTGGATGAAGGACTGGCTGCCAAGTTTGACGGCATCTTTGAGGAGCCGGAGCGGGACGAAGTAGATGTATGGATTGAGAATGAGTGGAGGTAGAGATTGGATTTTTGAAAATTGTTGACTAATTCTAAAAATATGTTAGTATAATAGTAGAGGTGAGTCCTACCTTAAGTGGAAGTTGTAAAAGCGTTGGAATCGCTTGTGAGTGATTCCACAGTTGTGGTTATGCTTCATGCATAACCACATTTTTATCTAAGGAGTATCATGAAGCAAGAAAGACTTAATCTATATCGAATCGATATGAAGTACATAAGAAATCTACATAATGTTGATAACCGGGTATCCTCGGTGTCACCTCAAATTGGCAAGCAGCATCAAATTTACGTTGGTATAGTTGTTATCTGTAATGAAAGAAAATATTTAATTCCTCTATCTCATCCTGTTGAAAAACATAAAAGAATGAATCCCCGAGCTGATTTTGATAAAATAATAAATAAAAATGGTAAACTACTAGGAGTTTTAAATTACAATCTAATGATTCCGGTAGAAGAACAACAATTGCTGAAAGCAGACCTAAAAGCAGATAAAGATGATTCAGTAGGAGAAAAATACTATAAACAATTATGTATTGATGAATTAAACTGGTGTCGTAAGCATGCAGATGTTATAATAAATAAGGCAAACTGCTTGTATCAATTGTGTACAAGTGAATCAAATTATAAAGGGAAGACGAGATGTCTCGACTTTAAAAGATTAGAGGCAGAATGTGAAAAATACAATATGAGAAAGTAGGAAAACAAAGTTGAAAGAACTAATCATAAAAAAAGAAAAAAACACTGCAGCCACTAAAGCGGAGTTTATGGCAGATTTAGATATTCTGTTTGATGAACTGAAGAACAGCTATGGTGGCTATGAGCATTTTGGCGAGGAGCGTTTTTTACTTGCTAAAGAGAATGTACTTAGACAAATAGAAAATGGGTATTCTTTTGAAAATGCAGTTTCTGTGTTACGTGAAGAATTTACTTCGTTTATTTACGATGGACATTTTAAAGTAGACGGTATTCCGTTACATCATCGGGACAGAATATGTCCCAAAACATTTGATTATGCAGTAAAAGTATTGGAAACAGAAGGAATTCCGGTGTTTGACATAAAAAAGTTTTATTATGATACAGAGGAAGAAAAGCTTCAACTGGAGAAGTTTGCGAAAAGCGGGGCAGACTACAAAAATTGCCCGTACTTGATTTTTGATTTGCGGATGAATAATGGTGGAAGCGATGCCTATTTGTGGGAGTTTCTGGTAGGCTTGACAGGAGAGGAACCGGAGCCACCAATGGATTTTCTTCAGAAAAATTCCGACACATTTGTGGCATTGCTAAAAGAAGAGTACGGAGAAGAAATTGTGGAGCAGGGTATTGAAACATATAATTCTGCAGGCAAGTTGGTATCTACCGGACAAAAGATTTACGTGCTGATTGACCGCTATGTTTCTTCCAGCGGTGAGTCTGCTATCGCAAATCTAAAATCAATCGAGGGGACGGTAGTACTTGGTGAAAACAGTGGCGGTTGCTATTTTAGCGGAAACTGCATGAATATTTATCTTCCGAATACCGGACTTTGTGTATATTATGGTACCGGACGTATCCTCTATAACGGAACACAGAATATCGATGAATTGGGAGGTTTTGCGCCGGATATTTATGGTGAGTTTGAAGTGGCCGATGTGGTTGCCATGATAAAGCGTGCAACGATATAATATATGGAATCAAAAAGCAAAAGGATGTGAAACCATGATAAAAGCAGTCATTTTCGATATGTTTGAAACCTTAATCACCCACTTTAAAAGTACGCTGTACTTTGGAAAACAAATTGCAGAGGACATGGATATTCCTGAGGCAAAGCTTAGGGAAATCTGGGACCCGACGGACTATGACAGAACTATCGGCAAAATGACGTTGGAAGAGGTGTTCGAGCAAATTTTGAGGGCAAGTGATAAGTATGATGCAGAGCTGGTGCAGAAACTAGTGGACAAGCGTACGGCTTGCAAAATAGAGTGTTTCAACCATCTGCATGAAGAAATCCTTCCGATGTTTGAGGAGCTAAAGAAAAAAGGCTATAAAGTCGGTTTAATCAGCAACTGCTATTTTGAAGAAGCAGCAGTAATTAAGGATAGCGTACTTTGGCAGTATTTTGATGTGGCCTGTCTGTCCTGTGAGCAGGGCGTTGCCAAGCCGGAGGAAGAAATATTTCGCCGATGTGTGGAACAACTTGGTGTAGCTTATGAAGAATGCCTGTATGTAGGAGATGGCGGAAGCTACGAACTGGAAACAGCAAAAAAGCTTGGCATGAAGCCGTTGCAGGCGGTTTGGTATTTACAGCAGGGAAGCAAGCAGCCAACCTGGCGAAAGCCGGAGTTTTGGCAAGCGGAGAGTCCACTTGGCGTGTTGGATTATTTGAAGGATTCAAACTAAGAAACTATGTTTTACAATGGGGACAGGAGGAAAACGATATGTACGAAAGACAATACACAAGAATTGACACGGTGAGACAGGTATTGGATGAAAAAATTAATGCCATTGAGGATGCAGACCAGCACAGATGTGCCTATGTCCATTTGTATGGTGTGGGCCAGGCGGCTGCTATGCTTGCCTTAAAACGCGGCATGGGAAGAAAGATAGCGGAGCTGGCGGAAATTGCAGGAATGCTTCATGACTATACTTCTTATTTTGTAGAAGAAAGCGATGACCACGCTCATAAATCTGCACCGTATGTAAAGGCACTTCTTACGGAAACAGGAGAATTTACGGACGAAGAAATCGAAATGGTAACAAATGCTGTGTATAACCACAGCGATAAGGGACGAGTAGATACCCCGTTTGATGAGGTGCTGAAAGATGCAGACACCCTGCAGCATTTCCTCCGAAATCCCATGGAGGATTTCTGGTTTGAACGGGGAAGAGTGCCGGCATTGGTGAACGAGCTGGGGCTGTAAGGCATATAAAGGAGACGAATTATGGAAAAACTAACAGCAGTAACAAAGCAAATCATGGACGAGCGTTTCGGGAAAGATAATGTTATTTCCCTGGCAACATCAGCAGATAACATGCCTTATGTGCGTTACGTGAATGCTTATTATGAGGATGGTGCATTTTATGTAATTACCTATGCGCTTTCCAATAAAATGCGGCAGATAGAGAAAAATCCAACAGTAGCATTAGCCGGAGACTGGTTTACGGCTACCGGCAAAGGTGTCAACCTTGGCTGGTTTGGAAAAACTGAAAATAAAGAGTTGGCAGAAAAACTTCGTAATGCCTTTGCTTCCTGGATTGATAATGGGCATAATAATTTTGTGGACGAAAATACCATTATTCTCTGCATTCAGTTGGAGCAAGGTGTGTTGTTTTCCAAGGGAACCCGGTATGAAATTGACTTTATAAACTAATGTTACGGAGCGTAACACCGCTGCAACGAAGAGTATCTTGCAATTTGGATGTTGCCTGCATAAGATGGGGGCATCAAACAAATTAAGGAGGATTCCATGAAGATAGGAACAATAATTGCGCAAAAAAGAAAGAACCTTGGGATGTCCCAGGAGCAACTGGCGGAAGCACTTTTGGTTTCCCGTTCTGCGGTAGCAAAATGGGAGAGTGATAACGGCATGCCCGATATTGAAAATCTGAAGGCAGTGTCCAAAGTTTTGGGTTGCAGCATCGATGAACTGGTTGGTAATATCATTGAAAATATGGCGGAGCAAAGCAAGGAAGATGCTTCGGCACAAGATATACCGGTAGCGATGGATAAGTTTAATAAGTATCTTTTACAGCGTTGCCGGGTCGAATTGTCCGATTGGAACGATGGATTTTCAGAAGGATACCTTATCGGTCAGGATGAAAGCTTCTTGTATTATGTAGTACCGGAAAAGGAGCGTGTTTTCATCGGTTGTTTGGCAAAGCAGTATATTACGGAAATAGAAATTCTTCCGGAGGCAAAAAAGCAGGTGGATTTAAGCAGTTATGAAACGGTTTCCAAAGAATATTTTATCGGAAAACGGGTAAATGTAAGTTTAAATGAACAGCGGTTTTTTGATGGGATTTTCGGAAAGGACAGGGAGTTCAGAGAGGCAGAATTATTAGCGTTTTCAGAAAAACAAGTAGTGTTGCAGCTGAAAAACCGGTTAATGGAAACAAATGTAGATATTGCAGATGTTGTGAAAATAGAAACCGAAGAATAAATAACTGAGAAAGGGGCATCCTCCATGAAACTCACCTTAGAAAAAATTCATATCGGCCGCCGTACCATCAAAACCGTGGCAGCAGTAGTCATTGCCATGCTGGTGGCGGAATTTTGCGGTTCTACCTCATCAAAACTGATTTTTGCCATGATGGGTGCCATGGAGGCGGTGCGCCCAACCTTTAAAGAATCGGTAGAAGCGGTGCTTTCCCAGTTTATCGGCATTGTGGTGGGAGCGCTGGCAGCGGTTCTTTTGCATACGTTGCCGATTCCTTATGTGGTGTCGGCGGGGATCGGAATTCTGATTGTAATTGTATTTTACAATATGTTAAAGCTCCCTTATTCACCGTCATTGGCGTGCTTTATCGTGGTTATGGTTTGTACCACGTCGGATGTTCATCCGCTTCTGTATGCCCTTGGCAGAATCTGGGACAGTTCTATCGGTCTGGCAGTTGGCATGCTTATTAACGTACTGGTATTTCCTTACGATAACAGCAAAAAAATCCGGTCAGCGGTGCAAAATCTGGATGCGGAACTGATTTTGTTTTTAGAAGATTTGTTTGACGGAGATAA
Organism: Lachnospiraceae bacterium; assembly: GCA_045531955.1. Lineage (GTDB taxonomy): Bacteria > Bacillota > Clostridia > Lachnospirales > Lachnospiraceae > SIG299. The sequence goes on along the minus strand of JAZSFC010000012.1, from coordinate 24,694 downwards.
TAACCTGCCGGATGCAGATATCATGGAACAAAAGCTGGCGGACATTGCTTATCAGCTCAGTATTTTTGCTAATCAGAAGCTGCCGTTCCATAAAGCAAGACAAAAGGAAAAATTAAAATTGTTCCGTATGTGTGAAGGACGGGCAAGACGGCTGGTTTCCCATTTGGAGGTGCTTTGTGCTATGGAGGAGCCGGGACAGTTAAATGATGAAAATCTGGCACAGCTCAGAGCCGGCGGTGCAAACATCGCAGAGCAGCCGGAACTGACTGAATGGACCGATAAGGATACTATCACGAATTACCATGTGGCGCAGATTTTATCATTGCGCAATGAACTGTTGTCGATTATAATGTAATTAATATGCCGACAGGCAAATTTAGGAAATGAGGAGAAAAAAATGCCGTTTATTGATTCGAAAATTACCCTTGCCGTACCGCAGGAAAAACGCGACGTGCTCAAAAGTGAGTTGGGAAAAGCAATATCTGACTTGAATAAGCCGGAAAGTTATCTTATGATTGGAATGGAAGATCAGTATGATCTTTATATGGGCGGAAGAAAGCTGGAAAAGGGCGCTTATGTGGAAGTGAGCCTTTTTGGAAATGCTTCTGCTTCTGCATATAACAGAATGACCGGAAATATCTGCCGCATCTTCGAAGAGGTGCTGGGAATTCCGGGAAACTGCATCTATGTCACCTATCATGGTGTCAGCGACTGGGGCTGGAACGGCCAAAACTTCTAAGAGAAAAATAAGAAATCGGAGGGCTACAACATGTTATTTTTGGGTATCGATTTAGGAACCTCGTCCATCAAGCTGGTTGTTATGGATGAAAAGGGAGAAATTAAGGCAAGTGCAGGCGGAGAGTACGGTCTCAGCTTTCCAAAGCCGGGCTGGTCGGAGCAGAATCCATCCGACTGGGTAGCTCAGATGGAAGCTTCCATTAAGGCACTTGGAAATAAAATTGACTTAAAGGAAATCGCAGGCATCAGCTTTGGCGGTCAGATGCACGGTTTAGTTATTTTAGATGAAAACGACAACGTAATCCGTCCGGCTATTCTTTGGAATGACGGACGTACTCAGGAAGAGTGCGACTACTTAAACAAGACCATCGGCAGAGAAAAGATTTCCGCGTATACCGCAAACATGGCTCTTACCGGTTTTACCGCTCCAAAGATTCTTTGGGTAAAGAAGAACGAGCCGGAAAACTTCGCAAAGATTGCAAAGATTATGCTTCCGAAGGATTACCTTGCTTACCTCTTATCCGGCGTACACTGCACCGACGTTTCCGATGCTTCCGGTATGCTCCTTATGGATGTGGAAAACAAGTGCTGGTCCAAGGAAATGATGGAAATCTGCGATGTAAAGGAAGAGCAGCTTGCTAAGATTTTTGAAAGCTATGACGTAGTAGGAACCATCAAGGCAGACGTGGCTGAGCGCCTCGGTTTGTCCAAGGATGTTAAGATTATTGCAGGTGCCGGCGACAACGCTGCAGGTGCCGTTGGTACAGGTACCACAAAGGACGGTATGTGTATCGTATCCCTCGGTACTTCCGGTACCGTATTCGTATCCTGCGACAAGTTCGCAGTGGACGATGCTAATGCATTACATATGTTTGCCCATGCAAACGGCAAGTATCACTTAATGGGCTGCATGCTTTCCGCAGCATCCTCCAACAAGTGGTGGATGGACGAAATCATCGGAACCAAGGAATACGCAGAAGAGCAGAAGCAGATTACCAAGCTTGGCGAAAATCACGTATATTACCTGCCATACTTAATGGGTGAGCGTACTCCTCATAACAATCCGAATGCAAGAGGTACCTTCACCGGTATGACCATGGACACCACCCGTGCCGACATGACACAGGCAGTGCTGGAGGGTGTTACTTTCGCCCTTCGTGATTCCGTAGAAATTGCAAGAAGCCTTGGCGTAAAGATTGATCGTGTGCGTGCAACCGGTGGCGGTGCAAAGAGCCCGCTTTGGCGAAAGATGATTGCCAATATCATGAATGTTAGCGTAGAAATCATCAACAGTGAAGAAGGTCCTGGTTACGGCGGCGCAATCCTTGCAGCGGTTGGCTGCGGTGCTTTCGCAAACGTGGAAGAAGCAGGCGATAAGTTAATCCGTGTGGTTGACGTAACCGAGCCTGACGCAGAACTCGTTGCTAAGTACGAGCAGAAGTACCAGGTATTTAAGAAGCTGTATCCGGCTCTTAAAGAAGTGTTTGATGATGTAGCAAACGTATAATTTCAAATTCAGAAATATCCTGCCAAGAATGGCAGGATATTTTTTATGTGTAAAAACCGGTAGGATGGGGAAAATAAAGAGGGTATCCGAATTTGGATGCCCTCTGATTTTTTATTGCGAATCTAACAATTTAGAATAAAAGGTTATGTTCACATAAACATATACCACCTTATATTATAACTGTGTTTTATGGGGAATGTCAAGGGATGTGAGGGGAAATCTTTTCATTATCGTCTTCTAGAAGTGTAGGAGTAATTTGAGAAAGAAGTTCTTTGGGTAAACATTTACGTGTAATTTCTAAATTATTCTTTTGATATGTAAGCTTTGTATAGTAACTTTCACCTATTTTCTTTTTAAAAATGGCATATATTTTTCCGGGAGGTTTTGGGATAAGAGTCCGAATATCTTCGTTTAATACACTATTTGGAATAAAGATATTGTCATTACCTTTTTGAATCAACCCCAGGCAAGCAGAAACGGTTCCGGCAACTTTTTCCGTATATAAATCAACTTTAGAATTATTATAATTTCCAATCATTCTTTTGTTTAAATTTAAAAGGAAGGTCCTCTTGCCGTAGCTCGTGGCACCTTCCTTTAATGACTGATTTTTCCGTTGTCCGCCAACTGCCCGGCACCCGAAGTCCGGGAAGACACTCTGGTTTTTCTGTTGCCAGCCAACTGCCCGGCACCCGAAGTCCGGGAAGAATTTCGGATTTTATGTGTCAGCCCACATGATAGGCATATAGCCCATCTACTAATAAAAGTATACAATATAATTAGGTTATATGCAAGCTCTGTTTAGAAAACTCTTTATGATAACCCTGAAGCTACTCTATTGCATATTTTGTACTACAATCATATTATAAACGCAAAGTGTAATGAAGTCAAGATAAATTTTACACTTTGCATCACTACAATACCACCCTCATAAATACCTGGTCCCGTTCATCCTGGGATATTCCCAAATACCGTTTCGTGATTTCATACGAGGAATGATTATAAATGGACATGAGCAGTGCCGGCTGTACGCCCTGCTTCCAGGCCTGATATCCAAAGGTTTTCCGCAGGGAGTGGCAGGAGATATTATCTTCAAAACCAAGGGTGCGGGCAGCGTTTTTGATGACCGTAAACGCATGGTTTCTTGAAATCGGTTTGTTATCGCCTTTCCGGCTGGCAAACAAATACATTTCCGGATAAAAATCCGGTTCTTTTTTTCGCAGTAAATCCAGAGCATCCGTAATGGCATGATTGACCGCTACGGTATTCTGCTTCTGCGTCTTTTTCTCTAATACGTAAATGTGCTGACGATAGCTGTTGGTGTGGAAATTGTAGACATCCCGCCACTGCAGGGCAAGAATGTCGCTGATACGAAGTGACGTATTTAGCCCGATAACAATCAAAGCGTAATTTCTGAATTCCCCTTTTTCATAAAAATACTCCTTCAATTCATTGATGTGCTCCGGTTCTTTAATAGGTTGTGTTTTTGCCATGATAGTCTGACTCCTTTTTCAATGATTATAGGAAATTTCCGCCAAGTTTTACAGTGCAGAGCGAATCTAACCTTTTATTCTAAATTGTTAGATTCGCGACGGTGAAACGGCCTATGGAACAGACAAGCAAAAAGCAAATCGGACACTCCACCCTGACGTACCGGGTGCGCCTTTACGACCGGCATTTTGACCGGCTGAAAGAGACCAAGGAACTGTACGACCGGGTAGTAAAACATTTCTTCGAGGTGCTTACGCAAGAGGAAGACCTGCTTTTGCAGTCGGACTTTTTGCTGCTTCGGGCGCTGGAAACCAAGTGCATCGGAACCAAAGAAATGAAGGCGGCAGGCGTGTTGCCGCAGTACCCGCTAATTGGGTTTCCGAAGGTGCCGCTGTATTTTCGAAGGTCCGCCATCAACACCGCCATCGACCTGGCAAGAAAAAAGGCAACAACACTAAATCCAAACATGGTGCTGTACAAAGGCATGTACCAGGAATTCACTGACAAAACGATTCAGATTAAGCTGCTTTGCAACGGCAAATGGGAGTGGGTGACCTATCCGTTTTCCGGCCGGGAATTTCCGGAAGGAGCAGAACGGCTGTCGCCAATGCTGGTGCTTGATAAAAAGACCGCCTGGCTGGAGGTACCGGTTTCCTTTCCGGTGGAGGATGTGCGCACCGTAAAAGAGCGCATGAAAACGGAAGACCGCATTTGTTCGTTGGCATTTCCGGATAACGATACCCTGGCAGTGGCAGCACTGCTTGACCGGAACGGAAACGAGCTGGAACACCGGTTTTTCCGCGGCGGTAAGCAAAAGGAAGAGCAGCGGCGCAGGGTGCTCGGAAAAATCAGGATAAGCGAAGAAAGCCGGGGCTTTGAGGCAAGAAAAAATGTCACAAAGGTTATGGAAAATACCGGATACTACGCAGAATTAAAGGACATCAACCACCATTACGCCCATAGCATCAGCCGGCAGATTTTGGACTTTTGCCGGGAGCAGAATATCAAGGTGCTGGTGGTGCCCAACTATGAAAAGAGTATCGACTTTTCGGACAAACGCTATTTAAAAACCGATGCCTACCGGTGGCTGGGCAGATCCATTATCAAAAACCTGAAGTACAAGGCCTTTCAACAGGGCATTGTGGTGACTTCCATCCGCCCGTACCATATTACGGACTGCTGCAGCGAATGCGGCGAAAAAATCCGCAGATATAACCAGGGCCACACCGCCGGAAAAAACTATTACGGCGGCAAGCTGTTTACGTGCCCCAACGGCCACTCCGGTAACGCGGCACTGAACACGGCAAAAAACGTTGGAAAGAGTTTCTTAACTTACTTTCCGGCAAAAGAACAATCACGGTAGTTCGCAGTGCAGACGCACTGTTAACACATACAAGTGTGGTAACGCACGAAGCAATCCTGCTGCAGAAGCAACGGGGTTGTCCGGTACATCACCGCCGGCTTTCTGACTAGACAACTTTCAAGGAAAGTTGTCGGCCACAAACGAAGAAAAGCCGCAAGGCTTAGTTGTGATGAGAGTTGTAAATTTAATAAAAACTGAAAGAAAAATCGGAATGAAAAAAGCACTTATTGTAACCCATGTCAGTGGTTTTGTACCACAGTTTGAACTGAATAACGTCAAAACTCTGCAGGAACTGGGCTACGAAGTACACTATGCTTCTAACTTTAACAACGTCAGCTATGGCAACGACAACAGCCGCTTAGAAGGCACCGGTATTGTGTGCCATCAGGTGGACTTTGCACGGTCGCCATTTGATTTAAAAAAGAATTCAAAGGCATACCGTCAGTTGAAACAGCTACTGCAAGACCACCATTTTGAATTGATACATTGTCATACCCCGGTTGGTGCAGTACTAACGAGAATGGCAGCAAATAAGTATCGAAAAACCGGCACAAAGGTAATATATACTGCGCACGGTTTTCATTTTTTTAAAGGTGCCCCTCTTTCTTATTGGCTACTGTTTTATCCGGTGGAACGGTACTTGGCATCCTATACGGACGTGCTGGTCACTATAAATGAAGAAGATTATCAGAGAGCATCTGGATTTTGCAAGAACAAATCGACCAAAGTGAAAAAAATACCGGGTGTGGGTGTAGAGATTGATGATGCAGTATCGGTAGGAGAAAAAGAAGAAACCAGAATATCCCTTGGTGTTTCACCGGAGAAAAGACTGTTGCTGTCTGTGGGAGAACTTAACAAGAACAAGAACCATATCTCAGTGATAAAGGCATTACGCAACACAGACGAAAGTTTATGTTATGCCATTTGCGGTGAGGGTAAGAAAAGAAAGTATTTGGAGAGTAAAATTCAACAATATGGTCTGGAACACCGGGTATTTTTGTTGGGATATCGGAATGATATCAAACAACTACTAAGAGCAGCAGATGTATTTGTGCTTCCTTCACTACGGGAAGGTTTGTCTTGTTCGCTGCAAGAGGCGATGACAGAAGCATTGCCTGTGATTGCATCAGCTATAAGAGGAAACAACGAGTTGATTGTATCTGGCAAGGGTGGCTGGCTTGTCAAGCCTAAAAGTATAAGTAGTATACGACAAGCATTACTGGAACTTGAAAAAACGGATGTAGAAGCTTACGGAAGGTTTAACAAAGAGATAATACGCTCGTACAGCAAAGCAATAGTAACTGATAAAATGAAACAAATTTATTTATCAGTTTTAAAGGAGAAATAGAATGATACAGGGAATAAAGACTAGAATAGAAGTATTTCTAAAATATAAAAATCTGTTAAAGAATCTAGTAACCAGAGATATTAAGGTAAGATATCGTCGGAGCGTATTGGGCATGCTTTGGACATTATTGAATCCGTTACTGATGATGGTGGTAATTACCATTGTTTTTTCTACGCTGTTTAAGCAGAATATTGAAAATTTCCCAATTTATTATTTGTCTGGCTCGTTGATTTTTTCGTTCAACTCGGAAACAACAAGTAATGCACTTTATTCTATTATTGGAAATGCATCATTGATGAAAAAAGTTTATATACCAAAGTACTTATTTCCGCTGTCAAAAGTGGTCTCCGGACTGGTAAATTTAGGGTTCTCTTTACTTGCGATGTTTATTGTAATGATTGTGCTAAAAGTAGAGTTCAAGATTACGCTTTTATTATTACCAATTCCTGTGTTTTATACGTTTCTATTTGCAACAGGACTGGGGCTTTTACTTGCGGCGGCAACTGTTTTCTTTAGGGATATTGCTCCATTCTATGGTGTGTTTGTAATGGCCTGGACATATTTTACACCAATTTTTTATCCGGTTAGCATTTTGCCGGAAACAGCCATGAAACTGATGAAACTGAATCCTATGTACCATTATGTACAGTATATGAGAGATTTAGTATTAAATGGTGTGTTCCCAAGCATGAAGGAAAATCTGGTTTGCTTCCTGATGGGAGCAGGAATGCTGTTGATTGGGACAATTGTGTTCTATAAGAAGCAGGACAAGTTTGTACTGTATGTTTAGTTTCTGAAAGGAAGAAAAGATGGAAACAATGATTCGTGTGGAAAATGCATCCATGATGTTTAATATGAGCAGTGAGCGTATAGATAACATTAAGGAGTATGTAATTAAACTGTTAAAACGTCAGGTAATGTTTGAAGAGTTCTGGGCTCTGAAGAATGTTTCTTTTGAACTGGAAAAAGGTGATTCTTTAGGAATCGTAGGGTTAAACGGTGCCGGTAAGAGTACTCTTTTAAAGTTGATTGCCGGTGTTTTAAAACCAACAGAAGGAAGTGTGTACACCGGCGGCTGTATAGCCCCGTTAATAGAACTTGGTGCAGGTTTTGATGATGATTTATCAGCAGAAGAGAATGTTTATTTAAATGGTGCTATCCTTGGATATTCACAGGAGTATATGGAAGAAAAATATCGTGAAATAATTGAATTTGCAGAGTTGGAAAACTTTACACAGATTCCGTTAAAGAATTTCTCTTCCGGTATGAAGGCGCGTCTTGGCTTTGCCATTGCAACAATGAATGTTCCGGATATTTTAATCCTTGACGAGGTTTTGTCGGTGGGCGATTTTAAATTCCAAGAGAAGAGTTTTGCCCGTATGCAGGAAATATTAAATTCAGGGGCAACAGTTGTTTTTGTTTCCCATTCCATTGAACAGGTAAAGAAGATTTGTAAGAAAGCATTGTGGCTCTCTAGCGGAGAAGTCAAGATGTTTGGCAATGCAGAGGAAGTTTGTGCAGCATATGAAGCGATGTAAGCTACTATTTGTAATCACACAATTTTATAAAGGCGGGGCTGAAGTGGCACTCTTAAATTTGCTGAAGAGTCTGCCACCGGAAGAATATGAAGTGGATTTTCTGGTGTTTGACCAGATGATCATCAGCACGGCCCATTCATTGATTCCGGATATCCCTGAGTGGGTTACGGTTTGTAATGCAGCTGAAAAAGAGGGGCATCTGGCAGTGCTTCGTAAGATTTGGTTTAAAATATACCGGAAACTGACCAAACGCCAACTGTGCAGAAGGTCTGCGCTTCGTTTTGTAAAGAATAAAGAATATGATTATGCATTTTCGTATGGAGAATGGATGTCCCCTGAATTTGTGGCAACCCGTGTGAAAGCAAAGAAGAAATATGTATGGATTCATACAGATATTGACAAAGCTCCTTTTGTGAATGAAAAGGTTCTGCTTGGATATGATGATGACTACACAGGATATATTTATGTGTCGGAAAACTCCAAAAACAGTGCGGAAACATCATTTCCTATGCTACGAGGGAAAGGTGTTGTAGTCCATAACATGTGTGATGAGGAAGAGATTATTCGGGCATCCAAAGAGGAAATAGATGCGAGATATCCTGGACAATTTTTGTTAAGTGTGGGAAATCTTCGGGAGGAAAAAAACTATCCGAGACAGATTGAAGCCCTTCGTATTTTACAGGACAGGGGAATGGATATTACCTGGCTGTGCGTTGGCTCTACGGCAAATGTTTTTGTAAACCAGCAGGTAAAAAATCTCTTAGAGAAATATGAACTGAAAGACAAATTTCTATTCCTTGGGGTAGACAGCAATCCATATAAATATATGTCTAAAGCGGCAGCAGTAACAGTGTTGTCAGATTTTGAATCATGGTCTTTAGTAATCACAGAGGCAAAACTAATCGGAACCCCGGTAATTGCGACAAAAACATCCGGTGCACTGGAACAGTTGGATGGTACTAACGGAGTTCTGGTTGATTTTACGGCTGAAGCGATTGCAGATGGTATTCAGACATATTTACAGGATGAAGAACTTCAGAAGTATTTAAGAAATAATTTAAAAGATTTTTCTTTAAAACAGAAAGTGAAGCAGGAGTTTGAAGCACTGATAAAGAGGTAGAAGATTGAAAAAAGTATTGTATGTGTTTGATGATATTAATTATCCGAGTGGAGCACAAAAAGTAACGTTGTTCCAAATGGAGCAGTTAAAAGACTTATTTGATATCAGTGTGTTTTCTCTTGTGAGACCGCAAAAAGAATTAGCAAAATTACCGTATCAGTTTATCGGACAGAAAGTATGGGACAAGTTTGAATTGTTAGGATGCAGTTGTGTGTCAGTATTAAAATCTAAACAGTTTTCTGTCGGACAGAAGATTTCCAGAGTACTTTATTCGGTAAAGATAAGACTGGGATATGGAGAAAAAAGTTATGATAGACAACTGTATAATTTGATTGGAACACATTTAGAACAGTTCGACACGGTAGTGGTAGTAAGTGAAGCATCAAAACTTCGTCGTTTAGTGGCTGAACTACAGCATCCGAAGAAAATACAGTGGATTCATACGGATTATGCGCTATGGAGTGAATTTTCCGAATGGACAAAAGCAGTGACAGAACAGGATGGAGAACTATATAAGAAATTCGACTATATTGTTGCTTTATCAGAACACAGTAAACAAGGCTTACTAAGAAAATTACCGGCACTGGAATCCAAGGTGGTTGTAATTCCCAACCTGATTGATGGAGAACGAATTCTTAGAATGGCAGAGGAAACAGGTGCTACCATCCCGGATAAAACCAAAACAAACCTAATTACCGTAGGGCGGTTAGAGAAAGAAAAAGCATTGGACAGGGTGTTGAATATCTGCAATAGACTAAAAAAGCAGGAGAAAGAATTCTGCTGGTATATTGTTGGTGGTGGCAGCCTAAGGCAACACCTGGAAAAACGAATTGAAAAGGAAAACTTACAGGAAAATATAAAACTGATTGGGGAGTTAACAAATCCATATCCATTGATGAAAAACTGCGACTGTTTGGTGCTGGTTTCTGATTATGAGGGAACTCCGGTAACCATAGATGAAGCCGGAGTATTAGGGTTAACAGTAGTAGCTAAAAAAGTCGGTGGAATTGAAGAACAGATAAATAGAAGTAATTGGAGACATTATAAATCAGGTAATGAAGAAAGCATAAATAAGTTGATAGAGATATTTTAGGGGAGAAATTTATGATGTGGACAAAAACGAACAAGTGGTTTTACAGACAGTATTATAAGCAGCAGAAACAAGCTTTTGAACAATTGCATAAGGCAGAGAAAGAATGTAAAGCATTGTTAGATTCGTTGGAAGAAGAAAAAAAGTCCCATGTAGCAGATATCTGCAGACTGGAAAGACAAAAGCGATCTGTGGAGAGCAGACTTGCCTATGCATTAAAAGGTCAGGATGGACAACAACTGGCAGGAGAAAATGAGCCGGTTGCTATACAATCCGGGAACTTTTGGAATGAGCACTATAAAAAAGGTGGTACTTCCGGAACGGGTTCTTACAACCGATTGGCTGAATTTAAAGCCATGGTTGTGAATGATTTTATTAGGGAAAACAACATAAAAACAACTATAGAGTTTGGGTGTGGAGATGGTAATCAGCTTTCATTGATAAATTATGAATGTTATACCGGAGTAGATGTTTCGGAATATATTGTTGAAAGAAACAGAGAAAAATATGTAGCTGATACTACGAAGGTATTTTTTCACACGCTGACTGAGAGGGAAAAATATATAAATCAAAAATATGATATGGCAATTTCGATGGATGTGATTTTCCACTTGTTAGAAGATGATATTTTTAGTGCATACATGGAAGATTTATTTTCCGTAGCAGAAAAGTATGTTGTGATATACAGCAGTAATCATGAAGAATATACAAGGTGGGAAGAATTTCGCCATAGAAATTTTATGAGCTATGTTCAGAAGAATATTAGAGGATGGAAACTTACTAGCTACATTCCAAATGAATATCCGTATGTTATCGGAGAGGAAGAATGCACATCTACAAGTGATTTCTATTTGTTTGAAAGAATGAACTTTTAAATAAGTCAGTAAAAATACAAAAGGAGAACCAATAGGAAAATGAAAAAGAAATTATTGTTTGTGATTAGTCAGCTGTATAAGGGTGGTGCAGAAACATCTCTCGTAAATTTATTAAATAGATTAGACAAAACAAAATTCGATGTTGATCTTTTAGTCTTAAACCAGTGCCCTGTAGAAAATGGTGTTTCGCTGATAGGTCGTCTGAATAAGGATGTACGGGTGTGCGATGCATATGCAGAATATCAGAACTTGAGTTTACTCAGCCGTGTCCACGGAAAGCTGGTATATACAACAGAGCAGAAAAGTGCATATTTTTTACCGGCACTAGACTTTGTAAGAAATAAAGAATATGACTGGGCTTTTTTCGTGGGCGAATGGTGCCTTCCATCTTTTGTTGCGTATGAAGTTAATGCGAAAATAAAAGCGGCATGGATTCATAGTGATATTTCTGTGGCTGAATATTTTGATGAGCATGGTTATTTTTATTTCCTAGATCATATGGATTATTTGATCTTTGTATCTAAAAATTCAATGGAGTCCAGCATAGATCGATATCCGTTCATTAAAGAAAAAGCGGTATGTATTTACAACATTAATAATGCTGAATATATTTTCAGCCGAGCAAATGAGGAAGCTGAAGAGTTCCCAGATAGCACACTACCGGTTGTGCTTACTTGTGCAAACATCCGGCCGGAAAAAAATCATTTACGCCAGGTAAATGTAATGATTGAGTTAAAACGCAGAGGGATAGAATTTCTTTGGGTTAATATAGGTTCTAAAGCGAATTCTGTATTGACAAATAAAGTGGAAACTTTATGTAAAAAAGAAGGATTAGAGAACAATTTCTTACTGTTAGGCGCTAAGGAAAATCCGTATGCATATATATCGAGAGCAGACGCCGTTACTGTACTTTCAGACCATGAGTCCTGGTCCATGGTAATTACAGAAGCAAAAATATTAGGAACACCGGTAATTGCTACAAAAACTTCCGGTGCATTAGAACAAATTGAGCATGGAACAACAGGTATGCTTGCAGATTTTGATGTAATGGATATTGCTGATAAGATGGAGCAATTCTTGAAAAACTCAGAGCTGAGGAAAAGTATTAAAGACAATATAAAGAACTTTGACAATACAGAGGAAATCTTAGCTGAATTCGAAAAACTTATCGAAAATGGTATTAACCGTAAAGAGTATATCAAACAGCAGGAAGATACGATTTTATATATTATTGATGATATTAATTATCCGGGTGGGGCACATATCGCTACAAAACAACAGATAGCTAATTTGGTCCAGCAGGGAAAATGTGTATCTGTGTTCTCGTGTAGCGTTCCGAATGCCGCAATCAGAAGAGAGCTGGATGGTGTAAACTTTTTGTCTTATAAAGACTTTCCTAGAGACGTGTTACTGAATAAAACAATTGGAGACTGTCTTACAAATAAGTTTGTATCATTTGGTGACAAAGTGAAAAAGGTGAAGGAACTGTGGGAAATTAAGGTTGAGAAAAACACGGTATTTTATGACGAATATGTTCTTCCGGAATTAAGTAAGCTGATTTCACAATTTGATATTGTTTGTGTAATGTCTGAAAGCTCGCAATTCCGCAAAGCTGCGTCTCTTTCAAACTGCAAAAGAAAAATTCAGTGGGTGCATACAGATTATTGCGAATGGAGAAATTTGAGCGATTGGACAAAGCAGTTAACAGCAAACGACAAGGAACTGTATAAAGAGTTCGATGCAATAGTTTTACTCACAGAGACAATAAAAGAAAAATTTGTGCAGTTATATCCGGAACTCGAGAGTAAGGTAGTGGTTAATCAAAACTTAATGCCGATAGCAGAAATTAAAAAAAAAGCAATGGCATTAGTTGATGATGAAAAAAAGAAAAAAATTACGCTTGTCAGCTTTGAGGAAATAAAAAATTCCTATGATTGGGAAACAGTACTTTTGGCATTGTCAGAAACAAAAGCCAAAGGGGTAAATTTTTGCTGGAAAATATTTGGCACCGGTAATTATGTGTGGAAAGTAGAAAAACTGGCTTCTGAGTTGAACTTGTTGGGAAATGTTGAGATTCATAATACGGAGTATGATTTTATTGACGAAGTGAAAAAGGCAGATATTTTAGCATGCTTTTTTGAACGTGAAGATATCGCAAAATATATTTATGAATCTTTGATGCTTGACACACCAGTGCTTTGCAGGGAGATGGAAAATGTCTCTGATAGAATTTTGGCACCGGAGCATGGCTGGATTATGAGAAGGGAAAAGAAAGCATTTGCTGAAGCTTTGGATAATATTTTAAAAGATGGTGGAGAATATCAGAAAGTTAAATACAGTGTTCGCGGCTATAAGTTACGAAACAAAAAGATTAAATTTGTAACTGTTGCACGAATTGACAGATATAAAAATTATCCAAGACTACTTAGAGTTTTGGCAAGACTTAAAAGAATTGGATTTGAGTTTCAGTGGACCATTATCGGAAGCGGTGAGGATGAAGCAACGGTTTATAACATGATTAATGAATTTGGTTTATCAGAAGATATCACAGTGTGCGGTCAGATCAATAATCCTTTTGCTGAAATGAAAAAATCGGACGTGTTCGTACTATTATCGGAGTATGAAGGTATTCCAAATACTATTTATGAAGCACTTATTTTGGGAATGCCGGTTCTTGCTACAGATGTAGGTGGAATAAGTACACAGATAGAGGATGGCATTAACGGTTGGCTGGTGCAGAACAATGAAAGTGAGATTACTTGTAAGTTGGAATGGTTGCTATTAAATGAAGAAGTAGTAAAAACGGTAAAAGAAACAAATAGTAATTATGCTTACAATAATCAAAAAATTCAAGCAATAAATAATGAGTTGTTTTTATTATAAATTAGTGAAGACACAGCAAGGTTTCAAATGTGCGATATTGGACTAGCTGTAGTTTAAGGAGATACTAGATGAGAAGTAAACTAAAATGTGGTGTGCTTATTATATCAATGCTAATTTCTGCTTATTTAGTGCTAATAATGAAAAATGAAAATGTGTTTAATAGTATTCCTCAGGGACTGATTATTCTTGTTTATTTAGTGCTAGCAACATATTTGTTATTAGTTTGGATAAGAAAAGAGATTGGCAAACTAAAAAAGAGGCATTATTTGCTTACCGGAATATTCGCAGTGGTAGCTTTATTGTTCTGTGGTCAAAATGTATTGCTTAGATTTGGTAAAGATACTTCGATTAGTATAACAGCCGTTGGTAAAAGTAATGATGCTGCACTTTCTTCTGAAGTGTGGTTACAAAGTATAGAAGCAGATGGTGTTTCAATTGACTTGAGTAGCATTCCTTTAGCAGAAGGCTGGCAACATAATGGTGCTCTGTTTTCGTGCCCTACTGAAAAGGAGTATACTCAAACAATACTGGTAAAGAATGCAGATTCAATAAAAATTTATTTCGGAATGCATGCCTGGTCGGGCGGTGTACTTGTTGAAACATCTACGCAGAGAAAGGAAATAGATTTATATTCACAGGAAGGTTCTGCTTACATCTGTGAGCTTAATGGGGATTATTATGACCATTGGTTAATAAATATTTTTTCAATTATATCATTTTTCCTTGCAGTCTTTTACTTGGGATCACTTCTGATTATCTTAATTGGGAAAATTGGGATGCTGAAGATGCTGGAAAAAAATATTTCTCAATGGAAATGTGTAACTTTTTGGCAAAAGTTACTAATATGTCTTGTGTCAGTCATAATTTGCTTTCAATTTGTTGGTGAAGAATGGTTTTTATTAGATAAAAGTAATTTACTTAAGGATGTAATTAAATTTTGCATACTAATCCTTTTGGCTGTTCAGGTTTTATTAGCTTTGCTGAGGTGGATGCAGTCCTTAGAATATGCCATACGAGAAAAGCACGATGTGAACAATATAGGAAAGATAACCAGGAAAACAAGAATTTTGATTTTTCTGGCTAGCATTTTGCTGGCGCTACCCTTGATTGTGAGCATCAAAGAAGTGTTTTTCTTTGATGCAGGGCCAACAACAATATCTATTATGCCAACAGGCGAGAAAAATAATAGATCTAATGGAACAGAAGTCATTTTAAGCGAGATTAAAGTTAATGGAGCACTTTATCGTCCGGAAATCTTTAATGCTTTACCAGAGGGCTGGATTAACAATGGTGGAACAATTTTTGGAGTAGGAAGTTTGCCGCTGACGATATCGATTCCAGAGCATGGGGAAGTGGCTTTATATTTTGGAAAGCATCAGTGGTCAGGAATTGTTGAAATCCAAGACGGACAACAGATTACAAGAATTGATTTATTTGCAGATGTCGGTTCCCAAACAAGTGTATATGAATATGCTGTTAAGGGAAACAAGCAAGGACCAAATATATGGAGCGATGTTATCGGAACGTGTGTTTTGGCGATTTTAGTAGTTGGAATATGGTATTTTGTTATATTACAAGTAAGTAAAGCATGGAAAAATACGAATGGTGGTCGAGGATTCAGTTTCACAATTTTTATGCTTGAAATGACAATATTCTTCTACTATATCATGGCATCATATCCGGCTGCTATTAGTACAGACAGTAAAACACAATTGAATCAAGTGTTAGGACTAGAGAAAATGAGTGATGCACATTCTGCTCTTCATACCTTGTTTATTAAATGGGTGACTATGGATGGTGAGTGGCTAGTAGCATTTCCAATCGTGCAGTCTATATGTATATCTATTTTAAGTGCGCTAATACTTGGTTGCTTACATAGAACAAGAATTTCTAAAAAAGTATTGATTGTTTTTGCCTGTATGCAGGCATTAGCTATTAATAACGGGATTTATGTAGCAATAATTTGGAAAGATATATTGTATTCATATTGCTTGTTGTGGCTTACCTATTTACTATTTCGATTTGAGTCGGATATTAAGTATATTGGGAAAAAACGTAATCTACTGGCACTTGTTTTAGCATTAAGTTTGACTTATTTGTTAAGACATAATGGCTTGGTGGTATTAATAGGTGCAATATGTATGTTAATATTATGGGGGTGGTTCAGAAAAGAAATAAAATACTTTATTGCGGTGTTAGTTAGTTTGCTTACTATTTCCTTTGTCAGAGAAGTAATTTATCCGTCACTTGGTGTTGAAACAGTGAATGTGGCATCTTCTGGTGTGAGTAGTGTACTTCATGGAATTGTATATGTGGGTATTTCGGGTGACGTACCAAAGGAAACGGAAGAGTTTTTGGAAGGCTTTATGCCATTAAGTGAATGGAAACAGTGTTATTCGCCCTATTCGGCAAATGAACTGTTTATGTCGGATATTGCAGTAACAAATGATGTTCTTGGGAAATTGGCTAATAGTGATACTGTAGAAATGATAAGGGAATATTTGCGCGTACTGTTTCATAATCCACTCAGGCTTATTGAAGATAGGTTATATGGAATTGATATATTGTGGAATATTGCGCAGAATAATGGATATAACTGGAGAACTGCTAATAATACATATGAATTAGGTGTTATAGAGAATGAGATGGGTTGGTATAGGTGTAATAATGTTTTAACCAATGTTATCAAGGAATACTACAAAATAAGTACTGATTATAAATTGCTAGATGCTATCTTTTGGAGAGCAGGAATATGGAATTCATGTTTGCTGTTTTTAATATGTTATTGTTGTATAAAAAAGAATATGTATTGGAGCATTTTTTTACCGGTATTTTGCAATATTATATCATTAGGATTAGCGATGGCATGGCAGGATTATAGGTATGTATATTTTATAAATCTTTGTGTTCCATATATCCTATTGTTCTGTTTCTCAATTCCAAAGAATATGGTCAGTGAAGACTAAAAAGGAGAAAAATATGAAAACACTAATCATAATTCCAGCCTACAATGAGGCAGAAAACATAAAAAGAGTAGTTGATAATTTAATTGAAAATTATCCCCAATATGACTATGTAGTAGTAAATGATGGTTCCAAAGACGAAACCAAGAACATATGCCGTGAAAACAAATATAGGTTACTTGATTGCCCTGTTAATTTGGGACTTGCAGGTGCAGTACAAACAGGATTTGTTTACGCATATGAAAATGGATATGATGCTGCGTTGCAGTTTGATGGAGATGGACAGCATCAACCGCAGTTTATTGAAAAAATGATACCGGCACTAGAAGAAGCAGACATTGTAATTGGTTCTCGTTTTGTAACGGAGAAGAAACCAAAATCATTACGAATGTTAGGCAGCAACGTGATTTCCCTCTGTATTAAACTTACAACCGGAGTAAAAATAAATGATCCGACATCCGGCATGCGAATGTTTAATAGAGAAATGATGAAAGAATTTGCCTATAATATGAATTATGGTCCGGAGCCGGATACGGTTTCTTATCTGATTAGAAATGGAGCGAAAGTAAAAGAAGTACAGGTAGAAATGCTGGAGCGGATTGCCGGGGAGAGCTATTTGAACCTTAAACGCTCTATGCAATATATGATGCGTATGTGTATGTCAATTCTTTTTATACAGAGATTCAGAAGGAGGTAGCACATGACAATTGTTTTGAGAGTTATTTTGATATTAGCGTGTGCAATGACATGCTTATATACGCTTAGGAAGATTAGAAAGTCCCAGATGCAGATTGAAGATTCTTTATTTTGGATTGCCATCTCATTTGGATTGTTGCTGATTAGTATTTTTCCGGAACTTGCGAACTTTTTTTCGGGTATTTTTGGGGTAGGAGCAACTGTAAATTTTATTTTCTTGGTGATGATTTTTATCCTTTTATTGAAGGTTTTTATGATGTCACTTAAGATGTCGCAGATGGAAGATAAAATAAAAAAGTTAGTGCAACGAATCACTATCATTAACCAAGAAGAGGAAGAACTACTGGAGGAATTAAGTGCCGGTATAGAAACAGGAAAGGAGAAACAATCGAAGGATTGTTAATAACAGGAATGAAGATTTTATTTTTGAATTTACCATATAAATTTAACATCAGTAGAAGTAGCCGTTGGCCGGAGAAGACAAAGAGCGGAACATTATATTATCCATACTGGCTTTGTTATGCCGCAGGTGTCTGCATGAAAAGAGGTTATGAAGCGGAAGTACTGGATGCTATAACCCGTAAGTGGACAACGGAAGAAACAATAAAAGAGGTGAAGAAGAGAGCACCGGAGTATTTAATGGCTGAGATTACAACCTCTACCTGCTTTGAAGATTATAAAGTTTTAGAAGAGATTAAAAAGGCATGTCCGAATACAAAAATCGTAATTGGTGGTACTCATGCAACGGCATTATCTGACCAGGTAATGAAAGAGTGTGCTGCAATTGATATAGTAGTACGCCAGGAGTATGATTTTCTGTTCCCGGATTTGGTGGCAGCAGGTGAAAATTATCAGAACCTGGACGGTATTACATATAGAAACGGAGCAGAAATCGTTCATAATCCGGATAGAGCATGGACAGAAGATTTAGATGAGGTCCCGTTTGTATCTACCGTATATGAAAAGTTTTTGGATGTAAACGATTATTTCTATGCATTTGCGCAGAAACCGATGATTCAGATTTTCAGCTCCAGAGGCTGCCCGTATCGTTGTAATTTCTGCTCTTATCCGGAGACCATGAGTGGTAGAAATTTGCGTAAGAGAAGTGTAGAGAATTTTGTGGACGAGTTGGAGTATATCCACACAAAGATGCCGTACATCAAAGAGATTTTTATTGAAGATGATACATTTACTGCGGACAAGACACGGGTTGTGGCTATCTGCGAGGAAATTATCAGAAGAAATTTAAATATCGTATGGTCTTGTAACACCAGAGCAGATTTGTCTTATGAAGTAATGGAAAAGATGAAGAAGGCAGGCTGCCGCTTGTTGGTGGTGGGTTATGAATCCGGAAATCAGAATGTTCTTAATGAGACCAAAAAGGGAATTAAGCTGGAACAATCTTTAGAATTTGCGAAGAACACAAAGAAATTGAAAATTAAAGTATTTGGTTGCTTTATGATTGGTTTGAAGGGTGACAATAGGGAAACTATTGAGGAAACCTTCCGGTTTGCAAAGAAATTATATCCGGATATGGTATTTTTCCAACAGGCCGTACCGTTCCCGGGAACCGGTTTTTATGAGTGGGCAAAGGCAGAAGGATACCTTATTACAGAAGACTATTCTAAGTGGCTGAATAAGGATGGCTATCTGGATTGCTTAGTTAATTATCCATATGCGGATGCTAAAGAGATTGAAAAGATTAGAGACAATTTGATGTCCAGATATTATTTTTCCTTTACGTATATAGTAAAGACTTTTTTACGAAATCTGACATGGACAGAATTCAAGAGAGTAATGAAAGCAGGAACTACCTACATTGTGTTCCGAATTAAAAAGATGTTCCGATAAGGAGAAATTACATGAAAGTAAGTGTGATACTGCCGGTATATAATGGTGAAAAACATTTGGTAGAGTGTCTTGAGTCGTTGGTGGCTCAGACACTTTCGGAAATCGAAATTATTTGCATTGATGACGGTTCCAAGGATAACAGCGGTAAAATCTTGGATGAATATAGCAGCAAATATCCGGAAAAGTTTAAGGTTTTTCACATAGAAAATGGTGGTGTTTATAAAGCAAGAGAGAGAGGAATTAAAGAAGCTATCGGTGAATATATAGGCTTTTGCGACTGTGACGACACTATTAAGCCGAACATGTATGAAGCATTATATCAACGGGCAATATCGGATAATTCTGAAATGGTGATTTGTGCTTATGAAAGAATTGACGAAGAAACAGGAAAAGTTTTATGCCGTGAAATGACGCAGTTTGGCAATAAAGTACTACATGTTTCCGGGTGCATGGATATGCTCCCAATTATAAACACAGCTCTTTGGAACAAATTAATAAAAAGGGAAGTTGCAGTGAAACATGTGCATTTCGAAAAGGCTCCCCGGGTGGCAGAAGATATGATGTTTCTGCTCAGCCTGTATCCATATATGAACAATATAGCATTTTGCGAGATACCTTTATATAACTACTTTGTCCGTCAAGGTTCTGCAATGAGCGGTATTAAGCTGGAAGAAATATCAGTTATGCAGGAAGCAATGCTGAAGACAAAAGCCTTGGTGGATACACAAGGTGAAGAAACATGGAGACATGTTATTAATCTCATGGCATTTATTCATTTTGGGGTTGCTGCTACTTTGAAAGCTGCAGGTACGGACAAGGGAAAAATCAAAGCAGTACAGCAACAGATGAGTAAATGGATGAATGATAATTTCTCTGGTTGGAGAAAAAATGCATATTTGAAATTTGGAAATGTTTTTAGTCATAGATATTTGTTAAAGCCGGCAGTTGCAATGATGCTATATAAATGTGGATTATTTGCACTATTTCTTAATGTGTATTGCTGGGTGACAGAGACATTGAAAATTGATATTAAGTGGTGAAGAGGGGGTGTTTGTAATGCCAGATATTGGTAATGAAGAAATGCGCAGAAGAATAGAATGGGTAGATGCAATTAAGGCCTTAGCTATTTTTTTGGTGGTGTATGGGCATGTTTTACTTAGTATGGATACCGATATTACGATAGCGGGAAAAGTATCATCGATTATTTATTTGTTTCATATGCCCTTTTTTTTCATGATTTCAGGTATTGTGTTCGCTTTGTTTTCTAAATATAATAATACTTTTGATTTGAAAAAAATAATAGTAAAACGGATAATCAATTTGTTGGTACCAACTATTTTTTTTGAATGTATATTTTTTATTATTTACAATAGTAATAGAGACATGTTTTTTTATTACAATATAACCTGGTACTTAACGCATTTGATGATTATTATACTAATTACAGGTGTAAAAGAATATTTAGTGCTTTGTGGCAAAAAAAGCTCGTGGATTCTGATAACATGTATATTGTTATTTGTTCTTTTTGGTGGAATTCAAAGTGCGTTAATATTTAATGGTGATTTTTTTTATGCAAAATTCGCGCAAGAAATATCTAAATTCTTTGGATACTATGTAAGCTTTTATATTGGCTGGTATTTAATAAAAAACAAGGTTACATTACAAAAGTGGCAAGTGATGGTATCTGCTATTGTATTTGTTGTGCTTCAATTTTTAGTTATCCATTTTGAATTAAGTACACAGTTGGCTTTCTTCAAAATTCCATGTGGAATTACAGGTGGCATTGTTCTTGTATGGTTATACTCAAATTATCGGAAGTGTTGCTACGGTATTGAAAAGGTATTAGCATTATATTCTTTAGAGATATATTTGATTCACAATAATTTTCTTAGAGAAGCAATCATGATTTCTCACAGTATAGAAGTGGGAGTTTTTGGAAGTGTAGTTTTGTTAATAATATATCTTTTAGTACCATTAGTAATAGCATGGTTAGAAAAGTATATTGTTTTATTTGATTTTATTTTTCACCCATGTCGTTACTTGAGCAAGACAATGATATGGAAAAAAATTTTTAGTGATGAAATAAAGTAGCCAAATAACTAATTAGTATAGAGTATGTGCATGAAGATGATGATAGAGAAGAGGAGTGTATGTTACAGGTAAAAAAAGATTATATTTGGAACACACTTGGAAGTATTTCATTTGCCATGGCATTTCCTGTTTTAACAATAATTATTACATTTTTACAGGGAGAAGAATTGGCCGGAATGTTTTCTGTTACTTTTGTAACTGCCCAAATGTTTATGGTAGTTGGAAATTATGCGGTACGAGTTTTTCAAGTAACGGATATTTCAAAATTTAAATTCGTAGATTATCAGTTTCATCGATTTACATCGTGTGCCCTAATGTTTTTATTTAATCTTATATATAATGTGATAAAAGGGTATACTGGTATTTTACTGAAAATTAGTATTATTGTTTGTGTATATAAATTGATTGACGCATTAGCAGATGTATATGAAGGGGAATTGCAGCGAAAAGAAATGTTATATGTAGCAGGGCGTGCTTTGTTCTTTAGAGTGGTGATAGCTGTTTTTGCTTTTTCAATTGTGCTTTTGCATACAGAAAATCTTTTATTTTCGCTTAATATAATGGTGATTGCTTCTTTGGTTGTGTTTTTAATAATGACATATCGTCCGACACTTAGGATATCTAGAGAGGAAAAGAGAAAATTAAATTTCGAGAATATGATACAGTTGTATATTCAATGCTTTCCGTTATTTCTATCATTTTTTTTAATGGGATATATTACTAATTCGCCGAAATATGCACTGGAAAAAGTAATGGATTATCGTTATCAAACGTATTATAATGCTATCTATTTTCCTTCACAGATAATATTTATGTTGACTGGATTTGTATTTAAACCCATGTTAGTGACATTGGGAAATTATTGGAATAAAAACGCCAAAAAAGAGTTGACCGCTTTGATAGGAAAAGTTTTGTTAGTAGTTAGTGTATTGACAGCTTTGGGCATGGGAATTGTATATTTGGTAGGTGTTCCGATTTTAGAAATAGTTTTCGGTGTTAATCTGTATGGATATCAACTGCATGCAGTTTGTATGATTGCTGCAGGAGGAATGATTGCTATCATTAATTTCTTTTATGATATTCTTACAATCATGCGTAAACAAAGAAAGCTGATGGTTATATATTTAACTTCATTTGGTCTATCTATACTATTACCTACGTTTTTTGTGACGCATTGGGGAATAGGAGGGGCTTGCGTATTGTATTTTCTGCTGGTTACATGCTTAGCCATGTTGCAAGGGATAGTACTAATTATGGAGTTAGTTAAAATGAAAAAAAGCGATTAGATATTAGTGTATTACCATTAGGGCCGGCTCTTACCATAAAACCTAATTCTCCTCAACAGAAATACCATGTTTAGCAAACAGCATTTGATAATATGCTAATTGCTTGTTCTGCTCGTTGATAATAGTATCTCTTTTCTGCAATTCCCGCTTTCGGTCAGCTTCGCGGATTCTTTCCCGGTAGGCGTAGTCTTCACGGGCCTGGCATTGCTGACGGATTTTTTCTTCCTCTGTTAGTTGCTGGACACCGGAAACAACCTCTTGAAGATATATATTGTCTTGTGCTGGCATATTGATTTCCTCCCATGTGGTTGCGGTAAATACACGCGCCTAGAGATCAATGCGGAGGCTTTGTCCTGCTCTGTGGCAAGTTCGATACGAGATAAGTTTACCACGCAAATGCGTAACTTGTCACTAAAACATACGGATTTTCCTTTTGGGATACATTGACGAGCTGGTAGTGATTCTGAAGAATGAGAATATTTGAGGAAGATAGAGAAGCAGTTTGAACCGAAGATACATGTAAGGTGAAATAAATAATAGGGGCGGCATCTTTCGATGTCGCCCCTGCTTTCATCAATTACACTGATTCAATTATTAGCCCCTTGTTCTGACTCTGCTTTAATTTTCTCATAGAGTTCCCGGATTGCGTCTGCGGTTTCTTCTACTTCTTCCGCAATTTGTTCCAGTGGTTTGCCTGCTTTGATTTTTTTTGTGATTAGTTCAGCAAGAAGTTCATTACGTCCGTCTTCTTTTAAGCGTTTTCGTAACACTTTTTCATTTACTTCAGCTAAATACACTTTTAACCTCCTTGTTTTGCGAAGCAAAATGCCCGCCCGCTTGTGCGGGCAGAGGTTTCACCTCGCGCGAGATGGGCTTTTAAGAAATCGGCGAGAATGTCTGCTGAAATACAATCATCTACCGCTTTGTTAACAGCCTGTTTTAAGGACATGGTTTTTGAGTGTTGTTGAATTTTGCTGACGAGGAATGTGTAGTCCCTTAACGGTTTGCATCGGTTTAACAAAGGTCGGTTGTCATGATGATTTAAATTGATTACCGTGGCAGTCCATTCAAATTCATTGCGGTTATCAGGTGTTTGAAAGGAATCTGACAAGTGGAGTTTCTCCGTAGCAGGCCGTGCATCCACACCATTGTAAAATACAATATAATTAGGTGTGGGAATTTTTACTTGGGAGTTTGTATGAAGCGTAAGTCCGTTAGTATCCAAATATTTTTCGTAAAGGTTGCCAAAGTAGAGAAAGCCACGTAACGGCATATTTGGATTATGCGTGGATTGTTGTTCGTACAAATTCATGGTGTCAGCAATAATAAAAGAAAGATCATTCTTCATCTTGATGTACAGAACATCTTCGATGGTGGTAATTTCTAGGTCCTCCTCGTTTTCATAGGAAGAGTTGTTTAGCATGTTATATAGAGACAGGGTGTTCTTTTTATTTTTTTCATCTGCAAAGATAAGGCGGAACAGACGGTCTTTATATTTACGGTTTGTTTTGGCCATAGGACCTCCTTTGTGGGTGGTGTCCTGCTGTGCCGGAATAATCTTTCATTTTAAGTATAGTGGTTTGAAATAATTTTTGCAAGAGATTATTCTTACACAAACAGGGCGGGGGGTTCGGTTACTGCAGTGCTGAAATTGTGTAAATAAAAGAAACATTTTGTCCTCCCACCAATTTCCTCCGTCACCTTCCACAACGTGCCATGCCAATTTTTGGTACCTTTTCACAAACTTGTTTTGAAGGAAAAAATTTATGTTAAATCATATATCCCGATAAATAAAACGTTTGCGGGATGAAAAAAACAAATTGTCGGAGTTTTTAATAAAACTCTGGCGTTGTTTTA
>JAZSFC010000040.1:0-22404 GCA_045531955.1 Lachnospiraceae bacterium | reverse complement strand
AGCAACTCCTTGGCTCACAGAACGACATGGCTACGATCCGACTTCAAAATCTGTAACATCATTGTTGATAGGTATTGCCATTGACCAAGGTTTGATAAAAAGTGTAGACGACTTTGTGATGGACTATTACAAGGAAACTTACATTCCAAAAAGAGGAGAGCAGACGATATTTCAAGTTACAATCAAACATTTGCTTACAATGACAGCACCCTATAAGGGAAAGAGTGAACCTTGGACAAAGGTTTGTACATCAGAAGATTGGACACTGACAACATTGGATGTTTTGGGTGGACGCAAAGGTATCACGAATGAATTCCGGTATCACACTCTCGGGGTTCAAATCCTTTTGGGAATTATCCGAATTACAAGTGGAATGAATGTGCTTGCTTTTGCTAACGAATATCTGTTTAAACCATTAGGGATTGACCCAAGAGTCAATGCAGGATGCGAGAGCAAAGAAGACCAGTTTGAGTATTTAATGAACAAAAACGACCACGGAAAGGTCTGGTTTTTGGACCCAACCGGTATGCCGACTGCAGGTTGGGGCTTATCCCTTTCCGCGTATGAAATGGCACAGATAGGTTTGATGGTGCTTAATAACGGAGTATATAACAATACCCGTGTTGTGAGTGAGAAGTGGATTGAAATGATGACAAAATCCTATATATCTACCGATGAGAAATTTGGAAACCAGGATTATGGTTTTTTATGGTGGCTTCCGCACAGAACAAGAGAGGTAATTGCCGCTATTGGTGATGGTGGTAATATTATATATATTGATAGAAAAAATCAAATTGTAGTAGCCATAACTGCGCATTTTAAGCCTATGGTTTTTGACAGGGTAGAATATATTGAAAAAAATATTGTTGCAGCATTAACAAAGGGATAACTTTCGGTATAATAGCTTATCATGTAACTTTTTCCTGTTGCCAGCCACTACATAGACAAATTTTAAAGGGAACCGTTTCCAAGTGTCCGACCTCTCAGCCTATAGTTGTTCGCCAATGGCGGACGAACGAGTTTTTTTATCGTTTTGTCCGACAGGGGCGAATAACTGTAGGAGGAGGCAGGCGAACACGGAAACGGTTCCCTCTTAAAATTTATTATGTCGTTTCTGTAGCAGGAAAAAAAGGTTACATGATTACTACAACTTCATTTTCATCCTTCATATCCTTTTCAGCCACATAAGGCTGGTCAAGCTTCACGCCGTTTAAGTAGAATTCCTTACAGCCGCTTTCTGCGCCGTTTGGATTCTTTACGGTGATGTGGAGCTTCTTGCCGCGGAATACCTTATCCATGGTGAATTCCTTCCAATCGGATGGAACGGATGGGCATACCCATAAGCCGTTAAGGTCAGGACGCATACCGCAGATACCTTCTACGCAGCCAACCATACAGGTGGAAGCAGTACCGGTGAGCCAGTGAACGTGGGTACGTCCGTGGAATGGGGATTCGTTCGCTTCGGTGAACTGGCCGTGTACGTAAGGTTCCAGCTTTCTAACGTCTGCGTTGTCGTTCTGGGAAGCCGGGGAGGACTCGGTGAAGTACTCGAAAGCACGGTTACCGTGACCCATTAAAGCTTCTGCGAGGATAATCCAACCCTGTGGCTGGCAGAAGATACCGCCGTTTTCCTTTGTGGATGGGTTAAAGAGAAGTGCAAGAGCACCGTCAAATGCATGGTCAACGTAGGACGGAGCCATAACGCGAACGCCGTAAGCGGTATTTAATTCGCGGTGAACGGATTCCAGTGCAAGTTCTGCCTGTTCCTTGGAAGCGAGACCGCTGATTACGGACCAGGACTGTGGGTTTAACCACATGCTTGCTTCCGGATCCTTCTTGGAACCGATAACCTGACCGTCTTCCTTGATACCACGAACGAAACGGTCGTCTTCCCAGCATTCCTTCTGGATGGTGTCGCCCAGTTCCTTCTGTGTCTTTTCAAGGTAAGCAAGATATTCGGTATCGCCAAGGTCTTCTGCGAAGCCCTTTAATACGGTAAATGCGTAGTACAGCTGCATAGCAACGAAGGTGGATTCGCCCTTCTTACCAAGACGTAAGCAGTCGTTCCAGTCTGCGTGTAAGCCTGCAGGCATCTTGTGGTCACCGAGACGTTCCATGGAGAAGTTGATGGCTCTCTTTAAGTGGTCGTAAACGGTGCCTTCTTCTTTATTTGCGTAAGGAATTACTTCCTTGATGAAATCCTTATTACCGGTTTCTGCTACGTACTTCCAAACCGTTGGGAACAGCCAAAGAGCATCGTCTGCACGGTAAGCAGGATGTCCTGTTGCGCGTACATAGGATTCATCTTCCGGAGTATCTTCGTGACCTGCGTTGTGGTCGAACTTAACAAGTGGAAGACCGCCGCCGTGGTTCACCTGTGCGGATAACATGAAGCGGATCTGGTTAGCAGCCATTTCAGGGTCTAAGTGGATGATACCCTGGATGTCCTGTACGGTATCACGGTAGCCGTAACCGTTTCTTTCGCCGCAGTACTGGAAGGATGCTGCTCTGGACCAGGTGAAGGTAATGAAACACTGGTAAGCGTTCCATGTGTTAATCATGCTGTTGAAGGAAGCGCTTGGAGTGTTAACATGGAAGTTAGCAAGCTTTGCATGCCAGTACTTCTTTAATTCTTCTACTTCTGCGTCAGCTACGGATGGATTCTTGTAACCGTCAACAATTTGCTTAGCAACAGTTGGAGTTGCCTGACCGAGAATAAACGCAATTTCCTTGGTTTCGCCTGGCTGTAACTCTAATGCGGTATGTAATGCACCACAACCGTTTGCGTTGTAGTTTAATACGTTATCGCACTTACCGTTTTCTACAGCAATTGGGTTGCCGTAGTTGTGATAACGGCCGATGAAGGCTTCCTTATCACCGTTGTAAGAAGTAACAGGAGAACCGGTTAAAGCGAAGAAACGCTCTCTCCAGTTGGTTCCTTCTGCGTTCTTGCCGGTATTTTCGTTAATAGTCTGAACAATCATGTTGTCGTACTTAAAGTATGTTCTTGTGATGAACAGAGTGTACTGTAAGTTAACCTGATCCTGATTGTAGTTGCTGTCGTTGGAGAATTCAGCATAACCGAAAGCGGAAATCTTACGAACCTTATCGGACTTGTTGGTAATCTTTGCCTTCCATACTTCGTATGCCTTACCCTGAGGAACGTAGTAAAGAACCTCGGAGTGGATATCAGAGTAATCAGCCATCATGTTGGTGTAAGCTGTACCGTGATGACATTCGCTCTTGTAAACGTCAAGTGGCTTTGCACATGGCTGCCAGGATGCGGACCAGAAATCGCCGCTTTCATCGTCACGAAGATATACGTAACGTCCAGGGGTGTCGTCGCTGTTGAAGTGGTAACGGATAATTCTTCCGTTGGCACCGCTCTTTACGAAGCTGTAACCGCCTGCGTTGTTGGAAATAATAGCGCCATAAGCCGGGGAACCTAAGTAGTTTGCCCAAGGTGCCGGAGTATTTGGCTTAGTGATGACATACTCTTTGTTTACTTCATCAAAGTAACCGTAATTCATACCCTTAATCTCCTTTTTAAAATGAAATATTGTTCGATTTTGGGGTGCAGTTGTAGCCTGAACCCTGATAAGCTGATTTTAACCTTTTTTTACCTAAAATGCAACTACATAAGAATTGCTTTATACAATATTTGTTGCAATTATATCAAAAATGTTGCATAATTAACTCGTTAGGGAGGTGATACTCATGAGTATGAATAAAGAGCTGAATGCAAAGCTTTGGGAACGCCGTGAGGAACAAACGCATCATGTGGAATACGACCATGAATATAGATATTATGACAATATTGCAGAGGGAAGAATAGAAGAAGTTCAAAAAGTCCTTGCCGACCCGAAAGATATCACCAGATATGAAGATCCGGAATACGGAAAGTTGTCCAAAGACTTCCTTCGGAACATGCGCTACCATTTTGTTGTATCAACGGCACTGATTACAAGACTTTGTGTAGAAAAAGGACTGGAACGGGAACTTGCCTATACCCTCAGCGACCTTTATATCGGTAAAATGGACATTGCAAAAACGGCAGAGCAAATCATAGTTCTGCACAATGAAATGCTTATGGATTTTACCCGTAAAATGGCGGACCTTCCAAAGCAGAAGGTGTATTCCATTCAGATTGTAAAGGCGATTGAGTATATACAAAAAAACAGAAACAGCAAGCTTACTGTACAGGATATCGCAGACAAGCTTCATATAAACCGCAGCTACCTTTCCTCTCTGTTTAAAAAAGAAACAGGAAAGAGTATCAGTGATTTTATTCGCGAAGAGAAAATAAAGGCAGCGGCAAATATGTTGAAATTCTCTGAATACTCTTATGGCGACATTGCAAAATATTTCGGTTTTGCTTCCCAAAGTCATTTTATCGAGTGTTTCCGTAAGCAGACAGGGCTTTCCCCGAAAGAATACCGGAAAAAGTATTCGAGAAATCAGGAATTGTTTGCCGGAAAATCTTTGGAATAATAAAAGAAACTGATAAATACTCAAAAAGTCAAGCATCGGCAAAAAAAGTCTGTTATGATAGAGTCAAGCTTAAGCGATTATCTAAGGAGGATTGACATGGGCAATATGGAGCTTCTGGCAAGTGCATTGGAATATGTGGAAACCCATCTGGAAGAAGACGTTCGGACAGAAGAGGTTGCTAAGAGCTGTTTTTGTGCCAAATCCACCTTGGAAAAACTGTTTCGGTGTGTCATGAACATCAGTGTGCATGATTACATGGTGCGCCGGCGTATGATGAAGGCAGCAAAGCTGCTGCATGACAATCCGGAAGTAAATGTGCTTTCCGTAGCACTGCAGTTTGGCTACAGCACCAACGAGTCCTTCACCCGTGCATTCAAACAGGTTTGGAACTGCAACCCATCCGAGTTCCGCAACAAATCGCGGTACACGGAGCTTTACCCCCGCAGGCTTTTGCCGGAGGAGACAGGAGATGAATTTATGAATAACAGAAAACGTGTTGATATCAGTGAGTTATATGATTTATTTGTACAGAGAAGAGGCTGCTATTTTGTATGCTGCGACATCCACCGCCTTATGGAGATTAACGAGATTTCCATCAAGGCCGGCGATCTTGCACTCATTACCCAGCTGGAGCGCTTAAACGAAGCGGCAGGGGAAGAAGATGTGGTATTCCGTATCGGCGCCGATGAATTTGTGGTACTTACCAACAGCAAGGATGTAACTTATGCAGAAAGTATTGCAGAAAAAGTCCGGGCAAAGAACGGCCAGCCGTTTGTTTATGACGGTAAGGAAATTCCGCTGATTTTATATGCGGGAGTAACCAAGCTTTCCGATGGTGTGGTAAGATATAATGAAATGTTTAATGAATTACAGAAGACTATTATGGAGAATAAGTTTGATTAAAAGACTGTGATAAAAATAATTTTGAAACGGGAGTATCCGTGTTTGCCTGCCTCCTCTGACAGATGTTCACTTAGTCCGGAACAAACGAAATAAATTCATTTGTCCGTCCTATTTGAACATCTGTCAGCTGAGAGGTCAGACACTTGGATACTCCCGTTTTCAAAATTTAAGTTTTTTCACAGCTTTTAATCTAGGCAAGAAAACAATCAGCAGTCTGGCTCAAAACCTGACTGCTGGTTGCATTTATGAAATAATATCACTTTTCTCTTTAATCTTAAATTCCTTAAAATACCGGTTTTCCATCGGAATCCATCTCTCTTCAAACATCGGCCAGATGGCCACGCCGTCTCTGGCGACAATTCTTCTTTTCTGCTCTTCCGGAGAAATTTCCAGAAAGAGTTTTACGTCATAAACATCTTCAAAATACGGATGATGGCTGTAGGAGCCTTCCACAATTACAATGTCGTTATAGGGAATGGTAATTGCCTCTTCTGCCAGTTTCCACTCATAGCAGTTGAAGGGACGGAAGGTAATGCCTGCAGTATCAGAGATATGGTCCAGTACTTCCTCTTTAAACCGTTCGTAATCTACATTTCCCCCCGGTTCTGACAGACGTGCCTCGGTGCGCTGGTGTGGCTGTAAAAAGAAATCATCCATGTGGAATAAAGAGGCGTTCAGTTCTTTTGCCAGATGATTTCCCAGGGTGGTCTTTCCGCTGCCACACATGCCGTCGATGGAAATAAGGAAGGGGCGCTTATTAGTTTCATTCAGTTTAGTCTTTATAAAATCTAACATATCATTCATGATAGTTTCCCTTTGTAGTGATATTGATGAGGTTCGCTTTCTGCAATGCCAATAAAACAATAGGAATGAAAATCAGCTGTAAAATAATTCCCGGTAATGCTTCAATTACTGTGGAGGCAAAGAAAATTTCAAAGCTGTAAGGAACGTTTGCAATACCCATCAGCGGAATGCAAACCAGTCCGTAAATAATCCGGCCTCCCAGCATGGCACCAAGCAGGCTGAGATAAATGCGGAAAATATTTTTTAACGGAAGTATGCGAAAGAGCAGTCCGGCAAGACATCCGTAGCCTGCCAGCTCAAAGGCCATGGCAACCGCTTTAGGAAACATGGGAGGCATGCCAAATAACAGGCTGCGAAGAAGCGGTGTAATAAAACCTACTGCCAAACCGTAAGGCCAGCCGCAGACAAAACCACATAACAGTACCGGAAGATGCATCGGTAAAAGCATGGAACCGATTTCCGGAATTTGTCCGGTCAGAAAGGGCAGGACAATACCAAGTGCCAGAAATAATGCCGTTAAAACCAGGTGTTTTGTGTCCTTCATTTGTCTAACCTCCACGGAATGTTCATAACGTATTGTACATAGAGAATCGGGTATCGTCAAGTGAAATCGCAATACTTGATTTGCCGATGTAAAACTTCGCAAAATCCGAGAGAAACTTTGTTCGAAAAGTGATTGCAAAACGACATAGAAAGTAGTAAAATAAGCGGTGAATGTTTGTTTAGCAGCAATGAGGCAAAGTATCGCGGGAGGAGCACAGTGTACAATGCAAGCTCTGCGATACGCAACCAATGGGTGAAGACATGAAGGAGAAGAACGAAGTGGAAAAGAGGATGCAGCTGCCGGTTGCAGTGTACAAACTGCTGGGCAACGAGGGCATCCAAAAAGAAGACATCCTGTATAAGGCAGAGCCGGACTTGGACTCTGAGCTTCGTTTTGCCAGAAATTATCTGGTAATGACGAAAGAGGTATTGGTTTTGATCAGCTACCCGTACCAGGCTCACGGTAAGTTCCGTTTTGGCGGTTATGCAGGAAACGAGTTGGCAGATGGGCTGCCAACAGAACCGGAAATAAAAAAGCTTTCCCTGAATGAGGTTGAGAAGCTGGAGATTATCCGGGCAGTCAACGGCGGTTCCTTAATGGCGGTGGTGAATGGAGAAGAACGATTCCTGTGTGCATTTTCCAATTCCCGCATGGGCGAGGTGGAACGCGCCAAAAGAAATTTAGAGAAAATCAAAAAATCCGAGGAGCTTTCCGAGGAAGATATTTTAGGTAAAAACAAGCAGGAGTGCTGCCCGAAGTGCGGCACCATGTATCCGGACCAGGCGAGAAAGGTCTGTCCGCGCTGCATGGATAAAAAGTCCCTGTTTGGCCGCGTTATGCGGTATTTCTGGCAGTATAAGTGGCGCATCTGCTTTATGTTTGTGTGCTATCTTGCCATCGGTGCGTTAAACCTGGTATGGCCGTATTTGTCCGGTACCTTTTTGTATGATAAGGTACTCAGCAAAAACGAAGAACTGGTTTCCTTCACCGAAAACTTTGGCGGTAAATACACCGTAATTTTAGCTTTTACGGTAGCCGCTATGGTAATAACCAAAATTATTATGCAGTTACTGGGTATGCTGCACGGTGCCATGACGGCCCGTATTGTGCCGGAGGTTGTGGCAAAGTTAAAGGA
Organism: Lachnospiraceae bacterium; assembly: GCA_045531955.1. Lineage (GTDB taxonomy): Bacteria > Bacillota > Clostridia > Lachnospirales > Lachnospiraceae > SIG299. The sequence continues at coordinate 14,527 of JAZSFC010000040.1, read as the reverse complement.
AGAAATTTTTAATTCCATGGGTAAGTTATCCATTAACTTCTACAATTCCCGTCAAACCGGTGCCTTAATGACACGAGTACTGGATGACGCAGGCCAGGTGACCGGATTTTTCATCGATGGTCTGCCGTACATATTTACCAACGCATTTACTATCATTGCAACCTGCGTGGTAATGATCAGCATTAATCCGCTGCTGGCAATTGCAGCGTTATTTTTGCTACCGTTTTTAACCATCCAGAGTTACCGTATGACACCGAGAATGTGGACGTTCTACGGTAAGCGCCATCGTGCCAACCGTCGCTTAAACAGCCAGTTAAACGACAGCATTACCGGTGCCAGAGTCGTAAAAGCTTTTGGCCAGCAGGAGCAGGAATTAACCCGTCTTGGCAAGGGCAACAAGGGTGTCCGTGAGGCAGAAATTGACGTAATGCGTTACGACAACAAGTTTACCATTCTGTATTCCACGGTGGAAAACCTGGCGTCCTTTATTGTATGGGGTCTGGGCTCCGCCCTTATCCTTTCCGGTACCAATATGGAATTCGGTATGCTGGTTACTTTTGCAGGCTATGTCAGCCAGCTGCAGGGACCTCTTGACTTTATGTCCTGGGTATTCCGCTGGATGACCGACTGTTTAAATTCTTCCCAGCGTATGTTTGAAATTATCGATGCAGTTCCGGAGATTACGGAGGTGGAAAATCCTGTGCGTCCGGAACGCATTAACGGTAAAATTGAGTTGTCCCACGTGACGTTTGGCTACGAGCCGCACAAGCCGGTACTTAAGGATGTCACTTTTACGGTAGAGGCAGGTAAGATGCTTGGTATCGTGGGCCGGTCCGGTGCAGGAAAATCCACACTGGTTAACTTAATTTCCCGTCTGTACGACCCGGCAGAGGGAACCATTAAAATTGATGATGTAGACATTAAAGAGCTGGGTATCCCGGAACTTCGCAAGAGCATTGCCATGGTATCCCAGGAAACCTATATTTTCATGGGAACGGTGGCAGAAAATATTGCTTATGCCAGACCTGACGCTACCCGGAAAGAAATCATTGAGGCGGCCATGCAGGCGTCTGCCCACGATTTCATCTGCAAAATGCCACAGGGCTATGACACCATCATAGGTTCCGCAGGCAGAAGTTTGTCCGGTGGTGAGAAACAGCGTGTTTCCATGGCAAGAGCAATCCTTGCTAATCCGCGTATTCTCATCTTAGATGAAGCAACCTCTGCGGTAGATACGGAAACCGAGCTGGCTATTCAGGAGTCTTTAGAGAAGCTGGTACAGGGCAGAACAACCATTTCCATTGCCCACCGTCTGTCTACCCTGCGAAATGCGGATACGTTAATTGTTATTGATGACGGCAAGGTAACGGAATCCGGTACTCATGCAGAACTCATTGAAAAGAAGGGAACCTTCTACAAGCTGATGGAGTTACAGACCAAGGCGCTTGCAATGAGAGGTGTGTAATTGTTTTGCGTGACAAAGGGTTTGTCATGTATTAAAGGAGATTTATATGGACGAAGAAATGATGCAGAGCAATCTGCTGGAATTAGAAGAATTCGACGAAGAAAAAATGAAGGCGGAGTCTGCCGATTTGCTGGAGCTTCGCTATTTAACCAAGGAAAATGCCAAGTTCGAGCGTACCCCGGGCGGTTTTGTTAAGCTTACCTATAAGGATAAGACCTATGACCGTGTGGGCGTATACCGTACGTTCCCTGTTACTATGCCGGAGGAATTCATTTCCATCCGCGAGGCAGATGAAAAAGCAAGGGAAATCGGTGTAATCGAAAAATTGTCTGCTCTTGACCCGGAGCAGGCAAAAATGTTAAAGGAGCAGTTAGACCTTCGCTACTTTACACCGGAAATCACAAAGATTTTTGATATTAAGACCGAGTACGGTTATGGCTATTTTCATGTAATGACAACTTACGGTGAATGCCGGTTTACCATCCACAACGGCGGAAGTTCCGTGGTTTCCTTAACGGATACCCGTATCGTTATTAACGACTTGGACGGCAACCGTTTTGAGGTACCGGATATTATGAAGCTGACCGTAGCAGAGAGAAAGAAGTTAGACCTGTTTATTTAAACTGAGGTAAAAATATGAAATTATTCTATGAATTAAAGGAAGAACAAAAGCGGCTGGTACAGTCTGAGCCTTCCGAAGAGCTTTGGTACTGTGTACCTTTGGACCTTCTCTATAACCGAAAGGATAAGGTGGCAGAAGAAAAGTTTGCAGGCAAAGAACAGTACATTGCAGTAACTACCAAGCGCATTCTGGTTCTGAACGGCAACGAAATTTCTTATGAAAGAAATTTAGCGGATTGTGAAGAAGTGAAATGCGAAACCATGGTGGGCTGCGGTATTGTAACCGCAAAGGTAGGCGGAGCTCAGGAGCTGGTGGCACGGTTCTCCATGCGTCACATCGAGCGTGTGGCGTATGTGGCACGTGGTGCAGACCTGCTTGCCAAGGGAGATAAAGAAAAAATTATCAGCCACGAATATGAAAAATATTGTGAGAAGTGCGGCAGAGCACTTCCGGGTACCAGTAAGTGCCCAAAATGCGACGGTAAAAATGTGATTATTAAAAAGTTTACCGATTTATGCGGGGGATATCAGTGGAAGTTGCTTAGTATTTCTGCCATTATGCTGCTTAGCTCCGCGATTTCCATTTTGATGCCGTATGTGCAAAAGAACTTTATTGATAATGTGCTGGCAACAAAATCCGGCACGATGGCGGATGTGGCAAAATTTGTGGGTATTATGCTGGCTTTAACAGCAGTAAATGTTACCTTGTACATCTTAAAGAACTGGTGGTGTGTACTGCTTGGTTCCCAGCTTTCCATGGACCTGCGCCGCAAGCTTTATACAAAGATTCAGCGGCTCTCCATGAGCTTTATGAACAAGCGTAAGCCGGGCGAGCTGATGAACCGTGTTTCCGGCGACACAAGCCAGATACGCCGTTTCATGGAAGAGGTATTCGGCGGTATGTTATCTGCGTTAATTACTATGATTGCATCCCTGGTTATCATGATTTCCATTGATGCAAAAATGACACTATACTCCACCAGCCTGATTGTGCTGGTGTTCGTGATTACCCGTTTGTATTGGAGCTACATCCACAAGATTTTCCACAGACAGTGGGTAAAGGACGATAAGCTCCGTAGCGGACTGCAGGACGTTATCTCCGGTATGCGTGTGGTAAAATCCTTTGGTCAGGAAGAGGCAGAAGTTACAAAATTCAAGGCGTTGACTGCGGATTTTGCCCAGGTGCAAAAGAAGAACGAAACCTTCTGGGCTCTGTTTTATCCGATGCTCACTTTCATCATGGGTGTCGGTTCCTACATTGCCATTTACTTTGGCGGTGTGGACGTATTAGAGGGCGGAATGACCGTAGGTACGCTGATGCAGTTTGTTACCTATACCGGTTATCTGTACGGACCTCTTGGCTGGATGACCCATCTCCCAAGAAGTGTGATGCAGATGATTACCAGTTTGAACCGTATTTATGACGTTTTGGATGAAGAACCGGCTATTAAAGACGGTGTAGAAGCCAAAGATGTGGAAATTCAGGGAGACGTTACTTTCAAGGACGTAACCTTTGGTTACAATTCCTATGACCCGGTTCTGGAGCACATTGATTTGGAAGTAAAGAAGGGCGAAATGATTGGTCTGGTAGGTGCTTCCGGTACCGGTAAGTCCACCATGATTAACCTGATTATGCGCCTGTATGACGTAGACCGTGGTGCCATTTTAGTAGACGGCGTGGATGTCCGGGAAATCAAGCAGGAATCTTTCCACGACCAGATAGGTGTAGTATTGCAGGAAACCTTCCTGTTCTCCGGCACTATTTTGAACAACATCCGTTTCGCTAATCCAAAGGCGACAATGGAAGAAGTGATACTGGCAGCAAAGGCAGCCAATGCCCATGATTTCATCGTAAAGACGCCGGATGGCTACAATACTTATGTTGGTGAACGAGGTTTCAATTTATCTGGCGGTGAGCGTCAGCGTATCGCTATTGCCAGAGCTATTTTAACCAACCCAAGACTTTTAATTCTTGACGAGGCAACCTCTGCACTGGATACAGAAAGTGAATACTTAATCCAGCAGGCATTAGACCGCCTTACCGAAGGAAGAACCACCTTCGCCATTGCCCATCGTTTATCTACTCTTCGAAATGCAGACCGTCTGGTTGTTATCGATGGTCACAGCATTGCGGAAGTGGGTACCCATGATGAGCTGATGGAAAAGAAGGGAATTTATCATGGTTTAGTAACCGCACAGCTGCAGATGGCTAAGCTATAATATTTTATTTTTGGCATAACTACTTTAATTGGTGTCCCCTTGGTTTTATTCTACCAAAACCCGCTCTCGCTAGCATCGAAACGTAGCCTCACTAGGTTCGAAAAGACCTCACCAAGTGAGGACGTTTCTCCAGCGTTTTGTACGAATAAAACCAAGGGGACGCCATTTTTAAAGTATGAAATGCCGAAAAAGAAAAGATTACAGCAAAGTCCGGCGTAAAATCCTGGTGCAACCAACTGTTATAAAAATGTTACATCCGGTTGCGTAATTGTTTTGCTTATGTTATGGTGTTCTTAGGATAAGAAAACTACAATGTGAGTATTAACGCAAGGAGGTACTCAGGTTATGAGATTCGAAGAAAAAATTGTAGAATTAAGAAAACAAAAGGGCTTATCCCAGGAGGAACTGGCGGAGCAGCTTGGGGTGTCCAGGCAGGCGGTATCCCGTTGGGAGCTTGGACAGACATTGCCGGATATTTATAATCTGGTGCAGTTATGTGAGCTGTTTGGAGTGAGTGCGGACTATTTGGTGAAGGATGGTGCAACAAAAAGTAATAGCACAGGTGCAGAAGCATCTCCGGAAGAAGCAAAACAGAAAGCTAAGGCGATAGCCCGTATCGCAAAGGAACGGGCAAAACAGCAGCAGGCGGTTAGAACCTTTTATCATGCTATGTGGATTACTGCGATTATTTGTGTCAGCTTTTCTGTGGCGACCATGGTAGAGTCAAGAATCTCGGAGCTGGCAGTTTGTCTGGTGGCAGCTGTAAGTTCTGTTTTATACATTTTTCTTTATAGAAAATCAGTAAAGGAAATAGAAAAATTGGACTTAGAACGGGAAGAGTTAGAATAATCAGAAGACGGCGGTGAATCGACGGAAATGTCGGTTGACCGCTGTTTTATTTTTTGATATAACATAAATGAACAGAATTATATACCGCAAAAGGAAAATAGAGGAGACTAATATGAACGCAGTAGATTGCATCAAATCAAGAAGAAGTATCAGAAATTATAAGGAAGAACAGATTCCGCAGGAAGTAATCCGTGAGGTGGTGGATTTGGCACGTTTTGCCCCAAGTTGGAAGAACACCCAGATTGCACGTTACTATGTGGTGCAGAGTGCGGAGCTTAAGAAAAAAATAGCAGAAGAATGTATGATGGGATTTTCCTTTAACACAAATACATTGACAAAGGCTCCGGCTCTGGTGGTAGTAGCTTATGTGGAGAAGCGCTCCGGCTATGAACGGGATGGTTCCTTTACCACTTCCAAGGAAGACCGTTGGGAAATGTTTGATGCGGGTATTGCTACCCAGACATTCTGCCTGGCAGCAGCAGAAAAGGGTCTCGGTACCTGTATCATGGGTATTTTTGATGAAGCAAAAATTGCAGATGCCATTAATCTTCCGGAGGGGCAGAAGGTAGGTGCGGTACTTGCCATCGGCTATCCGGCAGAAGAACCGGCAGCGCCTGCAAGAAAAGAAGCAGATCAGCTGGTACAGTTTTTATAGGGAACAGAGCGGGAGAACTTAGGAAACTCAGGAGGAAGCGTATGGAGACGGTGCTAATGAAAGCGGCATTTAAAGCACTGCTGAACAGTTCATCAGATATGGTGTTTTTAAAAGATACAAATTTAATATACCGGGCGGCATCCCTTCCTTTTGTTAAGATGACGGGAAAGATGCATCAGGAAGAGATTATCGGTCATACGGATGCAGAAATTTTTGAAGACCAGGAGCTGGCAAAACGTTATCAGGCAGATGACAGGATGTTGATGTCGGAGGGAAAGGACCTGTTGGATTATATGGAGCCCATTACCGACGATAACGGGCAGGCAAGATATGGGTCTACTTCTAAGTATTTACTAAAAAATGAGGAAGGAACCATCATCGGAATCCTGGGTGTAACAAAGGATATTACCAGAGAGTATCTGGCAAAACAACGGTATCAACAGGAGTTTAAGTATTTATTTGAGCTTCCGCAGGATACGTATGCAGTTTCGTATCTTGATGTGGACAGTTGGCGTATTATTAAGCAGAAACGCCAGCAAATCAACAATGGAACCCTGCAGCAATGCCGGACGGTAGAGGAATTACGCCAATATGCGGTAGATTCCATCGTGGATCCGGAATGTGATGCAGCTGTGTTTTATCGTGAGTTTTCTGCTGATAAATTGTGGGCCATTTATGCCAGCGGAAGAAATCACATGACTTTTGAATATGAGAGAAAGATGTCCGATGGTTCTGCCCGCTGGGTAAAAAATGAAGTGCATTTTCTGACAGAAGCAGAAAGCGGTCATCTTTGCATTATGCTTTCTGCACGGGATGTTAATGAAATTCATTTGGAAGAACAAAAAATTCTGGAAGCGGCTACGCTGGACCAGATGACAAAGGTTTTAAACCGCGAAACTGCCATGGAACATATTACCCGGACATTGTACGACGAAGAAGATAAGCTTCATGCCCTGTTTATGCTGGACGTAGATAATTTTAAGGGTTTGAACGATACCCTGGGTCATCAGGCCGGAGATGAATTTTTGATTAATCTTGCGAAAGAGCTCAAAAACGCGATGTCCGACAGGGGCCTTGTCGGACGAATCGGTGGTGACGAGTTTTTCCTTTTTTTGCGGAATATTTCTTCGCCGGAAGAAGCGGAAAGAAAAGGGCAGGAATTATTAGAGGTAATCTCTCTGGCGGCAAAACCGTATACGGAAGTGAAGGTAAGCGGAAGCATAGGCATCAGCCTGTATCCGGACAACGGAAGAGCGTTAGACATTTTATATGCAAAAGCAGACCAGGCTTTATATGAGGCAAAAGGAAGCGGTAAAAACCGATTTGTTTTTGCAGAATAAATGAAAATTAATATTTTGTAAACATATCTCCAACATTCTTTAAACAAACGGGTAGTATTCTGACATCATCAACAGGAAATACTGAAACAAAGAAAAACAAGTTTAAAGAAAAAGGAGATTAAAACGATGGTAGAAAAAGATGCATTACAGATTATGGATGAGCTAGAAAAGAACGGTGTTGACATGAAGGAAGAAATCAAGGAAGCTGCCAAGGAAGCACCGGAAATGATTAAGGACACTGTAGTGGACAGTTATAAGAAGATTGAAGATGCCGTAGTCGGCGGTTACAAGAAGATGGAAGATGCTGTGGTTGGCGGTTATAAAAAAATCGAAGAAGGCGCTGTAGAAGGCTTCCAAAAGATAACCGATAAGGCAGTAGAAAAGCTGTTTAAAAAGGACGGCGAAACCGTAGAAGAAGCAAAGGAACGGCTTTCTGCAAAAATCAAATAAATAGTTGCAATAAGAAGGGTGCAGGCATCATGCCGGCACCTTTTTTCTTGCCATTGACGAAAGAAATAAAAATTTTTATACTTTTCTTGTAACGAAATCACATCCAAACGGATATATGCTTGTAACGAAACGAAAGAGTAACAAAAGGAAAGGCTGCCAATGGAAACATTATACCGGGAAAATGTGAAAATTGTATCTCACTATCTCTATTCCCTGTGTGGGGATGAGGAACTGGTGAAGGATTTGACCCAGGAAACTTTTCTGCGGGCGTATGAATCCTTGGAGCGGTTTGACGGCAGCTATAAAATTTCCACCTGGCTGTGCCAGATTGCCAAACATTTGCTATATCAGTACTGGGCAAAAGCGGGGCGGCAGGTGCCGGTAGGACCGGAGGAACTGGTGCAAATGGCGGCTGAGGCGGCCAAAGAAAGTACAGAGCATACCGTTCTGCGGCGGGTGGAGCTCAACGACTGCCTAAAGGAGTTACAGAAGCTTCCGGAAGCTATGAGGGAGGTTGTGTATTTGCGCGTCATGAGTGATTTGTCCTATCGGGAAATAGGTGAAATCATGGGGAAAAGCGAGAATTGGGCAAGGGTGAATTTTTACCGGGCCAAGGAACTTTTGTTGAAAGGATGTGGCAGGGATGAGTAAAAGAGAATGCGATATTATCAAGGATTTATTGCCGTCTTATGTGGATGAAATCTGCTCGGAGGCAAGTAAGGAATGGATAGAGGAACATTTGAAAGAATGTGAAGAGTGCAGGAAAACGGTAAACATATTGAAACACACAGAAATTTCTGCAAAGAAGTTAGAACAGGAAAGCTTAGAGGCAGGACGGAAAGTGCTTCGGAAGAATTTACGGCAGAGTGTATTAAACCTGGGACTGTGCCTTCTTACGGCATTTCTGATGCTTTTGGTCTTTGAACTGGCCGGTGCGAAAATTCCGTACATGGCATTACATATTATTTTCCCGATTTGCCTGTTAATGACATGGCTTACCTTCCGGAACCAGAAAAAACTTCGGACCTGGGATAAGTGGGATTCTGTAATGACAGTGACGGCAGTGTTGGCAACGGGATACGGCGCCGGCATGATGAGATACGGTTTTTCCAGGGCTGTTAATGGAGAAACCATATTTGGATTAGCGCTGAATGAATTCGGACCGTTTTTATATAGTCAGATGGTTTTGGCAGCAGTACTTTGCTTTATTGTCTATGTACTTCAGATAGTACGTACGGTAAAACAGGGAAGAAGCAACAGTTTGCCGCTATGCTTAAGTCTGACCGGAATTTTTCTTATGATGGCGTATTGTATTTACATGGGGTATCTTACCGATTTGCAATCCGCAGAGAAAATATTAAATGAAGAAACGTTTACCGTGTTGCTTGTGGGGCTGAATTGTACCTTTGTATTTGCTATGATGGATAAAATGGTTAAACGTTAAATTTTATTTGTGCTTTTAAAGAAAATCCGCTATACTATAAAATTAGTATAGCGGATTTTGTATGCAACACATGTGAATTTTTCGGAAGTATTCCATGTGTCACATCATAAGGAGTAAAATTAATGAAAAAGACAGAACACATCATCAAGGCAGTAGAACCGGGCTCCATTGCAGAAGAACTGGAAGTGGAAGCAGGGGATGTTTTGCTTACTATTAACAATCAGGAAATAGAGGATGTTTTTGACTACCGCTGCATGATACTGGAGGAGTATCTGGAGGTATTAATCCGGAAGGCAGACGGAGAAGAGTGGCTGCTAGAGGTGGACAAGGACGAAGATGAGGATTTGGGATTAGAGTTTGAAACAGACCTTATGAGCGATTATCGTTCCTGCACAAACAAGTGCATTTTCTGCTTTATCGACCAGATGCCGAAGGGCATGCGGGACACCTTGTATTTTAAGGATGACGACTCCCGTCTTTCCTTTATGCAGGGCAACTACATCACCCTTACCAATATGAAGGACAAGGACATTGACCGGATTATCCGGTTGAAACTGGCACCGATTAATATTTCCGTGCAGACCACGAATCCGGAGCTGCGTTGCAAAATGTTGAACAACCGGTTTGCAGGAGAGAAGTTGAACTATTTGCAGAAGCTTTACGAAAACGGTATTGAGATGAACGGACAGATTGTATGCTGTAAGGGTGTGAACGATGGCGTGGAGTTAAAACGCAGCATTGAGGATTTGATGCAGTATCTGCCGTTTATGCGCAGTGTTTCCGTGGTGCCGGCGGGCATTACAAAATACCGGGAGGGTTTGTATCCGCTGGAACTTTTTTCGAAGGAAGAAGCGGAAGAAATCATCGACTTAATTGAAAGTTATCAACAGAAATGCTTTGAAGAATATGGGTTACATTTCATTCACGCCAGCGATGAATGGTATATTATTGCGGGAAGAGAGTTCCCGCAGGAAGAAACCTACGATGACTATATCCAGTTGGAAAACGGCGTGGGCATGATGCGCCTTTTGCGTACGGAATTTACTGAGGCAATGGAGCAGCTAAAGAACAGTGAAAAATACTCGGAATTAAAGGAGCAGCTTCACCGTACCATAACAGTTGCTACCGGAAGACTTGCGGCGCCGCTGCTTACGGAGCTGGCAGGAGAATTGATGGACGAATTTACGGGACTTCAGATTAACGTGGTTCCTATCCGCAACGATTTCTTTGGTGAAACCATTACGGTCTCCGGGCTCATTACCGGACAGGATTTGATAAAACAGTTAAAAGAAAAGAAAGAGTCCGGAATGGAACTTGGGGATGTAATGATTCCGTCCAATATGCTTCGTACCGGGGAACTGGTTTTCTTAGATGATGTTACTACCGCCGAGGCAGAAGCCGCTTTGGACGTGAAGGTTGTCATTAACGGACCGGAGGGAAAAGACTTTGTGGAAGCGGTTTTAAATCCAAAGTACAGGGACGGAAGAGATAACGGAAATTTTGTATACATCAAGGCATATGACCGGTAAGCAGTGTGCTGTTAGCATAAAGGAGAATAAATTTATGATTGCGAATTATCATACCCATACAAAACGTTGTCAGCATGCTTCCGGAGAGGACCGGGAATATGTGGAGGCTGCCATCCGGGCAGGATTCCGGATTTTAGGCTTTGCGGACCATTGTCCGTGGGTGTTTCCGAGAAAGGACTATGTTTCCAATATCCGGATGACACCAAAGGAAGTGGACGGTTACTTTTACAGCCTGGAACGCTTACAAAAAGAATTTGCAAAAGACATAAAAATTTATATTGGTTTTGAAACAGAATATTGCCCGGGAATGATGGAGGCCCAGGATGAATTGTTGGCCGGGTATCCGCTGGACTACATGATTCAGGGACAGCATTTCCTCGGTGCAGAGTATGACACGGTGTACACCGGTTGGAAGCACGATGAGCCGGAAGTACTGAAAGGTTATGTGGATATTGCCATTGAGGGGATTAAGTCCGGCAGATATTTATATATGGCGCATCCGGATTTAATTAACTTTACCGGAGATGAGGGGCTGTACCGTCAGGAAATGACCAGACTTTGTCAGGCAATGAAAGAGGCGGATGTGCCGTTGGAAATCAATATCCTTGGTCTTTGGACAAAACGGCAATACCCGGCAAGGCGCTTTCTGGAACTGGCGCGGGAAAACGGAAATAAAGCAATTCTGGGAGTGGATGCCCATGCACCGGAGCAGCTGTTGAATCATGAGGCAATAGAACAGGCAAGAACGCTGGCGGAAGAATATAGCTTGCCATTGGTGGACGGGGATTTGCTCGGAAAGTAAAAATGTTCATAAAAGGAGTTAATTTTCTTGACGGCAGGTAAGGTTATCCTGTAAAATAGATTCGTATAGGAAATTTGTACTAAAACAAAAGAGAAAGGTATCGGAAAATTACGTATGGCAAAGGGCGAAAAAAAAGAGAAAAAAGCGAAAAGTCTTGGTTGGGAAATGTTAAAAAATGCACCAATCAAAAAGAAGTTAACGATTTCACACGGAATCATTATTGTGTCCACCTTCCTTTTGATTGTAGCACTGTTAGGTGCTATGAAGGGAATTGAAAGTTATGTAGAAAAAATGTACACCGGTCCGGTAACCAACTCCTTTTACATTGGTGATTTCCGTTATTCTCTGGCAGATATTCCACGGGCCATTAACTTTGCAAGAGCAGAGGGCGGCGTCGGAGATGCAGATGCAAGAGCTGTTGCGGCACAGGCGGAAATAGAAGTACAGGAAAACTGGCAAAAAATGATGGAAGCGTATGCGGTGTTAAAAGACACCCTGCTTTCTGAAGAGAGTAAAGCAAAACTGAATACCATATATGGGGAATTGGCGCAGTTGCAGCCAAACTTGGACCAGGTTCTGCTGCATTTAAAGAACGGCCGTGTTTCCACTGCCGGTACGTTTTTTGACGAGGGTGTAAAACCACAGCTGGACAAAGTCCGTGAAGAGGTAGAAACCTTAGATCAGGAAATTTATAATGTCAGCAGGGAATATGAGGAACAGGCGGCGCTGATTTCCAATATCTTAATTGTAGTCGGTATTGTTATGTTAGTGGGAGTTACTATTTCTGCTATGGTGATTACAAAGCGTATTACCCAGATGATTTCTGAACCGCTGGAAGAGGTTACGACGGCAGCCGGCAAAATGCGTCAGGGTGAGATGGGGGCATACGCGGAAATCAAGTATCAGTCGGAGGATGAGCTGGGTGTTCTGGCAGAATCCATGCGCGGTACAATGATGACATTGGAAGAATACATCAAAGAAATTTCTACAATTTTGGCACAGATGGCACAGGGTGACCTCACAAAGAACTTTAATGAGATTACCGATTTCCTTGGTGATTTTTCCAGCATTAAAGAATCGTTTGTGTTTATCTTGAAAGAATTTAATAAAACATTAACCAATATACACATGGTTTCCGAGCAGGTAGACCGGGGCTCCGATGAAATTGCGACTGCTGCAAATGAACTGGCGGCAAGTACTGAAGAACAGGCAAGTGCGGTAGAAGAGCTTACCGCCACAATAAATACGGTAACCAGTATGGCGTTGGATAATGCTAAGGGTGCGGAAGGCGCATATCATGGTGTGCTTGCTTCGGTGCGTGATGCGGAAGAAAAACGTAAACAGGTAGAAAAGCTGCAGGAGGAAATGCAGCAGATTAAAGAAATTTCTGATGAAATTGCCAATATTATTACTGCGATTGAAGAAATTGCAGACCAGACCAGCCTGTTATCCTTAAATGCCTCTATTGAGGCGGCAAGAGCCGGTGAAGCCGGCCGTGGTTTCGCGGTTGTAGCAGACCAGATTGGTAAACTTGCTACTGACAGTGCCCAGGCTGCAGTCAGCACAAAGGAACTGATTGAAAAGACTGTGGCGGAAATTGATAAGGGTAATGCAATTACGGAAGAAACCGCAGTTGCGTTTGATGCCATTATCAAAGAAATGACCGGTTTTGCCGGTGCGGCACAGGGTTCCAAGGAAATGGCAGAATCCCAGGCAGAAATTTTGAAACAGGTTGAAGAAGGAATTAATGAGGTTGCGGCAGTAACCCAGGAAAATGCGGCTTCTGCAGAAGAAAGCCTTGCTACCAGTGAAGAACTGGCAGCAAGAGCGGCTGAACTGGCAGAGCAGGTAAATAAATTTAAACTGCATTAGGGCAAATAAAAGAACAAGCCACCGTTTTTGTTGAAACGGTGGCTTTTATGTTACAAAATAATGTAATATATTACAAAAAAATTAATTACTTAAACGTTTTCTTGTTGAAAAATACCAAAAAGTGGTGTACACTTATCTTGTTGATGTATTATCTTATAGGATTGAGGTATTGGGGCATCAAGACAAAACAAATGAAGGAGGAAGAAGTAATGAAAAAGAAATTCATGCTTCGAGTTATGGCATGGCTCCTGGCAGTTGCCATGTTATTACCTTCCGCAGGTAATTTATTTACTGCTTATGCGGAAGAGGGGAAGGTAGCTTATGAAGGCTCTATTACAGTAAAGGAGGCTGCAAGCTGGTGGAGCTCTAAGGCTGTTACAGTAGCAGACTTGATTGGTAATGTAAAGCCGGAAGATGTAGACCACATTGACTTTACCGGTACGGATGTATTTATTATCCAGTACAACAACACAACCGGTGACTCTAAGGATAATATGGATAGTGAATACTATAATCCTTATACCAACCAGACTTTAAATGCTAAAAAGCATACGGCGAAGAACATTGATTTTAAAAACGCATATATGTTCAATATCTGCTTCTCTCAGGCAACAGATATTGATTGCACCGTAAGCTGGAAGGTTTATACCGAGCCTGCAGCAGATACAGGAGCTACAGGATTAGTATTTGATATGACAACAAACAGCACAGACTTTGGCGGTACAAATACTATCCCTGCAAGTGTATTTGAAGCTTGTAAGGGTGGTGCAGAAATCACGGTTGATTTTGAACAGGAAACCGCTGAATGGTGGAATCTTGCATTACAGAATGATGCGCCATCCGGTTGGGCAAATCTGAATAAGTATATTACAAGCCATGAAAGCAATTCTTATGGTTATCTTGATTGCTTTAGCAAAGGCGATAAGAGCATCACTCTTACCCTTTCCAAGGAAGGTGTAGATGAAATCGTTGCAGCCGGCAAGGGCTTATTATTCCAGGTAAAGAGCATGAAGGTTACTAAGGCTACTATCGTACCGATTGCTCCAAAGGCAACACCTACTCCATTACCAACTGCAACTCCTATTCCTACTCCTGTTCCTGTAACAGAAGAGACATACAAGACTGTTGGTGATGTATTATTAGTTACAGAAGATATGGTAAAGAATGGCAGAGTTGTCATTGAAAGAGCACAGTACAACAGCATTATCATCCCAAGAACCCTGGATGCTGATGTCCGTTTAGATACTGTTAAGGCAGATGAAATCGTAATTGAGGGTGGT
>JAZSFC010000014.1:0-87853 GCA_045531955.1 Lachnospiraceae bacterium | reverse complement strand
TAAAACAACGCCAGAGTTTTATTAAAAACTCCGACAATTTGTTTTTTTCATCCCGCAAACGTTTTATTTATCGGGATATATGATTTAACATAAATTTTTTCCTTCAAAACAAGTTTGTGAAAAGGTACCAAAAATTGGCATAGCACGTTGTAGAAGGTGACGAAGGAATTCTTTATGTACGTAAATTGTGTATAAAAAAATGGTAATGGCAAACATTTAATACGATTTTGTTTCAGGTAAACAGATTCTAATAAATTCAAATTTTCTCTTTACTCTTCCGGGTATCAGTGTTATAATTTTGTTACCAAAATGGTAATAAAATCGAAAGGAGTTGAATATAATAAGTTGAGCATGACAATTTTGTATAAGAACGAAACTGTCAAAAAGCAATTTTGTTCCGATTACAAGAAATTCTGGAGATATCCGGAGCAAGTTAAGAAAAAGCTTGAGTCCGCTGAAAACTTTATTAAAAATTCTACTTCCTTATCGGACATAGCAAGTAACAATGATTCCTTGCGATGATGCCGGCAAGGAAATCATTGACGGAGACATACTTGCCCAATGTAAAGCGATTAAAATTGTAAAAGTAACGGAGGTGTCGAACCATTATGAGTAACCTAACCGAATATAAAGATATTATAGCATTTCACCCTGGATACTATATTGCTGAAATTATTGAAGACATGGGAATAAATCAAGCCGAATTTGCTACAAGAATGGGAACAACAACAAAAACGCTCAGTTACTTATTAAGCGGACAGGCAAACATTTCAAATGATTTGGCCAAAAAACTGTCTGTAATGCTTGGAACAAGCTCTGAACTATGGTTAAATTTGCAAACTACTTATGACCAAAAAGTAATTGAAATCCAACAAGCCAAAGATTTTGACGAACAAGCTGTTTTTGCCCGCCTTCTTGACTATAAGTATTTCATCAACGTAGCCGGCTTACCGGGTACAAAAGTTGTCAGAGAACAAGTTGCCAATCTATGTAAACATTTTAAAGTATCCGATTTACGTATTATGACCAAACCTGATTTTCTTGTGAATTACAGAACCGGAATATCAAATGTAAGCGAAAAAAACATCATTAATTCAAAAGCTTGGATTCAAACTGCAATTAATTTTTCTGAACGCATAACAACTGAACCATACAATGCAGAGAAACTAAAATCTTTTTTACCTGAATTACGCGATATGACCCTGCAAAAACCCGAAGTTTTTCTTCCACGAATGAAGGAAATCTTCGCACAATGCGGTGTAGCATTTGTAGTGCTGCCACATTTAAAGAATTCCGGCGTAAACGGTGCAGTCAAATGGATTAATGATGAGCGTGTTCTTTTAGCAATGAACAACAGAGGGCTGGATGCCGACAAATTCTGGTTTTCTCTGTTCCATGAAATAAAACATGTTTTCCAGCGCAAAATCAAAACAGTTTTTGTCAGTTACACCGAACAGGAAATGATCGATGCAAATATCCAATTGGAAGAAGACGCAAATAATTTTGCAAAGAACATTTTAATCCCGCCAAACGCAATCAAAAAATTCGCGCCATCCAAATATACATCCGATGAAGAGATTATTGCCTTTGCAAAATCCATCGGCATACATCCCGGTATTGTTGCCGGTAGATTGCAACACGAAAAAATAATTCCACCAAACCGTTGTTCAAAGCTGAAAGAAAAATATATAATAGAAATCCGACATTCCGCCTAGTGCCTAGAGCAAAGCACCCTCGTAACGTTTCATAACATATGATGCCAAAAACGGCCGTTCACTTTATTCACAGTGAACGACCGTTTTATTTTTTACATCTCCACATCGTATTCACAACCACCGCTCCCGACACGGTCCCATTCCACGCATCCAGCACCTCAAATTTGTGCGTACTGCCTTCCAAGACATCCTCTTTCACTTTTCTGTTAAGTCCCCGCAATTAGCCTCTGAGAGCTTTGTAAGGGGTTCTGCGAATATGATTACTTCGAAGTTACATTAACTTTGATGTAAAATCAGGGCGACACTATGTGCCGCCCTGCTGTGTTTTATAATTTATTTCTTCTGTATCATTTAAATGCCCAAAACTTATTAATAATAAAGTTCAACGGAACACTAATTAAAAGGTTGATGATCGGTGCCACAAACTCAGAGATATGTAACACGTCCACCCATAATACCAAAAGTGCACTGTTTAAGAACAAATTTGTTGTTCCAGTAAAAGGACCAAAGCACGCTGAGAATGAATGCAATCATCTGAGCCACCAGGTAATCAACCTTGCCAAACCAATTTAGTTTTTGAAAAATGAGAAGGCTGACAACATACAGAATGTAGGAAATCAGAGTATTGCTTATTCCTAAATAAATTATTTCGAAATAAACTCCCGAATCTGCTTTTCCATACATTCAGCCACATTATCGCCATTCAAATAGCAGCATGTCCACTCCACAATTTTCTCCATGGTGGTTTCCACGTTCCAGCGCGGAGCCCAGCCAAAGCTTCTCTTTAACTTAGAGCAGTCTAACTTGAGGAAGTTTGCCTCGTGAGGGCCACCATCGTACTTGTTAATCCAACGCACATTGTCACCTGTAGCCTCATTCCACTTCTGGCAGAACAGAGTAACCAAATTGCCGGTAGTCCAGCAGTCCGTTTCATCCGGACCTACGTTGTAGCTTCCGGCGTACTGCTTGTCCTCATACTGCGCCTTGGCAATCATCAGATACGCTACCACAGGTTCTAAAACGTGCTCGTACGGACGTGTAGAAAAAGGATTTCTAACGATGATATCTTCCTTCTTCATAGCTGCGCGAATACAGTCCGGGATGATACGGTCTGCGGCAAAATCACCGCCGCCGATAACGTTACCGGCTCTGGCTGTGGAGATGGCAACCGGCATGTCCTTAAAGAAAGAATTTAAGTAACTGCTGGTTACCAATTCAGAACAAGACTTGGAGTTAGAATATGGGTCATAACCATTCAATTCCTCGTTTTCACGATAGCCCCACTCCCATTCCTTGTTCAGATATACTTTATCTGTTGTAACATTCAGGAAAGACTTTACGGATTTACATAAACGTACACATTCCAAAATGTTAACGGTACCCATTACGTTAGTTTCATAGGTATATACCGGATTTTTGTAGGATTCACGCACGATTGGCTGCGCCGCCATATGTATAACTATTTCCGGCTGAACTTCGTTAAACACCTGCATCATGTGCTCTAAGTCTCTTACATCACCTGTTACAGAATTAATTTTCTCTGCAAGTCCGCACATATCAAAAAGACTAGGTTCTGTTGGAGCTTCCAACGCATAACCGGTTACTTCAGCTCCTGCCATCACAAGAAGCTGGCACATCCAGGAACCTTTAAAACCGGTATGACCGGTGATAAGGACTTTTTTGTTTTTATAAAAAGATAAATCTAACATTTTTTTCTCCTATTATTATTTAATTTTTTACCTTTCTAAATTGTTTCATAATCATCACGCCATATATCAATGCCAGCAGACACATTAAGACAAAATATCCAAGTGCTACTCCCAATGTTCCTGCATAAAGAACACACAAATCTAATCCAAAAACCGCTAAAATAGCAATTATTCCATAACCAATTAACAGTTCCTTTTGACATCTCATTATTGTTAATATAACGTTAAAATAACCGCTAAGAGCCAAAAAACTTCCACCAAGAAGTAATATCAGTAACTCTCTCTTATATTCCTGTAAATTCGTAGCATAAAGCCACGAAAGTGCAGGTACTCCTAAAAGAAATGCCCCAATTAAAACAACAACGGTCAGCAATGCTAAGATTATCATTTGCGTTTTGATTTTTTTCTCAACTTGAATATAATTACCACTATTCCATTGATAAGATAACTCCACAAGAGTTGGCTGATAAATAAAATTATTAAGTAAGCCCATCACAAAAACCGGCATTGCCACAAAGCCATAACACGCCTGTACTTCTTCACTCATTTGTCCATCTATAGCATACTTTGGTGCATTATTTACGTAAAAGGTTAAAAAACTAACTAAAAACAAAGGAAAGACCGCTTGCAGTAAGGAACACAGTTTTTCTTTTCTATCATAAAAAACCGGAGGCTTTCCTTTTTCCACGTACTTTACAGCATTTAGTTTAATACACAATATAAATAACGCAATTGATATGATGGCGCTAATCCATAGTGCCTCCGTCATATTTTTCCTGAACACAATTACCAAACAGAAGGCAGTTAATATTCCAATCCAGCGAAACACAAACATCTGCGCTCCCTTTGCCAGTTGTTTATTCAATTGAAGTTCTCCCCATATGGCATCTTCAAATGACTCAACTGTATATATAAAAATAATTGCTGCAATAGACATTATTTTATCAATTGAATATCCTTTATTTTGATAACATATCCATAGATATACACCCGAAGCGAAAACCATCAAAAAATTAGTAATAATCCGAAATAACAAATACTCCTTAAAAGAATACTTTCTATTTACATCGGTCACTTGATAATTACGTACCCCAAACTTACCGATTGTCATCATTGTATTACCAATTGCAAAAGCAATTGTAATGATGCCTGCATCCTGTAAACCAGTTACACGTGTTACAATCATTGACATCACTACTGCTTCGGCAGCATTAATCAAACCTGCCAGGGTATTCCATATATAATCATTCTTTTGCTTCATTTTCTACATCTGCTTCCTCAAAATTCAATCGCTCACGCTCAACAACCAAAGGTCTATTCATTATTCTAATATTCATACTGATAATATACTCTCCCAACAATCCGATAAAGAACATTTGAACTGAACAGAACAAAAAAACACCAATTAAAACAGGCGCCATACCTGCCTGAAAGCTATCCCACATAACCAACTTTAACACCAAGTATACTATAGCAAGAAGCATACCAATACCTGAGCAAATAATTCCTCCTAAGCTAGCCAGTCTCAAACCTACCTTTGTGTACGTAGTAAAATTTTTCATAGCAATATCATACAACCTATAAAAATTATTACTACTGCGACCACTCTTTCTTTTTTCCTGAAAATATTCTACCTTAACTATATCATATCCAAACTCTGCTACAAGTCCTCGTAATGACGGATATGGATCCTTTAAGTCTCTCAGAAAATCAGTAAAAGATCTATCGTATAATCCAAAGCCTGTAAAATGCTCTATCTGTTCAATACTGGAACATGCCTGAATAATTTTGTAATACAATGTTCTTATTGCAAACATCATTCCTTTTTCTTTACTACTGGTCTTCACTCCGCATACAATTTTTGCTCCTTTTTCCCACTCTTCAACAAATTTAACAATCATTTCCGGTGGTTCTTGAAAGTCCGCTGCAAGAAGAATCGCACAATCTCCATCGTTCTGAGACAGGCCATTATATATAGAATTTCCCGCACCAAAATTTCTGGCATTTAAAATAGCTCGTATTTTCTTATTTTTCTCGCACAAATCACGAATGAGCGCCTGCGTGCCATCAGTGGAGGCATTATCCATAATCTGAATCATGTAATCATATCCATTTAACTGTTCTCTAAATATTTTTTCTATAGTATTACACAAATTTTCTATATTTCCCTTTTCATTATAGCAAGGAATATTAATAACAATTTTCTTCATATGTTTTCTCCATAAAATAATATCTTTTTTTCTTCTCTTCTATTGCGTGCTTCACAATATCCAAAATTTTCTGATGTGCACAACTTTGCTCTGTTGAAACCCTATATGAAAAATTTTGTCCTATTTGCGTGCCACTCATGAAGCCTCTTAGTAATTCAAAAACATTTTCCGGCTTTTGTATCTCGCAATCTTTCATGAAACTAATCCCACTCATTTGAAGTGTACTCCACTCGTCTACTTGGGCTAACAATTCCTCATACATTTCACGCACATGTACTTCTTCATTCTGTAGTAAGGTGTAATAATGTATTGGAGGCATTTCTCCTTTATCTAATATCCATCGCAGTTTTGTGTAATAATAAAGAGTGTTTAATGATTCTATCAATTTTACATTTTCTTTTTTTAAGTACTCTGTTATTTTATTTGCCAAAAACACTGCTTCATTATCTATCCTAAAGCATTTTTTAATAAATGGTTCAATTTTTGCATATAGACCTAGGGAGTCAAATATATATGGAGAACTTATCGTTTCATAAACAATTTGAATTAGTCGATAGTTTTCCCCTTGCGAGATATATGGTTCCACCAAGAAATTAAAAAAAGCATTAATCTCCCACATAGCAATACAATCATATGGTCGCTTTTCCTGAGAAAAGTATTCCCTGATTCTAATTCGTTCCTCATTATGATATTCTTCAACGGGCAACTGCGGAGTAGAATTATAATAAAACAAAAACCGTATGTCATAGTCCGTTGAATACTTTGTTATCCCTCGCTCTAAGCTTGCCACAGCTGCACCAAAAATAACTGTTATATCATATTTTTTTTCAATTTCTTTTATATCTTTATTTATCATGCTTAGGATGTAATCATTCCCAAACAGCATAACATCACCTTGTCCTTATAACATACATATACTGTACTTTTTCATTCACATATCCTTTAGTTAAAAGAGTAATTTCCATACCATCTTGCTGTTCTATTTCAAAAGAGCTTTCCAATACCACATAAATCTCTTTGCCTAATTTATTAAGTATTTCCATGGCTTCCTCTTTATCTGACACAAAATACACATTAGTCTCAGACGGCTTAAACTTATTTATGGTCACTTGCTCTAATTCATTAATCTGTATTTCGCACTCTGACAATTCTTCTCGGTAAACTTTTGCACCCATTTTAGCAAAATGCCGACCAAAACAACGATGACATATAAAATTATCTTTAATACTCAATTTTTCAAAGTCTACTCTTTGTTCTCTCGTATATATCTCTTTCGCAAAGTAGTTTGTTAATTTGTGCATTGCGCGATACATATATGCCATACCTGTTCCGGTAAACTTATAAAAATACGGATGATTTATCATATCCTCCATAGAATCCATGTCTTTTTCTTCTAACAAATTTTTCAGTTTTTCATACTGTATTATATTACAAAAAGTATCATAATCCTCTTTTGAAATTTTCAATGGAAGGAAACGATATCCTTTTGAAACCAAAAACATACATCTATGTTTACCACTTGTTAAGTTAAAATACTTTTTGTCACAATTCCATTCTGCAGTAGCTACATTACGAAAGAAAAAATCTTTATCTAAATCCAACGTTAGATTCATTTGCTCATATATCATCGCTCTATTACGAACAACATTCTGTCGCCATTGAGGCGTTATACTTATGTCTTGTTGTTTTAATGCTGTATATACACAATATTCATTTACGTAATATTCTGGATTTGCCTCTTTATTCCCACCTAAAAAGCCAAAAAATTCATCATGAGTAAAAAAAGCATATAAGTTTACATTTCCCCATTTATTTGTAGCCAACTCATAATTATTTGTATAAATAAATGGAACTGGAATTAATGCTATACATTCCTTTTCTTCCAAAGATTTTATCGCATAGTCTTTGTAATAATATCCAGAAACTGTATTTGTTTGGGTAATATCGCAAAGATCAATTTCTTCACCTTCTAAAAATGCGTCATAAATATTTCCAATACGTATTTCTTCTCCAGAGGCCCTATTTTCAAGCACGCTCTTTGCTTTAAAAATTATATTTTTTGCATTTCCTTGTAATAAAATCCTGGCTATTTTATCATGTTCAAATACATTTTTTACAGCTACTACAATAACTGTATCTTCAGGTAAATCTCTGACATCATCTATTGATATTACTGGTCTATTCAGAAAAAAGCTCAGTTCTTCTGCGCGCTTATCAATAAAACCCTCCACTCTATATCCTTGTTTTGTCAGATTCTCAAAAATTATTTTTCCGATAGATGCTGCACCATATAAATATATCTTAGAGACTTTAGTTATTGAAAAAGTTTTTTTCATATGTTTCCATCCTCTCAAAAATTACTATTTTTCTGGAATCAATATCAACAATAGTTGGCAGAATTTCTGCCACTTTAAACTCTGTATGCTCTGTTATTGCTTTTATATCATCCGAAATAAATAGAGCTTCTGCTTCCCAAATTAATATTTCATTAATACTATTAAGTAATGCTTCTCTCTGAACCGTGGACTTAAATTTTTCTCGGATAAAGCTATCGCATACAATATATGCTACATCAACTGAATCAAAACCTTCGTTAAAAATTAGAATCTCCGCATTATCAGTATGGCATAAAGTAAAAATACTTTTTACATATTCCTTTTCTGTTTCATTTTTCACATATACAAATGCCTTTGCTCCCATACGTAAAAAATAGCGCGCTATCTCTCCTCCAAAGGGACTATACTCCAAAAAAGCTTTTTGATTATACTTTTTCTTTCCAAAATATTCCTGTATGGCAGATAATTCACTAATATTTGTTGTTTCATATTTATTTGCAATGCCAGTAAATCCCGGATGCTCCACACGAAACAAAGTTTCATAAGAATTTTTTTTCAAATGACCTTTCACAATCTGAAATTGATTAAAATTGCACCAGTGATTAAAATCGTCCACTGACATTTTTACAGGAACATATTGAAATCCCTTGCTATATAAAAATGTTGTACGTGTCATTCCATCTAACAGATTGAAAAAACCTTTTTTATTCCATACGCACTCTGGAGCTGCACTAATAAACTGAGACAAGCCAAAGTTCATCTGTTTCTGAAACTCTTTATATAGTTCTATACGATCACCGATAAACTCCTTGTCAGTATAATCATCAAAGGTATTCTGCAATTTCTTCAGCAAATACAAAAACGTTTTATATTCACCATTTTGCCCTGCAATATAACGAAACAATTGAACATAGGGTTTCATTCCCGGAATCGGAGTATTGGCATATTCCTCTAATTCAGCAGGAGTTCCATAATCTGTCGCATGTTCCAACACACAAGAAGTATATATAAGATTTACGCTAATCCATGCTACTACAAACTTATCATTCCTGTATATTACAGCATTGGAGATATTGGGTTCATTATTCACTAGCTCTTCATACGTTGGAATCTCACAGATTTTTTCATACTCTTCGTATTCGAATCTTGTATAATTTAATTGCATTTTTTCTTTTGCTTTAAAATTATATCTTGAATTCAAAGGTATAAATAAAATTTTATTATACCCTGAATCAAACAAATTTTCAGCAATCTCGACATGCCATAATCCATTATGTACGCATATAATTATTACTATTTCCTGTCTATTAAAGGCGTCATCACATGGCATATAAACAGGAAGTCCAATAGCTTCTTTAATTTTCTCAGCATTGTTATCAAAAAAACCTATGACTTCGTATCCCGCTTCTATTAGCATCTGCGCTTTACTTTGACCTAATCTTCCAGCACCATAGATAACTATTTTACTTTTTTGGGTAATATCAAATGTCATTAGATTGTCCTCATTGAAAATTATTTTACTTTCATCCATTGTATTGTTTGCTCTATTCCTGACTCAAACTCCGTTTCCGGTTCAAATCCAGTATCCTTTTTTAAGTCTTCAATATCTGCGCATAAATACATCACTTGCTTATCACTATATGGAATTTCTCCTATTCCAATCTCTGCCACAGGATTTATCTTTTCCCGTATCACTTGTACATAGTCATACAACTTTTTAACTTTGCCGCTGCCTATGCAGTAAACTTTTCCATCCAATCCTCTCTGTGCAAGAAGCAATAACGCTTTTGCTGCATCTTCACAGTACAAATAATCCCACTGTTGTTCACAAGCTGTAAGTGATGGTTTTTCTCCATTTAGCAACTTACCTACAACCGTTGAAATCATTGTTTTTTCACTATCATATGGACCATAAATGCTCAGAATCCTTGTCCAAATGTGACGAATTCCTAATTTTGCACATTCCACCCTGCTCATCTGTCCGGCACACAGTTTCGCCATTCCATAACCGTTTTCCGGGAAAGTAGGAACAGTCGCATTTAAGCAACCTTCTACCCTGCCATACTCCGCCTGGGAACCGGCACCAATAAAAACATTACATCCTAATTTGTGTGCTAATGCCACAGCATCCAATGTATACTGCACATTCTTCAATTGTAGAGACATGTTATTTCTGCCATCACCGATAGTGGAATCCCAGCCTAGATGAAAAAACATATCACCGCCCGTTATTACCTCTTTATCCAGTTTGCATAACTGCTCTAAATTGCACTCCACGATATGTACCAAGGGATGCACAGGAATCCTGCTTATTTTTGTCGAGTTTTTCCGACAGACTGCATACACTTCTATGCCCTCGGTAATACATTTTTTTATCAACGCAATTCCTATCATTCCGGTTGCACCGGTGATAATGGCTTTCTGCTTTATTTCCACGCTTTACTCCTCTATCATTGGAATAATCATAATCTTCTTTAATTCATCCTTCGGAAGGAAGGGTGCTAAATCCTCGAGTGGAGGACTTACCAAAGTACCGTCTTCCAGACGTTTTGTAGCGCTCTTAGGCTCAAAATTCTGCTCCGGAGATACAAATACTTCACAGAACACTGCACCCTCCGTCGCAAGCGCCTTATCTACGGCTTCTTTCATCTCTGCATTGCTGTGTGCTTCCAGATATGGATAGCCGAATGCTTCTGCAAGTTTACAAAAGTCAGGGAAGGATAAGTCACCGCTTTCCGGACCAATACCTACCTTGCAATGATTGCTAAACAGATTATTCTGTGTCTGGCGGATAGAATGATATCCTCCATTGTTAATCAGGAAAATTTTTACCGGAAGCTTATTGGTAAGTACCGTCTGCAGCTCCTGCAGATTCATCATGATGCTTCCATCACCTTCAATACATATTGTTGTCTTACAATCATTTGCATAACAAGCACCAATTGCTGCCGGAAGACCATAACCCATACTTGCGATAGCACTGTTAATGATAAATCTTGCATCTTTCTTAATTACATAGTTATGGCTGCCCACGACACAGGCACTACCATTGGAAACTACCGTAAGATTTCCATCCGGAAGCCGGCTGCTCAAATACTTGATAAACGCATATACATTGGCATAAGTGCCATCTTCTTTCCAGTGCTTCTCCTGCGTTACCGGATAATTCTTCTTCCACTCCTGGCACTTTGTAATCCAGAAGTTGTTATTAAATACAACTTCTTCACCTTCCAGTTTTTCATTAAGCTTCGCGAAGAAATCCTTAGCATCTGCACAGATTGGCATATCAACGTGAATGGTTGTTTTTTTCAGTTCTGCCGGATCAACATCCACATCAATCACATAAGCTTCTCTTGCCCAGGTCTTCCAGCTGTAACCCACCTGTCGGATAGACAGACGGTTACCTACCGCCAGTACCAAATCTGCATTCTGCACAGCAAAGTTACCCGGACGGTCACCCATGATACCGCCACGGCCTACATACAATGGATTTTCATCCTCAATTGCATCAATAGAATCCCAGCAGGTAACAACCGGAATCCCCAACTTGTCCACTGCTTTTCTAAATTCCTCATAACCTTCAGACAAACGTATTCCATTGCCTGCATATAAAACAGGACGTTCTGCCTTCTTGATTTTTTCAATCACTGTCAAAACATCTTCTTCCGATACCGGCACAGGCATCTTCTGTTCGTCCTCTGCCTCATCGTATCCACGCAATTCGTCTGTTTCTATATAACAGCCCTGGTAATTTACCGGAATGTCAATCCATACAGGACCACGTCTTCCTGTTGTAGCAAGATGATATGCCTTTTCCAACACATAGCGAATTTCTGTCGGTTCTTCCAACATAACTGCATATTTACACATGGATTCCACGGACTTTGTGATATCAAATTCCTGGTCTCCTACCGCACGAAGAGGAAGACCGTCTGTAAACTGGCTCATATATCTTGCCGTGGTATCGTAGCGCACCTGTCCGGACAAAACGAACATCGGAACAGAATCCAGCCATCCACCTACCACACCGGTAATAGCATTTGTTCCACCAGGACCAGTGGTTACACATAATGCTGCCATTTTATTATTGATTCTTGCATAGGCTTCCGCTGCAATTGCAGATGCCTGCTCATGATGGCTATAAACGCAATGCAGGCCATCTTTATGACCCAAAGCATCATTCAGGTGCATAGCACCTCCGCCAACTACCATAAAGCAGTCCTTTATTCCTTTATTCACTAAAAAATCTGCAACGTAATCTGCTAATCTCTGTTTCATTCGTTCCTCCGCACTTAAAAATAGTGTTATTTACTGGTTCACCGCTTCAATGATAACCTTCGCCATATAATCCAGTTTTTCATCTGTCATACCCGGATATACACCTACCCAAAAAGTATTGTTCATAATGAATTCTGTGGTTTCTAAGCTACCTGCTACACGGTATGCCTCTGTTCCACGAATCTGATCAAAGCAAGGATGCTTAATCAGGTTTCCGCTAAACAGAAGTCTTGTCTGCACATTGTGGTCTTCGATATATCTGGTTACTTTGTTTCTGTCAAGACCGCTATCCTCGCGAACACTGATTAAGAAACCAAACCAGGACGGAATGCTGTTTTCTGTTGGTTCCGGAAGAATCAACTTGTCCTCTACGCATGCCAAAGCCTTGCGTAATCTATCCCAGTTATAGCGACGTCTTTCAATGAAAGATGGGAATTTCTTCAACTGCTCCACACCTACTGCTGCCTGTAAATCGGTTACCTTTAAGTTGTAACCAAAATGGCTGTACACATACTTGTGGTCATAGCCTGCCGGAAGTTCGCCATACTGGCCTTCAAAGCGATGGCCGCAAAAATTATCACGACCGGATGGACAGATACAGTCACGTCCCCAGTCTCTGTAGGATAAAATCAGACGATGAAGTAATGGATTATCGGTATAAACGCAACCACCTTCACCCATCGTCATATGATGTGGAGGATAAAAGCTGCTGGTTCCGATATCGCCCCAGGTACCTGTGAACTTTGTTACACCATCAATAGTGTACTTCGTGCCAAGAGCATCACAGTTGTCCTCAATCAGCCAAAGATTATGCTTATCACAGAATGCCTTTACTTCCTTTAAGTTGAACGGATTACCTAAAGTATGGGCAATCATAACGGCCTTTGTCTTATCAGATAATGCACCCTCTAACTTGGTTACATCAATGTTGTATTCCGGAATAGCAACGTCTACAAATACCGGAACTGCACCATATTGAAGCATTGGAGTTACTGTTGTAGGGAAACCACATGCTACCGTGATAACCTCATCACCACGCTTAATCTGACGTTCGCCAAGTTCCTGTGCTGTCAGCACCATAAATGCCAGTAAGTTAGCAGAAGAACCACTGTTTACGAGATGTGCAAAACGCACCCCAATCCATTCAGCAAACTCCTTCTCGAACTGGTCGGAAAAGCGTCCTGTAGTGAGCCAGAAGTCAAGTGCTGCGTCCACAAGGGAACACATTTCCTTTTCATCAAATACTCTGGAAGCATAGCTGATTCTGTCTCCCGGTATAAATTCCTTTTTGTCTTCTTTAAAATCATGATAATATTCCGCTACCAGGAATTTAATTTGCTCTCTGGCTTCGGATTCGTTTGTCCATTGTTTCATTTCGTTCCTCCGTTAAATATTTATAACTCGTCTTTATTCTGCAGGTGTGATTTGGAAGGTTTTAAGAGCCAATGCAAGTTTTCTTGCGTCCTGGGACTGTCCCAATTCCAGAGGTGATACTGCATCCGGTAATTCCATACGGATGTTAACGATACCATCTGGTGGAGCATCGAAATCAAATTCTATGTTTCCACCGGTAACAGTATCATCGAATATGCAAACATCGTTCACGTAAATGATGACACGTTGTTGATTGTTAAATACCCACAATGTTTCAAAACATGCATGTAATTTGGAAATTGCCTCGGCGGTCTGCACTTTATATTCCATCTGAAACTCATTGCCATCTGTCCAAGAATGGGTTGCTTCCTCGCTTGAAAGACCTTTTTTTACATATTTTGATGCATTATACTCACCCGAATAGAAAAAAATCATTTTATCTATTTCATACGACATATATTCTTTTGTTGTTATACAGAATGTTTTTAGTGCTAAAGCTAATTTCCTACTATCCTGAGACTGACCCATTTCTGCTGGAGATATTGCATAAGGAAGTTCTATTCGAATATTTACTATATTATCCGTCGGCTTTTCAAAATCAAATTCAATATTTCCACCTACAAACAAATTATCATATACACAGACTTCATTTACATATATCCGCACATACTGCTGATTATTATAAACAGCTGCCGTCTCAAACGTTCCATGTAAAATTAATTCTTTACACTCTCCAACTATATAATAATTCATTATGACTTCACTGCCATCTGTCCAAGAAAATCCTGCTTCTTTTTCAGATAAGCCAATTTGTGTATATCTGTTCGAATTATATTCATCTGAATAAAACCATATAATATCGCCTAATGTATATGGCCCTTTTTCAATATCTTCTATTGTCATAAACGGCAAATTTAACAAATTACTATTTTTCTCAATATAGGAATATAAATTATAAAAAATCAAATTGCCATTTGCACTGATATAAGGCTCTTCACCAAGTACTGCTTCTATTTCACTCATTAACTCATTCAATTGTTCCGATGTATATGCTCTAGAATCAATATATATACCTCTAAATCCTGCAGGAATAATATACTCTAGCATCGTCTTTATTGGTAAAGAACTTACATACTCACTCCAACGATCACCCTCACTCCCTTTCATAGATCCATAACTCCATTTAATATTTTGCGAATGTAAATATCCTGTTAATAAATGATAATCATTCATCCTATTAACAGAACCACTTTCTGGATATTTATGATATGGTAACTGAAAAACCGCATCGCCAGATTGTAATTGACTTTCAATACCCGAAACAAATGACGCATCCGATTCATACAGTTCTTTATTCTGAGCTAACACTACATCTCTAGCCCCCCATTGTGGCAATTGCTCTAAAACGCAAATCATAAAAAAAGAGATAATAACAATTTCAACCAAACCATATTGTTTTTTTATTCGCATTCTGGATTTAATAAAACAACGTGCTTTTTGTATATAAAAACACATAACAGATAAGCACAAAAACATAACGTAGATAGAAATTCTATTATAACACCGTAGCGATCGAAAGCCTAATAAACTTAATATGCTACTGAATCCCCCTACTGTTGCTAACAAAATCGCAAAAAGTACCAGTTTACTCATTAACTGTATCTTTTGACCCATTCTACATTCAGTAATTTGGCTATTTTCTCTTCGACTAGAACAATCGATAAGAAGTGTTATAATTACACATATAAAACCAACTATTCCTCCCAGGCCCAAATACGCAATCTGATTTTCATTTACTAAGGGCATATTGCTGTTATATACAGATATCAATTTATCCAATATAGCTATACCATGACTATTTAATGGAACAAAAAACTGAGAAATTTTTAATCCATATATTTCAGCTTCTTGTACATGCCGCACCGCAACTCCCAAAGACTCATGTGTAACCTTATAAGCCAATACAGGCAAAAGTGCTCCGACAAAAAAGGCCACGATTAGAATAACACTTTTTAACGGTGCCAACACCGCTCTCCAATTTTTATATACAAAAAATTTGTACACACAAATAATGCACATAAAAAAACAACTAAAGAACTGGTAGTATGCTAACCCATTATTTGCAATAAACACCATACATATAATAGATATAATATTTCTTTTATACCTAAAAAAATATTTATCAAATTTCAAATATTTATCATCGTTTTCGGATGCCCATACACATAACATTACTGTTAACGGAATACAATAGACGGATCCCAACGTTAAATGCATAACATTACGCCCCAAAATATATGGTGCTAGTCCATATAAACTTGCTCCTCCTGCTGCCACTAAACGCTCAAGTTCAAATTCTCTAAATACAAAATAGGCAACCATACCACTAATTGAAAAATTTAACAAAAACTGTATATTTTGTGTTACAACAGCATTCTGCGTAAATATATAAACTATCTTTGCAATTAAGTTCTCAACATTTGTAGCAAACGATGCAGGGAAATCAAAAGATTCAAAATTATATGGTGCTCCCAAATAATCATTTGTCCAAAACCATCCATTTTCTCCAATGTTTTTTATTTTGACAATCCCTGTAAAATCATCACCACCCACATATTGATATGGTGTATCAAGCCCTACCTTATAAAAACCTAAAAACATATATAAAAGAAACCCAATACCTATTCCAATGACACTTGCGATTATGTAGTCTAAATATATACACTTTCCTTTTTTCATTTCATATGCTTCCTTCCCGCATGACATTCATCAATCCAACCACTTTGTCCACGGTGCTTTACCCTTGGAATACAATTTTTCTAACATATCCATTTCTCTCTTATTATCCATGCACTGCCAAAATCCTCTATGCACATATGACATAAGCTCCCCTGCCTTTGCAACCTGTTCCATTGGTTCTTTTTCAAAAACAGTTGTATCATCAATAAGATAATCAAAGATTTCTGGATTCAGTACCATATAACCGGCATTAATTAAAGCGCCATCACTCTTGCTTTTTTCTCTAAAGGCTCTAACCGTGTTCCCTTCACCAATATCAAGAATACCCTTTTGCTGTTCTTGCATTACAGCAGTTAATGTCGCAACTTTCCCATGCTCCTTATGAAACGCAACAAGTTTACTAATATCAACATCACACACCGCATCACCATAGGTCATCATAAAAGGTTCATTTCCTACATACTTTTGAATACGCTTAATTCGACCGCCTGTCATTGTATTCAAGCCGGTATCTACAACGGTAACTTTCCAAGGCTCACAGTGCTGCTTATGAACTGTCATTTCCTGCATCCCATTTGTAAAATCGAATGTGATATCACTATTGTGCAAATAGTAGTCGGCAAACCACTCTTTAATAACGTGCTGTTTATATCCTGCACAAATAATAAACTCATTAAAGCCATAATATGAATATTCTTTCATTATATGCCATAAAATAGGTTTTCCGCCAATTTCAATCATTGGCTTTGGCTTAAACTGACTTTCTTCACTAATTCTAGTGCCAAACCCACCCGCTAACAAAACAACTTTCATCTTTACGTACACTCCATAATTATTTTTACTTTTTGTCATTTACATCACAGTTTACACGTTATCAAGGCAACCCAGTACGCTTTCCAGATTATCTTCAAAATGCCTCATATATACTTCATCCGTCAGATTTAACTCCACTAATGTGTCTATTAGTGTATCTATCTGTCCTTTTTTCCAAGAAGCGCTTGCAATCTGTTTAAAGAAATTCACATACGCTTGTGCATTTCTATCTAAATCACAATATTTGACTGCATATTCATACGCTTTTTTCTTTCTTAACTCTAGTCCTTCAGAATTATTTATCAGCGATAAGATCGCCTCATAGATATCATTAACTTCATTGTCGTCATAACGTACCTTTAGTGCAATGTCATCCGGATAATCTCCAAAGGAACCTATATCTGTCATAATAATAGGTTTTCCCATGCCTAACATACGATGTACACTTCCAGAGGTTTCCCCCTGTGTCGGATAACGTAAATTCAAGCAGAAGTCACACGCTCCAATAT
Source organism: Lachnospiraceae bacterium (assembly GCA_045531955.1). Classification (GTDB taxonomy): domain Bacteria; phylum Bacillota; class Clostridia; order Lachnospirales; family Lachnospiraceae; genus SIG299. The sequence goes on along the minus strand of JAZSFC010000014.1, from coordinate 70,170 downwards.
AGGTTCTAAACTCATCCAACGGAATAAAACCGGTTATAACTACATTATCACTCAAGCGACGCTTTTGAACTTCTCGCACAAAATCAATTTCTGTTAAATTTTCTCCAACCACCAAAAACGTAAAGTCATCCGTTTTTTTCTTCAACTTAGTTAAAGCATCCAAAATAGGAATGATTCTCTTTGCTTCTGATACAAACCCAAACGATCCAAAAACTATTTTCTTTGTCTCAAAATCAAGCTTTTTTCTTGATTCTAATTTGAGCATTTCATAGTCCGGTGAATCCACCTCTGCGTGAAGCATGATTTTCTCTACCGGCACCTCTTGTTTCATACCTAAAACCATTTGCTTTACTGTTTCAGAATGTGTTATTACTGCTCGGGCAGGCTCAATTACAAATCTTGCCATACACATATCAAGCGCATGATCATTCCATGGTGCACCACATTTTCCATCAAAAAAATCCCGAGCAATTTTAACACCTCGTTGCCCATGACAATATCTGACTGCTTCTAAATATTTTTCTTTCCCCTGCTTAACAAAAAATCTGTCTGCAAATAAATGATGAAGACCAATTTCATGAATTTCAACAATACCCGGATACTTCTGTAACATGTCAACAATTTCACCATGATATGTAGGATTATTTCCAACATGATAAACTATAACATCCAGACTTTCCCTGAGCTCTGTATTATCCAATTCACCTAACATGTGTATTTCCACATTCTTTTCTTCTTGTAAATTAGATGGTTTTACTGGAGAAAACACAATTATTTCTACATATTTTTTCAATGCTCCGATTAATTCCTCACTAAAGTCAGATATTCCTGACTTCATAGGATTAAAAGGAGAACAATATCCTATCCGCATGTCGCACCTCTATCGTATAGATTCAGTCAATACATCTACAACATAATCCCAACTAATATCCTTAACAACTTTATATCCTTCTTCTCCATACTCTTTTGCAAGCTTTTTGTTTTTATATAATTTATTAAATGCTGTCCCCATTTCTTTAGGGTCAAAATTAACTACACATGCATTACGACTATTTTTTGCAAATTCGAGAACACCACCCGAATCGCGGCAAGTAAAAACAGGGCGTTTAGAAAAAAACGCCTCTAAAGTAATGTAGCCATAATCCTCATCTAAAGGCGCAAAATATACACCTAATGCATTAGCATATAAATTTAACAATTCCTTATCTTCGACAAATCCCAAAAACTTAACTCTATCTGCCACACCCAATTTACGGGCCAACTGTTCTAAATGTTCTTTTTCAGGTCCTTTTCCGCCAATAACAGCCTTTATCTTTCTATCGCAATACTTTAAAGACTCAATAAGCAGGTCTAATCTCTTCATTTTATCCAAACGGCCTATTGATAAAATATAATCTCCATATCCTTCTGCATAATAATTTCCTGCCAATGATGGTGGATGATATAAAGGAGTAGACGAAAAACCATTATACTGTTCCAAACGATTGGAAACATTCTGAGAAATAGAATATCTTTTTTCAAACTCCGCCATAGCAATGTTATCCATATTCACAATTTTCTCTCGTAAGTCATGACCATTCGGAATAGTATTAAAACCGCCTGCCGGAACATTATCAATCAAATCATACGCCACTCGATGCTGATGCATTAACCACAGTGCTTTGTTGTGGTGCCTTATCATATATGTTGGCAGCTTAGTTGCTATTGCCAAATCAATTTCTTCACCATTAGTTTCATCAAGATCAAGCATTCTCCACATCAAATAACTGTCCAATAATGTATTTGCCGGATACCATTTAAACGGCAAAGAAACCAGTTCCGCATTGAATCCTCTCAGCTGCAATTGCTTTGTCAAACTATTCACCATCAATTCTGCCCCACCACTCACAAATGGCACCTGTGCATGCAGAACCGCAATTTTCTTTTTCTTCATAAGTCAATTACCCCTTTATCGCTAAAATACAAAAATCTTTAGGTCCATATAACATATTAACAGCGCCTAATACCCTATCTGTTAATTGTTCGGAAAATACAGTTTTATCCTCTTCGCTAATTTGTTCATAATCAAAATTTGATGAAGAATAGATAATTTGAACCTTCTCAAACCCATTTCGTTCAGCCAGATACTGAACATATAGAGGATTTAAAGGCTTAATATGCGTCGGATCCAAATAAAAGGTATTTGCTCCAACTTCTACATTTTGCGGATTTGGTGTCTCGAATAAAATCATGCCCCCACGTTTTAAAACTCGATTACACTGCTTGAAAACCTCCTGAAGTTCTTTCCGGCTTAAATGCTCAATAACCTGGAAACCTGATATTACGTCCACACTATTGTCTTGTAATCCGGAAAGATAAATAACACCATTTTCATTTAGAACTTTATGACCAAAACTCCGGCTTATTTGATTTTGTCTCTCATTCAAATCAATTCCAATATAGTTTGTTGCTCCGTTTTCTTTTAATATATCTAACCATTCGCCTCGTCCACTACCAATATCAACGAAGGTACATTTCGACCAATCCTGCAATTGAGATTTAATAAACGGAACATACTGTTCTTGTCTCTGTTTAATCAGAGCACGTTCGCCCCTAAAATATTCTTCAAAATCATGATAGAAATTATCATCTTCCATCCACGTTTCGTTAGATATATACGCTTCATGAGCGTCCACTTTTTTCCGGTTTTCAAGCATTTCATTATTTAGCCACAAATCCGTTTCTCTTAATGATTCAACTTGCTCATTTACAGATTCTTTTACCACTACCATTTGGTTTTGTACCTCAAGCACAGTATCATTTAACTGTTTTTCTTTTGAAACAAGAAGCTTTTTGATTAAACTAATTTCATCATTCAACTGTAAACCATTTTGCCGTGTCTCACAGAACTGTTCTTTTATTCTTTCATAACGATTAGCATTTTCGAATATTTGCTGCTCTAATTTTTCACTTATGTTAGAAATACTAGTAGTAACCCTTTCCTCTCTTTCTTTATACTCTTCACATAAATGTATAAGTATTTTCTGACCCTCTTCCAGTACACGCAATCTATCACTTGTTTCTTTCTCCTTTTGTTTCATAGAACAGATTTCCTCGTATAGATAAACGTTCTTTTCAGCCATTTCATCTGATAATAAATGGATTTTTTCATTTGTTGCATTTATTTGCTTCATTAAGTCTCCTAATGTTATAGAAAACCTATTAATTTGCTCTTGTTGTGCATATATATAGTCGCGTTCCAACGACACAACATTAACCATTTTCCCTGCGAAATGACTAAATCTCTGATAAAACGGAAAAATATACCATCCCAAAGTATGCTTAATCACTTTACGAATTGCACGTTTTACAAAAACTTTCACTTTGCCAAAACACTTTCCGTTCGAAGAAATGGTTGGATAACCATCATAGAATTTTGATTCATTTGCCTCAGCTAAATTTTCATTTAACAGTGTCCACTTATCACTTTCTTCCTGTTTTGTTATATCCTGTGCAAATAAAGTCTCTTCAAATTGTGATGATTCATTTTTCCATGAATTGTCTATTGCAAACTTCCTATTTCTTACTTTTCTGGCAAATGAGCCTTCGCTTTTCTTTTCCATTTTTCCTCCTAGTACACGCTCCATTCATTCACTTATATAATCCACTCGTGTCTAAACTTAACAAGCCCTACATCTTTCTCGTCTGAACACACTTCAAAAGTCAAACATCGTGTATAATAATCTATCGGTATTCCCGGAGTTTTCTCTATTGCAACATCTAATGTATACTGTCCTGGCAATAATGGCATTTCACACACTTTAAACTCAATACTTCTATCCGTATCCAATATAATATTACTTTTTCCATCCAACCAAGTATTTACTCCGTAACAATGAACACCGTCAAGACGATGAATCGCAATGCCAAAGACTGCATCTTCTACTTTTTCTTTTACCGTATAATTTATCTTAATAGAAAATGGTTCTGATACTCGAAATACATTCGAACTTCTTCCTTCTTTGTCCAACATTTCTATTTTGGTAATTGTTGCATTTTGATTACCCCATCGGGTTCTATTTACTTCCTCTTGATTTCCATCATTAATTTCTTCCTTGTGGTCTTTAGTTTCACATATTGCATCTACACTTTCTTGAATTTCTTGTGCCTCTTCTTGGGTTCTTGCTCCCTCCATATGACCTGTTATAACAAAATCCAAATATTCAGGATGAACATCTCTCGGCGCACCTTCTCGCTTAATTTTTCCATCATGAATCCAAATAGTTCTTTCACAAATCTGCTCAATTTGTCCAAGAGAATGAGATACAATGACAATTGTTGTTCCTTTTGCTTTAATTTCCCTCAGCTTATTAAAACATTTGATTTGAAAGTTCGCATCACCCACAGCTAGAATTTCATCAATCAAAAGAACATCTGCCTCTACATTAATTGCAACTGAAAAAGCTAATCTCATATACATACCGGAAGAATAAGTTCTCACCGGATTGTCAATATAATCACCAAGCTCAGAAAATGCAATAATATCATTCACCCGCTTGTCAATTTCTTTTTTAGTCAAACCAAAAATAGCAGCATTAGTATAGATATTTTCCCTGCCGGTCATATCCGGATGAAAACCTGCTCCAAGCTCAATCAAACTGGATACACGCCCCTGGATTTCAATACTTCCACTGTCCGGATACATGATTCTGGTAAGCAGTTTTAACGTAGTACTCTTACCACATCCGTTATGACCAATTAATCCAATAGCTTCTCCTTTTCGTACAGAAAAAGAAATATCATCTAATACTCTTCTCTCTTCAAAGGCACGTCTTTTCTTAAACAGCACCTTTTCCTTCAGAGTAGTTCCTTTATCATAATAAAGCTTAAAGCTTTTACATATATTCTTTACTTCAATTGCATTTTCAGGTTGCATTTACATTTCCTCCGCAAAATGCTTCTTTAACTTGCCAAATAACAAGGTTCCAAAAAACAATAATCCTGTTCCAAATAAAATAGCATGTACCAACGTACCAAATTCCGGAATATTACCATAATATAAAATATCTCTATACGCTACAATTACCGGTGCCATCGGATTAAAATAAAACAAAAAAGTAAATTCCTCCGGTACCATATCTACAGAGTAAATGACCGGAGATAAAAACTGCCATGCCATAATTACAATCCCAAGAATATATTCTAAATCCCTAATGTAAACAGTAAGCGCAGAAGCAATCATTGCTATTCCTAATGCCAACAAATATTCCACCAGCATAATCACCGGCAGACACAATAATGCCAATGGGTCTAACGTTCTTCCGCTAAACAAAAGCACAGCAAAAACAACTACAAAACTCAATAACATATTTACAAACTGGCTGGTTACAAAGGCAATCGGAAGTACTTCTCTTGGGAAATAAATTTTCTTTACCATATCCTGCTGCGCCCAGATACAGCTTGCTCCTCCGGAAACGGAGGTACTGAAGAAAATCCATGGCACCAATGCCACAAACAGGAACAGATAGTAGTCTTCGATTCCCATTCTCATTACGGTAGAAAACACAAAAGTATATACTAACAGCTGTAACAACGGATTCAGAAAGGTCCATAAAAAGCCCAACACAGACCCCTTATATCGTCCCTTTAAGTCCCGCTTTACCAAGCTGAAAATCATCTCACGGTATGCATATAATTCTTTCAATAATTTCATAAACTGCCTCAATCTTTCACCAATTCCTCATACACCTGCATCAACTGTTTCGCGCCTGCCTCCCAGGTATATTCCTTCACTTTGCTTAATCCTTGTTCCGATAACTTCATACGAAGTTCCGCATCCTCAAAAAGCCATACCAGACCTTGGATTATGTCCTCTACAGACATAGCATCCACCAGCACCGTTTCTTCTCCCGCAATCTCCTCCATAGAAGAATCCTTGGATGTCAACACCGGTGTACCACAGGCCATAGCCTCCAGCACCGGCATGCCAAATCCTTCGTAAATGGAAGGGAAACAAAACGCAAAGGCTCCTGCCATTAACACAGACACTTCCTCATCTGCCACATAGCCGGTAAATAGTACATCTTGCTCCAAGCCAAGGTTCTGAACCGTATGGAAAATCTCTTCATACATCCAGCCTTTACCACCGGCCAATACCAGACATGGGAAGTCTTCTTTACCCTCTTTTGCCTCTGCATAGGCCTGTACCAGACGAACCAGATTCTTTCTTGGTTCCAGCGTGCCAAGGTAGAGAAAATACTCTTTGTTAATTCCATACTTTTCTTTTACCTTGTTTAGAAGCTCTTTATCCTCTAACGGCTTAAAGCGGTCAAAATCCACGCCACAGTACACCACACTAATTTTATCTTTCGGCACATGGTAGTACTTTAAAATTTCCTTCTTGCTAAACTCCGAATCCGTTACAATATGGTCTGCTCTTCTTATACTTGCCCTAAGAGTCCGCCGTAAAAACCACAGCGTTTTTTTGCGTACCGTTTCCGGACAGGCTTTCACCACCATGTCATGTACCGTCACCACTTTTTTACCCCGTACAAATGGCGGAATATAGTAATTAAAAAAGTGGGTCAGTTGTTTCTTTTTCGGAAACATCATCGCATACGGTACCGGAAGAAATGCACTTGCCATGCGGTACAGACTTCCCGGAAACCACTTGCATGGAGCAAGGACTGCTTTTTTCTCTGTATACTTTTTTAGTATTTCTTCCTTTACTCCGTGATTCCGCAGGCTGAAATATTCCAGTACGTATTCATTTTCCGGATACTGCTTAAGCAGTGCTGTTACCAGTCCGTCTTCGCAAAATCCCACACCGGATTTTGTTCCGCTAAGGAGCGGCTGTGCATCAAACGCAATTTTCATCTATACAATTCCTCTCCAATACTCCAAAATATCCTTCAGGGTACTTTCAAGCTCATATTTTCTTTCCCAACCGGTATCATTGGTCAGCTTACTTACATCCGCTTCCACAATCGGCACATCCACCGGACGAAGCTTGTTCGGGTCCACTTCCACCTTAATTTCCTTTGTGGAAAGCTTTAAAATATTGTTTAACAGGTCCTGTATGGCAATGGCATGACCGCTGCCCACATTGTAGGTTTCTCCGGCGATTCCTTTCTGCACCAACGCAGAATATGCCCGCACAATGTCGCGCACATCTGTAAAGTCTCTCTTAGCAGAAAGATTACCAACATACATGACCGGTTCTTTACTTCCTTTTTCAATTTCTGCCACCTGTTTGCAAAAATCAGAAACCACAAACAACGGTGCCTGTTTTGGGCCAATATGGTTAAAGGCACGTACCATTATGACATCCATCTGATATGCTTTGGCATAAATGGAACCAAGCATGCCCTGGCACGCCTTGGTGGCTGCATAAATATTGCCCGGACGCAGTGGCTGATTTTCCGTTACCGGATTTTCTTCTTCCAGGGACGGACCGTATTCTTCACTGGAACCAACCAGCAGAATACGCGGCTTTTTGGTAAGCTCTCTAGCTGCTTCCAGTACGTTTACACAGCCCTTTACATTTACATCCACCGTAAGCTCCGGACGTTTCCAGGACACTGCCACGGAAGACTGTGCCGCCAGATGGAAAATGTAGTCCGGCGCTGTTTTTTCAAACAGTTCTTTGATTGAATCTTTCTCCAGAATATCAAGGTCATAAACTTCTGCACCTTCTATTTCGCAGGTTTCCTGTGGCATCTTAGTAACACAGACAGACCATCCACATTCATTCTGTAAATGGTCCGCCAGATATCCACCGACAAAGCCTGCTGCACCTATAATTAATGCTTTCATTGCTACCTACTTTCCGGTTTCAAACTATTTAAATATTTGCTGCTTTGATTTCCTTTTCTACTAAAGCAAGGTCATTTCTTACCATGCGGGAAACCAGTTCCTTAAAGCTTACTTCTCTCTTCCAGCCAAGTTCTTTTTCTGCCTTGGTTGGGTTGCCGAGTAATAAGTCTACTTCTGCAGGGCGATAGAACTTAGGGTTAATCTTAACCACTACCTTTCCTGTAGCCGCATCCTTACCTACTTCGTCTACACCTTCACCTTCCCATACAACATTCATGCCAACCTCTGCAAAGGAAAGTTCTACGAACTCTCTTACGGTATGGGTTTCATGGGAAGCAATAACATAGTCTGCCGGCTTGTCCTGCTGAAGCATTAACCACATAGCATTTACATAGTCTTTGGAGTGACCCCAGTCACGGAACGCATCCATGTTACCAAGTTCTAAGTGGTCCTGTACGCCCAGCTTAATTCTTGCTACGGCATCGGTAATCTTTCTTGTTACAAACTCGTGGCCACGTCTTTCACTTTCGTGGTTGAATAAAATACCGGAGCAGGCAAACATGTTGTAGCCTTCACGGTAGTTTCTTGTAATCCAGTGTGCATACAGCTTAGCTACACCGTATGGGCTGCGTGGATGGAAGAAGCTTTCTTCAGTATAACCGTCAAAGCCTTCTTCCTGGTCTTCCAGACATCCGCCGAACATTTCGGAAGTACTTGCCTGATAATATCTTGCATCCGGCTTTACGGTACGGATTGCTTCTAAGATATTTGCAGCTGCAATACCGGTAATGTTAGCACTTGCCACCGGTTCTCTGAAGGACTGCGCCACGAAGGACATCGCTGCCAGGTTGTAAACTTCATCCGGCTGGGATTCCTTTACCGCATAAATCATAGCTGCCATATCGGTAATATCTGCAAAGATAAAGTTAATTTTATCCTTAATGCCAAGACCTTCTAAATTACCGTAATCTAATTTAGACTTACGGCGTACAATGCCGTAAACCTCATAACCCTTTTCCAGTAATAATTCTGCTAAATAGGAACCGTCCTGTCCTGTAATACCTGTTACTAATGCACGCTTTTTCATTTTAATCTTTCTCCTTTTGCTTATTTTATATAACTCATCTAATTAGATGTATTCGTCACGGTTACAAATCTTTAAGTTCTCCAGAACCTTCTTAATATCCCCCGCGGACTGCTTTTCGCAAATCAGTGTGGCGTCCTCGGTGTCTACAATAATCAAGTCTTCCAGACCAACTGCTGCAATCAGCTTTTTGGAGCCTTCAATAATGCAGTTTTTGGAGTTTACGGTAATAATGTTTCCGCTTACCACATTTCCCATTTCGTTGGACTTGCGGATGCGGTCTACAGCCAGCCAGGAACCTACGTCATCCCAGCCAAAGGTACCCGGAATGGTGTAAATGTCCTCTGCCTTTTCCATAATGCCGTAGTCTACGGATTCAGAACGGAAAGCGGTAAATTCTTTTTCCAGTACGGCTTCCTGGTCTGCAGTTCCGATGCTATCTTTAATACGAACCAGACCTTCATAAATGTCCTTCATAAACAGCTGAATGTTCTTTAAGATGGAAGAGGTTTTCCATACAAACATGCCGCTGTTCCAAAGGTACTCTTCTGTTTCCAGATATTCTTTAGCAACTTCTCTAGTTGGCTTTTCTACAAAGCGGTCTACCGCAAAGGACTGACCCTTGCTTACACCCGGATTGAACTTAATGTAACCGTAACCGGTTTCCGGATAGTCCGGTGTGATACCGATGGTTACTAAGTTAGTGTTTTCTTCTGCAATGCGACAGGCTTCCTTTAAGGTGCTGACAAACATGCTGTTGTACTTAATAAGGTGGTCACTTGGCAGTACCATCATAAGCGCATCTTCATACTTTTTAGCAATGTGCATGGCACCAAGACCGATACATGGTGCAGTATTTCTGCCCACCGGTTCACAAAGGATGTTTTCTTCCGGAAGATTTGGCAGCTGCTTTTTTACCAGTTCTTTATAGTCCTTATTGGTTGCAATAAAAATATCTTCCATCGCTACCAGCGGCAGGATTCTTTCTACCGTAAGCTGAATCATGGTTCTGCCGTCACCGGTTAATGATAAAAACTGCTTCGGAAGGCTTTTTCTGCTTCTTGGCCAAAACCGTTCGCCACGGCCGCCGGCCATAATGAGTGCTGTTGTTTTCATTGGTTACTTATTCTCCTTAACTAAATCTTTATATAATTCAAGCGTCCTTGTTGTCATTTTCTCTAACTGATATTCCGCTTTCATTCTTGTTCTTGCCCGCTCTCCCATTTGGAGGCGTTCTTCTTTGTGTTCCACCATCCACTGCATGGCTTCTGCCAGCTTGTCCACATCGCCCGGTTCTACCGTAAGACCGGTTTCATTATGGATGCTTACATACGGAACCCCGCTTGGAAGCATGGTATTGATGACCGGTTTTCCAAAGGCCATGGCCTCAATTTGAACAATGCCAAAGGCCTCGCTTCTGGCGGTGGAAGGAAGTACAAACACATCGCATTCCGCGTATTGCCTGCAAAGCTCCTCTTCCGTCATTTTTCCGGTAAAGAAGGTTCTTTCCGCAATGTCTAGTTCTTTGGCTTTGTGCTTTAATTCCTCTTCTCTTCCGCCGGAGCCTGCCATAATCAGTTCTGCATGGTTTACCTTGGCAAAGGCTTCCAGTAACACGTCGCAGCCCTTGTAGTAAGCGTATCTGCCAACAAACAAAAACCGGGTTGGGTTCTGATTATTTTGAGTTTTTTGATAAGCTTTCTGCTCTGCTATATATTGGTCTGCCTTTTCTTCAATACTTGGATCTACACCGTAAGGAATAAAATAGCATTTTTCCTGATACGGCTTTAAATACGCCGAACCGTCAATATGTCCCTGAGTTGCCACAACAATGGCGTCCGCACGCTTTAGCATACGCTTCATTACCGGCTTGTATAAAAGCAGTAACTTTTTTTGGCGTACCACATCACTGTGCCACCATAGCACAATTTTTCCTTTGTAGCCGGAAAGCAAACACGCCAGATCTCCAATCGGAAACGGCATATGCAGATGAATTACATCCTGCTGTTTGGAAAGCTTGCGAAGCGTGCCAAACAAACCAAAAGAAATGGGCATGCTGCCAAACTTAATATGACGGGGAAGGCGTATCAGCTTGGCACCGTTTACATCTTCTTCATGGTAGTTCCGGTCTTCTGCACTGACCAGAACCGTCATTTCCGTTTTGTCTGCCAGACCCTCTGCCACTTGCTGTACTACACGTTCGATTCCGCCAATGTGGGGATAATAATATTTATTTACTTGCAGTACCCGTAGCTTCTTCATTGCACACTCCGTCTATTATATATAACTCATCTAATCTATCATACGCTTGTGTCAAAAAAAAGTCAAGTTAAACCCTTTGTTCAGAATGTTGGAAAGTTTTATTTTTTCTTCATATTTCTGTCACACATTTGTCACTTTACTTTTTTATTGTTTATGATAGAATTATTGTGTAGAAGTTTGAAGAAAATTGAGGTTAATTATGAAAAAGAAACGTTACGATAAGTTAATATCGTTTATATCGGTTGCCCTGATGATAGCATTTCACACCGCAATCTTTGGTTGGCTGTGGTACAACATTTACCGCCCAATGATTCCGGTGCCGTATTACCGCCGCGGTAACTATGTTCTTATTTTGTTATACGGAGCCTTCCTGTTGGCGTCCAACCAAATCTTCGGTGGCCTCCGCATGGGTTACTATAAGGTGTTAGACAGCATCGTAGCCCGCACATTAAGCTTATTTACGTCCTATGGCGCCATGTTCTTCGTGGTTTCCCTTCTGGCATATCAGATCATTCCTTTAAAGCATCTGATTATTGCCATCGCCATCGGCTTTATCTTCAACATCCTCTGGACCATGCTGTCCAACAACATTTACTACAAGGTCAATCCGCCGCGGCAGATGCTTCTGGTGCATGGCGACCGCCCGTTCAACGAGGTGTACAACAAAATTTCCTCCCGCAGCGAAAAATACGAAATCATCAAACGTATCCACTGCAATGCCGGGGAAGAAAAATTAAAGCAGGTCATGCTTAAGCACGAGGCAGTAATTCTGCACGACTTATCCGCATCCCTGCGTAATCACTTAATCAAGTTCTGTTACGAAAATTCCATCCGTGTCTACGTTACGCCAAAGCTCTACGATATTCTGGTGCGTGGCGCTTCCGACATGGATTTGTTCGACACACCGTTCCTTCTCATGAGAAACCGCGGGTTAAGCCCTTGGCAGGCCTTTGTGAAGCGGTGCATGGACCTTATCATTTCCATCACCTGTCTCATTATCACCTCGCCAATTCTGCTTCTCGTTGTCATCCTCATGAAGTGCTTTGACAAGGGGCCAATCCTGTACCATCAGACCCGCCTCACCTTAAACGGCAAGCAGTTTGAGATTTACAAGTTCCGCAGCATGCGGGTGGATGCGGAAAAAGATTCCATCCGGCTCCAGAGCCAGAACGACGACCGCATCACTCCGCTGGGCCGCATTTTGCGCCGCACCCATTTGGACGAGCTTCCGCAGCTGTTCAATATCATCAAGGGCGACATGTCCTTTGTGGGTCCCCGTCCGGAGCGTCCGGAAATCGCCGAAATTTACATGACCCAGATTCCGGAATTTTCTTACCGTTTAAAAATGAAGGCCGGCCTTACCGGCTATGCGCAGGTGTACGGCAAGTACAACAGCACCCCGTACGACAAGCTAAAGCTTGACCTCACCTACATCCAGAATTACTCTGTTTTCCTGGATTTCAAGCTCCTGTTATTAACCGGCAAAACCCTGTTTATCCCGGACCATGCCGAGGGTGTCAGCAGTGCTTTTAAAACCGCGCTCCGCACCGAAACAGCGGCCACAAAAATTTCAAAGAAGAACAAATAGCGAAAGCCTGCAGTATTGCAGGCTTTTTTAATGCAATTATTTCAGCATCATCCAAAACATGTACGGCGGCAATTTAACAATATCACCCTCTATAACCAAATTCTTCGGGTGCACAATATACTGCATGGCTATTTTCTTTCCAAACAGTTCTTTAAACCTGCCCAATGAAGTTGCAGAATAATTTTTGGAAGACTTTACTTCCACCGGAAATACCCGAAAGTTAGTTTTACTTTCATTGGAAAGCAGGAAGTCTATTTCGATATCATTGCGATGTTTTTCTTCGCTGTAACGGGTGTAAAAATACAATTTTCTGCCCATTGCCGCTATCATCTGCGCAATCGCATTTTCATATAACATCCCTTCGTTGAGGGAAAGGCGGTCATTCATAATCTGCTTATATAACTGTTCTTCCATCAGTTCATTTTTATTAAATGCCAGGCTGACTAACAGACCCGTGTCACCCATATAGCACTTCACCGCGGAGTTATTTTTATTCAAAGCAAAGCCAACATTAGGATCATTGCATTTATAGCATAAGTTGCAAATCATGGAATCATCCAACCAGAATAATGGTTCATCGTAGCGGTCGAAGCTTGCTCGTTCTTCTATTTCCTTTAATACAACCCGCTTCTCATGGGTGGATAAATATGCCGGAATATTTTCAAACAAAGCTGACACTTTTGAATTATATCGTTTTGCTGCTTTTTTTATATCATCACGGTACAAATTCAGAATATCCCTTTTTTCTACGTCCGCTGCCTCAAAGCTTCTTCCGTTTTTTGCATAAGCTACGATGGCCTGCGGCATACCTCCTACCAACATATACTCTTTAAATAGCCGCATCGCCTTGGCATGCATTTTTTGATCCAAAGGCTGCTTTTTTTCATAACATTCTTCAATATATTCCAGTAAAACCGATTCATTCATATATATCATGAACTCCTCAAAATCTACCGGATACATTTTTATCTTTCTTTCTTCAGAAGGCAACGTGATGTGTTCTACATTTTCTTTAATGGATATTAAAGAACCCGTTTCTATAAAATCATATCTTCCATCAGCCACTAAATATTTAATTGCCTGTCTTGCCTTTGGAAATTTCTGAATCTCATCAAAAATAATCAAGCTTTCTCTGGGATATAATCGCTTATTATACTCCAACGCAATATTTTGATAGAAAACATCCAAATTTGTCAAATCATCAAAGCATTCCAAAATTTTTTTACTTGCTTTATTAAAATCTATTAACACATAGGACTTATACTCATTTCGCCCGATTTCTTCCGCCACGGTCGACTTGCCGATTCGTCTTGCACCTTCAATTAAGAGTGCTCTGCTTCCATTGCAGCTCTGCTTCCACTCCAGGATTTTGTCATATATCTTTCTTTTTATCTCCATATCTTCTCACCCCGTTTTGTGCTATACGCAAACTAAATTCACCTTGTTTTATGTTCTATGCGCAAAGTAATCTTGGTCATTTTTGTGTGCTATGCGCAAACTAATTCTACCTCAATTCTCCTATTTATGCAAGTATTTTACCTGATTTGCTTTCTAAATATACAAAACGCAGATGTTCTCTAATCCCAGAAAACATCTGCGCCTCTCTTTATTCCACCTCAATTATTATTCCGATTCCGCTCACTTCACCGTTTTTCGGTACCGTATTGTTATAGTCCTCCGGCTTTATCAAAATATCTTTTTTATCCATCGTTACCTTGGCACACCAGCTTTGCACCACCGTAACCTGTTTGCCCGGCTTAATTTTCAGTTTCCGGCTCCAGTCGGTTTCGTTTTTGGCTCCGGTGTTTTTAATCACCACATTTAACTGGATGCCATAACCTTTCTCTGTTACCCAGCTGTTGGAGACGGTTACTTCCATCTTATCGGTTTTTTCAAAGATTTCTTCTACGGTCGGAGCGTTTTGTGCGGTCTGGCCCGTGTTGTTGCCGGTAGTTTCTCCGGTGCTTCCGCCGGTGGTTCCGCTTGCATTTCCGTCAGTTCCGCTATTGTTTCCGTTATCATTATCTTCCGGCGCCTCAGGCACAATCCACTCATTTCCGCCAAGTCCTGCTTCCTCCATCATGCCCACAAACCAAAGTCCTGCATCGGACAAATCATTTAATGTCAGGTTGCTTGTTTTGTTGCAGCTGCTCTTAATAATGGCGCTGGTTTCCGCCTTGTTGGACAAATTCCACATGACATGGCTGATGCCGTAGCTGTCCAGCATGCTGATCCATTTATCTGCCTGGGTTTCGTCGATAGCACCGCTGCCGGAGGCATCACAGATGCCGTATTCCGTTACAAACAGCGGAAGTCCTTTTGCCACCGCGGTTTTGCATTTATCCCGCAGGGAATCCTTATGGGTGGCTGCGTAGAAATGCAGGGCGTACATCAGGTTGTCGTACTCCGTAATCGGGTCCTTTGCCGCCACGTCCACATCCTGGGACCAGGTCGGCGTGCCCACCACAATAACCGCCTCCGGGGCGTGCTTCCGGATAACCGGAATGACTTCCTTGGCGTACTTTTTGATGTCTGCCCAGCTTGTGCCGCCGTTTGGCTCATTGCAGATTTCGTAAATAACATTCGGCACGTCCTTATATTTCTTTGCCATTTCTTCAAAGAATTTTTTTGCCTCGTCCTTATGGGTATTCGGGTTGTTATCGTTTAAAATATGCCAGTCGATAATGACATACATATCCTGCTCCACCGCAGCCTTGACACCGGTATCAATCAGGTTTTTCAGTGTCTTTTTCTGGTTGGCATCGCTAACGCAGTAACCATTGTAATCCGCCGTATACATGGCCAGGCGAAACACGTTACAGCCCCACTCCTGCTTTGCCTGGGCAATCATTTTTTCGTTCACATAACCCGGGAACCAGCTAAGCCCGTGGGTACTGATACCACGCAACTGTACCAAGGTTCCGTCCTCTGCTGCCAGATGGGTGCCCTCTACGTGCAGCGCACCGTAGAAACCGTTGGTTTCCCCATTATTTTCGTTGTTCTCCGGCTTTTTGGTCGGAGTCGGCGTAGGGGTTGCCGTAGGCTTCTTGGTTGGTTTTGGAGTTGGTGTGCTGGTTGCCGTAGGTTTTGGTGTGGCTGTTGCTGTTGGTTCCGCTGTTGGCGTCGGGGTGCTCGTTGCTGTTGGTTCCGGCGTTGGCGTCGGTGTGCTGGTTGCCGCAGGTTCCGGCGTTGCTGTCGGCTCTTCCGTTGGTGCTTTTGTCACCACCGGTGTCGGCGTCTTCGTCGGAAGCAGAGTTGGTGCCTCTGCCTTGGTAGGCGTTGGTGCAACCGTTTCCGTTGGCGTCGGACTCGGAGTTTTAGGCGTAGTCGGCACAGGTGTACTTGTTATCACCTCAGTGGATGGTCCTGCCGGTTTTCCGGAAAAGAATACTCCTGCCAGCACTCCAAATCCGATTCCTATTAACATTCCAAGCAGCAGTGCCGCAATAAAAATGACTTTCTTTTTCATGGTTTATTCCGCTCTTTGCTTCATTTCTGTTTTTCTCTGATACATAGCCTCGTCTGCTCTGGCACACAGGCTGTTGAAGGACTCACCTTCCACATATTCCGCCATGCCGATGGAGCAGCGGTACGGCGTCTGCTTCATTTCTTCGTACACCGCGTCCATCATGGCTTGCAGCTGTTCCAGTGTGGCTGCGTGCTTCGGACAAAGCACCATAAATTCGTCACCGCCGGTGCGGTACAAAAAGCATCCTTTTAATAAATTCTTCCGGATGCATTCCGCCGTAGTGAAAATCGCCTCGTCCCCGGCCGCATGTCCTTCCGTATCGTTGATGCGCTTTAAATTATTTAAATCCACGGATAAGACCGCAATCATCTTATCTTTATATTTTTCCGCATCCCGGTAGAAGCAGTGGCGGTTCAGCACCTTGGTCAGGGCATCCCGCTTAAAGCTTTGGGCACAGAAATACAGGTAAAAGAAAGTGATGGACAAAGAGCTTGCTGCCCGCAAAAGCCCCTGGTGCTTCCACACGGATTCCAAGCCCGTCGCCACACCGCAGGTCACCACAATTGCTAAAATAATGCCCGCTTCCATGTAATTTCGTTCCTTGAAAAACTGGGCAGAAAGAATCAAAATCAGAAACAGATAAATGCCGCTGCAAATGTGCGGTGTAAACCCGAGGGGGCCTCTCACAAACTCATTCGCCCCGTCATAGGAAAAGGAGATGTCAGAAAACAGCGCCGTAACCGCTACCGCCGCATTTATCATGGCCGGAATCGCCAGAATCACACGCTCCTTGCGGCTCCGGTACTTTAAGATCAAAATCAGGGTGTAAATAATCAGAGGCCGCACCGTATAGCCAATGATGGACATGCACACCCGCACTATATTCGGCTCCGGCAACAGTGACATGGCATACTCCACATTTTCCGCCACCGTTACAATCACCAAAAGCAAGATGCTGACGGAAAACCGCCGGGTAATCTCCTTATCAAACACGGTATTGGTCCGCAAAAACACAACCAAAAACAGGATATTAGCCACCAGTATAAAATTGTTCTGGATAAAATCGTATGCCATAGGGATACCCCTTTCCTTTGTACTCTTATGTAAATTATAACGCAGGCCGGGTAAATATACAAATATTTTCTCGATCTGCACCATCTTCTTCTGCCCGGTGACGCACGCAGACCGCAATTTGGAATTTTGTTTTGAATATTATTTTATATAATTATAAAAATCCGGGGTACTTATTTTATCCGTACGAAACGCTGGAGAAACGTCGGTCCTTGGCAAAGTATTGCGACGTTAGTCGCATGAGCCTAGTACCGCTACGTTTCGATGCTAGCGAAAGCGGGTTTCGGGAGGATAAAATAAGTACCCCGGATTATATAAAATTAAATAATTGTCAAAAGCAAAACTTTAGTCTACCCGTGCGTCACCCCAGAAAAATACTACAAAGGTGCCAGGACCTGTGTGACTGCCAATAACGGTTCCGATGTTATCAATTTCCACTGCTTTTAAGTTAGGGAACTTTGCTTCAATCTGTTCCTTCAGGGCAGTTGCTTCTTCAAGGCATGCGGAATGGCTGATGTAGCACTTGCCGCTGTAATTTGTGCCGTTTTCTGCGTGCTGTTCCATCATCTTTACCAGTTCGTCAATGGCTTTCTTTTTGCCGCGTACCTTCTGGCCTGCCTGCAGCTTACCGTTAACATCCACGTGGATAATCGGACAAATGTTTAAGATGCCGCCCACAACGCCTGCGGTTTTGGAAAGACGACCGCCCCGTACCAGGTACTTAAGCTCTGTGGTTGCTACCCAGTGGTGCATCTTTAACTTGTTTTCTTCAATCCAGCTATGTACTTCATCAATAGTCTTGCCGGCGTCACGCATGTCTGCCAGATCGTCCATAACAAGGCCGAAACCGGAGGCTGCTGCCAGGGAATCCACCACATAAATCTTGCGGTCCGGATAACGTTCTGCCAGCATATTTCTTGCCACACTGGCGGAATTGTGTGCACCGGAAATACCGGAGGATAAGGTAAGGTGAAGTATATCCTTGCTTTCCTTTAAAAATCCTTCGAAATATTCTTCATACTCTGCCACATTCGGCTGGGAGGTCTTAGTGCTTGCTCCGTTTTCCATTGCCTTATAGAAATCAGCCAAAGACATAGTCTCGCCCAAGTCATCGGCATAACGCACACCATCCAGCTCATAGCTGAAACAAAGGTACTTAATATCTCTTGCTTCAAAATGTTCCTTGGTTAAATCTGCTGTAGAACAGCAGCTCAAAATAAAGTCGCTCATTAATATCTCCTTCCCATGCCCTGCCGGCACCATCCGACGTCGTTTTAAATCTGCGAGAAACAAATAGCAGGGTTGCGTAACGTAGTTTTCATTACTACATTATACAACCCTGCTATATACTTGTAAAGCACTTATTTCAATTTTTTAATTTTTTTTCACATAGCGGACCAGTGCAATAATGCATACCAAATCAATGGCAATTACTACGCCGACGGAACACATTCCCACAAAGATTCCGTAGGTTCCGGCAATGGCACCGATGATGGTCGGCATCAGAATGGAACCGAGGCTTGCAATGGTAAGAATAAAGCTCCACGCCAGGGAATATTTTTGAATCAGCTTACCGGAGAAGGAAACCGTAGTCGGATAAATGCCAGCCATGGAAAATCCGAAGCCCATAATGCCAAGCACGATCATGCCTACACTTTCACTGTTAATCAAAATCAGGAAAAACAAAACCAATCCGATACCCATCACCGGCAGAAGCTTTTCTTTTGCCACTTTAGTGGAAAGCCATGCTGCAAGCAAACGGCCGGCTAACATCATAATCCACTGCATGCTGGCCATAAGTTGGGACACGGACGGGCTGAGTAAACCGGTATCTTTAAAGTAAGTTACCAGCCAGCCGATAACCCCCTGCTCTGCACACAGGTAGAAGAACAATGTTACAATACAAAGGTAAAACAGCGGTTCTTTAAAAAAGCCGTAGTTGCTGACCTTCTTTTCTTTTTTCGGAATAGCAAGACCGTCCATCGGAACCATAAAGTACAGCACCCAGCTGATAATACCGATGATAAACATAAACACGGAAGCATAAATCCAGTTTTCATCCCCGGATGCAGTAAACAGCATCAGTAAAATCGGGAACAGGAATGCACCTATGGAGAACATGGCGTGAAGGCCGTTAATCAGACCTGCCTTACCCGGTGCCAGGTTGTTAATCACCGTATTACAGAAGTTACTGGTTGCTCCGCGTGCCAAACCGGTCAGCAGGAAGGCTACTATCAAAAGCGGGATATTTCCGCTGAGCAAAATAATCAGATAGGAAATGGCAAAGAAGGAATTAAAAATCAGAATACTTGTTTTTCTGCCAATCTTTTCTGCCAAAGCTCCCGCAAAAAAGCTGGAAAGGAAATTACCCACGGAGTGCAGGCTGACCAGCATTCCGCACACCTCATAGGATAACCCTCTGGTGTCGGAAATTAACGGCATCAGGGAACCGATGGACAGTGCCAGCATACCGTTACAAATAAAAACGATATATGTAAAAATCACTTGTTTCTTTTGATACTTTTCCTGAAACAGCATTTATGTTTCCTCCTGTTAGTCAAATAATTCCGGATGATGCTTATTCAGCTTAATGCAATATATTGTTGCTGCCACCAGCTGGATAATACCGATAATCGTGTTGGATGCAAACATTGCCACACCGCAGGCGGAATAATCCATTTTCACCACATGCATCAAAAATAACAGCACCGGTACACGCAAGCCAAACAGGCGCACCATGGAGAACACCATGGTTGCCCTGGTTTTACCAAAACCGTTAAACAGGGCATTTGCTGTGTGGGAAAATCCGAGGAACGCAATATCAAAGCACTCCCAGGAGAAAATGCGGACAATCATCTCCTGATATTCTTTGCTGTTTGGCGCAAAGAACATTGCCACCTGCTCCTTCATGGTAAACATAATAATCGTGCCGATAACGCTAACTAAAGTAACATAGGTCAAATTCACCTTGAAAAACTGACGTACTCTGGCACCGTTTTTATTTCCGTAATTCTGGCTGACAATGGTAGCACCGCAGTCCGCTGTTGTATTCGTAATGTTAGTAAACAAGCCTGCCATCGTATTGGAAATACCAAGAGCACCGACACACATCTTGCCGTACTGCACCGTAGCTGCAGAGTTTACATATACCTTACCGAAGTTAAACAGGAAGTTTCCGATAAATACCGGCACCGCCAGTTTCACAATGCTTCCCACTTCATTTTTGTTAAAGTTCCAGTCGCGGATGCGGATACGTAAAATATTGCTTGGACGGAAACACAAAACCAGACCGCAGGAAAACAGGAACAGCTGGGCAATTAACGTAGAAACTGCCAGCCAGGTATTGGTTACATTTTCAAACGGACCGTACACAAATAATGTGGTAAGGCTGACCTTTATAAAAATAACACCAAGATTCAACAGAAGCAGCTGCTTTGTGTTACCCTTTGCTTTTTCCATGGAAATCATGGCGCTGTTCATGGTGGTAATGACCAGTGTCATAATCTGCACATTGTAATATCCGATGGAATTTTCAATAATGGTCGGGTCGGTGTTAAAAAGCTGTAGGAATGGCACACCGGCAGGGATTAGTACAAGGGTTACAAGGGCAACTACCATTGCCATGGAGAATAAAGTATTTGCATACGATCTGGCACTCGTAAGCTCTTTTGCTCCATAGCGTCTTGCAACCATAATACCACCACCGGTGGCCAGGGCACCTCCAATTGTGGATATCATATTTTTAATCTGGTCCAGCACTACAATATCGGCTGCATCACCGATGCCTGCGGACTGTACCAGCATCATGTCATAAATACCGTAAAAATAGTTACACAGATTATAAAAAACCATCGGAAGGGCGATACTCAAAACCACCTTCCACATGTTACCGTTTAATAAATATTCCCGGCGTTTTAACTGTTTTTCTTCTAATGCGGCTGCTTTCATTTCATACTCTCCTTTTCACAGGCTAATCATAGCACAAGTTTTCTCGTTATTCCACAACAAAACTTGTCATTATTGATTTATTTTCTACATTTCTTGCGTTTTTCCGTAGTTTGTAGTATACTGTTTTCAGGAGGTGGAACTAATGAAGAATCCTTTGCCGGAAGGCTATCAAAATAATTCCCCCGGTAATTTTGAGCAGGTGCCGGATGCCCACTTTTTTATCAAACGGGTGAATAATCAAAATCCCACCCGGGACTTTTTACATCACTACCATGATTGCTATGAGTTATATTATTTATACTCCGGCGAGCGGTATTACTTTATTCAGGACAAAACCTACCACGTCACCCGGGGCTCCATGGTGCTGATTCCTCCCAATGAAATCCACCGTACCGGAAACTTAGGGAACTTCGGCTACGACCGCATGCTGATTCATTTCAGCAGAGAGCTTTTCGAAGATATTCTTACCCCGGATGTTTCCATGAATCCCTATCAGACCCTGGAAGCGAAAGTACATCTGATTCCCTTAACTCCCCAGGAGCAAAATTTTGTGGAAACCCTGCTGCATCTTATGGAGCAGGAATACCGGAGCAATCATCAAAAAGAAAACACCTATATTAAGCTGACCCTGTTACAGCTTTTACTGTTTTTAAATCGGTGTAAGCCGGCCGGTCAGGACGCTGCCCTGGCAGAAATAAATAACACCCAGAAAGTCATGTTCGAAATTCTGGGTTATATCAATAATAACTATTCTGAAGACCTAACGCTGGAGGCTATATCGGAAAAATTCTTTTTAAGTACTTTTTATTTTTCCCGTACCTTCCGGGAGGTTACCGGCTTTCATTTTACGGAGTATGTCAATAATGTCCGCATAAAGGAAGCCAAAAAACTACTGTTGAATTCTTCCCTTTCTGTGAATGAAATTTCCGGTTCCGTGGGCTTTCACAGCAGTACCCATTTCGGCCGGGTATTCCGGCAAATTGAAGGATGTTCCCCGTCTGCCTATAAAAAGAAAGAGCTGCCATAGCATATGCCATGGCAGCTTTTATATTTTTACTTATTCTCTTCTTTTGCTTTTTGGGCCTCTGCAAGTAAGTGGTGACGGCGATGCTTCACATGGTCAGGCATTGGCTGGATTTCTCCGGCTGCAGTAAGAGCCATCTTGGTCATCATCGGTCCGAATAATTCGTAAACCAGAACCGCAAATAAAGTGATGTTACGGATTAAAGTACCCTGTGCACCTAACTGCATTGCGGTTGCACACATACCAAGGGCAACACCGGCCTGCGGGAAGAGAGTAACACCGAGATACTTACAAATCTGTGGTTCACACTTGGTAGCCTTTGCACTAACAAGCGCACCAAAGTACTTACCGAGACAACGGAATACAATATATACCACACCGATTCCCACAATCGCAATATCGGCAAACACGCCGAGTTCCAGCTCCGCACCGCTGATAACGAAGAACAGTGCCAAAAGCGGAGAGGTCCACTTATCGGAACGGGTCATCATTTCTTCAGATAACGGACAAATGTTGCAGAATACGGTTCCCAACATCATACATACCAACAGGGAAGAAAATCCCACATGGATATGACCGATTTCAAACTTTAAGCTGGATAAGGCAACCGTCAGGATAACAAAAGCAATGGTCATATTCAGACGGTTTGTATTGGAGTTGAACAGCTTTTCCAGCTGGGTTAAAAACCAGCCCATTAACGCACCAAGTGCCAGGGAACAGATAATTTCTACCAGCGGGTTAACAATAATGGATACTAAATCCACCTGGCCGCTGACTAACGTCTTTGCAATACCAAAGGATACCGCAAAGACAATTA
The DNA here is from genome assembly GCA_045531955.1 of Lachnospiraceae bacterium. Classification (GTDB taxonomy): domain Bacteria; phylum Bacillota; class Clostridia; order Lachnospirales; family Lachnospiraceae; genus SIG299. The sequence continues at coordinate 47,113 of JAZSFC010000014.1, read as the reverse complement.
AGCCTACCGCATCGTCTAATGCTACGATTGGAAGTAACAGCTTGGTTAAAGGACCCTTTGCCTTAAACTGTCTTACTACCATCAGGGTTGCCGCCGGAGCGGTTGCAGTAGCGATAGCACCTAAGGTAAGAAGCTGCGGCAGGGATAATTTATCCGGCATCATAAAATGTACTGCCAATAATGCCAGATCTACAAACAGGGTTGCCACCAGTGCCTGGAAGATACCGATAACAAATGCCTGCTTACCGATTTTCTTTAAGTCATCCAAACGGAATTCACTACCGATGGAAAACGCAATGAAGCCCAGTGCTACCTGACCGATAACTGCCAAGGAACCAACTTCATCCATATTGGCAAATCCGACACCGTTAGCCAGACGCAGACCGCCTAAGCAGTACGGTCCGATCAGTACACCGGCAATAAGATATGCGGTTACAGACGGTAATTTTAATGGTTTAAATGCGCGGGTCATAAGAAGACCTGCTAATAATGCAAAAGATACAGATAATAATACGTTCATAGTTGTTTCCTTCTCTTCAAAAATTTTATAAATAATTTATATTTATTCCGCAGACTATCATACGCCTGTTATATTTTTTATTCAAGAGGAAAAGTGCACAAGAATTTTTGTTTTTTATTATGTTTTATGGGCATTTTTAAAATATATGACAAATTCCGGGGAAATAAAAAATCCTGGCGGTTTCCCACCAGGATATCGTCAATCGTGACATTACATTTTATCTTCGTCTTCTGCGACGGCTCGGAGGAGTCACCGCACAATAAATTGCGGCAATAATTGCCAGAACCGCAACTCCGATTACGGAAAATAACATATATTTAAAAATTCCCGGCATTTTGGTCACTACCTGTCTTTCGCCGCCGGCGGTATCTATAATACTGTTTTCCGGAATAGCGGTTGGTTCTGCAACGGTCTCTTCTTTCTCCGGAACCGGCGTTTCTGCAGGTGTTGGTTCCGGTGTCGGCTCCGTTGATTCTGCAGACTTAGTCTCTGTAGCTTCTTTCTCTGCCACTTCCCACACAACATCCAGCTGTGTTAACAGAGTGGCATTGGCTCCTGCAGTTCCGGTATGGGTAACGCCTACACCGCCAAAGGAATTTTCTTCAATCGTAGTACTTAAATCCACCACATGGGCAAGACCTGCTGCCGCCTGTTCGTCGTTCTGCTTCTTTGTGGTTTCCACATGGGCGGACAAGGTCGTACCCTCTACCTTTAAAGTAATGGTACACAGAGTATTGTAGCAGGATGCGGAAACCGGTTCGGTAATTGCTTCCGTCATACCGTTGCTATACTTTATCAGCTTGAAGTCTACCGCATTGGAATACTTGCCGGTGCGCTCGATACGCAGGGCATAGCCGTTCAGCTTCTCCGTATCCATTTTTATCAAAACATCCATGTACTGGGCAGTAGCACTGCCAAAGCCCTGTCCCGCGGATTTACAAGGCGCAACCTGCAGCATAACCGTCATATTGCTGTAGCTTCCTTCTACAGGGGTGTATAGAATTCTGGAGCCGCGGACGGTCTGGGTAAGGCCGTATACATTCTTTGCTCCGCCTTCTCCCACAGTGTATGCCCAGGCTTCCCCGGTCTTTGCTTTCCAGTCATATTCCGCAGTGTCTAACGGTTTGAAACCTTCCACTGTCCAGAAGCCCGGTTTGATTTGATTCTGCACCTCCGTCGGGAAGTTCTGAAAATTCGTGCTGATTCCGGTTTGCAGGACATCTTCCGCCGTAACCACACGGTCCGTTGTGGCAGAACCCTTGGTTCCCGGCTGGGAATTGAGCACCTTCGGTGTTACTTCTGCCATAATATAATAACCCACATCTCCCGGTGTCAGGATATAACTGTATTCCGGCATATCCAGACGGGAGGTTGCCACCTTCACTTTTTCCGAGCCGTCTGCACTGACGCGGTACCAGTCAATGACAGAAATATCCTGACCGTCGTTATTCAGTTCATAGGCCACCGTAACACCGGAAGTACCGATACTGACGAATGGCTCTTTGGTAAAGCCCGGAGCTCCCACCACATCCGGCGTGATGGTAAAATACGTGCTTGCCGCATAGCCCATGGAGCTCTTTACATAAACTCTGCCGCTAATATTGGTATCTTCGCTTTTCAGCACCGTAAAATTGCAGGTACCGTCTGCATTTGGGATAATGGAAATGTAATCTTTTAATGCGTCCTCTACCCACCACTCCACGGTGTCGGAGGTAATACCTCCTGCTACATTTCTAAAGTTCCGGAGCATTACACGGATGGTGCCGGTATCGCCCTTCTTTACGCTCTTTACGGATGGTGCCGTATTCATCAGGAACGGAAACAACGTGTAGGATGCATCTACTGCTTCCACCTCTGCCTTATTGTTTAACGGATCCCAGCCGTCATTTCCCTGTAACAGATTATAGGTGTTGTAAATGGTGTTTTCTCCGTCTGTCAACACAAAAGCTTTGGCTGCTTCCGTACCGGTAACATCCATGGTGTTGGCAGAACCGTTTGCAATCACATAAGGTTCTCCGTTTACCGTCACATTGCACTGGATGCATTTTAAATCCGCTGCCGGTTCCGGTGTCCATTCCACCCGGAATCCCGGATAATCACTGATAAAGTTACAGTCTACTAAGGTTACGGTGCCGCCTGCCTTGGTTAAGTACTGGGCGCCGTCCACATCGGAGGTAATCTCACAATCTAAAAATACCGCACCGGTGCCGCTGGTATTATAAAACGGTTTGGAGCTGGTGAAACGCACCGTACAGTCTAAGAAAACCGCAGTTCCCGGAAGGGCATCATCTCCGCATTCGATATGGCAGTCCACAAACAGTGCTCTGGCGCTGCCCACAAACGGACAGGCGTTTAAGCGGCTTAAAAAGTTACAGTTTTTCGCAATGACTTTATCGCCGTTGGTGATAACCAGCTGGGACTGGGTAATGGTTTCCGTCCGCTTCTCACGGGACAATTCCGGCAAAAGAGGATATTCTAAGTCCACGTTACAGTAGTTACCCATGGTAAGGTTTTCCGTGTGGGTCCCTCTGCCGTCAATATAAAACATGGTATAGTTACCCTTGGCTCCCTGGGTTTGTCCGCGGTTTACCGCAAGTACTACATTGTACGGATTTTTCGTCAGGCCAATCAGATGCAGATTATCGCAATCAATTACCATGCCGTACGGCGTATCTCCGCCGGAAGCAACCCGGATTTCTTCATCGTCCGGGTCATCAATCCAATAAACATACGGTGCCAGATATACCCGCATCGGGTCCTCTTCCGTCCCGTCCACAAAAGCTTCTGCAGCGTCTGTAAAATTATTATATACAAATTCATAGCGGTCTGCCTGGGCGTCACTTAATGAGCCATCCACATAAATGGCCTTTTCACCCAAAGCAATAGTTTCTCCACCGTATACAATGGAATCTCCGCAAAACTCTACCGGGTCCGATGCATCCAATGCCACATATCCTTCCACGCTGTCTGCGGATGCAGTCACCGTTGGTTTTCCAAATAAACTAAAAATGCCCATGGTCGTCACCCCCATTATTCCTACTATCAATTTTTTCGTTCTTCTCACCGTAAAATCTCCTTTCTCCCATCCGGTTGAAATCTCCTATACCGTTTATTGTACAAAAATCCGTCTTAAGATTCAATTGCTTCTCGGATTTTTTTATGAACTTTTTCTTTTTTTTCTTCTCTTTCCTTGAGAAACAGAGCTTTTTGTAGTATACTGTATATTAAATTTCAGAATCCACTAAATTTAAACAGTTTTAGAATTATTCTTTCACAAAATACAGAAAGGAAATCACCATGAAAAAGCACGTTACCCTTTTATTTTTGGGACTTCTTCTTGTGTCCCTTACCGGCTGTAACAAAGCCGCAACAGACCCGGATACCACGCCGGAACCAACCACCGGAGTTTCTTCAGAAACTATCACCGATGCGCCGCAGGAAGCCCTTCCGACACCAACGCCGGCGGGAAATTATGTAGCCTTCAATTTAGACAGCGGTTTCTACGAAAAAAGCCAAACCATCTCCCTTTCCTGTAATGTGGAGGGTGCGTTAATTTACTATACGCTGGACGGCAGCACTCCAAATAAAACCTCTACCCTGTATGAAAAGGAATTCACCGTATCCCGCAAGCTGTATACCCAGAATGTCCTGGCAGCCCAGACCGGAATCAGCGCAGGAAGCAACTATGTTCCGGATTATGCGGTAGATAAATGCACCGTTATCCGTGCCATTGCTTATCTGCCGGACGGCACCACCACTCCGGTAGCACACGCTTCCTACTTTATCGGACTGGACCGTGAAAAATACGGTGATGTTCCGGTCGTTTCCCTGATTACCGATTTTGAAAATCTGTATGATTATGATACCGGCATTTACGTTCTTGGTAAAACCCACAAGGAATGGCTGGCAGAGGATCCTTCCCGTGCCTATATGGACGGTTGGCAACAGGTTGGTAACTACTCCAACCGGGGCCGCGAATGGGAGCGTCCGGTTTCCGTGGAACTGATTACCTCCGACGGAACCGCAGGATTTAAGCAGAACATGGGCGTCCGCATTATGGGGGGCGCTTCCCGTAACCAGACCCAGAAGAGTCTGAAGCTTTACGCCAGGGAAGAATACGAAGCAAAGAACTTAAAATACCCGCTCATCCCGGATAATTACGACAAATCCGGCGAACTGATTTCCAAATATAAAACCTTTGTCCTGCGTGTGGGCGGTAACGATGCAGATTCCGCCAGAGTCCGTGACCCGTTCCTTCAGGCACTGGTAAAGGATGCACGGTTTGAGACCCAGCAGTCCACTCCGTGTGTTGTTTTCTTAAACGGGGAATACTGGGGTATGTACACCATCAACGAGGACTACACCGATAATCACTTTGAAAACAACTACGGCATCGATAATAAAAACATTGTGCTGATTAAGCGTGGCGAACTGGAAGAAGGCGAAGAAGATGACCTTTCCCTGTTCCGGGACATGTATCGTTTTATCACACAAAACGACATGTCCGATCCGGAATTTTATAATGCTGCCTGTGAGCTGGTCGATATGGGCTCCTTTATTGACTATTTTGCGTTTGAACTCTATATCCACAACGAAGACAGCATCTTTGAAAACAACAACTGGCGCCTGTGGCGTGTCCGTAACTCAGACGGTGCCACCGCTTGGTCCGACGGCAAATGGCGGTTTGCTGCTTACGACAACGACTTTTCCACCGGTATTTACAGTGGTTCCGGCAATGCCTCTTACGATAATATTTCTCCTGTCATCGCCCCGTCCGGAGCAAAAGAGCGGGAAAACAATATCGAGCATTACGTACCGCTGGAACTGTTCCGCTCCTTGTTAAACAGTGAAGATTTCCGAAACGAACTGATTCTTGCCCTGTGCGACATGCGGAATATCTATTTTGAGCCAAAGCAGGCCACCCAGCTGTTAAACGAAATGACGGAACCGTACCTTAAGCTGATGCCGGAAACTTTCCACCGCTTTGGTCCGGACTGGATTGCCAATCAACAGGATATCAGCCTGTACTATGAAAGCAAGGTCAACGATTTACGTAATTATGTCGTTAAGCGCTACACCGCCATGCCGAATCTCATAAAAAATGCGTTTGGCCTGGGCCCTTCAAAAAAACTGAATCTGGGAACAAACGATACCTCTATGGGTACCATTGAACTTAACGGACGAACCGTTGATTTAAGCTTTGCTTTCAGCGGCATGTATTTCGGAGAAACTACCGTGACCTTAACGGCAGTTCCTGCCGACGGTTACAAGTTTGTACGTTGGGAAGTTACCAACGGAGAACTGGCAGATACCGCTTCCCAAACCGTGCAATTTACCATGGAAGCAGGCAAAACCATCAACGCTGTTTTTGAAAAGAAATAGGATTTCTAAGAGACCGTGTATCAAGAACGATACACGGTCTTTTTTTGTGCCATCCGTTGCGGAGTTTCCCTTGAATATTGCTCACTTCACTGTCGCTTTATTGTGCAAAAGCGATACCTGTTGTATACTGAGGACAGAAAAAATTCGTATCAGACTCTAATATTTTAAAATCGGGTTTACAAAAAAGAAAGGACACTGCCATGAAAAAATTTACGACTTCCCTGCTGCTGGTGTTGCTTCTGTTTGCACTTTCCGGCTGCGCAGGCAAAACAACCGGCACCCCGGACAATGTTTCCGGTTCCGGCACTTCTGACACCGGAACTTCTTCCGAAGCCACACCGGGAACCAACTCCGGAGCAACCAATAACCAGACTTCCGGCAAACCGCTTCCTACACCAACAGAAACCATCACTCCTACTCCGACACCGGAAGGTAATTATGTAGGCTTCAGCTTAGAAAGCGGCTTTTATGATAAGAACCAGGAACTTACCCTGTATTGTAACGTACCGGGTGCAAAAATCTATTACACCTTAGACGGCAGCATTCCGTCAGAGAGCTCCACCTTATACGAAGCTCCTATTACATTAAAAAACAGAACCTCTGAGCCAAATGTTCTGTCTGCCCAGACCGACATTGCACCGAACTATACTTATTCTCTAAACTTTAATGTAGACAAGGGTACCGTCATCCGCGCCATTGCGGTTTTGCCGGACGGTTCGACTACTAATGTGTTCCACGGAACTTATTTTGTAGGCGTTGACCGCTCCAAATATCTGGATGTTCCGGTCATTTCCCTGGTTACCGAATTTGATAATCTGTTTGATTACGAAACCGGTATTTATACTCTTGGTAAAACCTATGACGATTTCGTTTCCGACCCGGCCAATGCCGCACTGGAAAGCTGGCAGATGCAGGGTAACTATACCAACCGCGGCCGCGAATGGGAGCGTCCGGTTTCCGTAGAGCTTATCACATCCGGTGAAGTTCCGGGCTTTAAGCAGGACATGGGTATGCGTATCATGGGTGCCAGCACCCGTAACCAGGCCCAGAAAAGTATCCGCATCTACGCCCGCGAGGATTACGGCAAAAAGAACTTAAAATACGAACTGATTCCGGGCAATCTAAAGTCCGACGGCACCGATATTTTAAGAAAGTATAAATCCTTTGTTCTTCGTATCGGCGGTAACGATGCAGACTTCGGCCGTCTCCGTGACCCATATCTTCAGAATTTGGTGCAGGGTGCCAACTTTGAAACCCAGCAGCATACGCCTTGTGTTGTGTTCATCAACGGCGAATACTGGGGCATGTACACCATCACTGAGGACTACAGCGATAACTACTTTGAAAATAACTACGGCATCGACAATAAAAACATTGTCCTGATTAAAAAGGGCGAAGTGGAAGACGGGGAAGATACTGATATCAACCTGTACTACGACTTATTCAATTTCATGACCTGCAACGATATGTCCGATGCAGCAAACTATGCTAAAGCATGCGAAATGTTAGACATGGATTCCTTCATCGACTACTGCGCGTTTAACCTTTATATTTTCAACAAGGACAGTATTTTCGATAACAACAACTGGCGCATGTGGCGTGTCCGCAATGCAGACGGTGCCACACAGTGGTCCGACGGCAAGTGGCGTATGGCAGTGTATGATACCGACTTCTCCACCGGTATTTATGACGGTCCGGACAGTGCTAACACCGATAACATCAGCGGTGTACTGGAAGCTTATTCCGATGAAGAATACACCAAAAACATTGAAGAATATGCTCCGGTTGAGATTTTCCGTTCCCTGTTGCAAAATGAAGGTTTCAAGCATGATTTGGTGCTTGCTCTTTGCGACATGAGAAACATCTATTTAGAACCAAAGACAGCAAAGAAAGAACTGGACGCCATGTCCGGCACCTACACCAAACTGCTTTCCGATTCCTGGAAGCGTTTCGGTCCTGACTGGATTGCCATGAATCCGGAAGGCCACCATGCCGGCAAGTTAAAGGATTTATCCAGCTTCATTTCCAAGCGTTATGTTGCCATGCCAAACATGGTGAAAAAGATTTTCGATATGAGTTCCGCTTCCAAGTTAAGTCTGAATGTCAACGATAAGTCCATGGGTACCATTCTGGTAAACGGACGCGCCTTAGACATGCAGTTTGATTTTGGCGGTATGTATTATCCGGAACTTACCGTAAACATCACTGCGGCTCCTGCCGACGGATACAAATTTGTCCGTTGGGAAGTTAAGAAGGGAAAGCTTGCGGATGAAACCGCCGCTTCCCAGGATATTAAACTGGACTCTGCCATGACGTTGCAGGCAGTTTTTGAGGTTAAATAAAAAATCAGCATCTTTATGTATGACATAAAGATGCTGATTTTATTTTGTGTGCCGCAAGGTTCCAAGGCGATTTTTAAAATCTCTATATCCAAAATCCGTTAATTGCAGTAATTCTCCCTCCGCCGTTCTTTTCCAGATGTTCGGTAAAGGCATACCGTTAAAGGTATTGTTTTTGCAGGTAGTGTAAATGGCCATGTCTTCGAAGATAAGCAGGTCGCCTTCCTGCAGTTCTTTTCGGAAACAGTAATCGCCGATAACATCGCCGGAAAGGCAGGTAGGGCCTGCCAGGCGGTAACGGTAGGTGTATAATGACATATTGTTACCCGGTTCCGCTTCCTGTGTCTGTGCTGCATTTTCGATATCCTCTGCTTTTACTGCGCCATACAATGGCGGCGTATAAGGCATTTCAATGACATCCGGCATATGGCAGGCTGCAGAAGCATCCAGAATGGCAATTTTTGTATCACCGTTGGTTACCACATCCAGTACACGACTCGCCAGATATCCGGCGTTTAATGCCACCGCTTCTCCCGGCTCCAGATATACTTCCACTTTCCACTTTTCTTTTGCATAAGCAATGCACTTCTCTAAGATATCCACATTATATCCCGGCTTTGTAATATGATGTCCACCACCCATGTTCAACCATTGCATTTGTGGCAATACATCGCCAAATCCGGCTTCTACTGCCCGCAATGTTATTTCCAGGGCATCCGCATCCTGCTCACATAGCGTGTGGAAATGCAACCCGTCCAGAAGTTGCAAAAGTTCTTCCGTCATTTCCTTATTCCACACATCTCTTGTTACTCCGAGGCGGCTTCCCGGTGCACACGGGTCATAAATAGCATGACCTTCCTGAGTGGAGCATTCCGGATTGATGCGAAGTCCTACACTTTTTCCGGCATCCTTTGCCCGCTTTCCGAACTTTTCTAACTGGCGGACGGAATTAAACACAATATGATCCGCATAGCGTAATAATTCTTCGAATTCGTCATCACGATAGGCCCCGCAAAATACATGGACTTCTTTTCCCGGCATTTCCTCTGCTCCGAGACGGGCTTCGAAAAGTCCGCTGGCTTCCGTTCCGGCAAGATACTTTGCCAGTATCGGGTAACAATCATAGTTGGAAAATGCCTTTTGTGCCAGTAAAATTTTGCAGCCGGTGCGGGCAGCTACACCCGCCAGGATTTCTCCGTTCTGTTGCAGTTTCTCCTCGTCTATGACATAGCAAGGTGTCGGCAGCGCTCCGAACTCCTTTAGAAGCTTCCTTTGATTCAATCCGGCAACTACCGGATTCTTCTCCCCGTGTTCCATTAGTCCACCAGCTCCGGATTAAAGTTTTCTTTCCGTGGTAAACCATACTTGTCCAGAGCATCCAGGAATGGGTCCGGATCAAATTCTTCCACGGTATACACCCCTGCCTTGTTCCACTTGCCGGTAAGCAGCATCAGGGCACCGCACATGGCCGGAACACCGGTGGTATAGCTGATGGCCTGGCTCTGTACTTCCTTATAGCACTCCTGATGGTCACACACGTTATAAATATAATAGGTCTTGTCCTTGCCATCCTTCTTACCGGTAAAAATACAGCCGATGTTGGTCTTGCCGTGGGTACGAGGTCCAAGACTTGCAGGGTCCGGAAGAAGCGCCTTTAAAAACTTAATCGGCACAATTTCGTGACCTTCAAACTCGATTGGTGTGGTGGAAAGCATGCCTACGTTTTCCAGACACTTCATATGGGTCAGGTAGCTCTGTCCAAAGGTCATAAAGAAACGGATTCTTTTTACCTCCGGAATATTTAATGCCAGGGACTCGATTTCCTCGTGATGCAGCAGGTACATGTCCTTGTCGCCTACACAGTCAAAGTTATACTCTCTCTTGATGCTCATGGCAGGAATCTCCACCCAGTGGCCATCCTCCCAATAACTGCCCGGTGCGGAAACTTCACGAAGGTTTACCTCCGGATTAAAGTTGGTAGCAAACGGATAGCCATGGTCGCCGCCGTTGCAGTCTAAAATATCAATGGTATCGATGGTATCAAACTCGTGCTTCTTTGCGTAGGCGCAATAGGCCTGGGTAACACCCGGGTCAAAGCCGCAGCCAAGCAGTGCGGTGAGTCCTGCCTTCTCAAACTTTTCCCGGTAAGCCCACTGCCAGCTGTAATCAAAGTATGCGGAAAATCCCGCTTCCTTACAGCGCTTTTCATAAATAGCACGCCACTTAGGGTCTTCCGTATCCTCCGGCTCATAGTTTGCAGTATCCATATAGTTGACACCGCAGGCAAGGCAAGCATCCATAATGGTTAAATCCTGATACGGCAGGGCAATGTTCATTACCAAATCCGGCTGATAGGACTTGATTAAGCGGGTTACCTGATGCACATCATCCGCGTCTACCTGTGCGGTTGTAATTTTTGTCTTTGTTTTTCCTTCTAAATCTTTTGCCAGGGTATCACACTTTTCCCTGGTTCTGCTGGCGATACAAAGCTCGTTGAACACCTCACTTACCTGACAGCATTTTCTGATTGCTACATTTGCCACGCCGCCGCAGCCGATTACTAACACTCTGCTCATATTTGTATTCTCCTTCTTTTTCCAATTTTAATAATCAAATCATATAATACTTCCAAAACATCTTTACAAAATAGATAGATTTATCTGCACAACGCCAGTAGCAGTTCCCGCAGAACCTTACATGCCGTTGCCGTGGATACACCGCTTACATCCAGCATCGGCGCCAGTTCATTCACATCTGCTCCTACAACCGTTGCCGTTGCCACCTGACGGATGGCATCCAACAGCTGCATAAAGGTAACACCGCCGGCCTCAGGAGTGCCTGTTCCCGGAAAAACCGAAGGATCCAGGCAATCCAAATCAATAGTGAAATAAACCGGCTTGTTATTCTCCCGGAGCTCCCTTACCAGTTCCGTAAGACCGTGGAAGCCGAACTTGTGCAGGTTGGTATGCTGTTTTGCAAACTCAAACTCTGCCCGTTCTCCGCTTCGGATACAAAACTGGTGGATGCGGTTCTCTCCCAGCAGCTCAAAGCATCGCCGCATGACGCAGGCGTGGCTTAAGCGTGCACCCAGATAATCCTCACGCAAATCTGCGTGGGCATCAAAATGTATGATATGTAAATCCGGATAACGCTTTACCATTGCCCGGACAGCTCCCAAAGTTACCAGATGCTCACCGCCAAGAAGCAGCGGCAGTTTTCCGTCGGATAAAATCTGTTCTGTCCGGTCTTCAATATCTTTCAATGCACTTTCCGCACTGCCAAAGCAAAGCTCCAAATCCCCGGAATCAAATATCTTACAGTCCGTCAAATCCTTATCCTGATGCGGACTGTAGGTTTCCAGTCCGAAGCTTTCGTGCCGCATGGCGGAAGAACCAAATCTTGCCCCCGGCCGGAAGCTGGTGGTGGAATCAAAGGGCGCACCGAACAGAACAATCTGCGCCTCCTCATATTCCGAGTCGCACCCGATAAAGGTTTCTATATTTTTACTAAGCATATACTTCTCCTTTCCAAAACCTGCCTATTTACAGCAGTTTTCCTTCTCCACTTCCTCCAGCATCTCCTCCAGATATGCCGGCAAATAGAAGGAACCGATGTGCAGCTTCGTGGTGTAATATCTCGTTCTTAAATGCAGATTCTTCCACTTCTGTGCATCAAAATCATCCACCGGATGATACTTTTTACTGGCAAAGCCGAACAGCCAGTAGCCCGCCGCATAGGTCGGAATGTGGGCCTGGTATACGCGGCTGATAGGAAACGTGGATACAATCCGTTTGTGGCTTCTCTGCATCGCTTCCGCATCGTGCTTGTAAAACGGGCTTCCCTGCTGGTTGACCATAATACCGTCTTCCTTCAGGGCGTTAAAACAGATGCCGTAGAACTCCTTTGTAAAGTAACCTTCCGACGGACCGAAGGGGTCATTGGAATCCACAATAATCAAATCGTAGCAGTTACTGCAGCGCCGGATAAACCGCAGGGCATTATCATAGGTGATATGCACCCGGCTGTCATCCAGACGGCTGGCATTTTCCGGCAAGTAGGTCCGGCAGGCCTCAATTACCTGGGGATCCATTTCCACCAAATCAATCCGCTCAATGCTTTCGTACCGCGCCAGCTCCTTTACCACACCGCCGTCTCCCGCACCGATGACCAGCACATCCCTTACCTTCGGGTGCACCGACATCGGCACATGGGTAATCATTTCGTCGTATATAAATTCATCCCGCTCCGTCAGCATAACATTGCCGTCCAACGTCAGCACCTTGCCAAACTCCGGAGTTTCAAAAATATCTATCTGCTGGAATTCACTTTTCCCGGAATACAAATGCCGGTTCACCCGGATACTGTGTTTTACATCCGGGGCATGAAATTCACTAAACCATAAATCCATGTTCTTTATCCTTTCTGCCTGTAATTTCGTTGTCATATCACAGTCTTATACAAGCACGTTGATATTCAAAATCTCCGGATCCTCCGGACCGGTCAGGGAACAGCCCTTCACCTTCGCATATTCTATGTAATCCAGAATGTCCTGCGTGATCCGCTCTCCCGGAGCCAGAATCGGAATTCCCGGCGGATAACACATCACAAACTCACTGCAGACCATGCCGGCACTATCCTTTAACGGAATGCTCCGTTTCGCCGCGTAGAAGGCCTCCTGCGGACTTAATACCACCTCAGGGTCTATGTACTCCTGACTAAGCAATCCGCTTCCGTCCAGCTGGAATCTGCGGCGTATTTCCGCCAGGGCACTTACCAGTCGTTCCAGCTCCTGCGGGCGGTCCCCGATGGAAAGATAGGCTAAAATATTTCCGATGTCACCAAACTCAATTTGAATGTCATATTCATCCCGGAGCAGGTCGTACACTTCAATGCCCGCCAGCCCAATGTCACGGGTGTGGACGCTAAGCTTGGTCGGGTCAAAATCATAAATGGAGTTACCGTTAATCAGCTCCCTGCCAAAGGCATAATATCCGCCGATTGCATTGATTTCTTCCCTTGCATACTCCGCCATCTCAATCACCTTTTTAAAGACCTGCTTGCCCCGCTGCACCAGGTTTCTGCGGCTGATATCCAGGCTGGACATCAGAAGATAGCTGCCGGAGGTGGTCTGGGTCAGATTGATAATCTGACGCACATGTCCCACATTCATCCGCGGTCCGATAAGAAGTAAGCTGGACTGGGTCAGGCTGCCGCCGCTTTTATGCATGGAGACTGCTGCCATATCCGCACCTGCCGCCATGGCCGATACCGGCATTCCTTCTCCAAAGTAAAAGTGGGTACCGTGAGCCTCATCTGCAAGGCAATACATGCCCGCATCATGGGCCATTTTTACAATTGCCCGCAGGTCACTGCAAACACCGTAATAAGTCGGATTATTTACAAACACCGCCACGGCATCCGGATGTTCTGCAATAGCCCGTGCCACCTGCTCCCGCTGCATACCAAGAGAAATTCCCAAACGGCAGTCCACCTCCGGATTCACATACACCGGAATCGCGCCGCAAAGCACCAGGGCATTGATGACACTTCGGTGTACATTTCTCGGCAGAATAATTTTATCTCCCCGTTTACATGTGGATAACACCATGCTCTGCACTGAGCTGGTGGTTCCGCCTACCATAAGGAAGGCATGGGCTGCACCAAAGGCATCTGCTGCCAGCATCTCTGCCTCATGAATGACGGACACCGGATGGCATAAATTATCTAACGGTTTCATACTGTTTACGTCGACACCGACACACTGTTCCCCTAAAAACTCCGTCAGCTCCGGATTTCCTTTGCCATGCTTATGCCCCGGCACGTCAAAGGGAACAACCCTCATTTGTCTGAAATTTTGTAATGCCTCATAAATCGGGGCTCTGGATTGGTCAATGATTATTTTTTCACTCATAGGACACCTCTCTTGTTCTGATAAAACAAAAACGCAAGCCGCGTTTACACACAGCTTGCGTCCATTAATCATTAATCCAAAACAATATCAAACTATCTCCACGTATGCCTAAGCACACAAATACAACTATCACATTGTACAGCAAATAAAAACTATTTGCCCACAATAAACCGGAGCGGATACAGGATTCTCAGAGTCTATATAGCAACAATACTTTTACTACTCTTATTGACCGTTTCACAAGTCTGCGTCATAAAACGCATTTCGGTTATAAAGTAACCAACTTATAAAATTTGAGCTTTTAACTCAATCAATAAGGCGGCAAGCCGCCAATCGGCAGTGGACCCGGCTGTCCGTATGGCCTCGACTCCATATGGAGTGGTCCCGTAAAAATCGCTTGGAAAGACTCTGAATCTCAGTTTTCTTTTCCGAATTAAGTTATATATTATTTTCCTTTATTTGTCAATACTTTTTCACAAAAATTCTGTAATTCATTAAAGTGATGCTCTGTCAGCTTGTCAAACTAATAATATCTCCACATCTGAAGCTCTGCCCAGCGGAAGCACAAATCCGCCACCGCCATGCCAATGGCAAAGAAAGTCATCAAAATCAGCAGAAATATTGCTGCTTTATCATACACAATCTTTTTTGTGGAAAAGTTGGAAATCAGCAACTCCAATCCCAGTAAAATCAGCATCACCGGCCACAGGGAAAACATCATCTGATACTCCACCATATCAAAGAACAGGTGAAGCAAAAACATCACCCCATACCCTATCATACTGATGCCGGCAGTTACAGAGCCAACCCGGTGGGAACGGTATGTTGTTACAGCATTATCTTTCGTCTCCATGGAGTTCCTCCTTTTTGCCCGCAATCAGTTTGAAACCGATAATGATAATCAACACTGCAATGACTACTTCCGGAATGCGGTTCACAATCGGATAGATTAGATCCCAGTATCGGTTCGGAATCAGATTATAAGCGATACCTGAAAGGTTATCCCATAAAAGGCCTGCACCAATCACAATAAGAAAGCCTGCGGCCCACTTGCGGATGGTCGGACTGGAAATCTTGAATCCTTTTTCTTCCATGAGTCCTTCCCAAATAAAAGAATCAGAAAGTGCCATAAAATTATCCTCTGATAATGCGGCAATATTTCTGGCATGGAAGAAGCCATAAAACCAGACTAAAATCATTACCGGACAAAAAAGCGCTTGTAAGCTGCATGCCATGCCTACAATACTCAGGGCAAAAACTGCCATAAGGCTAACGCCCTGCCTCATAAAGCCCATGTACATTTCCGCTGCTCCCGGAATAAAGGAAAATATAAAAGTAAAAAATTTGCTCTTTTTCTGTTGTTTCATAAGAACCTCCCTATGTTTAATATTAGTTAGTAACATGTCATTCCCTGTTTTTCTCTTTTTTCAACCATTCTGCAGTGTCACTGATTACCTTTTCAAAAAATCCGGTGTCATCTAACACTTCTTCTTTCCTTGGCACCGTTTTCTCCGCCACTACCTCTTCTTTCCTTGGCACAGCGTTGGTTGACACTATCTCTTCTTTGCTCGGCACTGTCTGCACAACTTCGCTCTTAGAGAAAAGCTCTGAGGATACCGTTCCGTTTAAATTCATCCACTCCGTCAGATGTGGCAACAAGAACACCAGCACCACCGCTGCTGCCACAGAGGTAATCACCCTGAAACAGTACGCCGTGAACTCTTTTTTCTTCGTCCTGCTATTTTTTACCGGAGTCATCGGCATTGATAATTCTATCGCTTCCAAAATGTGTTCCATCAAATCAGGAGGTGCTGCTACCAGCTCTTCCTGCTCTACGTAATGTATCAGGCGTTCCAGTTCGTCATCCGATATGTAATTTAACTTTTCTATCATTCTCCCAGCAGCTCCTTTCCCAATGATTTTTTGAGCAATTCCCTTGCCCGACGGATGTGTGTTTTTACGGTATTGATACCGGTTCCGGTTTCTTCTGCAATTTCTGCTGCCGGCTTTCCCCGGACAAAATGAGCCTCCGCCACCTCCCGGTATGGTGGTTTTAACTCTTGGCAAGCTGATGCAACCTCCGCAAGAAGTTCCTGATTCAGAACCCGGCTAAGAGGTTCTTCCTGCGGTGCGCTAACCTGCTCCGGAAATTCTTCTTCCGATACAGGAACTGCTCTCCGTTCCGCCTTCCGCAGGTAATCCACACATTTATTACTTGCGATGCGGCACAGCCACGCTTTTTCTTCCTGTCCGTCAAACTGCTCTATATGGCGGTAAGCAGAAAGAAAAGTTTCCTGGGTCAGATCCTCAGCAGCAAAATAATCTCCGGTGAGCTTAAGACAAATGGAAAAAACCAGATTCTGATACTGTCTGACCAACCTTATAAAGTTTTCTTTCGAATCGATTTTCTCCACCTCCCGTCTGCTCTCATTCTATATAACGAATCCTGTTTCAAAAAAGATTCAACATTTGAAAAAATTTTATCATAAAAGCGTAAAAAATAAAAACCTTTATAAAAGAAACTGCCATACCGTATCTATGACGCCCCTTTTATAAAGGTTTCCAATTTTTATTCCTGCTGATTTTCTTCCTGCTCCGATTCCGGAACTTCCGGCTCTGTCACAGGTTCTGTTTTTTCCACTAATATTACTCCATATACCTGTCCGTCTATCACAAGAGAAGACACTGTGGTATCTGCGCTGGAAAAGCCTTCTTCAACAAAGTTGAGCTTTCCCGGTACTCTTCCTGCCTCCAGCTGGTCAATAATTGCTTTTACTCTTGGTCCGTGAAGAGGATTACACTCTGCAATGCAGGTGATTTTTCCTTCTTTTAAATATGCTACTGCTTCATCGTTAATACCATCAAAAGCAAGAACCATAATCTCGCCGTTTGCAATATCTGAGCCTACGGTTTTCCCTGCTGCTTCGATTGCCTCAATTGCACCCAAGGCTTCGTGGTCATTTTCACAATAAACCACATTAATATTTTCATACTCTGTAAGCAAATATTCCATGACCTCACGGCCTTTTGCCTGGGTGAAATCTCCGGACATCTCCGCCAGCAGATTCCAGCCGTGTTCCTTTGCAGCATCCGCCAAGGCCTTTGTTCTGCCTATTTGTGCGGAAGCTCCGATGGTTCCCTGAATATTAACAATATTAATTTCTTCCGGCTGTATTCCGCATGCTTCGGTATACCGGTGCAGCCATTCCGTTACTTTTTTGCCTTCCAGTTCAAAGTTGGAACCAACCCAGCTGGTAAACAAAGTTTCATCATCCACATCTACCATACGGTCTACAATAATTACCGGAATTCCGGCATCCTTTGCTTCCTGTAACACCGTATCCCAGCCGGTTTCCGTAACCGGTGCCAGCACAATGTAGTCTACTTCCTGCTGGATAAAGGTACGGATTGCCGTAATCTGATTGGACTTCTTTTGCTGCCCGTCTTCAAAAATTAATTCATACCCGTTAGCTGCAGTGAACGTGGATTTCATGGATTCCGTATTGGCACTGCGCCAGTCGGACTCTGCACCAAGCTGGGAAAATCCGATTAAAATATAGTCCTCTGCAAGTTCTTCCTTCTGCTCAACAGAAGGCTGATTGCAAGCTGCTGCCAGACACAGCATAGCAGCTGCTAAAAATATAAGATATTTTTTCACTGTAACTTCCCTTCTGTTGTACAGTTAAACTAGTTATGGAAATATGCCACGGATTCTTCCAGTTTTCCTGCCATTTCACTCATCTTTTCGCAGTGCTCATTTACCATCTGGACTTCTGCAATGATTTCCGTTACGTTAGCACTTACTTCCTGATTACTTGCCGCATTTTCTTCACTGATGGCACTTAAGCTCTGTACATCTTCAATTACCTTTTCCTTGGAATCGGTAAGATTGTCTGTCTTTTCTGCAATTGCTTTAATCTCTTCTACGGATTGATTAATGCTGTTGCTGAGCTCTTCGTACTTTTGCTGTGTATTTAAAACGCTTTCCTGCTCTTCCACAATAAGACCACGGATGCCTTCAGCCAGTTCTGCGGACCGGCCGGATTTTTCCGTAATGGTTTTTGCAAGGTTTTTAATCATTTCTGCGCCTTCCGCACTCTGCTCGGAAAGATGGCGGATTTCTTCTGCTACTACCGCAAATCCTCTGCCCGCTTCGCCTGCTCTTGCCGCCTCGATGGAGGCATTTAAGGAAAGTAGATTGGTCTGCTCGGAAATGTCTAAAATTAACTGCACTGCTTTATCAATTTCAGCAATAGAATCATTGGTTTCCGTAATCTGGGATGCAATGTCCGATACCGCTTCTACAGACTTATTACTGCTGTTCATGATATCAACCATGGCAACCTTTGCCGCATTGTTTGCCTGCAAAATATGCTCAGAGCTGTTGTATAACTGATCTACATTGGATGAAATATCATTTACATATGTACCGATTTCCAACATCTGCATGTTGATACTCTGCACATGCTCTGCCATTCCGACAGTAGCTGCTGTGAGCTCATCCATGGAACGGGTAATTTCCTGGGCTCTGCCCGCACTACTGCTGCTTAACGAAGTAACATCCTCTATGTTTCCTACCAACCGGTCAGAAACAGATTGTACATTTCCGATAATGCCGGAAAGATTCTCCTGCATCTGCTTGGTATCTTCCAACAGGGTATTCATTTCTTTTACGGAACTGCTTCTCGTTTTTTGTTCGCTTACATCGCCCTGAGCCAGCGCATTTACACTCCTGCCGATTACTTTTACGGACTTTAACAGACCACGGGTAAAAATAAAGGTAATTGCTGCAAACAGCACCACCATTAACACTGCCACCGTAACAAAGGCAAGGATAATGCTGTTTGTTGCTTCTGTTACACTGTCTTGAAGCTGGCCGGCAAAGGTCATACCGATAATCTTTCCTTCGTATTCTAACGGCATATAATAACCGTAGTAAACCTTACCGTCAATTTCTACTGCAGGATCAAAATAACCGTTATTCAATTTGTTTGGATCGGCTGAATCGCAAGGAATTTCCCTGATGCGGTAATCGTTTACATTTTTGATGGAGGTTGCACTTGGTGTTCCCTCTATGATAATGGCCATTTCAATGTTTTTATCTTTTAAACTGTCCAGATATTCGTAATAATCACCCACATTAATGGCATTAATACTGTTTTCTTTGCAGTATCTGGAAAGATTGTTTGCCACCACATACAGCGTATTCTGCGCATTGCTTTCCAAATTGCTTCTGGTAATAGACAGTGATACCAACCCTACAATCACAACAGACAAAATCAGTGGAAGCAGGGAAATCGTTGTTAACATGGAGAAGAGGCTGAACCGTTTCTTTCCTTTTGTTTTTAGTACTTTTGCTGTTTTGTCTTTCTTCATAGGGATATCTCCTTTCCTTACGGAATAATTTTTATTGTAACAAAAAGGTAGTCACAGGAGCCTGCGACTACCTCTTTATTTCATTATACCACAACTTTCGAAAAAAGCTATTCATTTTATGCTTTTTTCTAGGCATTTCTGCCTATTTATGCTTCTTTCTTGCCATTACGACGCTCTGGATTACCAGGAACAGGCAAAGCATTGCGGCAATGGTAATTCCTGTCCACCAAGCCTGGTCAAGACCTGCAGAGGATACGATATTCTGAATGGTGGTTAAAGAAAGAACACCAAACAAGGTACCCACAATATTACCGACACCACCGGTCAGCATCGTTCCGCCAATGATGGAAGAAGCAATCGCGTTCATTTCCATACCGCTGGCATGGGATGCCGAGCCGGAACCTACATGCATAAAGTACACAAAGCCGCCGATACCTGCCAAAAGACCACAAATTAAATGAGAGAGGAATTTGGTCTGCTTCACATTGATGCCAAGCATCAGCGCACTCTGCATATTGCCGCCTACTGCATAAAACGCACGGCCGAGTTTTGTCCATCTGAGGAGACAGAACAAAAGAATCACTATCAACAGCGCTACAATAACGCCGACTTCAATTTTTGCATCCACATATTTTCCGAGACGGTTATAAGAACCAAGACCCGGAACCACAATTCTTGTGTCCTTCAGCTTAACAAACGCTTCATGCGCCACGTTAAACGGTTTTGTATTTACAATGGTTGTCATACCTCTGGCAAAGAACATGCCTGCCAAAGATACGATAAACGGCTGGATATCCAGATATGCTACCAGGAATCCCTGAATCAGACCAAAGGCTAAACCGATAGCCAACGCAATTAAGATAGCACCGAAAATATTACCGTCATTATAATCCAAATAAACCGCACAGCTCATGCTGACCAGTGCTACCACACCACCTACGGAAATATCGATTCCGCCGGTAATCATAACAAGGCTCATGCCACAGGCTGTAATAATCAGCGCCGCATTGGAATTCAGCATATTTAAGAACGTCTGTGGCTTTAAAAAGCCTTCACCGAGGAAAATAATCGCCCCGATATACATTACAAAGAACACCACAATAGTAATGGTAAGAAGCAGATTGGTATCTGTCATGTTACTCATCTTAGCGACAAAACCGGTACGGTTCGCCGATTTACTTTTAGTCTTCGCCATACTAGTTTGCCTCCTTTACCTGATGTCCTGCTTTAAGCTTCTTCCAAACTCCCGCTACCCATTCTCTTACCACCGGTGCACTGGCAACTACCAGGATAATAACCACCACTGCCTTGTAAGCAGGAAGTGCTGTGGACTGAACCTGGAACTTATACAATGTCGTGGTCAGATACTGGATTACATAGGCACCAAGAATAGATGCCGTCATGTTAAACTTACCGCCGCTAAGGGCATTACCACCAAGGGCAACTGCCAAAATAGCGTCCATTTCAATATCCTTTGCGATAACCGAATAGTTGATGGTGGAGATACGGCTTACTTTAATCAAACCGCAGACAGCCACACATAAACCAAGAATTACAAAGGTAATAAATTTAACAAACACCGGATTGATACCGTTTAATTTGGAAGAATTTTCATTAATACCAACCGACTGTGTATACAGACCAAGGGTAGTAAACCGAAGTACCAATGCTGTTATGATCATGCAGATAATCGCAATGAAAAACGGTGTCGGAACCGGAATTCCCGGAATGAAGTTTCCGTAATAAGCAAAGGATGGTTCGCTGATTACCGGAAGCTCATTATTATTGATCCAAGCCGCAATGGAACGTCCTGCAGTAAATAGAATCAAGGTTGCTACCATCGGCTGAATTTTAAAGTGGGCTACCAAGACACCGTTAAAGGCGCCAAATATCATGGATACCACACAGGCTACCAAAAACGCCACAATTACCGGAGCCTGTAAGGTTTCCGGTCTGGAATCGGTACCGCAAAGCACACGAAGGATTACACTTCCGGCAATGGCAATGGTTGCACCTACACTGATGTCCTGTCCACCGGTAGCTGCTGTAACCAAAGTCATACCAATGGCAAGAATAGCAAGTTCAGAGCCGTAGTCCAAAATAGTAATCAGGTTGCCGGATAATACCGGGTCTCCCGCACTGTTCTGGTCCAGCTTGATTGCAAAAAAGGACGGATCTGCAATCAGGTTAAACACAGTAAGCAGTAAAATTGCTGCCAACGGGATTAAGAGCTGCTTATTAAATGTAAATTTCTTTTTCATATGTTTACTCTCCTCCCGCAATTGTGTTCATAATCATATTCTGAGTTAAATCTTCACCGGAAAGCTCGCCAACCACCTTGCGGTCTCTCATAACTACAAGTCTGGAACAGGTACGGAGCATTTCATCGGTTTCGGAAGAAATAAAGGTAATACTCATACCTTCGGAAGCTAGCTTTAATACCAGCTTCTGAATATCAATTTTTGTACCGATATCAATACCTCTGGTCGGTTCATCCAAAATAAGATATTCCGGATGAGTTAATAACCAACGGGCAACAATAACCTTCTGCTGGTTACCGCCGGATAAGGACTTAATCGGTGTGTCTGCAGATGCAGTCTTAATACCGAGAAGCTTTATGTACTCATCCGCAAACTTATAAGCTTCTGCCTTGGTGAATGGCTTGAAGAAGCCCTTCTTTACCTGCAACGCCAACACAATGTTTTCTCTTACGGAAAGATCGCCTATAATACCGTCACGCTTTCTGTCTTCCGGCAGATAAGCAATACCGTTCTTCATTGCTTCAATCGGCTTTGTAATCTTAACGGTTTTTCCGTTCTTCTTTACCGTACCGCCGATTACTCTGTCAGCACCGAAAATAGCACGGACACATTCACTTCGGCCGGAACCGAGTAAGCCGGTAAAACCATTAACTTCACCCTTTTTGATATTAAAGTTAAACGGTTTAATGCCTGCATCACTGAAAAGACCTTCTGCCTCAAATACTAAATCGGAGGCGTCTTCCTTGTCATATACTGCTTCTTCTCCCTTGATATCAGCCATATCATCCAGATCTTTACCAAGCATCTTGGATACCAGCTGTACTCTCGGAAGATTTTCAATTTCATACTCACCAACCAGCTGACCGTCACGAAGAACCGTAATCTTATCGCACACCTCATACACCTGATCTAAGAAATGGGTAACGAAAATAATACCTACACCCTTTTTCTTCAAATCACGCATGAGCTTAAACAGCTTTTCTACTTCCTGTTCATCCAGGGAAGAAGTCGGCTCATCCAAAATAAGAACCTTACACTCCATATCTACGGCTCTTGCAATCGCCACCATCTGCTGTACTGCAAGGGAGCAGCTTGCCAGCTGCTGGGTTGCTTTTGCCGGTATATCTAAAGACTGCAGAATTTTGTCTGCATCTGCATTCATTTTTTTCCAATTCTGAGTCATAGAACTTCCTCGTCCTATGTACATGTTTTCAGCTACAGAAAGATTCGGGCAAAGTGTAATCTCCTGATACACCGTGCTGATGCCCAGCTTCTGTGCCTCCTGTGGAGAACGGATAGCTACTGCCTTTTCTGTTCCCTTAATAAAGATGTCGCCCTCATCCTTGGTATAAACGCCGGTAAGGACCTTAATCAAGGTAGATTTTCCTGCTCCGTTTTCACCCATCAGAGCATGAATTTCTCCTTCACACAGAGTAAAATCTACTCCCTGTAAAGCACGTACTCCGGGAAAGCTTTTATGAATATTTCTCATTTTTAATACAATGTTTTCGTCTTTCACCAGTGTTCACTCCTTAAAAACTTTTCTAAAAAATAAGCGCGGAACAAGCGTACACTCCAGCTACGCCGCGCCGCGCTTATTTAATAATCGCTAAATTAAACTACACAAATATGTAATTAGATACCGTAGTTGTTTACGTCATCTTCAGTGATTGTGTTAGCATCGAAGCCCTTTTCATCCATGATGATGGTCTTTTCAGTGATAGTTTCACCAGCTTCTAACTTCTTGATGATTTCATCAATGTAACCAGCCTGGAATGGGTTACACTGACCATCGTAGTTCCAGTTCTTTGCAAGAAGTTCCTGTAATGCCCACTTGTTGCAGTCAAAGCCCATGATGATAACGTCCTTGCCAACACCGTGAGAGATGTTTGCCTTATCAAGAGCTGCTACAGCACCCTTAGCCATATCATCGTTTTCAGCGTAGATTACGTTGAAGGATGTACCTGCATCGATAACGGACTGAACGATCTGCTGTGCCTTTTCTGCACTCCATTCAGCTGTCTGCTGAGTTACTAAATTCCAGTTAGCGTTTGCTGCTACTTCTGCATCAAGAGCGCCGGAACGACCGATCTGAGCTGCGGAACCCATAACACCCTGAAGGTGGATTACGTTGTATTCTGCAAGACCCTGACCCTTTAACCAGTCAACTGCTGTCTGGCCTTCCTTAGCCATATCAGAAACGATGGATGCTACATAGAGACTTGGATCTGCATCGATAGTACGGTCAAATAAGATAACCTGAACGCCTGCTTCCTGAGCTTCCTTTAATACGGAATCCCAACCTGCAGTACCTGCAGCGGAAAGAAGAAGGTAGTCAACGCCGTCCTGAATGAACTTCTGAGCTGCCTGAATCTGCTCGTCGTTCTTAAGGCTGTATGCGAAAGATGCGCTGTAGCCGTTAGCTTCTGTGAACATCTTCTTCATATCAGCGTCATTTGCTGTACGGTAACCGGATTCGTTAGGGTCGTTGTTGATGATACCAACCTTAATAAGGCCGTCATCTTCACCCTTTCCACATGCTGCCATGGCGAATACCATAACCATTGCCATTAAAAGTGCTAAAATTCTCTTTTTCATAGTTTTTTGCCCTCCCAAAAAATTTTCAAGAAACTATTTTCTTGTTGGTTCAAGCTTACCATGATTTTTTCGAAACCTCCATGGAGATAACTCACATAAAAGTTGTTTTTTTTACTGTGTTCGTGTCAAAAGTTGATTTTTTTAAGAACGAAGTTGGTTTTTTTATGAACAACTCTTACTCCTTACTATTCCTCTACACAAGGAAGTAAGATTCTTACTGTCGTACCTTCCCCATATACGCTGTGGATATCAATTCCGTACTCTTCCCCGAAGTTCAGACGGATACGCTCATTTACATTATACAGACCATAAATATCTTTTCCGGTAAGTACCTTTTTCTGAATGCCGTCTTTTACCTGCCACAGGCGTTCCTTACTGATGCCGATACCGTTATCCTCAATTTCAATTACCAGCATTTCCTCCTGTTTTCTTCCCCGGATTTCGATTTTACCGGAACCGCGTTTGTTCTTTATGCCGTGGTATAATGCGTTTTCTACCAGCGGCTGAATTGTAATTTTCGGAATCATATAACGTCCCAGTTCTTCCTCCGGAACATTGATTTCATAGTTTAAAATATCCTGGTATCTTACCTGCTGGATTTCCAGGTAGCTACGGACATGTAACAGTTCTTCCCGCACCGTAATAATATCTTTACCGCGGTTTAAGGAAGTCCGGAAGAATTCCGACAGGCTCCGTACCATGCTCACTACCTTTTTCTGCTCTCCTGCCTCCGCCAGCCAGATAATGGCGTCCAGTGTGTTATATAAGAAATGCGGATTTATCTGTGACTGTAACAATTCAAACTCCGCTTTACGAAGACGCACCTGCTCCGTGGTTACCTGGGCTAAGAGTTCATTAATTTTATCAATCATCGTATTTAAGGATTCACTGAGCACACCCACTTCGTCACCGGTATGTACGTCGGAACGGACCGACAGGTTTCCCCCTGCCACCTGCTCCGTCACCTCATTCAGTTTTTGAAGCGGTCTGGTAATACTTCTCGGAATCTGATAGGAAAGAAATATGGTCAATCCGAGTATCAGCACGGAAGCACTGACAGAAAACCAAATCATCTTTTGGAAAAACTGCTGGTATTCCCGGTGGCTCTGCTGCATTTCCCCCGTTTCATAAGAAATATACTGAAAGATGGTTTCCCGGATGAGTGTAGTTACAATCTGGATATCATTTTCCCAGATTTCCATATTCTCTTCATACAGATTTCCCTGTTGCAGATTTTCGATGATTCTGTTTGTATAAGTTTCCAGATTGTCCAGATATTTCTTCGCACTGTTCAACCGCTTTAAGTTTTCCTTGGAATCCGTCAGCTCCTCTAAGCCTGTTACGATACGTTTCGCTTCACGAAGCATTTCATCCAGTTTGGACTCTTCTACGGATTTATTTTCTACAATTAACAGATACGCTTCATAGTCAAAGTCCTTTTTAAAATCCAGACTGAATTCACTGGCCATTACCGTAGAGCTGATCATGGCTTCATGGCTGCGGTTACCGTTCCAGAAATTATAAAAGCAAAACACCACAAAAAGAGTAACCGGCACTAAAAGCATCAGATAAGAATATCTGATTTTTGTTGCCAGTGCAGCATCGTGATACAATTTCCGAAGCTTTTTTATCATTTACTCTTCTCCTTCACCGCTCTTTTTTCCGCGGTACTGTGTCGGGGTCATTCCCTGGGTCTTTTTAAACAGATAGGAAAAATAGTGAGGATCCTTATACCCTACTTCCAGACTGATTTCACTGCTTCGTTTTCCTGTTCCCCGAAGCAGTTCTTTCGCTTTATTCATGCGGTAATCCGTCAGATACTTAATGAAGGTCTGTCCGGTCTGCTGGCTGAATACCATACTTAGATGATTCGGTGAAAAGTTTACATAGGATGCCACCAGATTCAGGGAAAGTTCCTCTTCCTCATAATGTTCCTCAATATATTTTTTCACCTGGTCCACAACAGTGCCATAGCGGTTGCTGGCATTCTTTTCTCTCAGTTCAACCGCCTTTTCCAAGATTTTTGTTACATATTCCAGTGCATTTTCTTTGCTCTGCAACATTTCGGAATTTATGTCAAAGGACGATATTTCCTCTCTTCCAATTTGTTGTTCCTCCAAAAAAGCAGCAACGCAAAAATAAACATCCATCACGATATACTGACGGAAAATGGTGGAATTTAATGCACTGGTTCCCTGCCGTTTGAAAAATTCGTCCACAAAATATACCACTTCATCCGTACTGCCCAGCTTTAAAAACTCCCGGATTCTGTCGCTTTGCAAATCCTTCGGATCAATGTTATGAATATCAAATTCTTCCTTTCCGGCAGAAAAACCCTGTTCCAGATTGCTGCTGTCCAAAATACAGTTTTCTTTAATCAGATATCGCTGGGCGAACGCATGACTGGCGCTCTCAAAGGACACCGGAAGCTCTCTTAAGCGGTTTACCGGCTTGCCGATTCCGCCGAAATAACGGTAACGGTCATCTCCGGTCAGCTCTTTTTCCAGCCCGGTAATATAAGCATTTTGTAATGCTTCCAGTTCTTCTACGGAATCCGCTTTAAATATCAGTGCTTTTCCTTCCAGGTTACGGTCAAAACTGATAATATGCGGCTCATCCACCAAAAACTTTAATTTTTTTTCTATGGAAATCATCCGCTTGGAGTATTCCTCCGGTGCATGGTTTGCCGATTGCACCTTTACAAGAACAATATTGTACCAAAGGGCAGAAATATCCAGTTTCATCCGTTCTGCTATCTCAAACAGCTCCGGCATGGATTTCGAACCGGTCACCAGATACTGGAACAAATCCTTTTTCTCCTGCAGGAAATTTTCTTCCATTTCCATGGCATACTTTTCCCTGATTTCCCGTTCCTTCTTTTTTTCTTCGATTTTTTCGCCGATGTCCGAAAGTTCCTTCAGCAATTCGTCTCCGCTGATTGGTTTCAGCAAATACTTTGCCACGCCAAGGGAAATTGCTTCCTTGGCGTATTCAAACTCTTCAAAGCCGGTGAGAATTACGATTTCCATCCACGGAAATTCTTTTTTTATTAAACGGCTTAATTCCAGACCATCCATAAAAGGCATGCGGATATCCGTAATGACAATATCCGGTTGCAGCTTCTGAATCATCGGGAAGGCCAGTTCTCCGTCTCCGGCTTCCCCGCAAAACTCATATCCGTTTGCCTGCCAGTCCACGTTTCTCTTGATTCCCTCTCGTACCACGAATTCATCTTCTACTAAAAATACCTTTAACATGGATATCCTCTTCCTTCCGTTAAACCGCTTTTGTTTCCTATAAATCTACTTTAAAGTAAAGGATTTAAACTGCAGATTGCCGGTACCCCGATAGGTGAAATACAGGGCATGTACACCATCCTCCGGTGTAAACGGCGCCGTGTATTCTTCCCACACATTGGAAGAAATCACCGGAAGCTTGGCTAAAACCTCTCCGTCCCATGCAGTACGCACTTCAAAAACACCGTTGCAGTAACATCTTGCCTGCAGGGAAATTTCCTTTACATCTTTAAACTCAAAATATTTAAAACCAATGGTAACCGTGTCATGGACGCCGGTTACATAACCGATTTCCTCATCTCCGTCTTTTCCGTCCTGCACAATCTTCGGTGCATGCGGATCACCCACATACATGGACGACTTCTCATAAAACAGGTGGCAGGCAATATAAGCCGGATATTCGCCCTTTCCTTCCAGCGGTCCGTCATTTAAACCGCAGGATGTAATTTCTGCCTGCTGAATGGAACCGTCTGCCTGAATTTCAATTTTTTCCGCACATCCCTGACGGCTGTACCAGGTCCCGTTGGTCTGGCGGTGGTAGAAAATGTACCACTGGTTATTGATTTCCACCATGCTGCCGTGGTTGTTGGCGCCATAGGCGGTTGGCATGTCTGCCGGCTTGTAAGAATCGATATGTAAGTCGCAGTTACTTACCAACACACCTCCGTACACAAACCCTTCCGTCGGGCTCTTACTGGTGGCATAGCAAAGCTCGTGCATCACCACGGAAGAATATACAAAATAATAAGTATCCCCATGCTTTCTGATAGACGCAGCTTCAAAATATTCGTGTCCTTCAAAAGAAGTTCCTTTGCCGTATTCACAGCCCGGAGCAACTCTCTTCGGTGCCTCTTTAATGGTTAACATATCCGGTCCGAGAACTGTTACAAAGGCACCGGTTCTGGATTTGTCGCCTCTGCCGCAAAATCCTGTATAAAGATATGTGTTTTCACCTTCGGTCAATACTCCCGGATCAAACTGCGGTTCATCTCCCGGTTTGTCTCCGAGACGGGTACCGTCTTCATAATGCACATAGCCTAAAAACTCGTATTTTCCTGCCGGTGTATCACACACCGCAACAGAAACAACACTTACTTTATCCAATACATAATATAAGTAATATCTGCCGTCCGGACCTACCGTTACATCCGGTGCGTACAAACACATTTTTCCGTTTTTATTAAACGGGTCGGAGGTTTTTGGATAAATTACCCCCTCATATCTCCAGTCACCCAAATCATCGACCGGTGCCGACCAGCATACATAATTTCCAAGACAAAACACATGACCGTTGGATAAATCATGGGAGCCATATACATAAACTCTATCCCCGAATACATAAGGTTCGCCATCCGGAATATATTCCCAGGATGGTAAATATGGATTAAACGCCTGTTTTTTTTGTAACATTTTTCTTCTCCAAAATAATTTATTTTTCTATTTCCGTACACATAATCAGGAAAGCACCCACACCGTGCAGATCATTGACCGATACCGGACGGTTAATATAATGGGTATAGTCGCCCACACCGGTACCAACGCAAACATTGCCAATTTGCAGGTCTTTTCCTTCCCAGGTAAGACTGTTGATGACCCCTTCATAGCCCTTCTTGGCATTATCCAAAAATTTTTCTTCTAAAATACCTTTACGTACTGCCTTACAGATAGCCGCAGTATACAAACAACTGCAGGAATTTTCTAACCAATTGCCCTCACAGTCGCCCTTGTTTACTACCTGATACCAGCGTCCGTCTTCCGACTGGAATTTACATAATGCAGTTAATAAATCCTTTACCAGATTACACAGTTCCTGACGCTTTGGATGGTTTTCCGGAATAAAATCAAGCTCATTGCAAATTGCCACCGGTACCCAGCCCATAGAACGGCCCCAGAATTCCGGTGAAAGTCCGGTTTCCGGATTAGCCCATTTTGCTTCTTTGGAACAATCCCAGGCATGATACCACAGCCCCGTTTCCTTATCTTCTGTCATTTTGCGCATAAGCAGAGCCTGTTCTATGCAGATTTCAATAAATTCCGGACGTTCAAAACGATATCCATACTCCGCTGCAATCGGTCCGCCCATATACAAACCATCTAACCACATCTGATTCGGATGCCAGTCCTTGTGGAAGAACCCTCCTATGGCATTGCGCTTAAAATGAAGAATCACACTTAACAGTTCATCCAGTGCCTTTTTATACCGCTCATCACCGGTACGGTCAAGCAGCGGATACAGAAGCACGCCCGGCTGGACATCATCCAGCTGACCCGGGTCATAGGTATTTATTTTTGCATCTTCATCAATAATGGAATCTACCCAGTCCTTTATGTATTGAAAATATTTCTCTTCTTTGCACAGTTCATAAGTCTGATACATGCCGGACAAAAATACACCTTGGTGGTAATGAAAATGTCCTTCCGGCGGAAGCTTTGCAGCTTCAAATTTACGTATCATGGTATCACATGCAGCTTTTGCATAATCCAGCGGGGTCATAGTAATCCTCCTTTATTCCTCGAAACCGGCCAGTTCCTTAATCTGCAATGCCCCGTAATAAGAATATTTCGGTATATTCAGCCTATTAAACAGCAACGGACTTCGTTCACTTCTCCATGATAGTTTATCAGCAAATCCCCAGAAAGTCAAAGCATCCATATTTACTGCGCCTGCATCTGCACGTTCTAACAGTCCGTGAATTAAATTATAGTAATACTGTCCCTGAATCCGCAGGTTCTCTTCTGTTGCCGATTTAATGCTTGGCCAGGAACCAAGACACACATCCAACTCTGTCAGATTGAGCTTTAATCCCAGAGAAGCAAGCAGGTCCACGGTTGCGAAATAATCCTCCAGATTATCTTCTGTATACAAATGTGCCTGAAAACCGATACCGTCAATCAGATATTCACCGTTTTCATCTTTCAGGGTCTGCACAAAATTGTAAAGCGTTTCCTTTTTGTACTGCTCATTGTAATCGTTGTAATATAAATCAATATACTCCGGTGCATACTTGTCGGCAAAGTAGAAGGCATGCCACAGATAATCATCGCCTATGGTCTGCAGCCACATACTTTCTGCACGCTTATTACCGTCTTCCATCCATGCCTCATTTACCACATCATAAGCATAGAACATCTCCAAATATCCTAAACTCTCTAAAAGCTCAAAGGTCTGTTTGATGTAGCTCTCCATACGTGCCAGCATGACTTCTCTGCCTGCCAGCGGATTCTTTGTATCAAATCCTTCATGGAAAATCCAGTTCGGAGTCTGGCTGTGCCAGATTAAGGTGTGACCGCGAAGAGCCATATTGTTTGCCTTACACCATTCTAACATTTCCAACGTATTCTTGTTAAATTTGACAATGAGGTCATCTGCCTTCTTGCTTTCTGCCTGATTTAAAATAGCATCCGGTTTTAACTCATTTTCAAACGTAATGCTGTTAAAGTTCTTATTGATCGTCTGGACACACCATTTGTTGCTGATCATTGAATGTGACAAGCAGGTACCTGCCTTCATATTATGCTCCGCAAAGACCTCCTTAATTCCCGGTGTTTCTGTTGGCTTTGGTGTGGCGGTCGGCTCTGGTGTTGCCGTTGGTTCCGGAGTAGCGGTCGGTGCTATCGTTGCAGCCTGTGTCACTGTCGGTTCTGCAGGTTGTTCCTGCTCCTGCTTTGATCCGCATGCCGTCAGCATCACGGCCAGAAAAATTGTCAATATCCCCAGTTTCCGTTTCATTACTTCTGTTCTCCTCTTATTTATATTGAAACCTTTCGTTTCTATTTGCATTATAACCATGAAATGTCTGACTTTGCTTTCTATTTTTTGTGAATCTTTGTGCACCTCTTGCGTTTTCTTTACTTTCGTCTTAAATTGGCAAGATTTAATGAGTTTTGAGCAATATCTCGTTTGTGCATCCCCAAAATTAGCAGTAATATGAACCTATGGGAAAGCAATAAGGAAAGGGGGAGGTTCGTATGAAGAAGAAAATCGCCGTATTCGGCAATGGCTGGAGCGAAGAATTCCTGAAACAGGTTCTTGCCGGCATACAAAACCGCGCAGCAGACAATAACATCGATATTTATGCCTTTTTTAATTACTCTTCCGGTCCTAACGAAACCCTCGACAACAATGGCGAAAAAGTCATGTTTACCCTTCCGGACATTACCATGTTTGATGGTGTTATCGTCCTTGGAAATACCATTAATATTGCCTCTGAACGGGAATATCTGCGTACCCAGATATTAAAACATAATATTCCGGCTGTCAGCTTGGAATACAAGCTGGACGGTATCCCGTGCCTCGGTACAGATACTTACTCCGGTGTGTACGAGTTAACCTCTCATATTATCAAAGAACATAACGTTAAAAAGATTATATATTTCAGCGGTCCTGCCGATAACCAGGAAAACCAGTCCCGCTTGCAGGCAGTCAATGATGCCTTGGCCCATATCGGAGAAAAAGTTTCTCCGGAAGACATCATTTATGGTCAATGGTCCTATTATGATGCCATGACCTGCTTAGAAGAATGGTTAAAGACCAATCCTCTCCCGGATGCCTTTGTCTGTGCCAACGACGAAATGGCTCTCGGAGTATGTACCACCCTGGATAATTTAAATATCCGGGTACCGGAGCAGGTTATTGTTACCGGCTGTGACTGTATTGATTTAGGTCAAAAAATCTACCCGATTTTATCTACTGTTGCCCGTTCCTGCGATAAATTAGGCTACGATGCCATGGATTGCGTTCTTCGTCAAATTGACGGCGAGCAAATCACCGGCACAACGATTTACAATACTTCTCCCGTGTACGGAGAAAGTTGCGGTTGCAAGGTATCCGATGAGCGAATCCAAAACCGTCGCCGCTCTATTATCAGCCAGCATAAGCAGCAAAAGGAAAATACCATCTACGAATGGCATCTACGCTCCATTGACGATATGCTGGCAAAGGTAACCAGCATCCGTGAAGCAAAAGAACACCTCGGCTGGCAATTTGCTTACAGCCATAATTATGAAAGCGAACACCTGTTAATCTGTTTGGTTGACACTTTTATCGAAAATGATTTCCACGAAGATTTCACTCCGGAAATGGAGGAATATCTGCATTTGGAATACGGTCAATCCCAGCCTTGCGGAAGCTTCCCATCAAAAAATCTGCTTCCAAAGCTCAACCTTCCTGAGGACGGTTCCAATACCTATTTATTCCTTCCGCTTCATATAACCAATAATATTTTGGGTTATGTTGTTTTTATCAACCGGTTAGATATTATTTTCCATCCGGATGCCATGTACATGTGGACCAGACATATCAGTCAGGATATTGACCGTGTACGCCAAAATGTCCGCATGAAGGAATTAAACAAGATGCTGACAGAGGTTTCCATGACCGACGCATTAACCGGTTTAAAGAACCGTGCCGGTTATGATTCTCTTGCCGTTCCGTATCTGCAGAAATGCCAGCGGGAAGGCAAGCTCGGTACCATGATTTTTGCAGACATCAACCGCATGAAGCTCATTAATGATAAATACGGTCATCTACAAGGGGATTATGCACTTTGCACTGTGGCAGAAGCAATAAAACGCACCATGCCTCAAGACTGGATTGCTGTCCGTTTCGGTGGTGATGAATTTATTATGGTCGGTGAGTGTTCCTCCCAGGAGGAAGCCGAACACTTAAAACAAGCCTTATCCGTCAACTTAAATCTTATAAAAAAAGAACGGGATCTTTGCTTCCCGTTAACCGCCAGCTTCGGTGCTGTTGTTATGAATCCGGACGAAAACTACAGTCTGGAAGAATATCTGCGCAAGGCAGACGAAGCTATGTATGTCATGAAGCAAAAAGCTCATGCAGAAGATTAATCCAATATTATCCAATTATTTTTCATTTGCTCCTTTATAAAGCAGTTAAGAGGCACTTCTTATGAAGTGCCTCTTAACATTTGTAACAGCAGCCTTACTCTATGCTGTATTTTCTTTTTTGTAGCTTTTCTTCAAAAAGTTCTCTCGGCATAGGACCGTCAAACAGAGAGCCCTGAATCACTTTACAATTCATTTTCTTCAGACATTCTAATTGGTACATCTGTTCCACACCCTCTGCAACTACACTCATTCCCAGCTCATCTGCCATCCGGATAATATTAGACAAAATAATGCGGTTATTTTTATCCAGTACATCCAAAAAGCTTTTATCAATTTTGAGCACATCTACCGGGAAAGAACGCAGTAAATTCAAAGAGGAATATCCGGTTCCGAAATCATCAATAGACATAAAAATATGGTTTTCTTTCATTTTATTCATAAAGGAAACCAACTGCTCTGTCTCTTCCGCATTTACGGTTTCTGTTAATTCAAGCTCCAAATACTTGCTTTCCATTTCATACTTGCTAAAAATTTGCAAAATATCTTCTGCCAGATTCGGATTGGATAAATGCTTTCTGGATAAATTAATGGAAATCCTGCCCGGTATAATACCCATATCAAGCCACCGCCGGATGTCACTGCATACCTGCTCCAGCATATAAAAATCCAATTCACATATCATTCCGTTACGTTCAAAAACAGGGATAAACTCTCCCGGCGGAACAAGCATACCGTCACGTTCCCAACGTACCAGAGCTTCCGCTCCGACAATGGTATAATCATCAATTCTTACCTTTGGCTGGTAATATGCTTTGAACTCTTTATTATGGACTGCCTCATTGAAACGGGATACATATTGCCGTTCTTCATAAAATCTTTGTTTCATATCTACGGAAGAAAAGGCATACGGCTGCTTCGTTACATATTTGGCCACATTTAACGCCATTCCGCACTCTTCAATCAACATTCCGCAGTGTGGAAGGTCCCCGGTTATTTCCATAACGCCCGCCACTGCAGCGATAGTAATCGGTACTGCCTGGGAATTTAGCATTCCATAAGTTTTTACTCCGGAAATAAAGTTTAAAAAGTCCTGTGTCCGCTCTTTTTTCACAATTGCAACAAAGTTATCACCACCGAGACGGCCAAGGCATTCTCCTTCCTGAAGGAACCCGGCTACTTCGTTTGCATAACGGTAAACAATCGTATCCGTTTCTTTTGTTCCGAACCGTTTATTCACCAGACTGAATCTTGCCAAATTAAAATAAAATGCATTATATTTTATTATTTCGCCTTTGGCAATAACCTCATCAATATAGGTTAGGAATCCTCCGGTATTAGGAAGTCCTGTCAGCTGGTCCGTATGACCGATTTGTTTGATGGCATTAATCATACGGAAACGGCCTAAGGCTAAAAGGAGCGCGTCAAAATATGCTTTTAATTCACTCTTTTCCTGCTCCGTAAACTCCGGTTCCCCCAACCACCGGTATACTTGGAAGGTTGCCACACCTTTTTCTCCGGTATAGTAGGTTTCGCTGTAAGCAGGAGTCTGTTCTATAGGATCTCCGGAGGAAAAAAGAATGTCTTCTCTGTCTTCACCTTTTCTGGTACTAAAAGACGGTGCAACAAAAAATAGACTTTTCAGTTGCCCGATATGATAATGTTTTGCTGCTTCAATAAATGCCGGACCGATTACCGGTATCGGATTTTCTGAGGACGCCAACAGCTTAACATAATTTGATAACATTCTTTCACCACCCTCCGGAAATATTGTTTTAGATATTTAATAATTCACTGTATACACTAAGTGCTCCTTCGGTGTCATGGGCCAGAACCTTCTGTGCTAAAACTTTACCGAGCTGTACACCTTCCTGGTCAAAGCTGTTGATGTTCCATACAAAGCCCTGATACATTACCTTATTCTCAAAGTGGGAAAGTAATGCACCAAGAGACGCAGGAGTCAACTGCTCACCGATAATAATACTGGATGGACGGCCGCCTTCAAAATTCTTGTTGCGGTTATCATTTGCTTTACCACAGGCAAAAGCCACAATCTGAGCTGCTACGTTCGCACAAAGCTTCTGCTGGCTGGTGCTGCCCTGAATCACAACGTCGGTACCCATCTGGCTGTTCTTAAAACCAAGGAACTGGAGCGGAATAATGTCGGTACCCTGATGCAGGAGCTGGTAGAAGGAATGCTGTCCGTTGGTACCAGGCTCACCAAAAATAACCGGACCGGTTACATAATTTACAGGCTCGCCAAAGCGGTTTACGCTCTTACCGTTGGATTCCATATCTAACTGCTGTAAATGTGCAGGGAAACGGGACAGTGCCTGGGAATACGGAAGAACTGCCGTATTCTGGTAACCAAGCACGTTACGCTCATATACACCGATTAATGCATCTAATAATGCAGGGTTTTCAAAAATATTCTTGTTGGTTGCAGTTTTGTCTGCCGCCGCAGCTCCGTCAAGGAACTGTGCAAATACATCAGGACCGAATGCTAAAGATAATACCGCACCGCCAACACCGGAAGTGGAGGAGAAACGTCCGCCGATGTAATCATCCATAAAGAATGCTGCCAGGTAATCTGCGCTCTTTGCCAACGGAGAAGTTTCACTTGTTACGGCAATCATGTGCTTGGAAGCATCCAGACCTGCATTCTTTAACGCATCCTTAACAAAGGACTCATTGGTTAAGGTTTCCAGTGTAGTACCGGACTTGGAAACCAGTACAAAAATGGAATGTGCAACGTCCACGCCCGCAAGTACTGCTGCAGCGTCATCCGGGTCTACATTACTGATGAACTTTGCTTCCATCTTGAAAGTATTATTTACCTTTGCCCAGTTTTCCAGTGCAAGGTACATCGCACGAGGACCCAGGTCACTTCCCCCGATACCAATCTGAACTACGGTAGTAAACTTTTCGCCTGCTGCGTTGGTGATTTCACCGCTATGTACTTTATTTGCAAATTCTGCAATCTTCTTCTGCTCGTTTAAGTAGAAGGCTCTCTTATCACCGCCGTCTGCTTCTACCGCATTGCCCAGCTGACCGCGGGTCATGTGATGAAGTACCATACGCTTTTCTCCTGTATTGATAACCTCACCGTTATACAATGCTTCGAATTTTTCGGTTAACTGCATTTCCTCTGCCAATGCTGCCAATGCTGCAAGTACATCATCATCCACCTGCTTTGCCGCATAGTTGTATGACATGCCTTCTGCCATAGGAACGCTGTACTTCTTTACACGGGCTGCACCGTTCTCTCCTGCCATTACTTCTGCAAGATTTACTTTAGCTACACCCTTTAATGCCTCGTAGGCTTTTACTGTGTCTAAATTATTCCAGGTAATCATTATGATTTTCCTCCTTGTGTTGTAAGCTTTTTCTTTGCTCTTATCCTCTAAATTATACTATTAAATGTGTGGAAATTCAAGGGATATAAAAACATTGCAAAATAAGAGCAGTTAGAGTTATAATAGATTTATATTTTTTCAGAAGGTGATACTTATTATGACAAATCAAATAGATAATTTTATTGTACAGTACGAGCAGGAACTGGCAGCCCAGGAAATTAGTGCAAACAAACGTATATTGAATGGTTTTGTCTGGTTTTTGGGTGCGGTAGCCCTTGTGTGGGCTCTTACGATTGTCGGTTTTTTTAACGTAGACAAGAACATGGTAACCATTGCATTCTTTATTTCCTTTTTCCTGTTTCTTCCGGCATTTTTTCTCATGTTCCGGGGAGATTTATCCAAAAGCTGGATTAAGTATTTTCTGCTGACGTTGTTATGTATTGTATGCGGCGTGATTATTTCAATTTTATCCTTTCATGCCACCCTGTTATTTGTATTTCCGTTATTGTACGCAATCCAGTACCGTGAAAAGCGGATTATCTGGTTCACCTATTCCATTAATCTGTTAACCGTTACCGCCGGAATGTTAATCGGCTTTTACTATGGTCTTTGTGACCTGAATCTGCTTCTGGAAAGCAGATATACCCGAAGCCACTACCTGGCATCCATGGCAGATAACATTTTATATATTACCTTTAATGAAAACCCTACTTACGTTATTTTGGTATTCGCAATCATACCAATAGCCATCATCCTTTTTATTCTGGCTGTCATGCTGCAATACACCGTACTCAGCAACACCAGGGATGCTCTCCGTATTGCCCAGTTAACCTATTATAAAGACACCGATACCAATACCAAAGTATTCAACAAAAATAAATACGAAGAGATGATAACCAAATATTATCCTGGCGTAGACCGTCTTGCGGTTGTTTTCTTCGACTTAAACAATCTCAAAAAGGTCAATGATGAGTTAGGTCATGCCATGGGTGACTATATTATCGAAAAACTAGCTTCTTTTATCCGCAAGCAATCCGATGTTTCCCGCCGCGTATACCGTATCGGCGGTGATGAATTTGTTATGGTGGCGGAAAGTCCTTCTCCGGGCGATGCCGAACTGATTATCGCTAATGTAAAAGAAGCCATTTCCGTCCATAACCAAAACGGACCTGTTGCCATCTCTACCGCTGCCGGTTTTGCCTACGGGAAGGGAACCGATGTTTTAGAGGTAGTCAAGGAAGCTGACGAAAGAATGTACGAAAATAAGAAGTTTATAAAAGAACAGGAACAATAAAAATACCGGGATGAATTTCTTCATCCCGGTGTTCTTTTTTCGGTTTATCCGGTTTACTGACCCCAGTTGCCGCCCCAAAATGGGTTTTCTGCAAGTGCTTCATCCTTTGTTAGGCCGTTACCTACCCAATATGGATTATTACCCTCGCCACAGGTTCCAAGATCCAGCTGTGCAATCTGGCCACTGGTCATGTTAGTTACGTCAACAGGTGCTGCAGTCAGTTCAATTTTCATTTCTTCAATTCCCGGTGTCTTCCACTGTTTCATAATCGTTCCTCCCTAAAGCGCTTATCCGAATACCGGAATATTACACAATTCTTTTGTATTTGTAAATACTTCCAACAATTTTGTTAGATTTTATTTTTGAATATCCGTAAACTCTGCCACCGCATAAAGAGCACATATATGGCTGATTGCGTAAAGATCTTTTTCTTTATTTTTTCCAAAGTCTTGTATATCCTTTTGAATCCGGCTTATATCTAACCACTCTTCTGCTCCCCTTCCGGATATCGTGTCCATAAGCTCCGGTTTTAGGGCAGGCCAGTCCCGGTAAATCCGGTCCAGCCAGTCAACATTTAACAAGCCCTTTTGTCTCCAGCGGTTTAAAAATTCTTCCGGGAGAATGCTTCGGAAGCTGCTTCGGATTAACCAGCGGGGCATACCGCGATAGGCAAATAATTCATAGGGAAGTTCCATGCAAAAAGAAATCAGCCGGATGTCTTTCGTCGGATCCCTGAGCAGCATTCCGGTTGCCAGCCCGAATTTTGTTTCAAAAGCTCCCAAATACATAAGAAGTGATGTTGCCTGCAAATGCTCTTCATAGCGCTTTTTATCCAAATATGATATCGACAATAAATGGCGCTTATCTTTGGAAAACCGTTCTTCTCTCTGATAATTCCGCAAAACTGCCGGTAACAGATAAAAATTCTTCGGTGGCAGTTTCGTTACCGCTTTATCATCTTCCTGCCGGGATGCGCGAAATTTTTTCATAAGGGAAAAGAATGCTTCCCTGCGGCTGATTTTTTCATGTTTGCAAAACCGGTTTAACCATAAAAGCAAGGTGCTGTATTGTCTCCTTTCATATAAATCAAACAGTATATGATTGATTTCTCCGAAAGAAACCGTATTATTTCCAAAACCGCCATTTAAAAATACCCGGCAGCCGTCCTTTGCGCCCTCCGTACACATTTCATAATGGTTTGGGAAAGTTCCTGTTTTATAGGGCAGTTCCAGCAGTTTCATGCAAAACTCCATGTCTTCAAACAGATTTTTTCCCTGATTATTTAAGAACTTTGCCTGTATGTTTGAATACTTATCTGCCAGTTTTTTCACATAAACCGACTCATCATATAACGCATTCCCTTCCCAGGCTTTATTCTGTTTTATATATGGTACAAACGTGTAAGAATGTAAGTGTCTGCCCTGTTTTGCCAGTTCCTTTGCTGCCAGTACGCCAATGGTAGAGGAGTCCAAACCGCTGCTCATGGCAATCCCCACTTCTCCGCTGCTGACCAGAGCATCCCGCACACAGGCTCCATACAGTGCAAAAAAACTTTCCCTGTACTCTTTGGCAGACTTGCAGACCTTTTTCTCATATCCCGGCACGCGGTCTCCCTGTTGCCAGTACACACTTTCCCTGTTTCCGGTTTCATCAAACTCAGCCACTGTTGCCGGCTTCATTAAAAACATATCCTGATACGGCGTCTCCCCGGGTACTACATAAATGACAGAAGGCTCTGCCAGCAGAAAATCCTTAAAATACTCTTCATTAAATTCCGTCTCCGGAAACAGCCGCAGCAATGGTTCCTGCAGTGTAGAAAATGCCACCAGGTTTCCCCTTCTTGCATAGTACACGCACCGCCCTGCCACCTGGTCAGATACTAACACCAGACGTTTTTTCTCTGCCTCCCAGATTGCCATGGAAAAAACACCCCGGAAAAGCTTTACGCAATCTGTACCCCAACGCAAATAGGATAAGTACATTAACGTGCCATCCGCAGCTTCTTCCAATTCCCCCTTGTTACATCCGGCTTCTTCCAGTACCCGGATTATCTCCCGCCGGTTGTCCAGCACACCGTCTGCAGTAAATAATACAGTCCGGTCTTCATTTGCTAACGGAAGCCGTTCTCCGTAAGACTGCGGTGTTACAAACTGGATGCCGCAGCCAAAATATGCTCCCTCTGCCACAACCGTGTTACAGGCATCGGTCTTGCACTTTTCATATACGGTTTCAAATATCATTCTGTCCTGCTCACGAACCGTTTCCTGTCCGTCCAAAGCAACCATTCCCCATATTGCCGACATACTATTTCCTCTACTGACAATTAATAAAATCTACTACTTCCATTTTTGTATCTTTTCCCACCGGTCTTTTTATACGGTAAACCGGCAGTCTGGAAGCAAACTCTAATACCCGGCTTCCGTTTTCCGGAGCATACAGCTTCTCTCCCAATAACGGCTTAATAAACAAAGAATTCATACATGCCCGGAATTTTTCCCCTCCGGCCAGTTCCTTTAATTCCGCTTTTTCTCCTGTAAAAATTTCCAGGATATACATTGCCCGCACCAAAACCTCTTCTTCGGAAAAGCTTCCCTGATACGGAACCAGAAATTTGTCCCTGTTTTCATCAATATATACTACCCTATCACTTGACCACATATCTTCCGGCAACGCATCCCTGCAAATTTTCTGATAAGGAAAAGCAGGTGCAACAAGTAACCCTTTTTCACCAAAGGGTCTTACCACCGCAATATCATCCGCCACCAGGGAATATCCGTGTTTTAGCAACTCGCTTGTAGCCGTGGATTTTCCGCTTCCGCTGTCCCCGCTGATTAAAATTGCCTCTCCGTCCTTTTGCACGCAGGAACAATGAATCGCCAACCGGTCTCTTTGATAGAACAAAACGGAAATTCCCCAGCCCAGCAAAAAAGCATTCAGCAATTCCTCTGTGGAAGATTCCTTTTTTTCATAATATATGGCTTCTCCCCGCTCCATCAGCATGTAACAGTAAGAATTGGAAAAAATACTTCTTTCCTTTCCCACATCCACATAACACTCTTCTGACCGCTTGTATTCTTCCGGAAACTTTCTTTCCAAAATCGTAATCTGAGGCGGCAGCATACGTTCCTTCTC
This sequence comes from Lachnospiraceae bacterium, assembly GCA_045531955.1. Taxonomy (GTDB): domain Bacteria; phylum Bacillota; class Clostridia; order Lachnospirales; family Lachnospiraceae; genus SIG299. The sequence goes on along the minus strand of JAZSFC010000014.1, from coordinate 5,801 downwards.
TGACAAATTTATAAGCTGAAGCAGTTCAAAATCCGAAACAACCCGCATTCCGTATAACTTATAGTAATACATTATATCATATCCCTCCGGATGTACTCTCTATTATCTGTTATACTATTAAAAACAAAAAAAAGATAGATAGAACCGATAAAACTTTTTAATTTTCCACTTGACTTTGTTACACTAACGTGCTACAATAACCTCAATTTTTAATTGCTACAAAATGGCGTTGACGGAATTATGCTTCTTTTCGGAGGGTTTCAGAGAGCCGGTGGTTGGTGTGAACCGGTACGGAAGAAAGAATGCAGTCTCATTCCCGAGTTGACTCTGCGAAGAATTTTTATTTGTGTAGTGGAGTACGGTTGCCCCGTTACCGGCTTTGGACTTGACTGGAGTCCGAGAGAGACAGTCTGCTGTAAAGCAGCTGTAAACAAGGTGGTACCGCGAATTGTTTATTCGTCCTTGAGGCTTTTGCTTCAAGGACTTTTTTTGTGCAACAGTTCAGCCTCTGCAATATACAACCACCACAAAATGTGCTTGTACATTTTTGTGGTTGGTGTATTGCAGAGGGTTAGCGCCAAGTCAATGAACAAAGTAGCTGCGATAGCAGCGGTAAAGCACCGCAGGTGCCTTTGCGAATGGCGCGAGCTGAACTTTTCACAACTCAAATCAAAGAGAGGAGATTTTTATTATGGACCAGATCAAAATCAGCGACATTACATTAAAACAGACAGGAAAAGATTTCACCCTATCCTTTAAAGAAAAAATCGAGATTCCGAAGCTATTAGATAAATTAGACGTAACCGTAATTGAATTAGAAGGAATTACCCAGCCAAAAATTGATGCCCTGCGCATCAAATCCGTAGCTTCCACCGTAAAAAACAGCATCGTAGCTGTTCCGGTTTCCTTAAACAAAGAAAGCGTAGATGCTACCTGGAATGCGTTAAAGGAAGCTGCAAAGCCTCGTCTGCAGGTGTTTGCATCCACCAGCCCGGTACAGATGGAATACTTATTCCACAAAAAGCCGGATGCCATGTTAAAAACTATCGAGGAAATTGTATCTGCCTGCCGTGAAAAATGTGCAGATGTGGAATTCATTGCAGATGACGCTACCAGAAGCGACTCTGCTTTCCTTTATAAAGCAATTCAGACTGCTATTGCTGCCGGTGCTTCAACCGTTACCGTATGCGACGCTACCGGTGCCATGCTTCCGGATGAAACCGGACTCTTTATTGACGGATTATACAAAGGTGTGCCGGAGCTTGCAAATGTTACTCTCGGTGTTTCCTTTATTAATGACCTGGCAATGGCAGATGCCTGTGCTATCGCAGCCATCCGTCACGGTGCAAAGGAAATCAAAGCTGCTGCTTACTTAAGCAACGTAGTTTCTCTGCCGCATATCTCCCGCCTGCTTGCCGCAAAAGGCGAGGCTTTCGGTGTCACCTGCAGTGTCCGCACCGTAGAGATGAAGCGCATTATCAATCAGATTTCCAGAATATGCGAAACCACCCACAGCAAAACTTCCGCATTTGACAGCATCGTTGCATCCGAAACTGAAAACATTGCACTTACCGCAAATGACAATATGGAAACCGTAATCAAAGCAGTAGAATCCTTGGGCTATGACTTAAGTGAGGAAGACTGCGGTCAGGTTTGGGATGCATTTAAAGTGATTGCAGCAAGAAAAGAGGTTATCTCCTCCAAAGAATTAGATACCATCGTTGCTTCCGCAGCCATGCAGGTGCCTGCTACCTATGTTTTAACAAGCTACAGCATTACTGCCAGCAACACCGCATCTTCCATGGCCCATATGAAGGTAGAGAAAAACGGTCAGGCATTGGAAGGCATCGCTCTTGGCGACGGTCCGGTAGATGCCGCATTCCTGGCGTTGGAAAATATCGTCGGCTGCCATTATGAGCTGGATGATTTCCAGGTCCGCTCCGTCACGGAAGGCCGTGAAGCAATGGGCGAAACCGTTGTGAAATTACGCGCAGGCGGCAAGATTTATTCCGGCCGCGGAACATCCACGGATATCGTGGGCTCCGCCATTGCCGCTTACATCAGTGCAATCAACAAAATTTCCTACGAGGAGGCATAAACCATGAGACTTTCATTTTCCACCAGAGGCTGGGCCCATATGTCCTGGGACGAATGGGTAGATGCCGCTGTATCCACAAAATTTGAAGGTGTTGAAGTTTATAATTTACCGGGCTCTCCGGATTTAACCGAGAAGACCGGTCCGTTCCATAAATATAACATGACAGCAACCATGCGCCAGTTGCGGGAACAAAATCTTTCCATCCCTTGTCTGGATACCTCCTACGATATTTCCGACGAGGAAAAGGAATTTGTTCCTGCCATTAAGGAGCTGATTGCCATCGCAAAGCAGATGCAGGTTCCTTATGTATCTGTAGTGGCATTACACGATAACGAAACACTGGTCCGCGAAAACTTAACGGAGTTACTTGCAGATGCAGAGGCTTCCGATGTTACCATTCTGGTAAAAACCAGCGGCATCTTCTCCGACACCGCAAGACTCCGCACCATCATGGACGATTTTGCCAGCGATTATCTGGCTGCCCTATGGGATATCCACCATCCGTACCGCGACTATGAGGAAAGCGCCGACGCTACCATCAAAAACTTAGGTGCTTACGTGAAGCATGTACATTTAAGAGACTCCGATGACAAGGACACCTACAATTTAATCGGTGAAGGAACCCTTCCGGTTGCCGATATGATGCGTGCCCTGTCCTCCATCGACTACGACGGTTTCATCTCCCTGGAGTGGAAAACCGAGTGGATGGAAGATTTACCGGAATACGACGTTATTTTCACTCACTTTGTTAACTATATGAGCCGCTTTGAAAAAACCCGCGGCAAAAAGAAAGTACTGTATCCGAACCACAACGGCACCGGCCAGTATGTATGGAAAAAGGATGAATTAATCAGCCTTACCTTCTCCCAGGTGCTGGACCGCATGGTAGAGGAATTCCCGGACCAGTATGCATTTAAATATACTACTTTGGACTATGTCCGCACCTATGAAGAATTCCGTGATGATGTAGACCAGTTTGCCAAGGCCCTGATTTCCATGGGTGTAAAAGCCGGTTCCAAGGTTTCCATCTGGGCAACCAACGTTCCGGCATGGTTCATTACCTTCTGGGCTGCAACCAAAATCGGTGCGGTTTTAGTAACCGTTAACACCGCATATAAGAGACACGAAGCAGACTATCTGTTCCGTCAGTCCGATACCCATACTTTAGTTATGGTAGAGTCCTGTCTGGACTCCAACTACAGAGAAATCATTAACGAGATTTGTCCGGAAATTGCAACCAGCAAACCGGGTGAACCGTTACACTGCAAGCGCCTGCCATTCCTTCGTAACGTTATTACCGTAGGCTTTAAGCAGCCGGGCTGTTTAACCTTCGACGAGGCAATGGAAAGAGGAAATCTTGTTCCTCAGGCAGAACTTAACCGCATGGCTGCCAAGGTAAAGCCGGAAGATGTCTGCAACATGCAGTATACCTCCGGAACCACCGGTTTCCCGAAGGGCGTAATGCTTACCCATTATAACGTAGTCAACAACGGTAAGTGTATCGGCGACCGCATGGGACTTTCCACCGCAGACCGTATGATGATTCAGGTACCGATGTTCCACTGTTTCGGCATGGTACTTTCCATGACCGCATCCTTAACCCACGGCGCTACGGTTTGTCCGATGCCTTACTTCTCTGCTAAATCTTCCCTGGCCTGCATTAACCAGGAGCGCATTACCTGCTTTAACGGTGTGCCTACCATGTTTATTGCCATGTTCAACCACGAGGATTACAGAAAGACCGATTTTTCCCACATGCGTACCGGTATTATGGCCGGTGCCGGCTGCCCTCCGGAGCTGATGCGCCGTGCGGCAGACCCGAATGAAATGAATATGACCGGTATTGTCAGCGTATACGGCCAGACCGAGTCCTCTCCGGGCAGCACCATGTCCGCCTGGACCGACCCGCTGGATTTACGTACCGATACCGTTGGTTATAACTTCCCTCACATCGAGTGTAAAATTATCAATCCGGACACCGGAGAAGAAGTGGCGGATGGTGAAAACGGTGAATTCTGTTCCCGCGGCTACAACACCATGAAGGGCTACTACAAAATGCCGGAAGCAACCCGCGATACCGTAGATGCGGAAGGCTGGCTCCACTCCGGCGACCTTGCCTGCCGTGACAAAGACGGTAACTATCGTATTACCGGCCGTCTGAAAGATATGATTATCCGCGGTGGTGAAAATATTTATCCGAAGGAAATCGAAGAATTTATTTACACCCACCCATTTGTCCAGGACGTTCAGGTAATCGGCGTTCCGGATAAAAAGTACGGCGAAGAAGCCATGGCCTGCATTATCCTGAAAGAAGGTAAGACAATGACCGAACAGGAAATGCGTGACTACTGTATGGCAAGTATGGCCCGCCATAAAGTTCCGAAATACTTTGATTTTGTTGCATCTTTCCCTATGAATGCAGCAGGAAAAGTGTTAAAATACAAGATGAGAGAAGCTGCCGCTGAGCGCCTCGGATTAGTAGGTGCTGCAGGTATTGATACGGCAAAGAGTAATCTGTAATACTTCTTTATTTAGGCTGAGATTAAGATATTTCAAGCAATACAGTATCTGTGTCTGTCGAGACTCTTCCTACAGTTATTCGTCCCCTTCGGACATAGTGAAATATATCACTATGTCCGCCGTTGCCGAACAACTATAGGTCGAGATGCCAGACACTTAGATACTGTATTGTTTGAAATATGCCTACTGTTCTATTAAATAAACTAGAATTTGAGGAGATAACTTTAATGTCTAATTATATTATGGATTTGAGAGCGGTTGTGGGACATCGTCCTTTGCTGCAAGTTGGTGCCAGTGTAATTGTTGTGGATTCTGAAAATCGAATTTTATTGCAGTTAAGAAGCGATAATCACTGTTGGGGTTACGCAGGTGGCTCAGTTGAACTGGATGAGGTAGTGGAAGAAGCTGCCAAGAGAGAGCTATTTGAAGAAACTGGTTTGATTGCAGAGAGTCTGGAATTGTTTGGAGTGTTCTCGGGTCAAGATACACACTACATTTATCCCAACGGAGATGAAGTATCAAACGTTGATATTGTTTATGTATGTAAGCGGTACGCAGGAAATTTGAGATGCCAAGAGGGAGAAGTTGATGCTTTGAAATTCTTTCCGATTGATGAGATTCCAGAGAATATCTCCAAGCCTATTCGCAAACCTTTGAACAAATGGATAGAACAAAATCGTTAGACAAATTCCAATTTATTAAAGTGATTATGAGTAAAGCAAATTCTCACTCCGTTCTTGACTTTAGCAATTTTTACATTTAATTTAAAATACATATTAACATTATTCAAAAAGGAAAGAGGAAAAAGAAATGCCTAAGAATTATGTAACCATGGACGGCAACGAAGCTGCCGCACATATGGCCTATCCCTTTACTGAGATAGCCGCAATTTACCCAATCACACCATCCTCCCCAATGGCAGGACTCACCGATGCGTGGTCCGCAAAAGGACGCAAAAACGTATTCGGTCAGACTGTCACCTTAACCGAAATGCAGTCCGAAGCCGGAGCCATTACCGCAGTGCACGGCGCACTTCAGACCGGTTCTTTAGCTACTACATATAAGTCCTCTCAGGGACTTATGCTGATGGTACCGGTACTCTACCGTATTGCCGGCGAACGTCTTCCGGCGGTACTCCACGTCGCATCCCGTACCGTAGGTACCCATGCCATGAGTATTTTCG
>JAZSFC010000045.1:0-4081 GCA_045531955.1 Lachnospiraceae bacterium | reverse complement strand
GCAGTAGTGAAGGGAAGCAAGAACAGCATTATCCTTCCGATTACCGGTAACATCAAGAATGCGGTAGTAGAAGGTGACAATGTAAGAATTTACGGTTACGGTGTTGTTGATTCTGCAGTAATTACCGGTACCGGCGCAAACGTAGCAGTGGAAGGCACCGAAGTAGAAGGTGAAAACGATACCACAGCTCCACAGGGTATGATTGCCATGAATCCGTTTAAGGATGTGGGCAAGAGACCAAGCAGACCAAGTGCGCCGGATGCAGAAGAAAAAGAAGATAAGACATATACTCTTTCCGGTCTTCCTGCTGGAGGTTATGGTTATTCCGTTAGCGGAAGTACTGTAAATTTTGATGGTCAGTATCAGGAAATTCGTTATACTCTTCCTGAAGAACTCACAGCAAGTGATTATACAAGCGTAACTGTTAATATTAATTCGACAACAGATGGTGCAGTAGCAATCAAGTTATATGATTCTGCAGATAATCAGCTTGCTGTTAAGTACGGTGTAACCGAAACTGTTACTTGGAACCTTGCTGGATTAGAAGCAGATGCTAAAATTGCGAAGGTTGCATTTATGGCAAATGACAATGCATGCTCTGTTGATTTAGGAACAGTAGTGTTTACAGCAAAGAGTGCTACAGCAGATGAAGCAAACAAAACATACACTCTCTTGGATCTTCCTGCCGGCGGTTATGGTTATGCTGTTAGCGGAAGTACTGTAAGTTTTGATGGTCAGTATCAGGAAATTCGATTTACACTTCCGGAAGAACTTACGATTGGAGATTATTCCAGTATGATTGTGAATATTACATCTACAACCGGAGGTTCTGTAGCTATTAAATTATATGATTCGTCCGACACACAAATTGCTGTAAAATATGGACAGACAGGCACCTTTGCTTGGGATTTTGATGATATTAGTCCGTCTGCTAAGATTGCAAAGGTTGCTCTTATGGCCAATGATAGTGCAAGCAGCGTTGAGCCAACCACAGTTGTATTTGTAGCTAAACAAGCAGAAGAACCGACAGTAGTATATACTTTTTCAGCGCCAGAAAATTATACATTTAAAATAAAAGAGTATTTGCCGGATGTTGCAGTTCGAGATAAAGTAAAGATTACCGTTAATCTTTCTTGCGATGTTTATTTTAATGGAAATCTTGGAGCAAATACTTACGACGAGGGAAGTGAATGGGGCGTTTGGACTCAAACTGGACAATTAGACCAGGTTGAAAAAATGGAGCTTGAGGTAGAGGTACCATTTACAGACGTGGAAGTACAGGTGCAAATTTGGTGGATTAACGAAGGCTCCGCAACCGGAGTAGTTATTGAATCTATTACTGTAGAAAAATAACTGAATAATTCTGTTACAAGAAAGGAGCAGGTCCTTTGGACCTGCTCCTTTACTATTTTTCACGCTTCATACACCTTATGGCAAACTGCATTCTAAGAACTCAATTGCTCCGTCTTCAAGACTTACAAGGCAACTGGCGCTAAAAGTAATAGCATTCTTTTTTTTCTGTTCTGATAAAAGAAGATAACCGGAATAGGTGGCATCAAACGGCTTGTCATTTACCCCTACATAACAATATGCGACCCCTTCATCACTATAATCGCCATAGCCAAATGCGGATTTCTCCTTGTTTTTTTCATAAAAATCTCTGCCCAGCTTGTCAATACAAGCTCGTATTCCAATGACTTTTGCCTGCTCAAATGTCAACATTTCCGAATTCACTCCCTTCTATCTCTTCTACACTATTCATCATTCGGAATTTGTGACCCACAAATTCCATTTCTTTTCCTGTAACAGCAGAAATCAGACGGCTTTTCTTCTGTCCTAATTTCTGCAAGGTTTCTATGTCGTCATCCGATGGCCGCGGAAAAAACTCCGCCGGATGAGAATGCCCATAAAGTTCAAGCTGACCATTTATAAGCATTTCACTTATCTCTCCGTCAAACATACAGTGATACTTACTGCCATGAAACAAAATATCCTCTCTTTTTCCTGCCAGAATGGCAAATTCATCACCTGTTTTTGCTGATAAAAATGCAATATCCTTCATGGATATACTTCCTTTAGAAAAATTTGCCCAGTTATTGGTTTTGGGCACCCGGTTAAGAAGGGACTGCCTATGTTTATTCAATCCCGCTTTTCCTTGCTTAACTTTTTCTAAAGATATCATCAATGATTTTGATGAAGATAATATTAATTGTTCTTTTTCCTGTTCCTCCATTTTACCTCCTATGTAGATTTACACAGGAGTATTCTTTTGTAAACTCCTGCCTTTATGGGATATAAAAGCAAGAATTGTTTCAGACAAAAGAATGGCAGCTCTGGTGCCGCCTGATTTGACGGGGAAATGAAAATGGAATACCTGCTTTGTGTATATTATAGCATATCCGCCCCTGCTTTACAACATATCGCAAAAACTGTGCAGACAACAAAATTTTACAAAAAAGTCGCTGTTTATGCGGTCTGCAAGGTGTTATTATAATTATTTGGCGGGCAAAAATTCGGCACAATGCACAAATTTTAAACAAAATTTAGCCGAAAGAGCAGGGGCAAATCAGCTGGTAATTATTTTGAATGTTCTTATTTCGAAATAGATATGCAAAGTAGAAATGAAAAAAATACAGAACTTTGTGTGTCGAGTTAAGTGCGTAAAATAATTTAATAAACATGGATGATGTCTTAAAGAAGGAGCAGGCCCAACGGACCTGCTCCTTACTGTTTTGCTCAAAAAAGTATCACTTTTCATTCGAACACTAAAAACAACTAATTATTTAGTATAAATAGTCCATGTAATTGTCTGATCTGCACCAGAGTTACCGCATGTAATAAACTGGAAATAGAAATTGTCACCAAAATCAATATCATCAATTCTTAAAGTCGTAGCAGTAGGAGACTGCACAGCACCTCCGGAATTACCCATCTGATTATACTGCAACTTAATGTTAACCGGACAACTAAATTCGATATATGCGATATCATCCGGATTAGTATCTCCAAGAATAGAATCTTTAGCTGTTACATCATATGCAGTCCAATAGTTAGGATCATTATATGTTGCTGTTCCGGTATGCAGCTCGGTATACTCTTCCGGTGCAACAGTATAAATATCCCATTTAATAGTCTGCTCTGTATTGGATGCATTACAGGTTACAAATCTCAAATAATAATTAGAATTATTTAAATCTACATCGGATAAGAGATAATAATACGCACCACTATGGTTTGTCCAACCTCCTGCAGCATTATATCCTACCTGGAAAGAAAGGTTATCACAATAAAACACAATATGATTTACATCTTCCGGTGCAACATCACCAAGTAATTCAGCTCTGCTTACATTTGTTTGTTCAGTATAATAACCGGAATCTGTATATGTTGCAGATCCGGAATAAGCCGGTTCATATACGACAGGATTTCCGCCTCCGCCGCTTACTCTTTCCACAGTAATGGAATCGATGTAAATTTCCTGTGTTGCTACCGTTGCGGCATCGCCCCACCACCAGATAGAAACATCAATGTTGCCGTATCCATTGTACTTTTCTGTAATATTAAGCGTTGTAGAACCTGCCCAATTAACATAATCGCCATCAACATTGGAGAACTGAGACTGCTTCCAGCTTGATCCATCTGTATTAACAGTGTTCAGGTCATTACCACCGATGCCACCACCATACCAGGAACAATTACTGCTGGTCTTAATGGTAATCTTTACTTCTTCACCGGACTGATAATCCGGGATGTAATCTGTGATAAGGAAAGAATATTTATCTGCATTAGCCTGTGTGAATGTATGAAGCGGGCCGCTTGGAGCCGGAGTACCAGGTCTGCTTGGTCTCTTACCCACATCCTTAAACGGATTCATAGCAATCATACCCTGTGGAGCTGTGGTATCGTTTTCACCTTCTACTTCGGTGCCTTCCACTGCTATGTTTGCGCCGGTACCGGTAATTACTGCAGAATCAACAACACCGTAACCGTAAATTCTTACATTGTCACCTTCTACTACCGCATTCTTGATGTTACCGGTAATCGGAAGGATAATGCTGTTCTTGCTTCCCTTCACTACTGC
>JAZSFC010000028.1:0-108238 GCA_045531955.1 Lachnospiraceae bacterium | reverse complement strand
CACAGAACGACATGGCTACGATCCGACTTGGAAAAGTGTTAAAATACAAAATGAGAGAAGCTGCTGCCGAGCGTCTTGGCTTAGTTGGCGCCGCAGGTATTGATACTGCAAAGGGTACTAATTAAAAAATAAGGCTGTTGTAAGAAATTGCAACAGCCTATCATCAGTTATTAGAAAGGAAACTTACCATGCCTAAGAATTATGTTACCATGGACGGCAACGAAGCTGCCGCACATATGGCCTATCCCTTTACCGAGATAGCCGCTATTTATCCGATTACACCATCCTCCCCGATGGCCGGCCTTACCGATGCCTGGTCCGCCAAGGGACGTAAAAACGTATTCGGTCAGACTGTTACCTTAACCGAGATGCAGTCCGAAGCCGGAGCCATCACCGCAGTGCACGGTGCCCTGCAGACCGGCTCCCTTGCTACTACATACACTTCTTCCCAGGGCTTAATGCTTATGGTGCCGGTACTTTACCGTATCGCAGGCGAACGACTTCCTGCTGTACTCCATGTAGCATCCCGTACCGTGGGAACCCATGCCATGAGTATTTTCGGTGACCATTCCGACGTTATGGCCTGCCGCCAGACCGGCTTTGCCATGTTATCCTCCGGCAGTGTCCAGGAAGTGGCTGACCTTGCACCGGTGGCACATTTATCCGCTATTGAAGGACGTATTCCGTTTATGCATTTCTTCGACGGTTTCCGTACTTCCCACGAAATCAACAAAATCGAGCTTCCTGACATGGACGCTGTAGGCGCCCTCATCAACCAGGATGCCTTAAAAGAATTTAGAGACGGTTCCTTAAATCCGGAACATCCAACCCTCAGAAACACCGTACAGAACGGTGACGTTTACTTCCAGGTAAGAGAGGCCCACAACACCTTCTATGATGCCCTTCCTGACATCGTAGAAAAGTATCTTGGCGAAATCAATAAGATTACCGGCCGTGACTACCACGTATTTAACTACTACGGTGATGCCGATGCAACCGATGTGGTTATCGCCATGGGTTCCGCCAGCGGTGTCATCCGTGACGCTGTAGATGCCCTCCGTAAGGAAGGCAAGAAGGTAGGTTTCCTTCAGGTACATTTATACCGCCCGTTCTCCGCAAAGTATTTCTTAAACACACTTCCTGCAAACGTAAAGCGCATTGCTGTGCTTGACCGCTGTAAAGCCATGGGTGCTGCCGGCGAACCTCTTTTTGAGGATGTCTGCTCCGTACTCATGAACAGTGACAGAGATATTAAGGTAATCGGCGGCCGTTACGGTTTAAGCTCCAAGGATACCGACCCTGCCCAGATTCTTGCCGTATTTGAGAACCTGGCAAGCGATGCTCCAAAGAACAGCTTCACCATCGGTATCAACGACGATGTTACCCATCTGTCCTTAGATGTAAAGCCGTTTTCCGACAGTAAGCCGGGTGTGATTCGTTGTAAGTTCTGGGGTCTCGGCGGCGACGGTACCGTAGGTGCCAACCACAACACCGTCCGCATTATTAACGACAATACTGATAAGTTTGCACAGGCTTATTTTGAATACGATGCAAAGAAATCCTTTGGTGTGACTAAGTCCCACTTAAGATTTAGTGACGAACCGATTACCAGCTCCTATTATGTAAAGGCAGCTGACTTTGTAGCCTGCCACAACCAGAGTTACATCACCCAGTACGATATCGTGGATGAAATCGTGGAAGGCGGTACCTTCTTACTTAACTGCAGCTGGACCGGTGCAGAGCTGGAAGCACACATTCCTGCAAAGGTCCGTCGTCAGATTGCAGAAAAGAACATCAACTTCTATGTGGTTGACGCTAACAGGATTGCCCAGGAATTAGGTCTTGGCAGTCATACCAATACCGTACTGCAGGCTTCCTTCTTTGCTCTTATGCAGGTAATTCCTACGGAAGAAGCTCTGGATATGATTAAAACCGCCACCCGCAAAACTTACTTTGCCAAGGGTGACGATGTGGTGGCTAAGAATGTTGCTGCCATCGATGCAGGTGCTACCCAGATTGTAAAGGTTGACGTTCCGGCTTCCTGGAAAAACGCAGAAGACGTTTGCGAAGCCGCTGCTACTGCAGATGTTCCTGCCGTAGTTACCGGCATTTTGGAGCCAATCAACAAGCAGAAGGGTGATGATTTACCTGTCAGTGCTTTCAAGGGCTACGAAGACGGCCGTATCGACCTTGGTCTTACCGCATACGAAAAGCGCGGTATCGCCCTGAAGGTTCCTGTTTGGGACTCCTCCAAGTGTATCCAGTGTAATAAGTGTGCCCTGGTTTGTCCGCACGCTGTTATCCGTCCATATTTACTTAACGATGAAGAAAAGGCAAATGCTCCGGAAGGCTTTGAAACCGTTCCTGCTATGGGTGCCGCAGCTAAGGGCCTGCACTTTAGCATGCAGGTTTCCACCTATGACTGTACCGGATGCGGCAGCTGCGTAGCCTGCTGTCCTGCTAAGGAAAAGGCTATTTCCATGGAGCCTGTTACTCTTAAGGAAGAACAGAAGACCCTTTGGAACTATGGTTTGGAAATTTCCGATAAGGGTGATTTATTCAACCCTTACACCATTAAGGGAAGCCAGTTCCGTCAGCCGCTCATCGAGTTCTCCGCTGCCTGCGCGGGCTGTGGCGAAACTCCTTACGCAAAGTTACTCACCCAGCTCTTCGGTGACCGCGTATACTGGGCAAATGCCACCGGATGTTCCCAGGCCTGGGGCTCTCCAATGCCGGGTATCCCTTACACCACCAACAAGAGAGGCTTCGGTCCTGCATGGACGAACAGCCTGTTTGAAAATAACGCAGAACTTGCCCTTGGTATGTTCTTGTCCGTAAAGCAGCAGAGACTTGCCCAGAAGACTTTGGTTGAATCTTACTTAGAGGAGACCGGCAGCGAAGCAGCAAAGAACTGGTTAGAAGCATTTGATGACTTTGATAAGTCCAGAGAAGCAACCGATGCACTGGTTGCTGAATTAGAAGTCCGTGATTTAGCTCTTCGCGAGCCTACCGCAAAGGATATCCTTGCAGATAAGATTTTGGCCCGCAGAGACCAGCTCTCCAAGAAGTGCTTCTGGATGTTCGGCGGCGACGGCTGGGCATATGATATCGGTTTTGGCGGCTTAGACCATGTGGTTGCCAGCGGCGAAGACATCAATGTTTTCGTTGTTGATACCGAAATCTACTCCAACACCGGCGGTCAGTCCTCCAAGGCTACTCCTCTCGGTGCTGTGGCACAGTTTGCTTCCTCCGGTAAGAAGAGTAAAAAGAAAGACTTAGGTGCCATCTTCCAGACCTATGGCAACGTATACGTAGCCCAGGTTGCTATGGGTGCCGACCCGAACCAGTTAATCAAAGCCGTTCACGAAGCAGAAATGCACAAAGGACCATCCGTTATCATTGCTTATACTCCATGTGCTGCCCACGGCATTAAGGCCGGTATGGCAAATGTACAGGATGAAATGAAGCGCGCTGTTGATGCCGGTTACTGGCTCCTGTACCGCTACAATCCGAACGAGGAAAAGCCGATGAAGCTTGACTCCAAGGAACCATCCCTTGATTACGAGGAATTCTTAGAGGGTGAAACCAGATACGCTGCATTAAAGCGTACCTTCCCTGAGCATGCGGAAGCGCTGTTCAAGGCAGCCAAGGAAGATTCCGGCGTAAGATATAACAAGTATAAAAGTATGGAAAGCTAAGGGCTTTTACAGATAAATTTTTAGCGCCTAAGGTATCTGTGTCCGCCGAGACTCCTCCGACAGTTATTCGTCCCGGATGGAACAAGAAAACATTTCTTGTCCATCCTTGCCGAACAACTATCGTTTGAGATGTCGGACACTTAGATACCTTAGGCGCTAAAAATATTTATTCTATAAAGTTCTTTAGTTTTCCATATTTTTATTGCTTACTTGCTTGCGTTTCGCCGGAATCTTCATCTGTTATGCAATCGTTGGGTAGGACTTCCATTCCAAGTTCACACCGTTTTCCGATTCAGTAGATAACCGCACCATCCGCCGACAATACCGCCCACAATATGGGCCATGTTGGAAACGTTGTCATCAAGAGTAAGGCCTTGAATGGTTTGCTGGCCGATGAAAAATACTGCTACCAAAAGAAAGGTTAACGGAATTTCTCCTTCTTTGAAGCTGGTGAAGGAGGCGAGCAGCATAAAAGCAAACACCACACCGCTGGCGCCGCAAAGTGCTACATGCGGGAAGAAAATATAGTTTACCAGACCGGTAATCAATGCCGCAATGGCGATTACTTCAATCAGGGTCTGGGACTTATACTTTTCTTCTAAAAGCGGTCCCAGCAGTAAAATATAGCTCATATTGCCGATGAAATGGGACCAGCCTGCATGTCCGAAGACATGACTAAAAAGCCGCACATAGGTCATGGGCGACTTTAAAGAGGAATGATAGGTCATAAAAAATATTTCGTTGGACTTTCCGCCGGTAATGTAATTTAACGCGGTTGCCGCCAGGCAAATGGCAACAAAGGTAAGAATCACCGGGGAATTCCAGGTAATTTTCAGTTTGTTTTTCATATCTCTAACCTACGATACAATACTAAAGAATAACCACGCAAAAGCACCAAGAATCACCAGAACCGTTACAATATCTACCACAATTTTGTGCCACTTTTTGGTTGGTTTTGGCTCAGGACCCGCGCAGTTGGAAAGACGTGGGTCGATTTGCGACACTCCTCTGTATATACCACCTCTTCTGTTGTATCCGAAACTCATAGTTACCTCCTTCTATCTCCCGTTATTGATGTTCTGTACTTTTACTATAATATACTTCCCGGAAATAAACAACCGCAATTTTCTAAACTGTCATTTTAACGTGCTAAAACGACAGTACTTGCATGTTATCCGCTTTTATTGTATAATTATGAGAAATATTTCGTAATTACATACAGAAAGGAAGCCATTTCCATGAATAAGACAAAAGTATTTATTAACGGCGGCGAAGGTACCACCGGTTTACGTATTTTAGAGCGTTTTGCAGGCCGCGACGATATCGAACTTATTCCTATCGATTCCGAGCTCAGAAAGGACCCTGCCGAAGTAAAAAAGAAAATTAATGAATCCGACATCACCTTCCTGTGCCTGCCGGATGCCGCTTCCATCGAAGCAGTAAGCTATGTAGAAAATCCGAATGTACGCATCATTGATGCTTCCACCGCGCACCGTACTAATCCGGACTGGAACTACGGTTTTCCGGAATTGTCCGCGGCTCACAGGGAAGGTATTAAAAACAGCAAGCGTGTTGCGGTTCCGGGCTGCTATGCCAGCGGCTTCAATGCCATTGTATATCCGCTTGTGCAGGCAGGCCTTATTACCAAAGATGCACTGATTACCTGTGCTGCCATCTCCGGCTACAGCGGAGCCGGTAAAAAAGCAATTGCACAGTATCAGGACGCAGATACCCGCGCCATGGGAAAAACCACCGGTGATGCCCACGACCCGCTCTGCTCCCCTCGCCAGTATGCGCTTGCCCAGCAGCATAAGCACTTAAAGGAAATGAAGGCAATTCCGGGGCTTACCCACGAGCCAATTTTCCTTCCGCAGGTATGTGACTATTACAGCGGCATGATTGTTACCATTCCGTTCCACGCAGATGCTCTTGCAAAGAAAGTTACCTTAAAAGAACTCCACGAAGTTTTTACAAAGCACTACGAAGGCCAGAAGTTTGTTAAGGTTCTTGCCCTTGATGACGAGCAGATTACCGGCAACTTCCTCTCTGCCAACACCATTACCGGCTACGACGGCATGGAAGTATTGGTTTACGGTAACGATGAACGCATGGTAGTTTCCACCCGTTTTGATAACCTCGGAAAGGGTGCCTCCGGTGCAGCCATCCAGTGTATGAACCTGATGATTGGTGCCGATGAGGATAAGGGATTAAATCTGTAGTTATTTCATCCAATAGTTTACATAACGCAAAAAAGCTTCCCTGGATTGGGAAGCTTTTTCTGTATTTAACTTAACCGGTATTTATTATACGCTCAAATTTTCTCCCTTTAATCCTAAGAAGCTGCCTTCCGCAAGACCACCTTCCGGATGTCCGATTAACCACTTATTTACCGCTGTGATTAACTTATCTTCGCCCTCTGCGGTAAGCTTTGCAGCAGGAAGGTCATAGTTTGTTCCCTTCGGAAGAACAATGGCAACCTGGAAACCTGCGCCGTCAACGCCGCATGGTGCATAATGCAAGGTAGTTGCATAAACTTCTACTGCTGTGCCTGCCGGAAGGAAGAATGCCTTCACCTTTGCAGTGTCATATGTAAAGTCTGCTTCCACCTCACTTAACAAACCTAACAAAAGAATAGCGTCCGTTGCTGCTACATTGATTTCGGAATCTCTGTGATATTCCAGCGCATTGAGCTTGTTATTGTGGCCGTTGCAATAACCGATCTGAATTGGCATGCAGCCATAAGTAACCTCTGTTAACTCTTTAAAAGATGCGGTTGCTTCTAATTCCTTTACGCTTGGCTCGTACACTACGCCTTCCGGTACCTCTGTCTTGGCTAAAGCCTCTACCAATGGTGCCAGATTTACGTTGTCGATTACTTTTCCGTAAGCCTTAAATTCCGGGCTGTTTACTGATAAAATCTGCATGTTAAATACCTTCCTTTCTGATTTTGGAAACCCCTCGTTTCCCACGTTGTTTTTATTATACACCGGAATTGAGCAATAAAGCTATTTAGTTTTTGCGGGATTACTCTTTTCTGTTGCGAAAAAAGAGGACAACCTTCTAAAATTAATTTTAGAAAATTGTCCTCTGGATTTGTTGGCTTTATTTATCGATGCTCTTCATCGTCGGGAATACCCTCGTCTATACTTCATGTTCCTTCAAAATGCTTCATTATCAAGTAAAACGCCAATATCCGCTCCTTCATAACGAACCACTATGATTCATTTCAAACGAGAATTTGTTGTCAAATTGTTGTAATAACCTATTCTGTGTTGTCAAAACTGAAATAGCAAACCTCTAACTCTTAGAAGACATTATCCAATTTTGCTGCTAAAATTTCAAAACTTTCCTGTTTTCTACGCTCGGTTGCTTCTGCATATATGTCCATCGTTGTTTCAATGTTACGATGCCCCATAACTGCCTGAATAACCTTTAAATTGCTTTCCGCCTCACATAGCCTTGTTGCAAAGGTATGTCTCAAATGGTGACAGGAAAAATCCGGGAGAATCACCGGTTCCCGCCTTTCCTTTTTTGCCTTTAAAACTTCCTCTGCATTATAACTTGCCACAATCCGTTTAATTGTGTGATTTACCGTCTGCGGGTTTGGAACATCTCCGAAACGGTTTTTAAAAACAAATCCGGACATTCCGTCAATAATCTGTTCGTTAAAGCCTGTTTCCTCCTGCTCCTCACGCTCCAGTTCAAAAGCATCCTTTACCACATCCAGCATTGGAATGGTTCGAATACCGGCCTCTGTCTTTGGCAAGGCGACCCGTAGCACAGATTTTCTAGAACCGTTTACCGGATAATATACCAGACTGTGATTCACACTAACCACCCGGTTCTCGAAGTCCAAATCCTGCCAACGTAGCCCCAAGCATTCCCCGATTCTGCAGCCGGTTCCCAAAAGCACTGTAAACAACGGCCACCAATGATAATACACCGGATGCATTGCCATGTACTCCATAAACGCACGCTGCTGCTCCACCGTTAGGGCATGCCTAACACCCCGGTTCTTGCCTGCCTGCTTTGATATCTCCTTCATCACTCCATCTGTAGGATTTTTCCGGATAATATCATCCCGGACTGCCAGCTGAAAGGTAGGATGAAGCAAACAGTGAATGGAATCTAAGGTTCCAAGCGCAATATCCCTTTCATTCAGCAGATAATAGTAAAACTGCAAAACATCAGAATATTTGATATCCACCAGCTTCTTTCTGCCGAAATCATCCTTAACAAAGTGGTTGTACGTGTAAAGATAATTGCTTTTTGTCGATTCACGCAAATTATATTTTGTTGCCATGTAGCGGTCAAAGGTGTCGTTGATGGTTGCTCTGCCGGAAGCATAAATATCCAGCCCATCCAACTGATCCTTTATTAACTGCTTCTCCTTCTCTCGAAGGGAAGCTAAATCCCTGGCGTATATGTATTTTCGCCTTCCCAAAGGGTCTGTATACGAATAAACATACCGCCCGTCAGAGGAACGCTGTGACTCTCCCTTGTGGAGCGCACGCCCTCTGGAATCCTTTCTCGCTTGTGCCATTTTGCCCTCCTAAGTCCGGAAGGAACCTGACATTTCCTATCTTATAAAGCGATTCATCGACTATATTATAGCTCATAACCGCCCGGTACACAATAGAACTTTTATGCCATTTCCCATCCTGCCATGCACATTATAATCCTATGCACCGCATCACTTACCACTCACGAAAGGATTCCAAAAATTCCTCAACTCTCCGGCAATCCACCAACACCAGCTTGTCCACCTTAATCACTGCACCGGCTTCCTTTGCCAGTTGCTGAAACTTTGTCAGACCAATGCTGTACAGCTCTGCACCTTCCTTGTATCTGACATAGCGTTTTGCGTTCTCTCTTGTTTTTGTCAACTGCTCTTTTCTGTAAGCCATTCGTTTTTCTCCCTTCCATTGCATGTGTTATGCTACACTATGCTTTACTATGATATAGAGGGGAAAAATTGGCATCTACTCAAAAAATTATTAAATTTTTTATTTTGGGAAAAAATTTTTGTAGCAATAACATAATTACTGCTTTTTCTGCCTGGTTTGGTCAGTTTGGTCTGATTGGTCAGTTCAGCATCTGACCAAACTGACCGTTCTACTGTCAGGTAATATTACAGTACGTTCCAGTAACCGTTTTATCCCCCACTTTATAGCCCACCTTTTTACTTTTTAGGTGGGGGATAAATAATCGTATTCAAATGCTTGAATCGTGAAGTTCTTTTCCTTATTTCAGTATATATACTGTTGCCTTATAAGCACCCTGTTTTTCCAAAAGACCTGCATCTACCATTTCGCCAAGTATCACTCTTGCCCTTCTCTGCTTTACCTGAAGCAGTAGTTCTGCCTGATGTGATGTAATTTTTCCGTTTTCCCGTACATATTGCAGAATGCTCTTTTGCTGCAGTGTCAAATCATCCTCCAGTGCTTTATCGGCACTTATCGGCACTTTATCGGCACTTTCCAGTGTTTTATCGGCATTTATCGGCACTTTATCGGCACTCTCTGGCTGTTTATCGGCAGTGCCTGTACCAAAATCAAACGAATACGCATCATTTAACGGCACTACAATACGGAACACGTCGCCTTCCATAAAGCTTGGTTCCTCGCCGGAATAATATTTACTGTACTTATACAGATTCCGCACTCCGGAACCCAAACGGTCAGCTCTGCCGATGTTCCGGAAGAATGCCGATATAATCGGATTCTTCGGATTTGGCTCCAAATTCTCCGGTGTAATCAAGCCCTGCTTGGATGCCCGGCTGGCATTTTCTACATACATCCTATCCTTTTCAATCACAAATTTAGCAGCATATGTGCTGGTAAATTCTCTGTGCATCAATGTGTTACCAATCATTTCACGGGCAAGAATATTCCGCAGGCTGACATTAACCTCATTCTCCAAAAAGAACTTGTCCGAAAGGTGCTTTCTGGCAAACTCCATTAAAAGGTCAAAGCTCTCAATCAGGTTGGTTCTGACGATTTCCCGGTCATCGTATCTATCTACATTAACCCTTCTAACCAAAGCATCGGTTTCATAGGCAGGACAGGCATTCAGGATAATATCATCCTTACCCAGCAGCATAATCGCAGCCAGATTATAACCCTTTTCTCCGGTGCTTAAATCCATACCATACAAGCCTGCACTCTGTAAAAGCTCTTTATCGTCCATCTGCTCCCAAGGATGCTTACCTCCGGCATGAGTCCTTGCCATCTGACGGATTCCCGGCAAAAGGTCTACCCGCAAGTCGTCCATTGTAACAAAGGGATATATTTTCTTTTCCGTAAAGATGTTTTGCTTTCTGATATACATTGCAGCAATCTGGCTGGTTGCTGTCACCTTTATATCCGCATCATCCACACGGTCATAAACGATTTTCTTATAGCTGTGTACCTCGGCACTCGGAGGAACATGCACATGAATAACCTTGCGCCCCTGCTCATCCTCAAGTACTTCCGGAGCCAAATAGATGGTAGGTGAAAACAACGCCGGATTACTAATCACCGTAATAAAATTTTTAATCATATCAGGAGCTGCTTTTGGCGGCACACCAACCACAGTACCATCATTTAATACGCCCATAAAAATATCGCCACCAAAGCGGTTCAAAAAAGAGCATACTGATTCATAGACATCTGATTCTATGCCATTTCCACAGCGTTTAAATTCTACTGCTACGGTTTCTCCGATTTTGAGAATGTCCTGAAATTCTTTTAAGTCCATTGTGTCACCTCCTGTAACAAGGAATTTAATATTCTACTTCAAAATGATTTGTCAATTTCCCATTATCACATATAAATGCCTTATCAACGACTAGCACACATTATTATTTGTTTGTAATCAAGTTATCTAGCATCGGCAAAATATTTTCTCGATCTCCATCAAAATTAATTGCTGCAGAATACAACTCAACCATTTTTTCCACTTCTTGCACAGTTAGATTGTCTTTATCTTCAATATAAAGCATCAAATACCTAATAAGATTCAAATTCACTCTATTAATTATTTTTTTGCCGTCCCACATTACGCCTTTCCATACTTCATTGTTCAATTCCAGTGGAACTCTATTTAAATTTTTTATTGCCTCTTCAATCGCAATTTCTTTCCTCTTTGACAAAAGAACCGTTGCCTTTACAAATTCAATAATACCTATCGGCCTAAATAATACATTACCTCCGTCTTTATTTCTATAATTAGCTGCCGCTTCCGATTCTATTTTTAAATATTCTTGAAGCACAGATGAGCACGAAAGAAAAGCATTCCAATAATCTCTTATATATATCAGTGTTTGTTCAATAACATTTTCTTCCGGTCTACACAATTTGTATGCTTTAAACTCTGTATCCTTCAACCCTAAATGTGCTTGTATAAGATATTCATTGCATTGATACAATGCCACTAATGATGTAAATGCTGTCTTATTTCCATTTGGTATCTGTTTTGATTTATAATTAATCAGTCTTTCTTTTTGGAAAAGTGATATCTCTTCTACAATCTCACGCGTAACAATTGCCACTAGATCATCTTCATCTAAAGCAATTTGATAATTATCTCCAACTGGTTTTGCTCGTCTATTCAACGTTGAAAATAATTTTCGTGTTCTTCTTTTCCCTGCAATATCATTTTTATGACCAATTATAATAACTGCCACTTCCTCGTCTTCAATCAAGTTGTTTTCTGATATAGCTTCAATAATGCCCTTCACTCGATGTTGACCATCCACAGGAAAAATCCTTACAGCACTTTCATTTAAATCTAAAAAACCAACATTATTATATGTTTCATACTCGTCACCAAACTCTATCTCTAACCATTTCGGATCACCGTCATAGATAGCTAGCACGATTGCATTAAAAAAACGTTGATTATCTGTAAGAATATAATTCTTAATTGCCAAGTAATTATCCGTAAGCTGCCTTTGCAATAAATCATTTAAACAACTAGGATTACAAAATTCATCTACTGATGGAGTTACTAATCTCGCAATTTCAGAGAATTTCATTACCCCTGTATAATATCTCCAATCACCAATATGACCACGAATTACCGGAATCTTCATTTTGACCTCCTTTTATAAAACCGCATCCACTGCATCCTTAACAGCTTTAATAAGCACCTCTTTATTGCAAGGTGGCTTTCCATAAGCAGCGATCAGTCTATCTTCCAATTCTTTTATGTCCTCTGCACTAGAATTCATAGGCAAATAATATACATATATATATTCTCCCCACTGCGTAAATAAGGTATGTAACTTTGTACGATTATATTTGCTTCCAAATTGTCTTTTGTACGCCCTTACTCTAGCCCTTAAGTTTTCATTTTGCGTTTTTGTTGCTTTACCGATATACATCAAGTACACTCCACAACTAGGAATCACTTGCGGAACTATTGCATACACATATATCCCTCCATAATCTGATGGAATTCTATTGATTTCCTCACTCAAATTCCCCGATTCAATCATCTTAACGTGTTCCCACTTAGAATAATCAACATCTATTCCATCTAAATTGAATTTTTCCCATAACTCTGGGCATAAAGTAATCTGCGGTCTAAAGTCCCCGATGTGACTTTGAACAGGATCATACAATGTTTCCATTTCTTTCATTCACCTACTTTTCCTACTGTATATTTTTGCTTTTTATAATCTTGATAATTGCATTTAATATCTCTTGAACTTCACTTTCAGTATTATTCTTTCCTAATGATATTCTAATCGTACCTTCGGCATATTCTTTATCTAGTCTAATCGCCTTCAAAACATGAGATACCTGCGTATTAACGCTATCGCATGCGGAACCAGTAGAAATACATATTCCCAATAAGTCCAGTCTGTGCAAAAGCATTTCTCCTTCATATCCCTTGAAAGAAAGACTCAAGTTGCCAGGAACATGATTAATTCCATTACGCACAAAATCAATTTTAGCATCAACTAATCCTTGTATTAACATGCTTTCGAGATATCGAATATATCGGCTGTTTTCATTCAGTTTTTCAATATTATTCTTTAACGCAACGGCCATCCCGACTATAGAAGCAACATTTTCCGTTCCAGCCCGCAACCCAAGTTCTTGCTTCCCACCGTCAATATATGGAGACAACGAAACTCCTTTCTTAACATACAGAAAACCTATTCCTTTCGGGCCATTAAATTTGTGTGCAGAAGCAGATAACAAATCTACATCTAATTTCTTCACATCCACAGGGATATGTCCTAACGCCTGTACTGCATCAGTGTGAAATAGAACATTTTCTTTATGAGCCATCTCTGCTAATTCAGTAATTGGTTCAATTGTCCCTATTTCATTATTTACCAGCATGATCGAAGCAATATGTGCGCCTTTTAAATATTCCGCAAACAAATTTCTATCTACAATACCAAATCTATCTACCTCGACAAATTTAATTTTTCCTCCTTTTTTTTGAATACATTTACATGTATTCAAAATTGCATGATGCTCTATTGTACTCGTAACCACTGTTCCAGGATAAGGTATGCTTTCTTTTAAGGCCCAATTATCACTTTCCGTACCACCAGAAGTAAAAAATATCTCTTCTGGTTCAGCATTAATACACTTTGCAATCATTGCTCTTGCTTCCTTGAGTGCAAATTTAGGATTTCTCGAGAGCGAATATGGTTGTGACGCATTTCCATACTCCTCAAGCATATATTTTTTCATCGCTTCAAATGCTTCCATATCTAATTTTGATGTTGCCGCATTATCTGCATATATATATGATTTCATACATACCTCACTTAAATAAAGTACATCCTTCTTCTTTAAATTCCTCAATTTTTGCAACTAATTCATCTTCTGTGACTTCGAAATATTCTGCCAAACATGGCAAACAATAGAACATTGTGCTCTTTTTATCTATCATCTTCTTAACAAGTCCAATTTCATTCTTACTTAGATTTTCTTTACCACATACATAACACTTTGCCATTTCTAACTACTCCTCAATTTCCCTTATCGCAAATACTGGCAAGTCCTTTCCAGTATATTCAACATCTAACAATCCCAATTGATATTTAATGGTATCTCTCATACGTCTAGCCCTATCCAAGCAATACCTTTTAAATTCACGCGCAGATATGTCAGAAGCCCTTTGAACATGTGGGAATATTAACTTTAAATATGCTGTAGCTATTCGCTTTACCGCTTCTGTATCACGAGTATCTGCACCGTCTGGTACCACTACCAGTTCATCCACAATCGTTCTATATGACATGTCACTACGCAAATCGTGCAATATTGCGCAAAAGTATTCCGAATTCAACGCCCAACCACACACCTTTAGATCATCATTCATTCTTGGGATATTCCACCCCTTAATAAATCCATGAAAACGTTCAATCAAAGCAGATTCATGAAATACTTCTGGTAATTCAACAAACATATTTTCATATCCGTCTGCATCCATGATTTCTTTGCGAATGTTACCACATAAGACCATTCCAGCATCTGCCACACCTTTATAATCCCCAACAGTGTAATTTCCCTGTTCTAAATATCCTTTTAATGCCGCTCTCATCTCGTCTGTATCTGTAAACTTGATTGTCTGCACTTCATCTAAAGTTACAAAATCATTCCCTGCAATCAAACCTTCTCGACGTTTTGTCTGGTCATAAAACATTTTTGCTCTGCTCATAATTCCACCAGATGATAGCCAGCCATACCTACTCACATTTCCGAACAAATATGATTTCCCCGTTCCCTTTGGCGCAAGTTCAATCAAATTCAATCTTTTTTCCACAAATGGAAGTAAACGGGTGAGCATAGTTAGCTTTTCTTCTTCGGACTTATATCCAGTTGCATTATAATCCACCGCACCAAGCAGAACATCTAACCATTCCTCTGTTGTAAAATCTTTTCTGGCATCTTTGTATACATCCAGATCGATATTATATGGGCAAAAATTCTTAAATGAAATCAACTTAATTTTACCCGTTTTAGAACTTTTCGCTCTAGATGTTTTTCTTTCATATTCAAACTCAATATCAAAATCATCTGGAGCACGATATCCTAGTTCTATCATTCCCCATGTATCTTGATTTCTTACAAGTTCATCTTTGCAAGTGTCCCATACATAACTTTCAATAATTGTATCTTTAAAACCTAGTCCGAAATCCGGAAGCGCAAAAGAAACTTCACTCGTACTAATATCAATATTAATTGATATTTTTGCTAAAAACTTTACCTTCTCACCTTCGACTATTATCCGATTTTTGATAGCATTCCAATCATCCTTACGAGGAATAAATTTTTTTACAAATCGAGTTAATTCTTCTTTATCAAATTCTCCATTCTCATCTTCAAACTTCTTCAGCAACCAATCACGCATAAACGCAGGTAAACTTAGCGCCGAGAAAAAATTAGTCTTCTTTAGGTCTTTATATACTACCATTTCATCAAAACAATTCCTCAGTTTTTCAGAACAATCCATGTAACAACCTCCAACATTAAAACAAATCATCAAAATCACTGTTCACACTTGCTGTCTTTCCTTTTATCACTAAACCTTTTGTACCAATCAAATCTTCTCCGTCATAAACATCCATTTCGCATTCCTTCTGTCGCTTAACATCAGTCAACACAACAGTGTAGTGCAATTTATCCTTACATTTTGCAGGATATTTTACTCCATCTACTATTACATTAACTTTATCTGTATTAACAATATCCGAAATATATAATTCAATATATGTGCCACTATGTCTGTCTGCTTGCAACGAATCCTCATTTAAGACTCTAATATCTACCTCCATCTGTTTTTTTAGTGTCAATGTTATAATTGGAACCAAAATTTCTTCAAGAGATGCTCCTCCATGTGCTTCTACATTTGCCTCTCGACTACCTTTATAACGTCCATAATCAGTTCTGACAAAATACCCACTTTCTTCAATAACAAACTCTCTATCATTTTCATCATATGCTTTACAACATCTTCCAGAGTGTTCTCCTTGAGTATCTGTTGGATGCGGCTTTTCATCTCTTTTTATCACTGCCAATCTTGATGCACCATGGTCACTCGCAATAACAAATTTCCGACATTCATGCATTGCTAACGATGTTTTAGCACGCTCTATAGCTCTCTTAATTATTTCAAGCTCTTTCACAAGATGAATCGGTTTCTTCTCCTCGGTATAAAAATATCCACCCTTTTTCTTGTGCTTTGTGTCGTCAAGTTCTTCTTCTTTATACTTTTTAAGTCCCGACCAATTATCAAAAAAAGCTCGGTTTGTACACGTAAAGGTTGGTAAATTGGCTCGTGCAACTTCAACATGCAAGGATAGACCTTTTCTTCTGGCCAATTCCGATATATAAGATAAGTACTCCACTCCCAAGGCATCAATCCAGTAGAGCATTGCCGATGCCTTATCGTCTATTTTATTAATTGCTACATTTTTAGTTTGTAATTTAGCATACAAATAATCTTTCCCATACTTATACACTAGTTCCATAAAATTATCATATATTCGATTCTCAACTTTTTGTTTTTTATATAAATCAAAATATTCTGTTAATTGTGTCGAAGCACTCCCACAGTTGAAATGATATTGTTTCATATACATCCCCAAATCAGGGTATATTTCTGCAATAATATCATTCCATCCATGTTCCGCAACCCAACTTACTATCTGCTTTTTCTCTAAATCTGTATTATCAGTGTATCTATAAATTTCTTCGTCAAGATTTACTTTATTTTCTGCCACAAAAATCGCTATATCAGACTCTGAAAAGTTCTTAACTAATTTTTTACGAGCAGCGTATAATCTTTTGTATCTTCTGTCAATATGTGATACTTTTGTAATCTCTACTAATATATTATACTTTAACTTATCTGCATCCTCTGTAAGTTCTACTACATAACTAAGATATTCATTTTGAATTTTATCCTGATGTAATTTCAAATTCAAAAAATATATCCAGTTTTTATATCCTTCTACTAACAAATAATCTTCTATTTCACTTTCATAATTTAAATAACTCTCTAAAGTCCTCTTCCAATAGTCAGTATCTGCTGATACTTTATCTAATAATCTACCCCACTGTTCTTCTTTTCCACATGCTTCGACCCGGAGTAGTTCTGAATACATTCGACTTAACACAGCAAATGCCCTATCTACTGTTGTTACAGGCAACATTGAATCTGAATAATTAAGTTCCGAAAACATTTCAATGCACCCTGTCACCCCTTCTTCCAGTTTAATCAAAAGTTGTCTAACACCATATGTATTCTCTTCATATCCCAAAAATTTATTGTTTGTAATAGTAATATTAGTCAATATTTCTTCGCTAAAATATACCAATTTCTTTGCAATAATTCTATTATCTTCTAATACAATATCTTTAACTTGTCTTGAAATAGCACGTAACAAAAAGACCACCCTTGCGTTACCAAGAGTAACATTCTTAAGTCGACGCAATACTTGTTTTGCATCCTCACTCCCACGTAACGCAAGGTATTCGCCTAATCCAATCACAACAAATTTGTTATCCTTAAAATCCACATCAAGAGTCCTAAAATAATCAATCATTTCATCTATATCTGGAAATCTATCATTGCTACGACAAAATTGACTTGCCCTAACTACTGACAAACCATTTTGTTTTAATTCATTTAAAACATCCATATACTCGATATCACCTACTACATAAAAAAACGGTAATCCTTTTGGTGTTTCAATATATTTAGCAACTTCCAAACATAGCATAATCCTATTTTCCTCCACTTGAAATAATTCTAAGTCCTAAAGTCATATCTTTTTTAACCAATTCACTCAACCAATTTTTCACATCAGCATCAGGCATTGTCTTGATAAAATCAATAACACTATCGCTTCCACCCGCATCATACTCTGCTGTCGCCAATGCCTTAATCTTATTTTTGACTTCTGGGTTGTCTATCCATTCATACACATCATACCCCATGGCATCAATAACATCCTTAACATAATTCAAGTCGCAGAGTAATTTAGCATATTCGCCAACAATCACTTTGCGGAAACAGACGTCCCTATAATTAGCATCAGCAATTTCTTCAAAAAAGTCTGCATTTTCCAAAAAATCAATGGTGCTCTTAATATCTGTGTCACTATGCACACTTGCATTTAATACAGAAAATGCCTTTTTCGCAGCAGAATAAACATCTGGCTTAATGCAACATAAGATAGGTGTTCGAAATCTTTCAGACCAAACTCTTGGATTTTTAGCTCCTTCTGCCTTGTCACTCCAAAGCTTATACATTTGAGTTTTAATCTGATTCTTTCTGTACTCATCAGCCGCTTTTTTTACGTTAGAATTGCCCTGTGTAATATCCACAATAAACATATCTGTAGTAATCGACTTTCGAACATCATCGCATTCCACATCGGTAAACCCTTCCAGATATGGTTTATATATTTCCATAAACACATGCAACTTATTTTCCATAATTCCCTTTATTTCGGAAGTATGATTCTTCAATTCTTCAACAAACTGCTTTAAGTCAATTGGTAACAAGTCTTCCTTTTTGGCAATCTTAAATAGTATAGAAAACAACTTGTTTAATTCAGGGTATTTATTCTGTACTGCTTCATGCGAGAAACCAATAAATTTCAGAGTTTCTCTCCAAACTTTAAATGTTTCATCTAAGGAACAGCACATAGTATTCAGTAGCAAGTTCGTTTCTTTAACTGCCTCGTATTCTGTTATCAGCTTAAGCAATTCATCTTCTCCAGTAGAATCATTCCAATAAGCTGAATATTCTACCGAAAATACATTTTTGATATCCATTAGTAGGATATTTTCTGCACCAATTTCTTTTGCTAAGCTTAAAAGTTTTCCATTTTCAAATCTGGCAAGAAACTGCTCCATACCATTTCTGCAATTATCTTGCGTCAACAAGCGCTTTAAATTTTCAGCTGAAGAAGGACGCTGAATTGCAATTTTTCCAATCTCGTTAGCAATATCGTGCGACTTGTCCCCCTCACTCTGAACCAATGAAATATATTGTTTAACAAGATCAAATACGCCAGCAGTATCCACATCTTCTAAACACCATACCGGATAACCAAGACCCTTCATCTTTGACTTAATTAAAGACCCAGCGTGACTTGGAGAAGTGCATTTATCTCCCTCAATTCCCCATGCCTTTTCTGTCAATTCATAGAAAGCTTTCTCTTCATCTGTCAGGTTCACTATGTACGTTGTCTTTGGTGTTTTTCCAATATAGTTTCCTATCATTTCAGCTAATTTGTCCGGTGTCATAGATTCTCTATGTCCTTCTTCATTCATGCTTCTATAAGGATTATCACTATATTCTCTCAATAAAAAGCCCGTGATAAAAGCAGATAAATTGCACTGTGAGAATCCAAATGTTCCTTCAAGATAATCATAAATCTCACCTATTGAAATCTTTCCACTATAATCAAATGAACTCTTGATAATCTTGTCAACAGCCTTTTTAATTACAACTATGTGTTCTCCTGATAGTTCTGCATCATTCCAGTATTCTGTTTTATTCCAAACCTTTCCAAGGACGCTCTTTTCACATCCCGCAATTAGTCCCTTAATCTCTACTCCACCTAGACCATATCGAGCAACCTGTTTTGCATTTGTAAGTTTTAACTGCGTTTCCGTCAAACCTTTTGTAAAATCCGCCACATGACTATACTTATTAAGAACTATCGTCTGCAGAATAGAATATACTTCCGATGCGTTGTTTGCTTTCTCTCCTTCTTTATTCGCATAAGAATATACTATCAATTGACCGCTATAAATTCTGTCTTTCCACTCTCTATTAAGTACTTCTTTAGCTTTGCGAGCGTTATCTTTTGACTGTTGATTATTATTGCCCTGATAGTATAACGCCATTGCAGCATAATCAACATAATGTTCAAAGGCTTCAATCCCCAGTGGCGTTGATAATGCGTCAATAACCACTATGTCTCGATATTCTTCATTTGACACAGTATTTCTAATAGTATTTCTGAAACTCTGTGCTTCTTCTTCCGTTTTTGCAACAGCAAGCACGGCTTTAAAATGCCACCCTGTATCTTTATGCCTCAACACATCCATCGTTTTCATAAAGTCAGTCGAAGTAACCACTGGAAGTGCACCAGTATCTGCTGCAATTCCATATCTAAGTTTTAATGCAGGCGGTAAACTCAATGCAGTCGCTAGCAAATCTGCCTCACCAACCAATTTTGAGATTGCACTCTTATCCCTAATCTCCTTCTTGTAACCTTCGATTTTTGCTCCATCTCCCGCCAGAACAGCTGCATTATATACTTTTTTATTATCGCCTATTGGAGATAAAATAAGAATTCCTTTTGCAACTAGGCCCTTAGCAAGACCCTTGCACTCGTTTTCAAATATATAGTCACCTTCAAATGCATAACTCAAATTTTGATCAGTAGGCTTAAGAACATCAATACTTCCTCCTAATCTCTGGTCTATCGCTTGCATTATCAGTATTGCTTTAAGAACTACTTTTTCCTTCTCATTAAGCATAGTCTGCTGGGGAAATGTATCCAGTATCAACTTAATATCCGACGACAAATACCCGGAACCTTTGACATAGAAAAAGTCCCATAACATATCTACCGTAATCAATGGACGTTCATCTGCAGGTCCAAAATTTTGAATAAACCACTGAAATGCCTTGGTATCCATCTCCTTAGGCGTCTTAATAAAATCAAACATACTTCTTTGATTGGCTTGATACGCAGTTGCTATATTTTTTAAAACCATTGCTGCAACCGGATGTAATGGAAGCATATTTCTCATTACTGTTTCCTTGGAAACATCCGCGGCTTTCATAACAGCCTGGCGCGAGGAATGAGTCTGTGCATACAAATCGTCAGTCAATATATCCCATGCTTCTGCCGCTTCACTCTTAGGTTTAAATGCATCAGCAATCAAATCAAACGCAATATTTGACGGCATAGATATTTCGACTTTATCAAACCTTTGTTGTACAATCTTCCAGGAATCATCATTTGTACTTATCGATGAAATCGGATGAGTTACGACAACAAAATAAAAAGGAGCTTCCTGACATATTGCTATCAGTTTTTGAAATTCGCTCAGTGAATTTCTATTTTGGCGAAAGAAATCGCTAAATTCATCCCATACAAAAACAATCTTTAAATTATTATTCTGCTTAATAATATCCAAAAGCCAATTTCTCAGACTGTCTGCATCAAGTGAAAGCGCCGTAATACATTCCTGCGCTGCTAACTTAAATATATTATTCATTAACGCTGCCACATCATCGCTTTTGCGCAACGTATTAATCATTTCATCTGCATTACTTTGTGAAAAGGTGGATGTCCATTCTGGTTTTTTCAACAAATCATTAATAAAATTCTTATGATATGGATCCTCTAACCATGTAATAACGCATTCCTTTAAGGTATTCTCGCCCTTATATGGAATATTCTGTTTCTCAAGTGCCGCTTTTACACTTTCTTGAACGGCCATAAACAACTGCTGTGGATTCGAAATACTTCCAGATGCATATCTATACGCACATACTATCCCCTGTTCTTTGTGACCAAGCAGTTTCTCTAATAGCGGCTTATTGTTCCTTAGTTGCTCATATTTGTCCCAGTAAGCCCGTATTTCATCTTCCGGAACTTCTAGTATTTTTTTCAGAGCATATGCACATTTTGATTTACCCGTTCCATATGCACCATGTATCCAAAGTGAACGATTAGTTGTTCCTCCTAACATTTTCTCTGTCATACTTAGCAATTCCAGAAAGGTCTTATGCGGATAGGTATCATCCCAAGTAACACCACTATTTATTGCAGATTCATCAAAACAAGGAAAGTATTCTTCATTTACTTCGAAATAATCACAATATTTATTCGCCATCCTACATTTCCTCCTCAAACAAAGTCAAAACATCATCTGAAGTCTTATCATATAATGTTATCGTTTTCAAATCATTTGTAAATGTTGCATTAATGAACTCTGGGTGTGCACTCGATAAACCAAGAAGCATCGATTTCAATTCTTCTTCGTCATATAATCCATAAATTCTCACCGGACTTATTCCGTCTCGTTCTACCTCTTCATCAAACAAATAGGAAATATGAAATTCCTTGTCCATATTACACCTTTCAGCAAATACATAAAGTGCATATAACAAAATCCTGTTGTCAGATATATTACACTTAGTTCTGCATAAAGAATCAATTTGTTTTCCATTCATGTCAACATATCCGAAATCAAATGCTGTTCCCAACGGCAGAGTACAAAATCTTTTAAAAGCATTAATAATCGATGTTGCATCATCAGGTTTAACGTCCTCTCTATTAACAAGTAAATCGCTAATATCACTTCGAGAATAATATACCCCTGTATCCATATTTTCTATATACCAACGGCACTGCTTATTATAGGCAAAATTTGCCATAAACAATCCCCAAGTAACCGGATGATTATATCCATATTTTGAAACAATTTCAAAAAGTCTTGTCGGGGTTCCTTTTGCGTCTGTAAATCCACCATCTCTAAAGAAAATCTTTAATTTAGGCTCTTGGTTTTTCTTGTTGAGGGTATTCTCGTTCCAATATTCCTCACCCAAATCAAAAAACTCCTGTACCCACTCTGTCTTTGGTGCATGATTTGCAAAAGAATTAATGCTTTCTTTTCTCATAGTTCCTTCTCCATTCGATGTTCTTAATGAGTGATATAGCAGACAACCATCATCAATCTCGTGACATTGTCCGCAAGCAACACAATTTTTGATTGACACTTTTCCAT
Organism: Lachnospiraceae bacterium; assembly: GCA_045531955.1. GTDB lineage: Bacteria > Bacillota > Clostridia > Lachnospirales > Lachnospiraceae > SIG299. Next base: position 85,761 of record JAZSFC010000028.1, on the reverse strand, counting down.
TGCTAAATGAAATACAACCATTCCTACAATTAGTCTCACATACTTTACATCCCACGCATGATGCAGCCTTCTTAAACACTTGCTTGAACTTTTTAAAATCAGATGCGTATTTCTTTATCACATCCGAATCACAAGTAATCTGGTAACCATTCTTAATCTCACTATGCTCATATTCAAAAGGAATCTCTCCCACAGTTTTTATCCATTCTCTCCAGTCAGTCCTTGGATTCTCAACTGTAATAATAGCCTTCTTATCTTTTATTTCATCTCTGTAACGTTGTTCGCTTATAGAAAGATCTCTACCATTTTTCCTTGCATTCCACCCTCCGCTCGAAACATATGTTTCTAATGCTTTTTTATCGCCTTTGTTTCTCGCATTCATGGAATTAATCATATCAATATACTTACCTACTTCTTTGCAATATGAGGCATATTGCAAGAAATCACCTTTTCCACCGCCCATCGGACAAAACAAACATCCTGCTCTCGAATTTCCTTTTTTATACGCCTCATTAACAAATATTTTGTTCTTGAAAATATACAACCACACTTCTGCAGATGTCCATTCAAGTATTGGATTATAACTATATTGCCCTTTCTGCTTCTTTCCGAAATTCTCATAATCATATTTGCTTCTTGCAACGCTCTCATGCGCTCTTACTCCGACAAAATCAAGACCAACATAATTATTCTTCCCAGTGATTTCTCTCATTTTTAATGTTTGTGGTGCGCTCTTATGCACACTACAACACCATCTTAAAACTCTTGCTGGTGGTCCAAACATATTCCAGCTTTCTTCTGGTTCAAAATGAGACTGCGAAACATAAAATGGTGTCCCATCTTCTTCGCATTGTTTTTGAACAGCTTCCACCGCCTTGTAAGTATCTGGAAATTCCATTCTAGTATCTCCAAATATGACAACAAAACTTTCCCTTGGCAAAGCTTTTTTTACTAACTCAAGAAGTACTGCACTATCTTTTCCTCCACTAAAAGCAACATGGAATATATCTAACTTTTTTCTGTACTTTTCATAAGTCTTAACTATTTTTTTAACCGTTGTATCTTCAATAACAGTAAGTAACTCTTCATTTTTTTTACACATGCCTTCAATATCAATCGGGTTAAGAATACTTCCTTTCGCTTTCCCAAATATGACATCTCCATTTTCATCGTACTCAATCATAAGTTCCGGAGCGTGGTATAAATCCCCACCTTTTACTCTTGCGATGAGTGTCCCTCTATACCAATAAACATTAGCTTCTGCCCACATATATGGAACATCATTTTGTTTTTCATATTCAAAGAATTTATCAAAACCTAACAAATCCATTTCATATGCGTAAACTGGTCTAGGCTCCTTTGAAAAATTTGTAGGTGTACTATTCAATAGTATTCCACCAGTCTCTACATCGTAAGTATACGAATACATTAAACATTTTCCTCTCTAATCTGTTTTGCTCTTTCTGCGATATCAGCTGTCCAACTAAACTTGCTCTTTGCCATGTATCCTGCCTCAAACAAAAATCGACCAACTTCATCCTCTTCTAATCGAATTTTCGATCTGGCTACTGCTTGCGCCAGTAATTCTTTGTAATCCCAGCCTATTGTCTGCTCGACAATTGCGCCCGCATTTCTTCCGTTAAACAAATTTGTACGATATGCATATTTTTTACTTACTCTATAACAATAACTTTCCAGCAGATAATGATTCCACTTCTGACCACAGGTCGGAAATGTTGCAAATGTAGTAATCTCTTTTATCGCAGCAAATCCATCTTTTATTAGAGTTCCTATCACTTCATCCGTCGCAACAACATCAAAATTAACCGCCTTATCAGAAACAAACTGCTGCTCTGAAAGCCTTATCATTGTATTATACAATGCCGGATACGCAATCCTTCTATCTTTTGTTCCAGTCAACTCTTCCACCTTTTCTAAGGCTTCATCTAAGGTACACACTTCCTGCTCTGCAAAAATTTGACTCAACAACAAGTTCGCATCTACTTCCATTTTTTCTTTCGTCACAATTTTCCCATTTAGAAAATAATCATCTGCTAAGTACTTGTTATATACAGAAGTGAGAATAGCAGTTTCGGAAAGCTCATAATTCTGTTCCACAATGTCACCCAAAGGAATGTTACTCAATGACGCAAACCCCTTATCTTTGCATTCATTATATACATATTCAAGAATTTCTCTCTCTTCTTTATCTGTTACAACCAATGTCTCGATGCGTGCATAACTACCCTCCGACACCCAAGCAAATAAACGATTCACAGATAAATAAAATCGCAGCTTCTCAAATGGAATATACGGCAACCTTTCTGACAGCGTCTCTACAGGCATGACAGTTTCTGTCCCCCACACCCTACAAATCTCTGCTGCAACACTAACGTCTTCTGTCCTCTTCTCTCCGTTAGAAAAAAAGTTTTTCGAATACGATAAATCGCTCCGAGTCTTCATCAATAATTCTTTTAACACCTCTTCTGACACAACATGAAATGTCTCCAGCCACTCTCTATTATTTTCGATATAAGACTCATAGTAAATCACGACTATGCCACTTTCAAAAATTTCACTTAAGCTGTCGTTTAATTTATCTTCAACTTCACATGCTGCAACAAAAACTTTACCATTAGTTGCAACCCCTGCTGTTCGGATCAATTGCTCTATCTCTTCATCACTATATCCTATCTCAAGTTTTGCTTCAGATATATATGTTCTTAACTTCATCCTTTCAATTGGCGAACCCAGCCTATACCCATATGCGAATTTTTCACGAACAACTTTAATTATTTTTTTCTCTATATTATCTTCTATCTTCTCATCACTGATAGGCATCACTTGTTCTGGAATATTTTTTTCTACGGTTGTCACCTTCTCTTGGCGTAAAAATTTAGCATATATCGGTGCACATTTTCTCAAGGCATACGCAAGGTCCTTATGTAACACTTTAAAAAATTTATCCTCAAGCAATCCCTCTATTACACTCTCATATAGATTCACATTTCCGATGTCCCATATGTGTAATTTCATTTTTTTATGTGCTACTCCATATTGAGAACATTTTTCTAAGGTATTAATTATTTTTGCTCTGCTCTGTTCAGAAATATTTTCTATTTCAATCCATTGAATAAATCTATCTTTTCTCATTCTCTCATCTCTATTTTTCTTATAACCCTGTTCGCTATTATCCTCACATTGGCCAACTTTCACTTTAGCCTCAATTAATATTTCATCATATTTTTCTCTATCATTAAGGTACATGTTTACAATATCACAAAACACCTTAGAAGGCCGATGGCTACCTACACTACTATTGGTAAATGCGCATTTAATAAATCCAAGTTGCCATTGCATGCCATTTAAGTTTCGAAATGTATCATCAATGGTCATTCCTTCATTACTTGCCTTTTTCCTCAAGTTATTTGATAACTCTTGTAAAACATCAACCTTTTTAGTGCTATCTTTTTCGATAGTCAAATATGCTTCAACCAATAAAGCCACTTCAAATTTATCCCATGTAGGTTGCCTCTTCATAAAGTACCCCTGATTTATTATTTTTCTTTCATGTACCTGCCCGACTTTACACGTTCGTCTCTTGGTTTCTCAGCATCTTCTGGTATTGCCCAATAGGAGCCAATTTTAGTAGCTCCTTCTATTCGTCCTTGAACACAAAGAATCTGTATTCTTCTTCCAGATATCCCCCATTTTTCTGCTGTCTGCTTAATAGATAAATACCCCATTATATATTCCTCTTGTCTTGAAAAATAATTAGTGTATACCAACAATAATTATAATCCAAACCTCGAACAAAATCAATCGAATTTTCATCAAGAAATGACGTAATGTGAAATTTTAAATTCTACATTTCCGACTATATTCTTCAAACATATCACCACCCCACCGCCACCCTTGACAGTCCCCAAAAGAACCGCTTTCTTCTCACCACCGACGGCGACAAACTCAAGAACAATTCTTTCTCCGTCGCAAGAAGCAGTGTAGCAGTTCTTTCGGTGCCTATCAAGGGCACGCCGCCAAAGCGGTGGCTGGGTTTCCCTCCGGCTCAAAATCTTAGAACAACTCATTGAAAATCGCAGATGCATTTTGCATATATCTTTGCTTATGCATTTTTCTTAAGACAATCACACAATACGTTGCATATGCCATTCCCTTATCACTGTCCCTTATGTAAATTCCTACAATCGCATGCCTTTCCTTACACACCAAAATCCTTCGCATATTTTTTAAAACCTTGAGTACAACGAAGATTTTCCCCTCTATACAAATATAGAATGTAGCAATATTTTTTCTCGAACCACAGTGTCCATAGGCGTAACCGCCTCTGACACGGTTCGCAAGGCTCCCGCCCTGCACCTGGTTGGGATACCCAAGCCCTTCCCCGCCTTGCAGGAAACAGGTACTTGCTACGCTCGTAAAAAAGAAAGGTTGGTGTTAAAATGCACGAAATACGAATTAATTTGGATGATGAGCTGTACCTCATGGTGAAGGAGGAATCAGCGAGAAAGGGGATGAATTTGTCCGAATATTTCCGCGACCTGCTCTCCAAGCAGTCCGGTGTGGAGCTTGTCATTGATTTTGCTGACATCGATGAATATATGATGCAAATCGAACAGCTAAGAAAGAAAATCGATGCGGTACTCCCTACCATTTACCGTAGCGGAAAAATCTATGAACAGGAGGCTGTACTAATCAAGCAGATAATGTACCAGATAAACGAAACCGGAAATGCTGTCTGGCGATATGTCGTTGCCATGCGGGAGGAAATGTTTGATTCCGTCCGGAAATCACTCTACAAGACAGTCCATCAGTACAGCCACACAAAGCGTAACAACAAGAAAATAATGGATTCGTTAGAGGCAAAATATCCGACAAAGCCACATACAGATTAGGGGCTTGCTTTAAAGGACGGTGTAGCTTTCATGTTGGAGGTTACACCGTCCTTTTCCCTTGGTTTCCAAGCCGGCATTCAAAAATGTCTGCATTTTTATTGTTTTGCAGATAGCTTCCCCACCGCCAGCTGCGGCATATCATGGTTGACCTCTGCCTGATAACACCCTCCAATCGTAGTCGGTGCATTAAACAGTGCCGCCAGCAGATACTTCTTGATGTTCCGCACCCTTGTGGTATTTCTTTTCATGCAATCCAGCACATAGGTCACATGGAAATAGGTCAGCTTTAAAAATTGGGACTTTACAAGCTGTGTCGGGTAGGAATTGCTGGCAATAACAATATGTTCTCCCTGATACAGCACCGTTTCCAGAATCAAGTCAAAAATCCCCTCTATCAGCTCCTGTTCCGAAGGATTCCTGCAAAACAGCTCCTCCAAAGCAATATTTTCCCTAATGATTTCTGTATAACATGCCATCTCATCAGCAATCGCCATCGATTCACCGACCTGCCCTGATAGGATAAGATTTGATTCTGTTTCACTATTATTCGTGTTATTCTCTTTTGTATTATTAGGGTTGTTTTTTCCACCCTCAAGACTTCCGCAAAAAGGACTTCCAGACATTGCTTTATCCAACCCCAAGAGGTTTGTTTTTTCAACCTCTAAAATTACATCTTCCCTTTCAGATGTTTGCTTTTCCAACCTCTGCGCCGGTTTTTCCACAAAGCTCTTGACATAAATCCGGCTTGGCTTTCCTTGTCCCTGCCGTACACGTTCAATCAGACCTACTCCTTTTTCTGCATCCAGTTCCTTCATGATGTCTACCGCTTTATTTTTCTTACAATTCAGATGCTCTATGACATCCTCAAGCGAAAAATATATGTACACTCTCTTCTCACCGTCCAGCCACTGATTTTTTGCAGACAGTGACATTCTATCTAACATCAGCCCATACAGCACCTTTGCCTCTATCAACAGATTTTTAAAACGGTCATCCGTAAATAACAGCTTCGGAATCCTATAAAAGCTGAACATCTCCATTTCCTCTTCATAAAAATATGCAAATTCCATAATCCCTCCCTTCCGCTCCGGAGGTGAAGCTGCCAACCTCCGGAGCCATGTCACATTACTTATTTCTGTTCTTCCGCCACTTTCTGATGCTGTCTTAAATATGCTTCAAATATTTCCCGGTTCACCCGGACCATCTTTCCAATTTTATAAGCCGCCCCTGCCTCCCTTGCAAGTCTCGTAAACACCTTTACACTCATCCCATAATATTCCGAACCCATGCTATAGGTAATGAAGCTATGCTGTGCAAATAAAATATCCTGGTCGTCCAGCTTATCCGAAAACATCCACAAATTACCGCTCATGCTATCCTCCTATTTTCCTGTTAAAGTACTTGGTTCCCGGAACTGCTCTAAATATTCCTCAAATATATCCCGGTCAATCAAAACATATCCGTCAATTCTTACCAATGCCCCTGCCTTACCAGCCAGCTCCAGCAGCTTCTTGTGCTGGATGCTGTACACCAGCTCCGCCTCCTTATACCGCAAATACTGCCTGCGCAACCGCCTTGCAGAGTCTGCTACTTCCTTTCTTCTCTCTACGCTGTAATACTGTTCCGTTTCTACCTTCATTTTTCCGGCTCCTTTGCAATAAATTTTGTGATGAATCGCTTTTAGACAACAAAAAGAGTCCCTTCCTAAAATTATCTTCTAAGAAGGAACCCTTTCTTGGTTCGTATTTTGCATTGCCATTTTTTCAGTGACAATTCATAACAGGTCATTATTCTTCGCATTGAGATGCGAATTTGTTGTCAATTTGTTGTCAAATCTTGTTTGAGATGCTTGAAAACCGCATAAATAAAGGCTTTACTTGTCGATGCTCTTCATCGTCGGGAACAACAATACATCTCTGATTGCCGGACTGTCAGTTAATAACATAACCAGTCTGTCAATACCGTAGCCGATACCGCCTGTCGGAGGCATACCGATTTCCAATGCATTTAAGAAATCTTCATCGGTGGTGTTTGCTTCTTCGTCACCGGCAGCAAGGGCTGCTTCCTGTGCCTTGAAACGTTCACGCTGGTCGATTGGGTCATTTAACTCGGAGTATGCGTTACACATTTCCCAAGTGTTGATGAACAGCTCGAAACGTTCTACGTAACCTTCCTTGTCCGGCTTCTTCTTGGTTAAAGGAGAAATCTCGATTGGATGGTCCATAATGAAGGTTGGCTGGATTAAGTGCTCTTCTACGAACTCTTCAAAGAAGAGATTTAAGATGTCACCCTTTTCGTGGCGCTTTTCGTAATGAACACCCTTTTCGTCTGCAATCTTCTTCGCTTCTGCTGTATCTGCAATAGCGTCGAAATCAACGCCGGCATACTTCTTAACCGCTTCAATCATGGTAAGACGCTCGAACGGCTTGCCAAGGTCGATGGTGTGCTCGCCGTACTGAATGGTGGTAGTACCGCAAACTTCCTGTGCAAGATAACGGAACATGTCTTCTGTTAAATCCATCATGCCGTAGTAGTCGGTGTATGCCTGATATAATTCCATTAAAGTGAATTCCGGATTGTGTCTGGTATCCAGGCCCTCGTTACGGAATACACGGCCGATTTCGTATACACGCTCAAGACCGCCCACGATAAGTCTCTTAAGGTAAAGCTCTAAGGAAATACGAAGCTTAACATCTTCATCCAGTGCGTTGTAGTGGGTTACGAACGGTCTTGCCGCTGCACCACCTGCGTTAGCAACTAACATAGGAGTTTCTACTTCCATGAAGTCCTTAGCGTCTAAGTACTGACGGATTTTGCTGATAATCTTGGAACGCTTAATGAAAGTGTCCTTAACTTCCGGATTCATTACCAGGTCAGTATAACGCTGACGGTAACGGATGTCGGTATTGGTTAAGCCGTGGTACTTCTCCGGAAGAATCTGAAGGCTCTTGCTGAGTAAAGTAACTACGGTTGCGTGGATGGACTTTTCACCGGTCTTGGTTTCGAATACTTCACCTTCGATACCTACGATATCGCCCACGTCAAACTTCTTGAAATCTGCATATGGTTCTTCACCAACACTGTCTCTTGCCACGTAAACCTGAATGTTGCCCGGCTTATCCTGTACATTACAGAAAGAAGCCTTACCCATAACACGCTTGGACATCATACGTCCTGCGATGCGTACGGTGGTTCCCTGTAATGTTTCGAAATTTTCCTTAATATCGGTGCTGTGATGGGTTACATCATACTTTGTAATCTGGAACGGGTCCTTACCTGCTTCCTGTAAATTAGCCAGCTTTTCTCTTCTTACCTTAAGAAGCTGATTAATATCCTGCTCCTGTGGCTGCTGTGCCTTGTTGTTCTGTTCGCTCATTTTATGTCTTCCTCTCTGTTGAAAATTATAAGGAGTTCTGAATGTCAAGAATCTTGTATTTGATAACGCCGGCAGGAGATTCCACTTCTACCACTGCATCCTTCTTTTTGCCGAGAAGCGCAATACCCAGCGGGGATTCGTTGGAAATGAAGCCGTTTAAGCTGTTTGCTTCGGTGGAACCTACGATAGAGAATTCCATTTCATCTTCAAATTCCATATCCAGAAGCTTTACACGGCAGCCAACGCTGATAATGTCGCTTGCCACTTCATCTTCATCAATGATTTCCGCATTCTTTAAAATCTTTTCCAGTTCTACGATTCTTGCTTCGATTTCTGCCTGCTCTTCTTTTGCTGCATCATATTCCGCATTTTCGGACAGGTCACCCTGTTCTTTTGCTTCTTTAATTTTCTGGGCAACATCCTTACGTCTGAAACCCTTTAAATCATTTAATTCATCCTCCAGCTTTTTCAAACCCGCATAGGTCATAATGTTTTTCTTTTCCGCCATTTCAAAAATTCCTTTCCCATATAAATAGTAGAACGGGATAAGCCAACGCTATCCCGCAAAATATGCCCCGCATTTTCCCCTGCAGAGCCGTTTTTCTTCTGTCATTTATGCATACAAGTCCATTATTTTCAATATTATAGCGCATCCCCACTTTTTTGTCAAATACAATATTTTGACAAAATGCCCATATTTGCTAATTTTTTAACAATATTTTTTGATGATTTTCACAAAAATAAACTTTACACTTCCCCCATAAAGTGATAAACTATTTCTATACGGCCTTTCGTATCAAAAAAATTTATATTTTATATATTTTATAGGAGGTTTACTACAAATGGCTAGAAAATTCAAGACCATGGATGGTAACACCGCAGCGGCTCACGTATCCTATGCGTTTACTGACGTTGCAGCTATCTATCCAATCACACCATCTTCCCCAATGGCTGACTACACAGATATGTGGGCTACCCAGGGAAGAAAGAACATCTTCGGTCACGAAGTTATGTTAACAGAAATGCAGTCCGAAGGCGGTGCTGCAGGTGCCGTTCACGGTTCCTTAATGGCAGGTGCCCTTACAACTACTTACACTGCATCCCAGGGCTTACTGCTCATGATTCCTAACATGTACAAGATTGCGGGCGAAATGCTTCCGAGCGTTATCCACGTAAGTGCTCGTACCATTGCCAGCCACGCACTTTCTATTTTCGGCGATCACTCCGACGTTTATGCATGCCGTCAGACAGGTTATGCAATGCTTTGTGCTAACAACGTTCAGGAAACTATGGACCTCGGTGCGGTAGCTCACCTTTCCGCTATTGAAGGCCGTGTTCCATTCCTTCATTTCTTTGATGGTTTCCGTACTTCCCACGAAATTCAGAAGATTGAAATCTGGGACTACGAAGACTTAAAGGAAATGTGCAACATGGACGCTGTTGATGCATTCCGTCGTTCCGCATTAAATCCTGAGCATCCTGCTCAGAAGGGTACCGCTCAGAACTCTGACGTATTCTTCCAGGCAAGAGAAGCTTGTAACAAGGTTTACGATGCACTTCCTGAAGTTACTCAGAAGTACATGGACAAGGTTAACGCAAAGATTGGTACAAACTACCAGTTATTCAACTACTACGGTGCAGCAGATGCTGAACGCGTTATCGTTGCTATGGGTTCCGTTTGTGATACCATCGATGAAACCATCGACTATTTAGTAGCTCGCGGCGAAAAGGTTGGTGTTGTTAAGGTTCGTCTTTACAGACCATTCTCCGCTAAGCACTTAATCGACGCTATTCCTGATACTGTTAAGTACATCTCCGTTCTTGACAGAACCAAGGAGCCTGGTGCTCTCGGTGAGCCTTTATTCTTAGACGTAGTTGCAGCTGTTAAGGAATCCAAGTTCGCTAACATTCCTGTATTCAGCGGCCGTTACGGTCTTGCAGGTAAGGATACCACACCTGGTCAGATTATCGCTGTATTCCACAATACAGAAAAGACACGTTTCACCATCGGTATCAACGATGACGTTACCGGTCTTTCCCTTGAAATCAAAGAAAATCCTGCTACCGCTCCTGAAGGCACCACAGCTTGTAAGTTCTGGGGTCTCGGTGCAGACGGTACCGTAGGTGCTAATAAGAACTCCATCAAGATTATCGGTGACCATACTGACAAGTACGCTCAGGCTTACTTCGACTATGACTCCAAGAAGTCCGGTGGTGTTACAATTTCCCACTTACGTTTCGGTGACAAGAAGATTCAGTCCACCTACCTTATCAACAAGGCTGACTTCGTAGCATGTCATACACCTGCATATGTAAGAAAGTACAACATGGTTCAGGATCTTAAGGACGGCGGTACATTCTTACTTAACTGCGCATGGGATATGGACGAGTTAGAAAAGCAGCTTCCTGGTCAGGTTAAGCGTTACATGGCAGAGCACAACATCAAGTTCTACACCATCAACGGTATCCAGATTGGTAAGGAAGTTGGTCTCGGCGGACGTATCAACACCATCCTCCAGGCTGCATTCTTCAAGCTTGCTAACATCATTCCAATCGATGATGCTGTTAAGTACATGAAGGACGCTGCTACCGCTTCTTACTCCAAGAAGGGTGACGACGTTGTTAAGATGAACCATGACGCTATCGACCGCGGTGTTGAAGGCGTTGTAGAAGTTAAGGTTCCTGAATCCTGGAAGAACGCTGTTGACGAAGATTTAGCATCCAAGGTAAGCGAAGGCTTCGACGATGTTGTTAAGTATGTAAACGCAGTTCAGAAGAGAATCAATGCTCAGGACGGTAACAGCCTCCCTGTATCTGCATTCCTTGATTATGCAGACGGTACAACTCCATCCGGCTCCTCCGCATACGAAAAGCGCGGTGTTGCCATCGACGTTCCTGTATGGCAGCCAGAAAATTGTATCCAGTGTAACTTCTGTTCCTATGTATGTCCTCATGCATGTATCCGTCCGGTAGCATTAGAAGAAGCTGATGCAGCTAACGCTCCTACCGACAAGTTACTCGACATGACCGGTATGCCTGGTAAGAAGTTCGCTATCTCCGTATCCGTACTTGACTGTACCGGATGTGGTTCCTGTGCTAACGTATGTCCTGGTAAGAAGGGCGAAAAGGCTCTCGTTATGAAGGGTCTTGAAGAGAACTTAGAAGCTCAGAAGTTATTCGACTTCGCAGTAGCTCAGGAAACTCCTGCAGATGTATTAGAAAAGTTCAAAGAAACTACCGTCAAGGGTTCCCAGTTCAAGCAGCCTTACCTTGAGTTCTCCGGTGCCTGCGCAGGTTGTGGTGAAACTCCTTACGCTAAGTTAGTTACCCAGTTATTCGGTGACAGAATGTACCTTGCAAACGCAACAGGTTGTTCCTCCATCTGGGGCGGTTCCTGCCCATCCAACCCTTACACAAGAAATGCTAAGGGTCAGGGTCCTGCATGGGGCAACTCCTTATTCGAAGACAACGCTGAATTCGGTTTAGGTATGTTCATGGCTCAGAGAGCTCTCAGAAAGCGCATCGTTGACGCTGCTGAAAGACTCCAGGCTGTTGCTGAAAAGGATGATGTTAAGGCAGCTTTAGCTGATTACCTTGCAACTTCCGAATCCTCCACAGCAAACGCTCCTGCTACTAAGAAGCTCATCGCTGCATTAGAAGCTTGCGGATGCGACAACGAAGACAGAAAGTACATCCTTGCTAACAAGGATTTCGCTGCTAAGAAGAGCCAGTGGATCTTCGGTGGTGACGGTTGGGCATACGATATCGGTTACGGCGGCTTAGACCACGTTCTCGCTTCCAACCAGGATGTTAACATTTTAGTATTCGATACCGAAGTTTACTCCAACACAGGCGGTCAGTCCTCCAAGGCTACACCTACCGGTGCTATTGCTCAGTTCGCAGCAGCAGGTAAGGAAGTTAAGAAGAAAGACCTTGCAGCAATCGCAATGAGCTACGGTTACGTATACGTTGCACAGATTGCTCAGGGTGCTGACTACGCACAGTGTGTAAAGGCAATCGCAGAAGCTGAAGCTTATCCGGGTCCATCCCTCATCATCGCTTACGCTCCATGTATCAACCATGGTATCAAGGGCGGTATGAAGAATGCTCAGACCGAAGAAAAGAACGCTGTTGCTTCCGGTTACTGGCACCTGTTCCGTTTCGACCCTCGTCTTGCAGCTGAAGGCAAGAACCCATTCCAGTTAGATTCCAAGGAGCCAACCGCTTCCTATAAGGAATTCATCGAATCCGAGGTTCGTTACAACAGACTTTCCCGTTCCAACCCAGAGCGTGCACAGTACCTGTTCGAAAAGGCAGAGGCTGACGCTAAGGCTAAGTACGAGAAGTTAGCTAAGATGGCTGAAAAGTAATTTTGGCATAACAACTTAACATGAGTTATTGCAGGGCGCGCATCATAAGATGCGTGCCCTGTTTTTATTGTGTATCCCTTTACTTTTTTTCATGCCCCTCCCGGCAGGGAAACGTTTTCTCCTTTTCTTCTTCTGACTCAGCCACTTTTCACGGGGTCTTGCCAAGGGGCGTCGAAGCTTTCGTTTGATTAATGACTGTGAGCTTCGGAGGACTATAACTCGGTGCAGTAAAGAATATAAGTATTGATTTTAGATTTGATTGTTCAAAAACACCCTTCGGATGTATCTTTAAGAAGACGCAAGGGTACTCTTAGACAAACTTGTTTGTCCAGAGGTACCCATTGCATCTTCTTAAAAGTGCTCGCGCACTTTTTGAACAATTCAAATCATTTACACTACTTCTCTGCCTGCACCTCAAACAAATAGCTCCTCCGGCACTCACAGCCATCATAAAAGCTTCTCCTCCCTTGGAGCCTGCCGGAAAAGTGCTGAACGTCAATCAGAAGAAAAACAGAAAACGTTTAGAACCTGACCGGGAGGGGCGCGGAATACATAGGGATAGCAAATTGCGAAAGAGCATTTTATGCAATACATAAAGCATGTTCTGCATTTTTTTACAGTTCAATCATGTGTTACAATTTTCCTAAACAAATATGTAACGAGAGGTGTTTTCATGGAGAGTAAGCAAATTACAGACAATCATGCTTGGGGCAAACAGGTCATCGAAAAAGCATTGGAATATGCCAATTACGAATGGATTGCAACGGAAGCCAACGTATTACACGGAACCGATGCCGATGGCAGATTTGTAGATACACCAGATGTCACCTGGCAGGGAGAAGTCCTTGACTGCGGTTGGTGGAAAGTAAACGAAAAGAATGTGGGTATTCCTTACGGCTGGGGAAATGCATCCACGTTAGAAGAATTCGAGCAGGGCATCAAAAACGGCAAGTTTGCCGGAAATGTTCCGGAAGATAAAAAAAGATACGGTAGCCATAATACCGTCGGTGTGGATTGCTCCGGTTTACTTACGGCGTGCTGGGGATTGCCAAAGAAAATTGCCACACGAGATATTCCGGAATATGCAACTATCATTAAAAATCTTGACGACATTAAACAAGGGGATGTTTTTGCCAAAATCGGCAGTCATGTCATGTTTTTTAAAGAATTTGCAAACTCCGAGAAATCAGAAGTAATTATTATCGATGCAACCAGAAGCACCGGAAAAGTATCTGTGCGGATAGAGAATGTGGCTCAACTTTTTGAAAAAGGATATCAAATTTATCGTAAAAATAACCTGTCACAATACGTTATTTAAACTTATCCGACATCATTAATTATTTCGCACCGCTTTTCCCGCACCGACGTTCCGTGCTTTTCCGGAGGCTCCATGCCGCTCTCACGAAATGATATGGATGCGTTTGGTGTTTTGGCCAACTGTTTGAGGGACCGGTGCGGATAAGACAACGTAATTCATTTGATTGGTTTCAAAAAGCGCGGAAGCGCTTTTAAGGAAGGCCGGGAGTTCTGCGGACACCTCGTGTGTCCGGCAGAGCTTCGGGCTTTCTTAAAAACCACATCCTCCGGATGTTTTGAAACCAGGCAAATCTATATACACGTCTTAAAATCCGCACCCGGTCCCGAGTTTTGGCAAAACATCAAATAGCAGACATAGTCCTCGTTTCGGGAGACGGTATGGCAAGCCTCCGTGAAAAACAGCGGAGTCGGCAGGGAAAACCGGTGCGAATTTTGTATTAATATGGCGGCAAAGATTCGGTAAAGGATGGTAAAATAGTTGGAAGCCTGTACCGAAATATGCTATAATGAAAAGAGCGTATGAATACATAATCCGTGGAGCATGACTATGAAACTGCAATTAAACATAAAAGATGCCCTGTTTACCATAATCACACTGTTGCTTTTGCTATTTTTAAACATTTGGATGCAGGACATGTTTGATACCAAAACACTGATACCAATGATATTTGTCCTTGGTGTTTTTTTAATTTCATTAAAAACCCAAGGCTATTTCTGGGGCATTACCGCTTCGCTGCTTAGTGTATTGGCGGTAAACTATGCTTTTACTTACCCATATTATGCCTTCGACTTAATTTCACCGGAATGCGTTGCTTCTGCCCTGGTCATGCTGATTGTTGCCATTCTGACCGGCACCCTGACCACCCAGATTAAGCATCAGGAGAAAATCAAGGCAGAAACCGAAAAAGAACATATGCGTGCCAACCTGTTACGGGCGGTTTCTCACGATTTAAGGACACCGCTTACTACTATTTACGGCTCCTGCTCCGCTGTCATGGAAAACTATGATTCTTTAAGCAAAGAACAACAGCTAAAACTTCTGGGAGAAATGCAGAAAGATTCCGAATGGCTCATCCGTATGGTGGAAAATCTTTTGTCCGTTACAAGAATTGATGATGGCAAAGTACAACTGACCAAATCTCCGACGGTATTGGAAGAGCTCATCGATGCGGTTCTTATTAAATTCCGCAAACGATGTCCGAATCAGACAGTAAAAGTGGAAATTCCTGAAGAATTCATCAGTATTCCCATGGACGCTATGCTTATTGAACAGGTTCTCATCAATATATTGGAAAATGCGGTGAATCATGCCACCGGCATGACAGAGTTAAAACTTTCTGTTACAACAAAAGATACCTTTGCACTCTTTTGCATTAGCGATAACGGTTGCGGCATTTCTGCCGACCGCATCGATAAAATTTTTACCGGCTATTTAGACCGGGATACCTCTCCGGCTGACGGCAGCCGCAGCAATATGGGCATCGGTCTTACCGTGTGTGCCGCCATCATCAAGGCACATGGTGGTGAAATCCACGCCTACAATAACAGTTCCGGAGGCGCATCCTTTTCCTTCTCATTAAAACTGGAATCTTAATTACTCCTAAGAAAGGAGCGTAAAACCCATGAACAATAACCGTTACAAAATTCTTGTTATTGAGGATGAAAATAATATTCGCAGCTTTGCCAAAGCAATTTTAGAGGCCAATGATTATCAGGTACTTACCGCCGAAACCTGTGGAAACGGAATCATGATGTTTTCGTCTCATCGTCCGGATTTGGTTTTACTCGACTTAGGATTACCGGATAAAGACGGCTTAGAATTCATCCGTTTCATCCGTAACAGGCAGGAAGTTGTACCAATCCTTGTATTGTCGGCCCGTACCAATGAAGCAGACAAAATAGAAGCTCTTGATCTTGGCGCCAATGACTATATTACCAAGCCCTTTGGCACAGGTGAACTTCTGGCAAGAGTCAGGGCAGCCCTGAGAATCAGCCGTTACAACGGAAGTATGCTGGCTTCCGACGGTAAATTTACCCTGCATGACCTGGTCATCGACTATGACCGGCGTATCATTACCATCGCAGGAGAAGAAATCAAGCTGACCCAGACGGAATACAATATTCTGGTTTTGCTGGCACGGCATACGGGCAAAGTACTCACTTATGCCACCATTATCCGTGAAGTATGGGGGCCATCCGACGACGGCGGCGTTAAAAAATTACAGGTAAATATGGCTAACCTGCGTAAAAAGCTGGGAGAAAAGCCCGGCGACAACCGCTATATTATTAATGAGCTCGGTGTGGGCTATCGCATTTGCGAAGAAACACATTAGAATACATGAAGGAGGACTTTATGGAAGTCTTATATGATCATCTGCTCGGAATCCCGGCAGAAAGCTTTATCAAAATGGTAATCATGTGGATTATCGGTGGTGTTCTCATTTACCTTGCTATTAAGAAAGAAATGGAACCAACTCTTTTATTACCAATGGGCTTTGGCGCCATTTTAGTTAACCTGCCACTTTCCGGTGCTGTAACCCAGCTGACCGATGCTGCAAAAAACGCTTTGAGCGTTGCAGGAATTAACTCCTTTGGCATGACCTCAGCCGCAATTGAAGAAACCCTTTTAAACTTAGGTTTCACCGGACACATTTTTGAAGAAGGTCCTATTGACGTTTTATTCAACGCAGGTATCGCAAATGAATTATTCCCATTAATTCTTTTCATCGGTATCGGTGCCATGATTGACTTCGGACCTCTTCTTTCCAATCCAAAGCTTATGCTCTTTGGTGCAGCTGCCCAGTTCGGTATTTTCTTTACCCTCGGCGCTGCTGTATTACTCGGTTTCGAACTTAAGGATGCTGCTTCCATCGCTATCATCGGTGCGGCAGACGGTCCTACTTCCATTTTCGTTGCCAACTATTTCAACTCTAACTATACCGGCGCTATTTTAGTCGCCGCTTATTCCTACATGGCATTAGTTCCTATTGTACAGCCGCCTATCATCAAACTCTGTACTACAAAGAAGGAACGCCGTATCCGTATGGAATATAAGCCTGCTAACGTTTCTAAGGCAACTAAGATTTTATTCCCTATCGTAGTTACCATCATCACCGGTATCGTAGCTCCACGTGCCGTTGCCCTCATCGGCTTCTTAATGTTCGGTAACTTAATCCGCGAATGTGGTGTATTAAACTCCCTTTCCGAAACTGCACAGAATGCTCTTGCTAACTTAGTTACCATCTTCCTTGGCATTACCGTTGCTACCAAGATGCAGGCAGATATGTTCTTAAAGAAAGAAACTCTCCTCATCCTGTTACTCGGTCTCGTTGCTTTCGTTTTCGATACCGTAGGCGGTGTGTTCTTTGCCAAGTTCTTAAATCTCTTCACCAAGAAGAAGATTAACCCAATGATTGGTGCAGCCGGAATCTCCGCATTCCCAATGTCTGCCCGTGTCGTACATAAGATGGGCTTAGAAGAAGACAACCAGAACTTCCTTCTTATGCACTCCATCGGTGTTAACGTATCCGGTCAGATTGCTTCCGTTATTGCCGGTGGTTTAATCTTAAAGATTGTGCCTGAAATTCTTGCAAGTTTAGGTTTGATGTAGGAAAGGAGAATACCATGAATTTAGATTTATTTTTTACGACCATTCCTTATGCACTGAAAGGCTGGCTTGCAATTTTCATTGTTACACTTCTTATTGTAGCCTGCATTTCCCTGTTAAATAAGGCAGGTGCTCCAAAAAAGGAGAAAAAAGAAGAAAGCGCTGAATAACGCATATTATAAAAGACCGTCTGTCGCAACAGGCGGTCTTTTTTCGTTTTACCTTCTTTAACCCAATTCTCCCGGAATATCATGCAGTAACACTTCTACTTCTGCATCCGTCAGACGCTTCTTTGCAATATCCGCATTTACTTCCTCCATGCTTGCAAATTCAGCCAGCACCTTGTAACCAAGCATGGTGATTTTTTCTCTTGAAAAATCATCCTCAAAATCGGACACCAAAGGTACAATAGAGCTGCTATAGTGACTCAGCACCGGATTTCCGCAGCAGGTGACCTGCTCAAAACCACCCTCTCCGTAGGTGTTTTCTTTGCAAATACCGGTAGCTACAAAAGAGCCCAGCTTTAAAAGTTTTCCTTCGCAAATCGCCCAACGGATTTTTGCCAGAAGATTTCCTACATAATATTTGCTTTCATAACCCTTTGTATTGTGTAACACCAGCCAGCTGCGCTCCATAGAAAAATCCTGTTTTGCGCCTACCTTTAATTCTGCTTCAGTGACCAACGGCGCTTCCTCGTAGGTTAAGCCAAGGTCTGCCACCTTTTCGCCGCGTAATGCATACCGCATACGTTCAATACGCTCTTCATTTTCTTCATTACTCTTCCAAAGTTCGTAAAGCTTTGCCGCGTCCTCCATATAATATGTTGCAATTCTATTCTTCTTTGTTCTATCGTTTAATTGTACCTTATGCATACCGCACCTCGTTTCCAGCCGAAATTTTGTAGTATAGTTTTCCTTAATTTTACTTATGGCTATTTTTTGAGATTACAATATCCAAGTGTCCGGCCTCTCAAACGATAGATGTACGGACAGGATGGACAAGCGAAATCTCATTTCGTTTGCTCCAGCCGGGACGTACAGATGTCGGAGGAGGCAGACGGACACGGATATTGTAACTCAAAAAATAATTATAAACAACTAAGTAAACTATACTCCAAACTCCGGCAAAATTCAACTAACAAAATCACACCAAAACCAACCTTTTTGTATCGTTTTTACGTATACTCTTATGATATACTGAATTCAGCTAAATTATTCAATACCTTTTTCCCACCAAAAACAAAGAATAAAAAAGCATATGGGAGGTTTACACACATGAAGCAGAAAAAATCACACGTCATTGGCGCTCTTACCATGGCAGCCGTATTGACGGCACAATTGCTTATCGCACCTCTGACCGGTGCGTTTGCGGCCACAGAGAACAATGAAACCACAGGAGGAACTACCATGACAGAACTTACTACGTATGACGCTTATAACTTAAATCAGATAGACGTTACCGATGCCTATCTTACCAACGCAGAAGCCAAAGATATTGAATACCTTTTATCCTTAGATGCCGACCGCCTGCTGGCAGGCTTCCGTGACACCGCCGGTGTTGACATGAAGGGAAAGCAGCGTTATGCCGGCTGGGAAAACATGTTAATCGGCGGCCATACCATGGGACACTATCTCACCGCCGTTGCACAGGCAGTTGCTACACTTCCTTCCGATGATTCCAGGGACAAAGAACTGTCCGACCGTCTGGATTACATCATTGATGAATTAAAGATTTGTCAGGACGCTCTTGGAACCGGTTTTATTTTCGGTGCTGCCATCAAAAATAAAAACAATGTAGAGCTCCAGTTTGACAACGTAGAAAAGAATTTAACCAACATCATGGACCAGGCCTGGGTACCGTGGTACACCATGCACAAAATTCTGCAGGGTGTCATTGATGTTTATAAATATACCGGCAATGAAACTGCCCTGGAAGTTGCCAAAGGACTTGGCACCTGGGTATACAACCGTACACAAACCTGGTCTTCTTCCACCCATCGGACGGTGCTTAATATCGAATACGGCGGCATGAATGACTGCCTTTATGATCTCTATGCCGTTACCGGCGAGGACATTTTTGCCGAGGCTGCCCATGCCTTCGATGAGGACACCCTCTTTGAAGCCGTTAAAACGGGCAGAAAGGACGTTTTAACCAATCGTCATGCCAACACTACCATTCCGAAGTTTATCGGCGCCCTGAACCGCTACGTGACCACAAACGGCAAAACAATTAACGGTGAAGTGGTAGATGCTACCGCTTATCTGGAATATGCACAAATTTTCTTTGACATGGTTTTGGAACGTCATTCCTACGTTACCGGCGACAACAGTGAATGGGAACACTTCGGCAGCGACTATATCTTAGATGCAGAGCGTACCAACTGTAACTGTGAAACTTGTAACGCATATAACATGTTAAAATTCGCCAAGGCTCTCTACATGGCCACCGGCGATACCAAGTACTTAAACTACTACGAAAACACCTTCTACAATACCATCCTTTCCTCCCAGAACCCGGAAAGCGGTATGACCACCTACTTCCAGCCAATGGCAACCGGTTACTTCAAGGTATATACTACTGCCACCGGAAGCTTCTGGTGCTGTACCGGTTCCGGTATGGAAAACTTTACAAAGCTGGGCAACGCTATTTACTACTCCAACGAGGACGGCATTGTTATCAGCCAGTACTTAAGTTCCGTACTCACCGACGAAGCAAAGAACCTGAAACTTACCATGACTGCAGATATTCCGGCAAGTGACAAGGTGACTGTTACCGTAGAAACTTTGGATGGCAGCGGCACAGTGAATGATAGCATTTTCTTCCGCTTACCTGACTGGTTAGCCGGCGAAGCTACCGCTACCGTTATAAGCGACGATGCACTGCCAACAGCTGCTACAGAGCAAACCGGATCTTACTTGAAGGTCAGTGGTTTAAAGGACGGTGACACCATTACCCTTACCCTGCCGATGAACATTACTGTTCACGGTCTGCCGGATAACGATTCCGTTTTCGCTTTTAAGTACGGTCCTATCGTTCTTTCCGCAAAGCTGGGTACCAAGAATATGAACACCACCTACACCGGTGTCAACGTACTCATTCCTGCTGCCAAGCTCATTGAAGAAGAATACATCAGCGATGGTAACGATACGGTTTCTGTTATTAACGGTTCTGTAGCTGATTTCATGGCAAACATCAATGATAATCTGGTAAAAGCCGAAGGCAAGTTAGAATGGACCTTGGAAAACACCGATTCCAATCTTACGTTTGTTCCTCACTACAGCCAGCATACCGAGCGTTACGGCATTTACTTTAATTACGAAAGCAACTCCGGCGCATTTAACGTAAGCCGCTACTTACGCGAGCTGGAGGATGAACGTTTTGCCGCAGCTCTTCTGGATACGGTACAGCCGGGTTACGGTCAGTACGAAAATGACGAGTTGCACAACATGACCGAGCTTGGTACCGGTTCTACCGGTGCTACCGGAAACGGCACCAGCCGTCTTGCCAATGCAGGCGGTGCCTTCACCTACACCATGTACTGTGACCCTGAGGTTGACAACGCTCTGGAGCTTACTTTAAAGAAGGAAGACAACGGCAAGTCCTTACAGATTTTAGCCGGAGAAGAAGTGATTTATAACGAAGTTCTCGCTTACAAGGGTGTAGAGGAAGAATACACCATCCGTATTCCGGTAACAAGGGACGTACTTGCAAAAGCTGCAATTGCACTAAATGCTAAGCACCCAATCACCGGTAAGGATGCTTATACCGTAACCCTTACTTTCAAGAGCGGAAACGAAGAAGCTTCCGCAAGAATCTGCAACTATGCTTATATGACAAAGGCCTATGCAAAGAATACCGGCTTAACCCTTTCTGCCGATGCCGGCGAATTATCGAAGGAAAACAACACCTTCTATAAGCTGGTGCTTCCGGAGGATGTGGAAACCCTGACTCTGACTGCTGCACCGGAGGATGCATTCGGTTACATCCGTGTGGGTGGCTCCGTCATCCGCGGCACCCATACCGTAGATATGACCAAGGCGAATTTCCTGACACTGGAACTTCTCGTCTACGGCGAAGACCATAAAACAAGCACCGGATACCTGCTTCGTATCGAGCAGCCGGCAACCAACCGTACCGATGTAGACCCTGATCTGGCATATTTTGTCAACTGCGGTGACTATGACGTTACCACACTATCCGATGGTGACCTCTTTGGTGTTTACAACGGCGTTACCGAGCAGGTTTACGGCATTGACCCGGTTACCGGCAAAAAGTGGGGGCTTGTGGATACGGTTTCCGACCCACTGAAAAACGGAACCGCAAGCAATGCAGGCATGGTCAACACCGTATTTACCGATAACACCTGGCCATTGGAGACCAATTCCGGCTTATCCGATACCAGTCCAAAGACAGCCACCAACCGTTACACCAAGAACCAATATGAAAACGGCATGCCAAGAACCTTAACCTATAAGTTCGCCCTTCCTGTAGGCACCTACAACGTAGAGCTTTACTTTACCGACCCATGGAACTGCTCCAAGAATCCGATTGTATCCCTGGAAGGTCACAAGGTATTAAAGGATGTTCCTATGAACAAGGCCGTTACTGCGGTAGTTCAGGTAAAAGACGGCGAACTGGATTTAGAGATTACTTCTCCAACTGCAACCCTGTGCTTAAATCTTTGCTACATCAAGATTTATCTTCCGGAAGAGTTAAAGGTAACTCCTACTCCGGAACCGACAGAAGCACCTGCTCCGACAGAAGTGCCAACCGAAGCTCCTGCAGAGCCGACCGCAGCTCCGACAGAAGCTCCTACAGATTCTGCAGATGGCAGCGAAGCAGATGCCGATACTTCCGGTAACACTGCAAAGAACGGTTCTGCTCTTCCTCTTGTGGCAGGCGGCGCTGTTGTGATTGGCGCCATAATCGGTGCCCTCACTTACTTCTTTAAGAAGAAAAAGAAATAACCTATTTTCACTTTTTTCATCCCTTAAATGAGAAGTTCCCGCAGCATAACACTGCGGGAACTTCTTTTCTATGGTCCTTATAAAACAAAATTTAGTTAGTCTCTCCACACAATTTACTAAGCAGACGGTCAATGACAATCTGAGGAATATTGCCTTCTTCAAAACGGAACCGCTCGGTCCAGCCAATGAGTCCTTCCCCTGCCAGTAAGTCTTCCATTGTGCCGGTCTGCATTTCAAAATAAACATCTGCACTTAAGTAAGTGTTGGTTTCCGGGAACGGTCCGAATTCCGAACCATACTGCCGGTATACCAAACACTTTTTAATCTCTGCAATTTCCGCCGGGTCCGTAAACTCTACAACCACATCCTGATAATATTCCGGAGCCCATGCTGTCTGAGGAAAATAACCGAACTTCTCATAATACATCTCATAATCTTCATAAGCAACAGACATTTCCATATCATAGGTTTCTGTCTCATCCTCTTCCGGCACTTCCATGCCAAACAGACGCTTAAAGTCATTTAAGGAACCGCCAAAAGAAACCGATATGCTTCCGATATTGTTTGCATCCTGCACGCCCTGCAGATATACTCCCTGCTCTCTTAACAGTGCCAGTGTACGGGTCATTTCCGGATATACCAGGAAATTACTGCTGTCTTCATACGGAGCATATCCCTCGTTCACCATAAAGTGCACGGTCAGTTCCCCAATCGGCGCAGAATTTTTCAAATCATCAAAGGACATTGCCAAAATATCCTCTTTATAGGCTTCAATTATTGCGGTACAATTTTTCTCCAGCTTTACGGTGACACCGGAGGTTGGAGCGTAACATTTCATATTGGTAATCGGACAGCCGGACTCCAACAGACTGAATACCGGATGTGCCGCACTCTTATACTCGTTGTCATTGTAAATCTGTTCTAACAAATCCATTACTGCGTAAAAATTGTATTCATAACGGCGGATTACTTCCGAACCGTCCTTTAAGGTGTAGCGGATAATAAAATCCGTATACTCGACTTTTTCCACTCCGCCGGCATAATAAGACTCTGCAGAAACGGTATAATTACCGCTGTAGCCAAAAAACCGTTCCGTTCGGTTCTTTCCTGCGTCCTCAGATAAAATACCTGCCAGCTCATACATGGCATCAAAGTCTTCAACCTCCATGTTTTCCAGCGCATAGTTTACCGGACTGATCCAGCCGTCCTTTGTATAATAGGTTCCGCCAAAACGCATCTCACTGCTGATAACCGCCATGTTCTTAATATCCTGCTTTTTCGGAAGATAGGAATCGTAACCGAAAATATCATAGAGGAAGATCAGCGGAATCGCTGCTGCCAGTACCATCGTTACTGCCATCTGTACTTTATGGGACAAACATTTTTTGATGTCGCCGTTATACAATGCTTCCATAATGCCGTGACAAAGGAAGCCGCCCAGCAGACCGCCAAAAATCAGCCAGAATACGGAAACACCCCAGTTATAGTCATACTGGATAGCATAGAATAAAAGTCCGACTACAACGCCCACCGGAATGGAAATCAGCACACGGAACACCGGCTCTGTCACCTTAAACGCCATGGCCGTATCTGCCTTTTCACTGGCACGCTTTTTATACAGCCAAAGGTTTAATACGGTCAGTACTACGGCAAATAAAAGGAAGAATACAAACAACAGCCAGAAACCCTTTGTGCTTTCCGATTCACTAATTTCCGTAACCATACTTACATAAAAGCTGGTAGGGGAAAACCAACGGGTTACGGCAAGCGCTGTTTCAAAATCCATACTGCCTTCATAGCCGGTAACAAGGAAGGTGTCCTTCAGCACCCAGCCCAGCGCATAAACAAGCGGCGCATACAGGTTAACGATACAAACGCCAAAGAAGGCAATGACCAGCTTTCCGGTTAACATCATGGCAAGAATTACGCCAAGATACATTACCAGGTAGCCCATGAAATGCAGCACAAACATAAACAGACCGCAGAAGAAAATATCCCAGGTCATTACACCATATAACACACAAAGCAGGTACGTATACAAAAGTCCTACCAGATACGGCACCGCATAAATCAGCACACCGTTGATCAGGCGCACAGAGAAAATCACTTCCCGCTT
This sequence comes from Lachnospiraceae bacterium, assembly GCA_045531955.1. Lineage (GTDB taxonomy): Bacteria > Bacillota > Clostridia > Lachnospirales > Lachnospiraceae > SIG299. The sequence goes on along the minus strand of JAZSFC010000028.1, from coordinate 61,095 downwards.
TACCGGAAGACTGTGATAAAAGTCCATCTGCTTTCTGGAATGCAGATAAGCAAAGCCGTTCATGCCGCAGATAACGGCTCCGACAATTGCCACCACCATAAACCACGGCCAGCATGCATAAAAATCACCACATAAATTGTCGGAAACACGGTCAATAAACTGCGCATTGGTAAATCCGTAGCTTGCTCTGCTGAAACGTCCCACATAATTCTGGATTACCATAGTGAATGCCACCACAAAGGTTCCAAAAAATACTAAAGAGGAAAGAATTAACGTCCATAATCTTCTATGGAGGTCTTCCTTTAACAGGTTAAAAAATGAGTTTCTTGATGTCATAGCCTGCCACCTCCGTTTCACTGATAAAGATTTCTTCTAAGCTGAGCGGCAACAGCTCCATAAAGATTGGATTTGCCGTCTGAATCTGGTTTCGGATGTCATCCGCATTACCCCTTGCGGTAATGGTGTACAGGGAACCACGGATTTCCTTCTTTACTACATCCACGTTCTGAAGTACTTCTTCAATATTGCTGTCCGCTTTAAAAGCACACTGCACCTTGTGGATATTTACTTTCATATCCTCTAAATCTCTGGATAACAGGACACCGCCACGGTGTAATAAACCAACGTGGTCGCAAATATCTTCCAACTCACGAAGGTTGTGGGAAGCAATCACCGGAGTTAAGCCTCTCTCTGCAATTTCCTGCGCGAAAATACTCTTTACCGCCTGACGCATTACCGGGTCCAAGCCGTCGAAGGTTTCGTCACAGAATAAGTACTTGGTATTTGCACAAATGCCGCAAATTACGGACAACTGCTTTTTCATACCTTTGGAGAAGGTAGCCACCTTTCTCTTTTCATCTAAATTAAACTGCGCAAGCATCTTCTTCATGCGCTCTTTATCAAACTTCGGATACACCACGGAATAATAACGCATTAATTCCTTCGGTGTGGTGTTTGCAAAGAAATACTGGTCATCGGAAATATAGAAAAATTCCTGCTTTGCCGCCGGATTCTCGTACACCTGCATATCGTCTAACGTAATGGTTCCGCTGTCCGGACGGAATACCCCTGCTGCCATACGCAGGAAGGTGCTTTTGCCGGCACCGTTGGTACCAATCATACCAAACACCGAACCTTCGCGGATGGTGACGGAAACATTATCCACCGCCAGAATATCCGAAAAGGATTTACTGACATTTTTTGCTTCTATCATACTGTTCGTTCCTTTCTGTTGAATTTTTGTTTTCTCCCTTACCCTTGGAACTATTGTTCCGAATAAAACTGCTTTACTAATGTTATAAATTCTTCTTCTGTCATATCTGCTTTTTTGGCTTTTTTTACAAGTTCCGACAGCTGTGGCTTTAATTCTTCTTTTTGCTTATCCTTCAAGCCATCGGTGCCTGCCACAAAGTTTCCCCTGCCTTTTACGCAGTAGATGACACCCTGACGCTCCAGCTCCGCATAAGCACGCTGCACCGTATTCGGGTTGATGGATAAATCCACGGCCAATTCCCGCACACTAGGCAGCTGACTGTCGGTTTCCAGAACGCCCAGCAGAATCAGGTCTTTCATTTTCTCTATGACCTGTTCATAGATCGGACGCCGGTCCGCATAATCTAATGTTATCACGGAATTCCTCCTTTCAAGTGTACTAACACTCTTAATACAGTTAGTATAGTATCATAGTACAGTGGGAATGTCAAGACAATTCAGAAAATCTTAAAGCAACCGCTGTTTCCCTAACAAAAGAGGAACATTTCCGTTTGAGAAAATGTTCCTCTTTTGCTATAGTCCTTATACAATTTTTCTATTCTGTTTACCCGGCTGTACTCAAGTTAAGAAATAAATCCCGGGAAGAATCCTCTGTTTCGTTTGGCAAATAGATAACCGAGTTACCCTGTTTATCCGTACCCTTATAAATCCATGCCGTGTGCTCCAGATTGTCTCCGTAAAATAGTTCCACCCAACCGGCAGTCCAGCCGTTGTCCGGATAATACGCATAGAAGGAAACTCTGGTGTCTCTCGAAATTTCCACCAAAACCAGATCCTTATGGAAATCCAGTGACATATCCACCGGTTCCGCATATGCAGTAAAATCCTTTTTCACTTTTACATTCATGTTCTCCCGGTCATCCTTCCAGCCGGTAAATTCATAGCGGCCACGGATGGTTTCCTGTAAAATTGCAGCCTGAGCCATGCTTGCATTCCACAGCTTGTATTCCCGTACAATTTCCGTTGTTTCAAAAAAAACAGTTCTTTCTCTACAGAAAATGGTTCCGTCTCCCGGCACAGAGATTACAAATTCTTCGCGGTCAACCGTCTGTACCATTTCCTCATAAGAAATATCCTCATAAGCATCACTGTTCCAGGAATAATCCGATTCCAAGGCAGCACTTTCAAACACGCCGACACAGTACAATTCTCCGTTTATATAACGGTATAATGCCGTGCTTGGATCCCCACTTGGTCCATCAAAATACAATCCGATTTCTTTATACTTATCTTCTGTATTTACATCAAAAATATAGTACGTTGTAAAACCCGGACCATCATTCCAGTATTCTTCCCGAATATCATTGTCGCGAAAGGTCCTTCCGTTAATATTTAATTGAAACCAAAATTCCCGTAGGCGCCAGTCTCGTGCAACTTCCTTCATGGTTTTATTTTTCTCATAGCCTTCGTATCCGCAGGTGATGATATCCTTGGTGCCGTCACCGTCCAAATCTACATCCACTGTCTTCCCCATCGGCACTGCCACTACAGTTTCCGGTGTTACATCGCCAAGCAGCGTAAAATCACTTGGTGGAAGCGGTGTTGGCGTATGCTTTACCGTTGCTGTTGGCTCGGTTGTAGGCTCTGCTACCGGCACTGAAGTCGGTGTTGGCATAGCTGTCACTGTAGGAATTGGCGTCGGAGTGGACGTAGCTGCACCACCCGGTCCACTTTCCTTCTGTACGAAAAAGCAGCCTGCAATCGCCACCAGACAAAGCAACATCGTCAAAGCTGCCAGCCACTTACCCGGCTTTTTGTATTTTAAAATTCCACCAATTCGATTCTTCACCTCCGTCTCCGCGGAGGCCATCGGCAAACAAAGCGGACACAAATAATTTAACACAAAACGGTTCATACATTGTCCTCCTTTTTATCACTACCCTGCCATATTTAAGTTATGGAACAGTTCTGTTGGTTCTACGGTTTCAAACGGCTCCGTATCAGAACCGCGCGGCATCACAATACCGTCATCGGACAGAATCAGCCAGCCGACAGAATCCCATTTTTCCTCCACAGTATAAAAGAATCGTACATAACCGTTGCCCCATTCTTCTTCAGACAAGTAGTAATCATAAAACGTGAGTTCACTTCCTTCCGGAACAACCACAACCGTTGTATCATCCAAACAATCGCTGACAAAAGCCTTAAACTCATAGGCAGCTGTAGTCGGTATGTTGCCTTCCCAATCCCAGCCGGTAAATACATAGTGACCCCTGTAGGCTGCCTTTAACCGGGCTTCCGTACCGGAGGACGGATTTTCCAGTTGATATTCTTTCACCACACTGCAGTTTCCCAAGAGATAATCCCATTCCCTTGCCCAAATAGTACCATCTCCCGGGACAGAAATCAGAAATTCATCCCGGGGAACCTTTGCTACCATTTCCTCATAAGGGACATTTGCATAATCATTCATTTCCCATGGATTATCAGAGTCCAGAGGGGCGCTGCGGAAACCGCCGATACATTGTACACTGTTATTATCATAACGATACAGAGCAATTCCCACATCACCGTTCGGACCATAGTCTGCCAGGCCGATTTCCTTATAACCATCCGTTACATCTATGTCAAACAAATAATATGTGGTGAAGCAAGGACTTTCTCCATGGAAAATATCATCTCCTTGCAATACTACGGCTTCGTTAATTTTCAGGAAGAAGGAATCATGCATGATTTTATTATAGCTTACATCACCCGTGTATCCCCTAAGGCCAAAGGTTACCGACTCCTCTGCTCCGTCACCGTTTAAATCCACCGTAACAGTTTGACCCATCGGCACCGCAACCAACGATTCCGAAGTTGTAATTCCCAGCAGTTCCAAGTCACTTTCCATCTGCTCCAGCTCTGACGGAATGTGGGTAATGATCTGTTTCCAGACATACTCTGCCGGAGTTGGCGTCGGAGTCGGCGTATATGGACCGTCTCCTCTTGGCGGGTTAGTCGGTACTGGCGTAGGCGTAGCTGTAACTGTCAGTATAGGAGTCACTAAACCTTCTCCGCCCTGCTCATTCTCCTTCTGTACGAAAAAGCATCCTGCCACCGCTGCCACACAGAGCAGCATCGCAACAGCCACCATCCATCTGCCCGGCTTTTTGAATTTCAAAATATCCACAATTCTTTTCTTTACATCCGTTTCGCCAAACGCCAGCGGATTGGTAATCACCATTTTACTGTCTGTACTGCATGTTAGCAGTGCCTCCGCATATTCCTTCCGTTCTTCCGCAGAAAGTCCGCCAATGACCTTTTCGTCGCAGGCCCGTTCCACATCCTTGCAAAAGGTAACATAGGCAATCCAAATCAGCGGATTAAACCAGTAGACAGCCAGTAACGCAAATCCCAGCAGCTTGGTATACTGGTCTCCTCTGGCAATATGGGCTTTTTCGTGGGCAACCACATAACGGATTTCTTTTTCTTCCAGGTTGGTCGGCAGGTAAATCTGCGGATGCATCCAGCCAAACAAAAACGGCGTCTGCAAGCCCTCCTGCAAAAGGATATTGTCTTTATAAGGGATTGCATTTTTCACAAAACGCTTTACTTTTACGCAACTGCGAATACCGTAACCAAAAAGTAGCAGCATGCCGGCTAACCACAGAAGAAACAGCACCGGAGTCGCAGAACTATGTTTCCATTTATAGTTCAGCTCCGATACTACACCCGCAAGTCCTTCCGGAACCGGAGTCGGAGAAGCAAATACCACATATTGCTCAGATTCCTCACCGGAATCCAGTGGCTCTCTGTCCGTATTTGTTTCACCCCTATTCAGTACTAACTCTTCATCAATTATCGTTATGTAATAATCTACTTCATCCGCAGAAGTCGTGGTTTCACCGATATAGTAATCCGATTCTGTCCAATCAACACCTGCATTTTGCTGTGGCATTCCGGTAAATGATGACAGACTCGGCATCACTCCAAAGCCCGATTCAAAGGACACCGGTACAATCAATCTTGCCGCTACAATCGCCCACAAAATACACAGATATTTCGCCGGAAGCTTTTTAAAAACCAGACGGACCAGTAAAATGGCAAGAGTAAGAACTCCGGCCTGCAAACTCAGCTCCAATAATTTCAATAATAAAAATTTCATGGTCACTCTCCTTTCTGCATGTTAATTACTGTCGTAACCATTACTCCTCATACTCCGCAATCATCTTTTTTAATGCTTCCACGTCTTCTTTTTTCAGCTTTGCCTTTCTGGTAAATGCCGCTAAAAACTGTGGGATGGAACCGTCAAAGGTTTTTTCCACCAGCTCACCAAGCTCCGTGTCCTGTACCTCTTCTTTCGTTACCAGAGAGCGCACCATGGTGTTTTCGTTTACCACCACGCCCCGCTCAGAAAGTCTGCGAATAACCGTGTATGTGGTTGCCTTGCTCCAATCCAGGCGTTCCTTACACAGCGCCACCAGCCGGGTGCTGTTTACCGGCTCTTCCTCCCATAAAATCTGCATAAAACGATATTCACTTTCAAAAATTTTTGGTGTGGACATAGAGATCCTCCTTGTATTGTATCTGTAAAATAACTTTTCCTTTTAATGAGGTTTAATGAGTTCAACCTTTTCTTACTTTGAGTTTAATGCATTAAACCTTATTTGTCAAGTTATTTCTCCTTTTGTTTTTCTTGTCAGGAATTTCAAAGTATGTTACTATTTAACCACAACTTAGATTTGTTCATAAAAATATCGTAAAGCTTTTACTCTGTCTGCACGTTATCCCTCTGCTGAACCTGCTCCTGCTTGGCATCCAGGAATTCATTGCAAATTCCTATTGGACAAATTTCATCGGTACACTTACCCAGATTTACATTTTTCCATGCATAAAGATCTGTTCCTTTATTGCCGGACGTCTCGGTGCTCTGCTCAACGAGCCTTGCGGAGGAATCCACTGGGCCGGCTCCACCGTATTTGCTATGGGCTTCTGGTCGGTTCTGCTTATGCTGGCAGCGGCTTTCCTTGGTTGCAAAATTTACAAAAAATAAAACAATAGGGCATATCATCGAACAACCTCAAAGGGTTATTTAATGATATGCCCTTACTATTTTTCTTACTTAAATGCAAACTACACCAAAACTATTTCAAGTCTTTCATGCCATTTATTTTTTCCAAAGTCCGTCCTGCCTGTTTATTTTCCAAGCAAAGCAGTACACAAATCAGGATATCAAAAAGTACAAATGCAAGACAAACCACAACCTGGCTGAAATACATGCCAAGAAGTAACGATGCAATCGGAATGATGATTGCGGCATAAAAATAGGTTGGAGAAAAATAAATCCAATAATAGGTCAAGAAATGCGCCCCCACCACTATCGCATAGGTCATAATCATTTTCTCAGGAGCCTCATACATTGCCCACAGAACAATCGGAAGATACAACAGCTGATTCAGCGCTGCCACAACAGAAAGACCGCTGAGCGGGTTTTCCTTACTGAAGATATTAACTTTGATTATTTTTCCAAACAGCATACCCACCGGCATAAGCAACGCCGAGCAGCACATGGCAATCATATTTTTTACGGCAAGGTCGAAATCTGTGAGGAACGCAATCAACATAATGGTCCATAACGCAGCAGATGCCATGATGAAAGGCAAGCCTTTCTTTTGCTTCACCGCATATTCCACCTTTAACTCGTTCAGTATCTGTTTGCTTGATTTATTCTCCGTCATAGATATTCTCCACTTCTGTGACTCTCAAAGTTTTAAAAAATCTGTTTGTGTTGCGTAAAAAGATTCCATAGAAAATAAACATTGCTATCACGCTAAACATGGACGCAACAATAATCAGGACCCCAAGCCAGGTTAAGACTTCCATAGCTGTAATGAAGCTTCCGATAAGTATGCCTCCGTACGCAACAAAAAAGCAATTACGGATTGTCTTATAGTAACCGTCCACTCCGGCATCACCATTCTCCCGCACCAATTCTTCCGTATACTTCACAAACAGGCACAGACGCAACGGTTCTAAAACCATGCAGGTCAAACCTCCGATAATTCCTATCAATGCAATCAGCACATAGGATTGAAGCAAGGTTGCCACAATAACCGCTACCGCAATCAGCAATTCCGTCACTAACATATAAAATAGCTTTTTATAGCGCGCCTCATCCTTTCCTGCCTTATAAAGCCCTGCAACCTGAAGACCATACACCAGAAGCTCCAACACTCCTGCTGCCAATTCCACAAGTATAACAAAACCTACCCCCGCAAATATCGCGGCAAAGCCCCCTACCAGGCTTGCAACAACTCCGAGCAGTGTACACCACCAGCTGACATACACAAGCTTTATTCCGGAACTTATCTTTGGATACTTTAATTCCATTTGTTTCTCCTCCTGTACTTTATTACTTTAGCACATTATAGCATAGTTTTCGAAAATAGCAAGTATCCATTAGTCCTACAGGTATCAGAAACTTACTTATCCTTTGCGGCATTTTTGCGGTTTTCATGAATGACGATTCCCCACAAACCTGCCACGCCAAAGATTCCCATTCCCAGCCATAACTTGTCATTTCTCAACAAGCTGTCCACCGGCAATTGCGGAAATACAAAATATCCAATTATAATAAATAATACACACATCATTGTTGCTGCAAAGGTAACCATACACTTACGTCTCACTACCAGCTTTTTTTCTGTTTCCGCGTAATCTGCGACCTTGCGCAACGTCTCTTTTTCTTCTTTTTTCATACTCTCACTTTTCCTTTCTCCATCAATAATTTCCTTGATGTCAACCTCATAAAACTCCGCCAGTTCCACCAAAATCCCCAGCTCCGGCATGGTGTTTCCGTTTTCCCACCGGGATACACTTCGGGAGGATACACCAAACTTTTCTGCCAACTGTTCCTGTGTCAGTTCTTTTTCCTTCCGTAGTTCCCTTAAGAAACCTCCGATTTTCACCTGGTCTATCATATTGCTGTCTCCTTTCGCTGTCTATTATTGCTGAACCGGCATGAAAATACCACGTCACAAAGTGAGAAATGACGCGATTTTCACCGGACACTTGTGTCTATAAGCGCTTTTTTGCTTACTCTTTACGTTTCATTGTCATTCCGACATCCCATTTCGTCCTTTAGGGTTAAAATCTTTTGCTCAATCTCTTTTATGACAAGCTTAAACTCCTCGTCCGATTTTCCTGTAGGGTCTTCCAAGCCCCAATTATCATCAAACGCCCTTCCGATGAACGGACATTCCACGTTGCATCCCATGGAAATTGCCACATCCGGAGTTGGAATATCTGTTATTAATTTTGAATGCTGTGTCTGCTCCATATCTATTCCGTACAACTCTTTCATCATACGGACCGCATCCTGATTGATTTGCGGTTTTGTTTCCGTTCCCGCAGAAAACGATTCAAAAACATCTGCTGCAAAGTGCTTTCCCAATGCTTCCGCAATCTGGCTTCTGCAGGAGTTATGCACACAGATAAAAGCTACTTTTTTCTTAGCCGATTTATAAAATGGACACTTCTCTTTCAGACATTGCCCGTTTTTTTCACTAAACATACACTCCGGTGTTTTGTACTTCAATTTGACATCATAGTTCTCATTTATAAATTGGATTGCTTTCTCAAAACTTAAAAATGCATCTCTCTTGCAGCATCTCGGTCCACCCACTTGCGCCAGGCTTGCTAATGCCTTGGAGGTAAACTCCATATGTTTTCCCCAGGAAGCATCAGAACTTAACGGACCTGTTCCGTCAATAATGGAAAGTGCTGCTCCCATGGAACTTACCGCACCGCAGACACCCCACATACCACAGGTCGCTCCCGGCATCTGTAATCCCCTCTTCATCAGTTCCTCCAGACACGCCCGCAAGTCAATTCTGCCACCTGCATTATAAAAAGCAGTCAGCAAGGCAGCCCCATCCAGCACATGATGCTCCGGACCGTGCATTCTGATAAAGTCCATTTGCGCTATATGATAAAAAATGTCTATTGGATTTGTACTGCTTTCCTGTAAACATGCTTCAATAATTTTCTTTCCTCTTTCTTCCATGGTTATTCCGCCTTTCCGATCGAACTTACGATATCTGCTTTTCCATGATTTCATACACCAAAACCACACCGTTTGCCACATTCCGCCGTTCGTGCTTCACTGTCTTATATCCCCGCTTCTCATACAGGCAGCATGCCGGCAAAGAAGCATCCAAGTTTACAGTGTCATATTGTGATGCAATTTCATTTTCCAGACACTCCATAATATAACTTCCATAGCCCCGTTTTTGAGCAGATGGTTTTACGTAAACCCTGGTAATGTGATTTTCTTTGAAGCATCCTGTTCCCACCAGTTCATTATCTACTTTTAAAACACCAACCCGACCATCTTCCACGTCTTTGCTGATATTTTCCTGACAGTGTAACTCACTAAAAAAATCTACTACTTCTTTGGGATAGTATTTCAGATAAATGGTTTTGATTGTTTCCTGCACTAAGGCAGTGATTTGTTCTATGTCCTGTTCTTTTGCTTTTATGTATTCCATGATTTTCACCTATTTCAATTCTTCTTTCCATTCTCCGTTTTCCTTATAGAAAAAATATTCGCTTATACTCTCCTCTAAGAAAACTTTCAACATCTTATCCATTCCATCTGCCAGATTTGATTTTTTCATCTCTTCCAACTCCATCCAATGAACCTCTCCTTCCTCAGAAGAAGACAATATTCCTTCGAATTTATTGGTTTTGTAGAATAACACCATATACCTTGAACCATCATCATTTGACCAGTCTTTTATTCCACACAACACCGGTGAAGCGATTTTTAGCCCTGTTTCTTCAAACACCTCACGTATTACCGCATCCGTAAAAGATTCTCCTTTTTCAACATGACCTCCCGGAAATGTAATTCCGCAATAATCATCATCTATTTTTTCCTGCACCAAAACCTTAGTACCATGGTATACCATACACATATTTGTTATTGTAACGACTTCTGTTCTAGCCATTTGAAACCTCCGTGAATTGTAATTTGTGTGTACTTTTAGAAAATTTTATAAATTCATATGGCAATCCCATATCTTCCGAATATTTACGTATTTCTGTCTTTTCGTCCTCAGTCATTTCGTCATAGAAAGGGCGGTCCGATACTTTCCGGTATGTTTTTACTTCATCTATTTTCAATACATCACCCCATGGGGCGGTATATAATTCCCCAACTTTATATTTCCCGATTTCTTTATATACTCTCGTGGTATAACAATACCCCAGTTTATTTAAATAATTTTGAATCGACTCATATTCATGTTCAGGGAATGAAATTTCTTCAAGCATACAGTACTCCTCCAGGCAAAATAAGACATAAAATTTCCATTTATCCAACTCCATTCTACCTTTCCCCCATATCAGTGTCAATTAAATGTTCCGCATTCTCCCCCTAATTTACCATACCCATCCGAAAATCCTCTCGCTAGCATACTATGATTTTTGCGCCCATGTTTTCCGGGCGTTTTCTTTTAAACCCTCGCAGAAGGGCGCAGACTTTTCTCGGAGCGGCTTGCGTAGGATGTATAGATTTTCTCATATTCTGCTTAACTACCAGCAATTCGCAGACAGGACGTCTGCGAAAGGCATGGCTGAGCCACGGATGGCGAATCCATGCCGGTTGCGTGGCACATAAAAACCGCCCTGCAGAATATGCAAGAAAATCATATATCCGAAGCTTGAAGCGAAGAGAAAAATCTGCACCTTTCTGCGACAATAAAAGAAAACGCCCCGGCAAAACCGGGGCGCTAAAATCCATATGTAGTTTACGCGAAAGGATTCTCAGATGGGTATGGCAGGCTCTTTGGCTGGTTGTAGCCGATTTCGTCGTAAGCCACGCCAATGTACTTAAGAACTTCGAAAATGGACTTTCCGAAGTGACCGAATGCAACTGCACCGTGGTGAGGATAATTCTTCTCAACCAGTACGTGACGGTAGAAGCGGCCCATTTCCTTGATTGCGAATACACCGATAGCACCGAAGGACTTAGTTCTTACGTCAAGAACTTCACCTTCTGCAACGTATGCACGAAGGATGTTATCAGATGTGGACTGCAGACGGAAGAATGTGATATCGCCAGGAAGAATATCGCCTTCCAACGTTCCGTTGGTAACTTCGATAGGGAGATTTCTTGCCATGATCTTCTGGTACTTCATCTCGCAGAAAGCAAGCTTAGAGGAGCATGTGTTACCACAGTGGAAGCCCATGAAGGTATCCTTATGAGTATAAGGGAACTTGCCTTCGATGGATTCCTTGTACATATCTGCAGGAACGGAGTTATTGATATCAAGTAAAGTAACTGCATCTTCACTTACGCAAGTACCGATGAACTCGGAAAGTACGCCGTAGATATCTACTTCACAGGATACAGGAATACCGCGGCCTGTGAGACGGCTGTTTACGTAACATGGTACGAAACCGAACTGAGTCTGGAATGCTGGCCAGCACTTACCTGCGATTGCAACGAACTGACGGCTGCCCTTGTTAGCTTCTACCCAGTCAAGAAGTGTGATTTCGTACTGAGCAAGCTTTTCAAGAACTTCAGGCTTCTTGTTGCCTGCGCCAAGTTCCTTAGCCATGTCTGCAGCAACTTCCTTAATTCTTGGGTCACCTGCATGATTGTTGAATGCTTCGAACAGGTCGAGCTCGGAGTTCTCTTCGATTTCTACGCCAAGGTTGTAAAGCTGCTTGATAGGAGCGTTACATGCGAAAAAGTTCTTTGGTCTTGGACCGAAGGAGAAAATCTTTAAGTTAGCGAGACCGTAGATTGCTCTTGCAATCGGAAGGAACTCGTTAATCATATCTGCACATTCTTCCGCAGTACCTACAGGGTACTCTGGGATGTATGCCTTTACGTTACGGAGCGCTAAGTTATAGCTTGCGTTTAACATACCGCAGTATGCATCGCCACGGCCGTCAAGTAAGTCAGCCTGGGATTCTTCTGCTGCTGCCACAAACATCTTAGGACCGTCGAACTTTTCAGCGAGCATGGTCTCGGGAATTTCAGGACCGAAGTTACCAAGGTATACGCAAAGTGCGTTACAGCCTGCTGCCTTGATGTCTTCTAATGCCTGCTGCATATGAATTTCGCTTTCTACGATACATACAGGACATTCATAAATGTCTGCTGCATCATACTTTGCAGCGTATGCTGCTACAAGTGCCTTTCTTCTGTTTACAGCCAGGGATTCCGGGAAACAGTCACGGCTTACTGCAACGATACCGATTTTCATTTTTGGTACATTGTTCATTGTAAAACCCTCCTTAAAATTTTTCTCATGCGAGTTTCTTTTGAGAAAATTTCTCTATGATAACTGTACTTCAAACCGGCAGAAAAATATACCGCCTGAATTATATTAATTTTATCGCGAAATTTCTACCATGTCAACGAGATAAACGGCTACTTACTTCTCAAATATTGCTATAAAAAACGTTCCAAAAAAATTTTTGTAATTTTTCCAAAAAGTACTTGCAATTTTTGAATTCATGTCGTATAATATCATTCGTGTCGAGGACATACTAAATACATAGGGCTATCGCCAAACGGTAAGGCAACGGACTCTGACTCCGTCATCTCAAGGTTCGAATCCTTGTAGCCCTGCTCTGTACTCAGTAGATTTCTACTGAGTTTTTTATTTTCCCAAAGCAGGTAACAATAAAAAAAAGAGGCCACAGATAACTCCGTGACCTCTTTTTATTAAATTCTTTTATCTTCTCCAGCTCTGATCCATCTTTGCTGTAATTTCCACTACATTATCCTTTTTCTTGGAAGCCTGTACTCGCTTTTGAAGCTCTTCGTAGTATAAATCTTCATCAAAAGGAAGCTCCACGGTCTTTCCGGTAAATGCGGATAAATGCATAGCGTTGGAAAGCATAACTCCGTTAATACCTTCGGCACCGTCTGCCACCATCGGGGTTCCTTCTAAGATTGCCTTACCCCAGGCATTGATAACACCTACATGCTGCGGATTTTCGCCGTCTGTCTCAGGGTCATATTCCTGTGTCTTCGGATACCCGAACGGAGAAGTGCAGGTCTTGGTAAATTCCGGTTCTGACATCTCAAACTCCCACACATGCAGTCTGTTGTGCTCTACCAGAAGCTTTGCCTTGTCCATCTGAACCTCAAAACGGTTGCTTCCGCAGGCATCGCCGGTGGTGGTGATAAAGGTACCGGTAGCACCGTTTTCGTATTCTACAAAACAGGTTACGTCATCTTCTACTTCAATGTCGTGCCACTGACCAAATTTCATGTTAGCATACACCTTCTTTGGCATGCCGCAAATCCACTGCCACATATCTAACTGGTGAGGAGACTGGTTTAATAAAACACCGCCGCCTTCGCCTGCCCAGGTAGCTCTCCAGCTGCCGGAATCATAATATACCTGCGGACGGTACCAGTCGGTAATAATCCAGTTGGTTCTGCGGATGTTGCCGTACTTACCGGACTGAATCAGTTCTCTCATCTTTCTGTAAACACAATTGGTTCTCTGGTTGAACATTACACCAAACTTTACTTCCGGATGTGCCGCAGCACACTCATTCATTTCACGAATCTGCTTGGTATACACACCTGCCGGCTTATCAATCATTACGTGTATGCCGCGCTTGATGCATTCGATGGCATAGTGTGGATGGTCATAGTGCGGTGTTTCTACCATGCAGGCATCTAACATACCGCTGTCTAACATTTCTTCCGCGGTGGTAAAAATCTTTACACTTTCATTTAAATTTTCCTTTGCCCAATTCTGACGCTTTGGACTGATATCTGCTACAGCCACCAGTTCAAAGTCCGGACATTCGCCGTTTGTTACCTTGGTTGCATAATTAGAACCCATGTTACCGATACCGATAATACCTAATTTAATTTTTCCCATGATACTTCTCCTTTAATTATTCTCTATAACAGCGCCTTTAACGCATTACATGCCACATCAAATGCCGTATCCGCATCCGGATATTTATATTCCGCAACCTGCAGTTCCCTGTCCTTTGCTTCTAATTCACGAAGTCCCTCGAACACAGTAAGGTGTGGCTCGATGGTTACGTTTCTTCCACCCTGTGCATAGAACGCATCCACAATTTTCTGTAAATTTCCGATACCGGCTCCTGCAGGCACTACCATGCCGCTTTCCTTGGCATCCTTAATATGTAAGTACTTGATGCACGGATGGAGCATTTCCCATGCCTCTAACGTATCCTGTCCGCACTGGATAAAGTTTGCCGGGTCAAAAATACCTTTCAGTTCCGGTACTTCTTTATGAATTTCCAGGCAACGCTTTGCGATGTCGCCGTAAATATCCTTTTCGTTTTCGTGGCATAAATCAATGCCGCTATCCTTAGCCGCCTCCACCATTGCCTTTAAGCGACGGATTACCTCATCGTGATATTTTTCCGGTTCTTCATTTCCCGGCATAAAGAAAGAAAACAGGCGGATGTTGTTACATTCCAATACTTTGGCAACTTCTAACGTGTGTTCGAACTTTTTCAGGTGAGCTTCAAAATCATCACCGATACCGATTTTTCCGATAGGAGAACCAATGGACCAAACCTTAAGTCCTGCTGCCTCCATTTTTTCATGCACTTCCTTAGCCTTTTCCAATGTGATATCCGATACATTTGTACCGTCCACATTTCGGATTTCCAACCCCTGTAAGCCGTTTCGCTTCATGGCAACAATCTGCTTGTCAATGCTTCCGGATGCTTCATCCGCAAACGCATATACATTCATAGTTTTCATACTCTTCCTACCTTTCCGGTGTTACCCATTCTCCTTGTGATACTTCCAGTATACAATGTATATTTTTAATTACAATTACAATAAAACACATATTTATATTGCAAAAATAAACATTTTCGCTTATGCTAAGTCTAAGGAGGACTTATTCATGAATTATACTATTTCGAGTGCGCAGATGACAACCGAATCCCCGGAAATCGGCAACGCTGTCATGCACAGTCATGATGTCTACGAAATTTATCTTTTCTTAGAAGGAAAAGCGGATTATCTGGTGGAAGGAAACAAGTACCGGTTACGCAAAGGGGATGTTATGCTGATGCGCCGTGGTGAGCTTCACATTAACAGTATCCGTGGCGAAGGAACCTACCGGCGAATGTATGTAAATTTTGATATTACAGAACTGTTGGCTGAAACCGGAAACCTGGCCCTGCTGGATATGTTTGATAAGCGCTCCTTAGGAGAATACAACCACTATTCCGCCAAGGAATTTCCCGAGAACCACTGGCAGGAGCTTTTACAGGCCATCTGTAGTTCCACCGATAAGGCAGAAAAATTATGCTATCTGCTACCTTTGCTGCAGGAGTTGAATCGCAATTTCTCCGTGCTTTCCCTTTCTTCCGCCGGAAGCGGGCACAATATCGTAGCAGAAATCTGCCGCTATATTAATGCAGACCTCTCTCAGGACCTCTCCCTGGAACATTTAGCCGACAAGTTTTATCTCAGTAAAACCCATTTAAACAGATTATTCAAAACTAATGTGGGCACCACTGCCGGGCAATACATCCGGCTGAAGCGCCTTTATCTGGCCAAAGAATACATACAAAAAGGGGTACAGCCTATGGAGCTCTATATCCGTTGCGGCTTCCATGACTATACCACCTTCTATCGCGCTTTTAAGCAGCAGTTTTCCCAGTCCCCGAAGGAGCTTTGGAATATTATTCATAAAATACCTTCATAACAATTCCCTGAGGATAATCACCAAAGCGTTTTCCGAACAGGGTTATGCCGCCTTTCGTTGCAGAATGATCCTCACAGGATATTTTAAACTTGATAAATCCTTCTTCCTGTGCATCCTGCTGAACATCGGAAATTGTATAAGCAGACGTTTCCAGACCATTAATGCAGGTTCCTGTTTCGGTAATACTTATGTTAATCTGCTCTCCATACTGTCCGTAATACCACCATTCCGGGGTAAACTTTCCTTTATGCTCGGCAAATTCCCCGGGAGTAGTGTATCTGCCCAGCAACCGGTCATGGTTATAAAAGTCAATATCCGTCGGGAAGTCCCTTGCTATAAACGGACCTTCTCCTGATAATTCCAGGGAAAGCTGCACTTCCGTAAGCTTTTGTCCGTCTCGCACAGGATTCGGAAACGTATAGACAACAAAGCCGTCGCAATACCACAACAATTCTGCATTAAAATGCTCCGGATATTTAAAATAATCCGGTACATCAAATTCAAACAACGGCTGGTTTAAATCACACATTCCGCAGGTTGAATTGATTTTACAGCTACTGTACTGTCCTATGTTTAACTCCAGCTGCTCATATTTTCCTATCAACGTTTTATCTAATAAATCAATTACTACCTTGGATTCCCCCAAAGAACAAAACTTTTGTGTTCCATGCCCCACCGTCTGAAGCCTTACTTTTACCAGCCCGCACTCCGATAATTTTTTAATATGCGCAGTTAACGCCCCATTGGTTACCTCCAGGGTTTTTGCCAGCGTGTCCATATTCATGCCCTTAGTTCTCATTAACAATTCCAGAATCTTTATTCTGGTAGCAGAAGAAAGGGCTTCAAACAATACTCTTGCTTTTTCCAAATCATTCACATAAATCATTGTATTCTCTCCGGTATTTTATTTTCTACTAAATTATTATAAACTTACGTAAAACTCTTTGCAACAATATTTTGCGGTTTTTCCTGCGATTTAGTTTCGCTTTTATCGTGTATTTTAGTTTAGTCTAAAGCGCTTTACATAAAAATAAAATACTTCTTGACTTTATCACTTTCCTGTACTAATATGAAAATAGTTACAGAATCAACCTACGTTTAAAATAGAAACATTTTATTTTTGAGGGGGAACTATATAATGAAAAAAAAGAAATTTCTAACAGCACTTTTCTTTACTGTTGCACTTATTTCTACGACGGCATGCGCAAAACAAGACCCGGAACTCCCGGGCAATGATGCAACTCCATCCGTAACCGCAGCACAAACGCAACCATCCGGTCAGGAAGACAATTCCAAGGTACAGCCACCGGCTGATTGGATACGTCCTGCCGAAAATACCGTTTCGTCTTATGATGCCGTGTTATCGGATTACACCTTGCAGATAGATACCGCAAACAAACTCCACGATGTCAGCGATTTATTAATGGGCATTTTTATTGAAGATATTAACTTTGCGGCAGACGGCGGTTTATACGCCGAAAAAATCGTCAACCGTTCTTTTGAATTTACTAAAATCGCGAAAAAGGATCAGATGTATGGCTGGCAAACCGTCGGCACCATCGATGCCAATGTTACCGTTGGTGACTTTATCGGCTCCTTAAACGAAAATAATTTAAACTATCTGGTACTTAACAATTCTTCCGGCGAACCGGCAGGTGTTGCCAATGCAGGATTTTTAGATGGCATTTCCGTGGTAGAAAACGAAACCTATGATTTCAGTATCTACGCAAAAGCCAAAAAACCTTATACCGGTTCCTTAACCATCCGTCTTGTTTCCGGTAAAGAAATCCTCGGAGAAACTTCCGTAAGCGGTCTTTCCGGAGAGTGGCAGAAATTTGAAAGCACCATTACTTCTTCTGCTACCGCCCACAAAAATGTAAAATTACAGGTTCTTATGGAAGACGGCTCCATCGCGATTGATATGGTCTCCCTCTTCCCACAAAACACTTATAAAAACCGCAAAAACGGACTCCGTGCCGACCTTGCTGCCATGTTGGATGAACTGGAACCAAGCTTCCTTCGCTTCCCGGGCGGCTGCGTTATTGAAGGTTACGATTATGAGACCATGTACAACTGGAAGGATTCCATCGGCGTCGGCCGTAACGGTGAACCGTTGCTTTTCAACGGAACCTACGGCGATGTGGCTGCCAGAAAGCAGGGTATCAATATCTGGACGAATATTGCATTAACCGAAGACGCACACCCTTCCTATATGACTTACGGCCTTGGTTTTTACGAATATTTTCTGTTGGCAGAGGATATCGGAGCCATCGGCGTACCGGTGGTAAACTGCGGCATGTATTGCCAGGCCCGCCGGGGTGCAGCAGTACCTATCGGCACCGAAGAATTCCAGGGCTTCATTCAGGATGCCTTAGACCTGGTAGAGTTTTGCCGCGGCGGTGCAGATACCAAATGGGGTGCCGTACGTATTGCCATGGGTCACGAAGCACCGTTCGAACTGAAATATATCGGTATCGGAAATGAAAACTGGACCAACAATTTTTATAAACGCTATGAACAATTTGTAAAAGCCTTTGAAGAAGCTGCTAAGGAAAATCCGGCGCTGTATGAAGGAATTGAACTGATTTACTCCTCCGGCACCGATGATGCTACCAGCAGTGCAGAAAACTTCAAATCTTACCAAAACGCAGAAAAATGGTTAAAGGCAAATCCGGACAAAACCATCCTGGATTTCGCCGGTGCCACCGATCATCACTATTATAATACACCGGAATGGTTTTTCCAAAACACAGACTACTATGACGAAGAAAATTACAGCAGAGACAGCCTGACAGATACTATTCACGGCGGCGCCATTCCTGTTTTTGTCGGTGAATATGCAGCACAGTCCAACACCCTGAAGGCTGCACTGGCAGAAGCCGCCTATATGACTGCTATTGAGCGCAACAGCGACATTATCCGCATGGCTGCTTATGCACCATTGTTCGGTAATTTAACCGCAACACACTGGTCTCCTGACCTCATCTGGTTCAACAACCATTTGTGCACCGGCTCCATCAATTATTATATGCAAAAGCTCTTTTCCACCAATGTAGGAACCGGTGTCCTGTATTCTTCATTATCCGGTGCGGAAATGGAGCTTACCCCTCCTGCCGGCATGGTTGGTGTAGGAACCTGGAATACCACCGCAGAATTTGATAATGTCAAAGTAACATCCAATGACACAAAGGAGCTCCTTGGAGAGCAGACCTTTGATACCAACACCTTTACTGCCGAGTGGAGAAATGTTACCGACGGTAAATTTAAAGTAGCTGACGGCAAGCTGCGCCAGACCAATTCCACAACTACAGCTACCACGACCGGAACCGTAGCCTATTACGGCAGCAAGAGCTGGAACAACTACACCTATACCGTAGAAGCAACCAAACTGTCCGGTGCGGAAGGCTTCCTGATTCCTTTCGTAGTGCAGGATAAAAACGAGCACTATTTTTGGAACATCGGAGGTTGGAATAACACCGTATCCTGCCTGCAGCAGGTTTCCGGCGGCACCAAGAGCGATCAGGTAGCAGGTACCGTAAAAGACTGCGTTATTGAGACAGGAAAAACCTATACGTTAAAGGTAGTTGTTACAGACACTAACGTGAAATGCTATATTGATGACAAGTTATATATCGATTATGATTTCTCCACTTCTGCAGGATATGAAGCATATCAGGTGGTAAGCCGGGATGACAACGGCGACATCATCCTGAAGCTGGTGAATATCACAGGAGAAGACCGGACCTTTGCCATTAATCTTGCCGGCACAGCCTCCTTTCTGCCGGATGCTACCGTTTATCAGGTAAAAGGTGACTCCTTAGGCAATGACAACATTCTCGGTGCTACCGAAGACTGCATTATGGAAGAGTTTTCTGTTTCCGGTATAAGCACACAATTTAATTTTACGGTACCGCAGTACTCCGCAACGGTAATCCGTGTAAAAACCAAGTAAGTTTCCCCTATTCGTATACAAAGCAAAAAAGACCGTGATGCTAATTACAGCATCGCGGTCTTTTTTATCCTTCTTTACTTCACAATTTCCTTCAAATAGCTTTCTCCGGCAATCTCACCGGTTACGCCTAAGTATTCCATAATGGTTTTTCCAGTATCGGAAAAGCTGTAACGGGTTCCTTTATGGCCTGGCCATACCTTTTTACCGATAACAATTACCGGCACATGCTCACGGGAATGATCCGTAGACGGAGTTCCCGGGTCACAGCCATGGTCTGCAGTAATAATCAGCAAATCATCCTTCTTAAGCTCTGCCACCAACTCCGGCAGTCTTTCATCGAAATAGGACAACGCCTTTGCATATCCATCTACATCGTTTCTGTGTCCATAGGTCATATCAAAATCCACCAGATTTACAAAGCACAGACCTTCAAAATCTTCCTTCATCCATTCCAGTGTCTTGTTGATACCGTCTTCATTATTTACCGTGCGGACACTTCTTGTAATGCCGCTGCCCACAAAAATATCGTTAATCTTTCCGACAGCCCATACCTCTTTGCCCTGTTCGGAAATATAGTTTAGCATGGTCTTCTTAGGCGGAACCACGGAATAGTCGTGGCGGCGGGAGGTTCTGGTATACGGATGCTCTCCTTCAAACGGACGGGCAATGACACGGCCCACTCCATATTCTCCCACACAAAGCTCTCTCGCAATTTCACAATAGCGATACAACTCCTCAATCGGCACCACCGCCTCATGCGCCGCAATCTGGAACACACTGTCCGCAGAGGTATACACAATCAGCGCACCGGTTTCCACGCTTTCCTTGCCGTAATCCTTAATTACTTCCGTACCGGAATACGGCTTATTGCAGATAACCTTTCTTCCGGTCTTTTCTTCAAAGGCCTTAATTAACTCTTCCGGAAAACCGTTTGGAAATGTCGGTAACGGCCGCTCCGATTCAATACCGGAGATTTCCCAATGGCCAATGGTGGTATCCTTGCCCTTGGACGCTTCCGCCATACGAAGACAGGCGCCCCACGGTAAGGTGCAGGTCTTCTTTAACTCCTTGATTCCCTCTAACTCAAACAATCCGTAGCGTTCCATATTCGGCATGGAAAAATGTACGCTTTTTGCACAGGAACGGATGGTATTGCTGCCTGCATCCCCATATTCCGCAGAGTCAGACATTTCACCGATGCCAACACTGTCAAGTACAATCAAAAACACTCTCTTTGCCATAGAATCTTCCTCCTTCTCTCTTTCAAACATTAATTTTTCCTTAAAAATCACGGATTCAAATTGCATTTTAAAAAAATTGGTGTTATACTCCTTTCCATCGTGTTTATTGACGGAAAGGAGCTACTTTATGAAAGCATTTCTAAAAAAATATAGTCACGCCATCGCCATTTTGTATTTGCCCTTTTACTTATTTTGTTTCTTTGGGCTGGAGCAAAGAGATGCCAATTACCATATAATAGAATCCGAACTGGACCAATACATCCCTTTTTGTGAATGGTTTGTTATTCCTTATTTTTTGTGGTTTGCTTATGTGGCTGCCACCTTTGCTTATTTCTTTTTCACCAACAAGAGGGATTTTACCCGGTTGTGTCTGTTTTTATTTACCGGCATGACTATCTGCCTGCTGGTATATTACATTTGGCCGAACGGTCAGAATCTCCGTCCGGATTTAGCAACCCTTGGTCGGGAAAACATTTTCACCCGGATGTTGGCAGGGCTTTACACTACAGACACCTCCACTAACGTATGCCCAAGCATTCACACCTTTAATTCCGTAGGCTGCTGCATTGCCATCTTTAAGAGTGATGCCTTACAAAACAAAAAGGTAATTCGAATAGGCGCACTGTTGCTAACCATATCCATTTGTCTCTCCACGGTGTGTTTAAAACAGCACTCCATTGTTGATGTTTTCTGGGGACTGGTGCTTTCTGCAGTTATGTATCTGCCTGCATATCTTCCGAAATTTGAGCAGATTCCGGAACAGTTCAGAAAGGCTAACAGCACCACTTACTAATTAAAGTGAAACAGCTTTCTTGCAATTTCATAACCTGCTTTTACTACTTCACGGCCCGGACGGCTGTGGGTTTTAGAAGATGTACCGAGTACAGTCCTGCTGATGTCGCGGTACATCTTTTTATTTTTGCTTTCCAGATAGTCCCACAACTCTTCCTTTTTTGCAAGAGCCTCCTCTGTACCGATTTTAATCAGGAACACAGAAGAAATGGTCATCATAATCATCAAATATTTTGTCATATAACTGCGCAAATGACGGTTTTTAATTTTACTAAGGTCATGTAAGTCAATGATGGTGCGGGTTACCAGAAGCTGCTGGTCAATGCGCTTCATCATATTGTTTTCATTTACGGACTGGTCCTCCCGGCCGATAAAATAACGGTAAAGGTTTAAGTCCTTATAATACATGGTCTTCACCTGCGGCAGCGGCTGATACACATAAATGTTATCCACATAAAAGGTGTGTTTCGGCAGTTCTAATCCACAATCCCTGAGAAGCTTTGTCCGGTAAATCACAGAGTGCATGAGAATAAACTGTCCGGTACGAAAGTGGGATACATCGTCCCAGGTAAACACACAGTCCTGCGGCATACAGTTGCGGTAGTGAATTACCTTTTTCTTCTTTTCTCCTACCTTTTCATACACATAATTGCAAATAAACATATCCAGGTTGACACCCTCATGGATTAAATTCTTTAACGTATCCAGCACCTCTAAAAATGCCTCTTCCTTTACCCAGTCATCACTGTCGACTACTTTAAAGTAAAGACCGCTGGCTTCCTTTAAACCTGTATTTACAGCCCCTCCATGTCCGGCATTTTCCTGATGCACCACCTTTACAATGCCGGGATGGGCTGCTTCCAGCTCCAGCCCGATTTCATAGGTCCGGTCGGAAGAGCCGTCATCCACAATAATGATTTCTACGTCTTCACCGCCAACCAGCAAAGTTTCTACGGCGTGGCGCATATAGTTTTCTGAATTATAGCAAGGAATTGCTACCGATAATAACTTCATGTCTATCCTCCTAGTTAACGTAACTTGTAAAAATATTACCTGCTTCTTCAAACATTTTCTCTGCATCCTTTAAAGAATACACTTTATATTTTCCGTTGGATGGTTCATAAACTGTTACGCTGCTTGCTGTATATCCGGTAATTACCACTGCATCCGTACGATTCTTCATGGCATATACCGGAGCTCCGCGGTATACAAAATAAAGAACCTCATCCAAAGTTGCTCCTGACAAAGCCAGTACACGCTGCCCGGTAGATTTTTCTATAAATTCTTTTACTCCATCGGTTTCGCCAAAAGCAGAAACATCCGGCTCTATATCCAGGTACGCTGCCATCATCCGGACTGCTTCCTGGCGACTGCTCAAGCCGCTCTTCTTAATCGACTGACCTTCCAGTTCTTTCAAATGGGAAGCAGCATTCTTTACGCCACGCTCCCAAATTACCACTCCGTCTTCATTTATTACCGTACCAACCACATCTGCACGGTCAGCCAGCTGTACTGCAGAAGCACAGGATTCACCAATAGAAACAATAGCACCAAAAGAGTATACCATATATTCTTCCGCACCGTTTTCCAATGCAGAAATACGTACCGTAGTATCTTCTGAAATCAACGTGTACGGTACCGACTGACGTACCGGAACCTCTTTCATTTCATAAGTAGACGGCAAATCAATATAGTACTCGGCAAACATCTTCTCCGTAATTCGCTTATTCAGACTAACCGGACGCTTCTTTGCTTCCATGCTGTTTAAAATATAATCGTCCTCAGCTTCTTCATAAATACCGTCTGCATTCTTTTCAACACGACGCAACCGGATAGAATTTGGTGTTATTTCTGCTTCTGCTACATAATACCCGGTCTTTTGGTAAGTTTTCTTTTCTTCCAGATTTTCATTCAGGATTTTCACCTCATATGCCGGATAAAGAACCGAACCATCCCCCATTATCATGCAATCGGAAAGTAATCCGTATCCGCAAATAATATTTTCATTTATTTTGCCGAGAATCCGGATGAATTCCCCTTCCGCGGCAGACAGCACCTTTTGTTCTCCCGTTTCCAATCTGAGGAGCTTTACTTCGGTATAACCCTCCTCTTGCCAGCAAACATACCCGCTGTCCCGGAAAAATACCACGGAATCCGCCGCCGCATTATCTGCAATTACCACAAGCTCTTTGGTAATCAGATTATAGGAATACATGGTGTTATATACCATAAAGAAGAACACATCCACATCATTCATATAGCTGAAGCTTCCCAGCTCTTCTTTTATCTTCTGGTAGGTTTCACCCACCGGCAAATATAGTTGTTCTTCAATACGCTCCTCGCCACGGTAATAGCGGTATAATACGATTCCTGTTTTTCCTTCATATTCACCCTTACCCATATATCCGTATACCATGAAACTGATGTCTCCGCTTTCATGAAGTTTTAAAATACGGACATCATACTGGTCATAGGACAAGCCCAGTTCTGCTTCATTTTCTTTTCGGAAGGAAAAAACTTTAGACAGCGTGTTTTCCGCCATATTGTAATGCCATAGCTCTTTATTTCTCACAAAAGCAAGCTGACTGGCATCAGAGTTAGTTAAAAGTCCGATGCCGGTATCATTGGTTACGCCAAGCTTAAACTGATTTTGGGACAGACTGGCCAATGTTTCATCAAATACTGCCTCCATGGTCCGTTCGTAGTTTAACAAATGTTTAGAAGTTCCCGATACTATCACACGGAATTTTTCTTTTACATAATACTGTTCCACGCCGGTGTCCGTAGCAAGCTCCACCATATAATCCAACGTACCGACCGCAATGTTAGAATAAATTTCCGAAATAGTAAGCACCGGCTCCGTCAGCACGGTTGGTTCCAGATTTCCCCAGCATACCATGAAGAAACTGTCCTTGATATCCACATGGGAATACGTGGAGCCTTCTCCGCGGTAAGTACTTTCCAAATAAGGAATCACTGCATTGTGATTCTTCTCCCGTGCCCAACCGGAAATATTCCGGATAAATTCCACCTTTTCCGCGAATTCACTGTTTTCATAATATTTCACCCGGAAATAGTAATAAATTCTCCGGCTCTCGGAATCCACCAGCATCAGTTCCACCGCGTATTCCTGCCCGGATTCCATTTTGCCGGAAATTTTTATTCTGGCCTTTTTCTTATCTGCGTCTTTGTCAAAGGCATTAATGGTACCTTCTGCAATTTCCTCCTTAGTGTCGACATTTAATACTTCATAATGAAGTTTGCGCACATCCGTTTCATTCTCTTGAATCAAAAGTTCCACCGTCTGCTCGCCTTCTACAGCTACCAGATTTTCACGGATGGAAAACATATCCACCGCAGAGGTGTACCCATGCAGTTTATTGACACTTACGCCGTCACTTTGCAGTTCTATGGTAGGAAGCTCCGCCTCCGGCATTTCTGCCGTCTTTACGGAACCAAACATCGCCTCGTCCATATTACTTCCGAAAAAGTAAATGGAACCGATGAAAATGCCAAGTAAAATTAATATTCTAACCGTATATTTCATGTAAACTTATAGTCCTTTCAAAACATATTACCTCACGATATATGGTATCGCATTTTTTCAAAAACTACAACTGTTTTTCCATGAAAACTTCGTGAAATCTCTCTAAATAACCGCTTACCTTCTACCAGGTATCCGGTAAAATCGGCGACGCCAGATATAATGTTGTGCGGTAATGCTCCTCATTTTGACTCATGGCAATGTGAACGTTTATTTTTTTATCTTCCACGGTTATATAATTGTCTAAAGAAGCCGTATAACCATACACTGTATAAAGGTCATGCTCCCGATACTCATACACCACCTCTGCACCCAAGGCATCTAATATTTCTTCGGTAATTTTATCCCGACGTTCTAACGGTAAATATCCGGCGTAATCCCCCACCAATTGGATTGTCGTACTGATTTCCGTGCAGGAAAGATCTGTTAATGTTTCTTCCAGCAATTTTTTGTATGCCAGCACCGTATCCAGTGACCGGTTCAGACAGATTTTCGCATAAATGTAAGTAGAGGTTAACTCTTCCGTATTCTCCGAAGATGCCGACGGTTGTGTCAATGTAATTACTTTTAATTCCGTATCTGCCGCAACTGCATCTTTATAAAAACGGATTTCCTGACGCTGCTCCGTTTGCGAGATGTCCGGCTCAGAATCCATGGTAAGGCCGATAACATCTGCCACCTCTTTCATAACCAGTACTTTGTTTTTATCCGATAAGTTGTTTAGCGGATACTTTGCCGTCACCTCCACCGCAGCACTGATTTCCTGCGGATTTGTCACGGAAAAAGCGGCCACCAGGCTAGTGTTTCTCTCAAACATGGCTCCCACCAAAAGCTTTAAAAAAACAAAAATCCAAGCTGCAGCAATTAACATCCACAGCAGTCTCCATTTTGTAAAATTGATTTTCTTTACTGTTCTGTTTTGTTGATTCATGATTACCCTCCTTGCAATTCATTGGAAAGAAAATGTTGCTGTGGTTATTATTTCCAGGATTAAAAGGGGTTATACGGAGAATTTTTACTTGTACTTCATTTAATCCCGTGATATACTTACTTTTGCCCATAAAACAAGCCGAGTGTTCGAGACCTTCCACTCGTAAAACAAAACTAAAGGAGAATTTTATATGAAAAAGAACTCTAACATCATGTCACTGGTGACCGCAGCCATGATTGCGGCTCTCTACGTTGTTCTAAGCTTTGCCATCAATGCTTTTGGCCTTGCTTCCGGAGCAATTCAGGTCCGTGTTTCCGAAGCTCTGACCATCCTTCCCTACTTTACCGCATCTGCCATACCGGGACTTACCATCGGCTGTCTTCTGTTTAATTTATTATCCGGCGCCGCTCTTTTGGATGTAATTTTCGGCACACTGGCAACACTGTTTGGCGCGGTTGGCTCCCGAATTATCGGGATGGCCGCAAAAAAAGTAAATTGGATAAAATATTTGGTTGCCATACCGCCAATCCTTGCCAACACATTTATGGTTCCATGGATTTTAAAAACCGCTTACGGACTGGCTGATGCTTATTGGTATTTGGCTGTCACAGTGGGAATTGGCGAAATTATATCCTGCGGGATACTGGGAATGATATTAATGACGGCACTGATGCCGATAAGAAATGTGTTGTTTAAAAAGAACTGAAGAATATATGAAATCTTAAAAGGCTGGTAATTCGAAACATTCTCTTTACCAGCCTTACTTATGTCTTTTTTTACCACCGTACACCTCTAATTTCATCGGTTGTCTGACCTGCTCTTACCCCTTATACTAAAATTAAATTTTATTTTTTCTGTTATTTCCCGGAAAGGAGGACCTTCCATGAAATTATGTAACCGAATGATTTATACCATGTTACTGTTCATTCTGCTTTTTGCCGGATGCGGCTCCAAAACGAAACCTCAGGGTATTTATTACCCGGCATTATCCCACTCCTTCTTACAGCAGAACCTAGGGCTTAACTCCTTTAGCAGCGGCTGCTACAGCGAAGAATCTTTCCGATTGTATTACAACGGTGAAGTGTACACCCGTTCCCATTTCTATCAGGAATACAGCAAAAGCGACCTTCCTCTCCATACTCTTCTTGGCGAAGAACTCTGCACTGTTTATGGGAATGAAAAAATCCACTGGGCAGATAACAAAGAAGACCTGGCAGCCTGTACCCACACCGGCACCCTTTACCGCATACCCGGATACGAAGAAGACTTCCGTGTGTGTCTCTACTACGAAGAGCTTCCGCGGGTAGATATGGGGCGTGGCCCACTTTATCATCTTTATGTTTTTGAGCGGACCAATAACATTACCCTTCATACCGGCAAGGACTATTACTCCGATTTATACCATTTTCCAACGGAGGCTGCTTTGGATAATTTAGACATGGAAGATGCAGAAGTGAAAGCCTTTGTGAAAGCCTTGCTCGCCGCTGAATTCATAGACCCGTCGGATGAGGATCTTCCTGACTTTGACTTTAGTACTGATAAAACCTATTATTTCAGTTTTACGGACACTTTCAGACTTGGCAATGCCGTTGCAATCTACGAGGATGGCTATGTGGTAGACGAAGAGGATTATAATTTTGTTCTAAAACTGGATCCAACCGTATGCAAGGCAGTCATCGATAAATTCCACAAACCGGAATGGCCTGGGGAATACAAATACGTTACTTATTCCTATGATAAAGAAACTGATATCCGCGCAGAATACAAATACGAATTAGGAGTTACCGAAACCGACTCTCAGCTTGTTTTTGATTTATGTGTTACCCGAACAGACCTGCCAGTAAACATTTCAGGTACTCCTATTGATGCTTGCGTAATTATCGGTCCTGCGGTATCCTTCTCCATTTCCAAAGAAGATGCTTGGCAGCAACACACCATCTCGTTTGTCTCACAAAAATTTCCGGACATTGCCCCGGATCTTGTGGAACATATCGAGTTGAAAAAAGGACTTCAGGATGATATCATATCCTTACGATATGCCAATTCAAAGGAAGAACTGGAATTACAGGATTTTATTACTTTGAAAAAACAATAATCAAGAAGAAAAAGGACTTATCCACCATGAGAAAACTATTTTACGAAAATATCAACATTACCGACTTTACCGCCACCGTAGTTTCCTGCGAACCAACTACCGACGGCAAACTATACCGGGTGCTTCTGGATGCCACTGCCTTCTTTCCGGAAGAAGGCGGACAGTCTGCAGACAAAGGTACTTTAAACAACCTGCCTGTTTTAAATGTACAAATTAAGGATGATTTGATTTACCACTATCTGGAGCAGCCTCTGGAACCCGGTTCTGTTGTTGCAGGCCATGTAGATTGGGAACAGCGCTTCGATTTCATGCAGCAACACTCCGGTGAGCATATAGTGTCCGGACTGGTTCATAACCGCTTTGGCTACAATAATGTCGGGTTTCACTTAAGCAACAACGAAGTCACTTTAGATTTTAACGGTGAACTTACTCCTGCCCAGGTGCGGGAAATCGAGCTTCGTGCCAACGAAATCATTTACAAAAATCTGCCGGTAGAAATTACGTACCCTTCCAAAGAAAAACTGGCGGCACTTTCCTACCGCAGTAAAATTGAAATTGAAGGCCAGGTACGAATTGTTACTATTCCGGGCGTAGATGTATGTGCCTGCTGTGCCCCTCACGTGGCACATACCGGAGAAATCGGCATGATTAAAATAACAAACTGCCAAAGCCACCGGGGCGGAGTCCGTTTAAACATTCTCTGCGGCGCCAGAGCCCTTGCAGACTATAACAAAAAGCAGGACAGCGTTGCCGCCGTTTCCGTGGCACTTTCCGCAAAGCAGGATTTAATTGCAGATGCCGTGCTTAAATTAAAAGACGATATGCTCCGCCAGCAGGAACGTATCAACAACCTGCAGGCAGAATACTTAAAATTAAGCATCTCCACTCTGCCTTCCCCTGAAGAAAGCGAGCACGCTATCCTCTTTGTAGATAAAATGGATACCATCGCCATCCGCAACACCGTAAATTCCTTGGTTGAAAAGTACTCCGGCTACTGCGCTGTATTCTCCGGCGATGAAGAAACCGGCTACTCCTTTATTGTGGGAAGCAAAAAGAAAGACTGTAAAGAACTTGCCCAAATTTTCAGAACGGAACTGGGCGCTAAATGCGGAGGAAATACTCCGATGATTCAGGGAAGCGTAACCGCAATAAAAGAAAAGATACAAACTTTCTTTTCCCTATAAAATTACTTCCGCTCCTAAGAGCTTATATTAACTGCGACTTAATAACAATGTAACGCAAAAGAGGCTGTGATATAAAAAAATTTTTAAGCACTACATTATCCAAGTGTCTGACCTCTCAGCTGACAGATGTTCAAACAGGATGGACAAACGTGCTTTTCGTTTGTTCCAGCTTGGATGAACGGCTGTCAGAGGAGGCAGGCAGACACGGATAATGTAGTCTCAAAAATTCCTTATATCACAGCCTCTTTTATGTTCTTGTTATTATAAATCGCAGTTATTTACGGTTCTTGGGAACGGAATAACGTCTCTGATGTTGCCCATACCGGTGAGGTACATAACGCATCTTTCAAAGCCAAGACCAAAACCTGCATGTCTTGCAGAACCGTACTTTCTAAGGTCAAGGTAGAAGTCGCAATCCTCAGCCTTTAAGCCAAGCTCTTCCATTCTCTTGGTAAGCTTTTCGTAATCATCTTCTCTCTGGCTTCCGCCGATGATTTCACCGATACCAGGAACTAAACAGTCCATAGCAGCAACGGTCTTGCCATCTTCGTTTAACTTCATGTAGAAGGCCTTAATATCCTTTGGATAATCAGTTACGAAAACAGGCTTTTTAAATACCTGCTCGGTTAAGTAACGCTCATGCTCGGTCTGAAGATCGCAGCCCCAGGATACCTTGTAATCAAACTGGTCATTGTTCTTCTCTAAGATTTCAATTGCTTCTGTATAGGTCACATGACCAAACTCAGAGTTGAGCACATTGTTTAATCTGTCCAGTAATCCCTTGTCCACGAAAGAGTTGAAGAAGTTCATTTCTTCCGGAGCATTTTCAAGAACGTAACGGATGATGTACTTAATCATGCTTTCTGCAAGCACCATATCGTCCTTTAAGTCTGCAAATGCAATTTCCGGCTCAATCATCCAGAATTCAGCCGCATGGCGGGTGGTGTTGGAGTTTTCTGCACGGAAGGTTGGTCCGAAGGTGTAAATGTTACGGAATGCCATAGCATAAGTTTCACCCTTTAACTGACCGCTAACGGTAAGGTTCGTTGGCTTGTTGAAGAAATCCTGGGAGAAATCTACCTTGCCATCCTCTGTCATTGGCACATTAGCCAAATCCATGGTGGTTACCTGGAACATTTCACCGGCACCCTCACAGTCACTGCCTGTGATAAGTGGGGTGTGTACATATACGAAATCTCTTTCCTGGAAAAACTTATGAATTGCATAAGCTGCCAGGGAACGTACGCGGAACACTGCCTGGAAGGTGTTGGTTCTTGGGCGAAGATGAGTCATGGTTCTTAAAAACTCCAAGGTATGTCTCTTCTTCTGTAATGGGTAATCCGGTGTGGATGCACCTTCAACAACAACTTCTTCTGCCTGAATTTCAAACGGCTGCTTTGCCTCCGGTGTAGCAACCAGCTTTCCGGAAACGATAATAGCAGAGCCTACATTTAACTTACTGATTTCATTGAAATTATTTAAATTATCGCTGTAAACAATCTGTAATGTTTCAAAAAATGTACCGTCGTTCAACACGATAAATCCAAAAGTCTTGGAATCTCTGACGCTGCGCACCCAGCCGCCAACGGTGATGTTCTTGTCTAAGTAGTTTTCTTTGTTGCGGTATAATTCGCGAATTGTGATTAAATCCATTTGAACTCCCGTCCTTTCCTAATTTTTCTCTATCTTCTGAGTATATATGTATTTTTCTCAAAAGTCAAACAAAAATCCGGGAAACCTTTAAATTTAAGGATTTCCCGGAGATTTTTTACTTAAAATACAATTTTTCGAACTCAGCCACCGGAATCGGACGGGAGAAATAGAAGCCCTGTCCCACATCACAACCGGCTTTCGCAAGAAAATCTGCCTGCTCGCTGATTTCCACGCCTTCACAGACAACATCCATACGGTTGTCTTTAATCAGGCGGATAACGTTATTTAACATACCCTTTGATACTTCCGAATCGCTGTGCTTTAAAAATTCTTTGTCCAGCTTTACAATATCTGCAGGAAGCTCGGTTAACATACTGAGGGAAGAATATCCGGTGCCAAAATCATCAATGGAAACCAAAAATCCTCTTCGCTTAATCTCTTTCATCAGCTCGATTAATGCTTCCTGATCCTCAATGAAGGCACTTTCCGTAATTTCAATTTCAATCAGACTACTGTCAATACCATACACTTCCAGCAAACCTACCAGTTTGTCCACCAATTGTTCATCCTTAATATGGTGTCTGGATAAATTAACGGAAATCGGAACAACCCGACGCCCTTCATTTATCCACTTTCTTTGCTGACGAAGCACTGTTTCATACATATAGAAATCCAGCTGGACAATTTTGCCGCTCTTTTCTAACGCAGGAATAAAGTCACCCGGCATAACAATTTCTCCGGTTGGCTTTTGCCAGCGGGATAATCCTTCCGCGCCAACCAGCTTACCGGTTTCCAATGAAAATTTCGGTTGGAGATACAGCCGGAATTCACAGTTGTCAATTGCTTCCTCCATCATATGAAGAATTGCCAGCTCTTTCATGCGGTTTTCACGCATGGACGGCTCAAACATCAATACTCCGGTGTCGCCTTTTTCTTTCAGCAACTTTCTTGCCGTATTGGCATTATCCAGTGCCTGCACAATGCCTGCTTCCGGATTTTCTATAATATATGCTCCGCTGCAAAGCTCCAGCTTACTATCCATATATCTGGCATTTTGGTTGGACATAAACGCTTTATTATAATTACTGATATTATTCATCAGGGTTTCGGCATCTTTCACCGTTACCATGATTAAAAAGTTGTCCGCATAGTCACGGCAGGCAGCCACTGCTCTTGGATTATGCTTTGCTACCAGACCGGCAAAATCCTTGAGAACCTCATCACCGCTCCGGAAACCATATACCTCATTAAAATATTTAAAATGGGCAAAATCTGTGGAGACAATGGCATATTTCACGTTGGCACTGTTCTGGTTTAACAGAGACTGGGCAACTTCTTTAAATTTATCATACTTCAAAAGCCCGGTTACTTCATCCATGCTCTTCATCAGTTCGATTTTTTTTGCAATCTTTTCGTAAGCAAGCTCTCTTGCAAGATAATTACTGATAATCCGGGAAATTAAGGATAACGACTGCTTCTCTGTTTCCGTCCATTCCCTTGGCCGGCTGTCAGCATAAGCAATGTAGCCGAATACCTGTCCTTCATTGATGAACGGACATTGATATACTGCCTGCAGATTCACTCCGGTATATAACTGATACAAGCCGCTTTGCTTTGGCAAGGCTTCCACATCAGAAATCTCCAGAATCTGATTTTTACGGAAATCCTCCCGGATGCGCCGCCTTTCTTCCAGCGAAATATAATTTGTTGGCTGTTCTTTCGGAGGCTCTATGGAGCTCCAAAGAAAAGAAAGCTCCGGTATATCTTTATTACTGTATTCCCGGACAGACACCGCAGATAGCCGGAAGCGCTTGCCGATTCTCATCAGAAGCATGTTCATGGCACTCTTTAAATCCTTGCTTCCCTCTAATAATTCCAGGGCGAACTCTGTTATTTCCGCAGAAATACGGCGGTTTTCATCTTTTGGCTCTTCCGAAAGAACCTGTTCCGACCCTTCCGCAAATTTCTTCTTAATAATCTCTGTACAAATGGCATAACCGTCTCTGCCATTTTCTTTTATGTAATACAATGCACTGTCTGCACTTTTTAACAGTTCATCCAGTGTTGTACCATCCACTCCGTAACGGGACGCGCCAACACTGCAGGTAACCTTATGTCCGTCTTCTGTTTCTGCGATATCCCGCGCGTACGTTTCGCGGAGTTCCAGGATTTTATCCTCCAGCATATTTTTATCTGCGTCCAAAAGAAATACCGTAAACTCATCTCCGCCGAATCTTCCTATGGCTGCGTCTTCTCCAAACACAGTCCGCAGGGCATCCGCCATGGAAACAATTACCGTATCTCCGTATAAATGTCCGTAATGGTCGTTTATCTGTTTAAATTTATCAATATCAACAATAAGCATGGCCGGTGCTTTACCTTCCTGCCTTGTTGCCAGGTTTAATAATTCTTCCGCCTGTTCCCGGAAAGCTACCCGGTTTAACAGCCCTGTCATGGAGTCTTGTCTGGCCTGGGCCTGCAGTCGGAGTTCTTCTTTTTTCTGCCCATTGATATCGGAAATTTTACCGATTACCGATACAATTTTCCCTGCCCGGTTCCGAAGCACCCGAGTTGTAAGAGAAATCCAACGGTATTCATCCTCTACCCTGATTCTGGCTTCCATATAGCCCGGTGTTTTACTATCATATACACCACGGCAGCATTCTACAAAAGCAGCTTTATCTTCCGGATGAAGGTCATCCAGCATAATATGTTTCTGACCGGTTGCACTTATATAGTGTGAGCTGCTGCCGCTGATGGTAGTGACTTTCCGTTCCTTCACATTATACTCATAAATCCAGTCATTATACAGCGAAGATATGATTTCCTTTTTTTCTTTTTCCAGCTCCAGTTCTTCCTGCAAAAGCTCCACCTGCTCCGGTGGATTCTCCCGTCTGTCTTTCTCTAACTGGCTTTGCGTTTTCTGAATGCTCAGCATACGTCTGCTCTCCCCATTTGTGCAAATCCCTTTGCGGATTTATTTACTCCCGGCTTCTGTTATACTTTAAACCTGTATCCCTTGCCCCAAATTGTTTCAATGTACTGTGGTTTGGCCGCATCCTCCTCGATTTTTTCACGAATTTTTTTAATATGCACCGTAACGGTAGCAATATCTCCAAAGGATTCCATGTCCCAAATTTCACGGAATAATTCATCTTTGGTAAATACCCTGTCCGGATGTCCTGCCAAAAAACTTAACAAATCAAATTCCTTTGTTGTTAAAATTTTCTCCTCATCATTAACATAAACCCTGCGGGCAGTTTTGTCAATCTTCATGCCCCGGATTTCAATCACTTCATTGACTTTATCATGGTTTTTCACCAGGCGATCGTATCTTGCCAGGTGAGCCTTTACTCTGGCAACCAGTTCACTTGGACTGAAAGGCTTCGTCATATAGTCATCTGCTCCCAGACCAAGTCCCCGAATTTTATCAATATCCTCTTTCTTCGCAGACACCATCAATATCGGTATATCCTTCTCTTCCCGGACCTGACGGCAAATTTCAAATCCATCCATCCCCGGCAGCATAAGGTCAAGAATAATTAAGTGATACTCCCCGGTCATTGCTTCCGCAAGACCTTTTTGCCCGTCATTTATCATAGTAACACGGAAACCTGCTAATTCTAAATAATCTTTTTCAAGCTCGGCAATTGCAATTTCGTCCTCAATTATTAAAATATTTTCCATTGATTATTCTCCTTTCTGCTCGATGACCTCAATTTTTCTTAGCGTAAATATAATTTTTGTTCCTACACCGGCTTCGCTTTCTGCCCGGATTGTGCCGCCATGCTCTTCAATAATCCGCTTTGCAATAGCTAATCCAAGACCGCTTCCGCCTTGTTTAGAATTTCTGGAAGAATCTGCCCGGTAAAAACGCTCAAACACATATGGCAGTGCCTGCTCAGAAATTCCCTGTCCGTTATCTTCCACTTCTACATATACCAGTGTTTCTTCTTCCTTCAGACGTACAGTAATGCTTCCCCGCTCTTTATCTCCACGGTATTTTACCGCGTTTCCGATGAGGTTATTCATTACCCGTCGCAACTGCTCTCTGTCGCCCAATACCTGCGTTTCATTTTTTACATTACTTTCATACCATAAATCTACGTCCACAATTTCCAATTCCGGCTTATTGTCTTCCACGCAATCCAAAAAGTAGTCGTTTACTCTTACTTTTTCAAAATGATACGGAATATTATTCGTATCAATTTTTGTATAAAAAGACAGCTCATCTACCAGTGTTGTCATATCACTTGCCTTTGCAAATATTGTTCTCAAATATTTTTCCCGGCGTTCCGGTGTGTCTGCCACGCCATCCAACAGCCCTTCTGCGTATCCTTTGATTGCTGTCAGCGGTGTTTTTATATCATGAGAGATATTGCTGATTAGTTCCTTTAAGTCCTGTTCGTATTGAATCCGTACCTCAATTTCATTTTTCAGATGCACTCTCATTTCTTCAAAATCTGCGCAAAGCTGGCCGATTTCATCATCCGAAATATTGTCCTTCAGGGAATAATCCAGATTACCTTCCTGCAGCTGTTTTGTTGCCCGTTTTAACGCATTTAACGGCAGCAAAATCCCCTGATAAAGCCATGCCACAAGAATACCCGCAGTAAATATAATGGTCAGAATACTGCCGAGAATTACAATAGTAGCGGCGCTCTTCAAACGCAACACCATGGCATTTACATCCGTAATAATATAAAAGCTTCCGGATTTTCCGTCTGCAAACTTAAAATCCTGCTGCTTTACCAAAAAAGGAACTTCTCCCCCAATATAAACACCTCCGTCATATGCCACTTCAAATCCGCCCACATCCGGAATCTGCTTTTGAATACTGTTATAATGGGTTTTATTTCCGATAAATATCATATCCTCATTCTTCTCTACCAAAAGATAAGAATAACTTTCCATCAGCCCCTCGTTAATGGATGAAATCCGCTGGCTGTCCTGAAACCGTTCCGGATAACGCAGTGCCATGGTGCTGAGTTCATTAAACGCTGACCGGGTCATGCGGTTCAATATCTGAACCGGTTCCGTAACTACCTCCCAGCCGTCCGTATCCACCCGGTAAGTTTCCTCCATGGTGCTGACCTGTTGGGTAAGTATTACCGAACCAATGGTACCAATCATGCTGCAGGGTAACAATATGATAATGAAAAAAGCGGCAAACAGCCTGTTTTTTAGCTTCATAACAATCTTCCTCCGATTGTAAGTATATCACACTTTTTATTCTCTTTTCATCAGTAATTTATAACTATTTCCTAAACTTTTCATAAACCGCGCCCAAAATCGACTTTTCACTTGACAAAAACCAAAAAAAAGTGCATACTCAAACTACAGAAAAGTTAGCATAAACTCTTATTCAGAGTGACGGAGAGTAAAGACTCAGTGAAGTCACGGCAACCCCCGTAAGGAAAGGTGCCAAGTTGAGCGAGTATACTGCCCCTGGCAGTTCGAACAATAAGAGGATTTGGTTTACAGACGTTCCAGGTCCGCTTATTGCGGACTTTTCTTGTTTTTATAGTTACTTTTAACCCGTGCCTGACGGCACACCACCAAGAAAGGAATTAAGTTATGAGCAAAAGATTATTTACATCTGAATCCGTAACCGAGGGACATCCGGATAAAATCTGTGATGCCATCTCCGACTCCGTTCTGGACGCATTACTGGAACAGGACCCTATGAGCCGCGTAGCCTGCGAAACAGCCTGCACCACAGGTTTGGTTCTGGTTATGGGCGAAATCACCACCAAAGCAAACGTAGATTTCCAGAAAATCGTCCGTGAAACTATTTGTGAAATTGGCTACAACAATGGCGATTATGGCTTTGACGGCAACACCTGCGGTGTTATGATTGCATTGGACAAGCAGTCCACCGATATTGCCATGGGCGTTGATAAGGCATTGGAAGCAAAGGAAAACAAAATGACAGATGCTGACATCGATGCCATCGGTGCCGGCGACCAGGGTATGATGTTCGGCTATGCTACTGACGAAACCGAAGAATACATGCCATATCCTATCTCCCTTGCCCACAAGCTTACCAGACAGCTTACCAAGGTCCGTAAAGACGGTACCCTTCCTTACCTTCGTCCGGACGGAAAATCCCAGGTAACCGTAGAATATGACGAAGAAGGTAAGCCGGTTCATATCAATGCTGTTGTATTATCCACTCAACATGCACCGGAAATTCCACAGGAACAGATTCACTCTGACATTCAGAAATATGTGTTCGAACCGGTACTTCCGGCAGAGCTCATTGATAATAACACAAAATTCTTTATCAATCCTACCGGCCGCTTTGTTATCGGCGGACCAAACGGCGACTCCGGTCTCACCGGCCGTAAAATCATCGTAGATACTTACGGTGGTTACGCAAGACACGGCGGCGGTGCTTTCTCCGGTAAAGACTGCACCAAGGTAGACCGTTCTGCCTGCTATGCAGCACGTTATGTTGCAAAGAACCTGGTTGCTGCAGGTCTTGCAAAGCGTTGTGAAATCCAGTTGTCCTACGCTATCGGCGTGGCGCATCCAACTTCTGTTATGGTAGATACCTTCGGTACCGGCGTAAAATCCGAAGCCGAATTAGAAGCTATCATCCGCGAAAACTTTGACTTACGTCCTGCAGGCATTATCCAGATGCTGGATTTAAGAAGACCGATTTACAAGCAGACCTCTTCCTACGGACATTTCGGCAGAAATGACCTTGATCTTCCTTGGGAAGCTTTGGATAAAGTAGATGTATTAAAGAAGTATTTATAAAAATTCCCCGCACATACGGAGGCGACACCATGAAGGAATTAATGAAAATCAAAACATCATTTGCAGAGCCGGGCATGACCATCGGAAAAGATGTCTATTCTTCTTCCGACTACCTGATTGCCGGCGAAGGCGCCGTTTTAACGGACCGTATGATTACCCGACTGAAATTCTATTCTGTCGAGGAAATCATCATCGTTACACCGGCAAACCTGCGCAAAAAAGAGAAAAAACCGGTTTATAAAAATAAGCCGGTCATTATTCCGGAAGCTTCCTCCTATGTCGGCCGGATTAAAGCCAGTCCGGAATACCGTACCTTTACAACCACCTTCTACAGTTCCTTTGTTTCTTACAAAGAGCAATTAAATGAAGTGGTTCAAAACAAAGCTCCGCTTAATACAGAAAGCATGCTGGCAGATGTATCCAAAATTTTTGCCGCCTGCAAAAATCCGAATTCCCTGTTGGATATGATGATGGCTATTCGTAACCTGGATGATGCCACCTATGTCCACAGCATGAATGTTGCATTAATCTGTAATCTGTTTGCACACTGGCTAAAATATGATGATGCGGAAACGGAAGCCTTAACGTTAGCCGGATTATTACATGATATCGGCAAAATGATGATTCCTACTTCCATCATCAAAAAACCGGGAAAACTGACTGATGACGAGTACCGCATCATTCAGGAGCATCCGGCTCTTGGATACAGTATATTAAAAGACCAGGCAGTAGATCCCCGCATTGCGAAAGCTGCGCTGCAGCACCACGAACGCTGTGACGGAAAAGGATATCCAAACAAATTGACGGCAGGTGAAATTGAACCTTTTGCAAAAATTGTTGCCATTGCCGATGTCTATGATGCCTTAACCGCCAACCGCGTTTACCGTGGTCCTATCTGTCCGTTGGAAGTTATCGGAATTTTCCAGACGGAAGGGCTTACCACTTATGACCCGGGTTATTTAATGACTTTCCTGGATCAGATTATGTACTCCTATTTAAATTATACCGTAAAATTGAGCAACGGCGAAACCGGTCGTATTATCATGATGCAGCGGAATCAGCTTGATAAACCGGTCATCGCTCTTTCCGGAGATCGATACATTGATTTAAGGGATTATCCGGGGCTCACCATTACCGGCGTAGTATAAACAAAAGAATAAAAAGAGGTTTTTCTCTGTTCCCTTTTGGGGAAGAACTGAGAAAAACCTCTTTTTATGCGCTGTGAGATTAGCTCACTTTTAATTTAAATTTCTGTACTGCTCTGTCATCTTCGGAATCCATTTTTTCAATGCGGGCTCCCAGTCCGCAAAGCTTTCCTTCGAAATTCTCATATCCGCGTTCTACGAATTCAATATGCTCTACTACAGTAAAGCCCTCTGCCACCAGACCTGCAATAACTAAAGCGGCTCCGGCACGTAAATCCGGTGCACTGACGGTTGCACCGGTAACACCGGAAACACCATCAATAATGGCTGTATTGCCTTCTACCTTAATGGACGCACCCATACGCACCAGTTCATCCACATATTTAAAACGGCTTTCAAACATACTCTCTGTTACAATACTGGTTCCTTCGGAAAGAGCCAACAACGTTGTAATCTGCGCCTGCATATCGGTTGGGAAACCAGGATACGGTAAAGTTTTTACATGGGTATGACCAAGACGTTTCGTTGCTACTACACGAACCGCATCGTCAAATTCTTCTACAAAGGCTCCGATTTCTTCCAGCTTAGCAGAGATTGCCTCTAAATGCTTTGGAATGACATTACGGATGGTAACATCACCTCTGGTTGCTGCTGCTGCCAGCATGAAAGTTCCTGCTTCAATCTGGTCAGGAATGATAGAGTATGTGCTGCCATGAAGCTTTTCAACGCCGGTAATACGAATAACATCGGTACCGGCACCCTTGATGTTTGCACCCATACTGTTTAAGAAATTGGCAACATCCACTACATGAGGTTCCTTTGCCGAATTTTCCAAAATTGTCTGACCCTTAGCAAGACAGGCTGCCAGCATAATATTAATGGTTGCACCAACGCTGGCAATATCTAAATAAATGTGATTTCCTTCTAATTCTTTAGCCTCTGCAATTACCATACCGTGCTGGATAGCTACGTTAGCACCCAAGGCTTCGAATCCCTTGATGTGCTGGTCAATTGGACGGTTGCCGATATTACAGCCACCAGGTAAAACTACCTGGGTCTTTTTGAAGCGGCCAAGAAGGGCGCCGATTAAATAATAGGACGCTCTGATTTTTCTGATATATTCATCATCCACTGCCATAGGATGTACGTTTGCACTGTTGATAATTACAGTATGTGCATCTACCCGCTCAATACGGGCACCAATGCCTTCGATGGCCTGCAACAGGACATTAATATCCCGGATATCCGGCAGATTTTTAATGCAGACTTCTTCTTCTGTTAAAACCGCAGCTGCCAAAATACCTAATGCAGAATTTTTTGCTCCACTGATTACTACTTCTCCGGCCAGCGCTGTGCCGCCTTTGATTATATATTGATCCATATTACACCTCGGTTAATTTCCAAATACTAACTAAGTAACTATACTCGATTCTGCCCCATTTGTAAAGTCTTTTTTCATTTTTTGCGGATTATTTCCCGATTTTTGCTCTTACCGCCTCTAATGTTTCCCCTATTTTCTTTCCGTCGCACTCCACAATATAGTCCGCGTACTTCTCATACAACGGGCAACGTTCTTTATATAGAGCTTTCAGAGAT
This sequence comes from Lachnospiraceae bacterium, assembly GCA_045531955.1. Classification (GTDB taxonomy): domain Bacteria; phylum Bacillota; class Clostridia; order Lachnospirales; family Lachnospiraceae; genus SIG299. Next base: position 20,262 of record JAZSFC010000028.1, on the reverse strand, counting down.
TGCCCGGGCCGGAATACCACACCACGTTTTGTCAGGTCTCCCAGACGCCTTGCCACACTCCGGTAACTCAGTTTTAAGTATATCACTTCTCCGATTTCCTTAAAGTGTTCCATGGCTTCTTTCCCGTAAATTGCACTGCCCCCGGGGGCAATCACGGAATTTTCTGCCTCAACCTCTGCATTTACACGGTTTTCAATTTCAATGAATTTTTCCAAACCCTCCTGACTGATAATTTCGCTTAAAAGTCTGCCTTCCTGTTCTTGTATCAGCAAATCAGTATCTACAAATCGCTTTCCTAACCGTTTTGCCAGTAATACTCCCACAGTGCTTTTCCCCGAACCGGGCATACCTAATAGCACAATATTCGTTTTCTTTTCCATATAAGCCATTTTCCTCTCTGTTCAAACGCGAAAGATTGTGGTACACTATAGGTAGTACACAAAAATAGGGAGGTCCCGTTACATGAACTTCATCAGTTTTGAATCCATTCCGGACGACATGGAAGGAAAGGTAAAGCAGAATTTAAAATTTAAAACCGGCAAATTTGTATGGCGGGTTAAATTTTCTGCCCCTTTGGATCCTGCCACTATAAATAATATGAATTTATACGTGACAAATACTTCCAATGTTCCGTTAAAGACGGCGATTCATTACAATTCCGATACAAACGAAATTGAAATCGAACCATTGGAAGCCTATGCAAAGGACTCCTCCTACATATTGCATATCTCAAAGAGAGTCCGCTCTGTTGGCGGTCAGTATTTAAAATCTGACATCTCTCTTCAATTCAAGGTGTAATTTGTTATCTTAACCGATAACATCATCTAAAATAATTACCAAGTAATTTCCCTGCTGGATTTTTCCTTCCGCTGCCATGGAAAGAATCAATTCGCCGGCACGCTTTTCTGCTCTGGCAACCACCACTTCCACCAGTTTCAAGGTACGGACTAACCGCTGGTCATTACTGTAATCTCTGACAATTTCATCAATTTTATCCCGGAGGACCTGTGCAGCCATTTTGTCAATGCCATAGTCCTCTTTTTTTATGTAGTCATAAGCAAAGCCAAGCAAATCATCTGTGTTATATTTTCCGAGATGAATCCGGTTATTAAACAGACTGTTCAGTTCTTCTCTTGCCCGCAGGAATTTGTTGATATCCCGCACCGTATCTTCTAAAATAACGCAGGTTTTTCCCTTACTTCCCTTAGAAAAGCGCAACAAACCATCGATGGATTCTTTTGTCATTCCACCGGCATTTTCAATAATCAAATTGCAGTTTTTCAATTCTTCACCATAATCTTCGATGGATACCTGATTTAACTGCACCGCATCAATCGTTGCGGTACGGTCATACTTTACAATATCCAGTTCAAACAACAGGCGTACTAAAGAAAGTGCCAGAGTAGTTTTCCCTGTCCGGGACTCTCCCGTAATAACAAAATATGCTTTTTCCCTGTCATTGATTGCCAGTTCAAGGCTCTTTACTACCTGCTTCTGAATACGGTCAACCCGACCGAAATTATTTAAAATTTCAGGAATAGAGATGTTCTTCTTCTTTAACAATTCTGCCAGTCTTTCATTAGAAGTTTCCGGATTTTCCGCATACGGAATATAAAGTTCTTCTTCCTCGCGGGAGTTTTCCTGTAGTTCCTCCTTCTGAGCCGGCCGGTTTTGCAATTCTTGTGCTTCTCCTTCAAAAGAAATTCCGGACATGTCAATTTCCGGCATGATAAATTCTTCTTCCTGCTGCTCCTCAGAAGACGGCGACGGTTCTGTAATTTCTTCCTCGCAGTTCTTCCATTCCGGCTCTTCCTGTACTGTTTCTTGTACTTCTTCTTGTGCCGCTTCTTCCTGCACAATTTCTTCCTGTACTGTTTTTTCTTGCATAGATTCTGCACACACAGGCTCTTCCGGTTCTGACTCTTTTGCTACAGCGGCTTCCATCTGTTGCTCTTCTCTCCATCTGCGTTCCTGTTCCGCCTGATATTTTGCGCCCGCTGATTTTATATCCTCTAAACTGATTTCTCCTTTATAATATGCAAGAAGGGTCTTGGCACGTTCCACTGTCGGACCAAATCCAAACCACAAAATAATATCATCGCACTCCCGCATGCATTCTTCTGCCATGCCGGCTTTGTGATATTGCTTTGCCAATTCATACGCATATTCTTCAATGTATTCTAACGCTTTCAATTCTTCCAAAATCATTATCAGAAGACGACGTTCCCTGCCTTTTCTCTTTTCAATGCGATACCGGTATTTATACTGGGTTACTTTATCTTCCGGAGCCACTTTGTGATATTCGTCAAAGTACTTTTCTGCACCGTCCAAATCCTTTGCTTCCAGACAACAGTCCATTATGTCAATAATAACCGGTCTGGAACAGCGCATCTCATAAGAACGCTCAAAGGCATCTCTTGCCTGGAGAAAATCTCCGTTGCACTTATATGCTTTTCCAACTAAATTCAATTCATAAGCAGACTTTAACCGCTTTATCGAAATATCATCTGCAGTAAGTGCTGCCTGTTCGAAGTTCTGTTCATCCATCAGCCGCTTAATTTCTTCTATTTTCTTCTTGTAACCTAAGCCGAATAATGCCATTATTTACTCCTTATTACCTTTCCGTTTTTAATGAAACAAAGTTCGTCGCAAAACTGTTCCATTTTTTCTAAATGATGCCCTACATAGACAATGGCGGTACCCTGTTCTGCCAGCTGTTTTAATGCTGTCAGAACCTGCTCTTCTGAACTTGTGTCCAGGTTTGCCACCGGCTCATCCAACAGAAGCAGCTTCGGCCGGTGAAGAATTGCTGCTCCGATATTAATTTTTCTTTTCATGCCGCCGGAATATTCACTTACCGGACGTTTCAGTTCTTCCTCCGGGAATCCCGTAATGGTACATACTTCCCGGATACGCCCGGAAAGCTCAGCCCCGGATACGCGATATGCTTTCCCGAAAAATTTCAGATTATCCCTGCCGCTTAATTCCTCAAATAATGCAATATCCTGCGGAACAAATCCTATCTGCCGTTTGTATTGGCGTTTGTTCTTCGAAATTTCTTTGCCGTCAAAGAAAATCTTTCCTTTTTTCGGGCTTTGTATTCCTGCAAGAGCAGACAACAGTGTGGACTTACCTGCACCGTTTTCTCCTGCAATTCCCAGAATTTTACCCGGTTGTAACACAAGGGAGACATCCTGCAACACGTTGCGTTTTCCATATGACATTTCAAGTCCGCTCACTTGCAATAGTATTTCTCCCATGAAGTATTCCTTTCTATTTGTCCTTGTAGAAGGATAAATTGTGAAGCAGTTCCTGTGTCAGCGCAATTCCCTGCTTTGTAGTATACGCATGATATTTCAATTCCAATTCGCGGACTTTCTTTATCCGGTCTCTCTTAAACCGTGCAATCGGATCGGCAAATGCCGGCTGGGTTTCCACGGCTTCTCTGATTTCTTTGTTAAACGGACAGTACATAGCAAGAATCTCTCTGGCAACCTTGTTTAGACGCATGGCTCCCAGTGCTTCTGATTTAATCCAAAGCTCATAATCCTGCACAAAAATTTCTCTTGTACTGTTTTTTCCCTTCATAATCTGTTGTTTTATTTTTTCCTTACGTTCTTCGGAAAGTTCTTTATTCTTTTTATAGAACTGGATATAATCTGCATATTCCGAAGTAAGGGATTTATACTGGATGTTGTTCCAGGAACTGCCCTGCATGGTACGGCATAATTCCCAACGGAACCGTCCGAAAGTCTTGATAATCAGGTCATCAATGTTACCTTCTGCCATAATCGGAAACAAAAATCTGCCGGCAGAATCCCTGCGCTTACAGCTTAACTCCTGCCACATGCTGGCATTCTGTCCGTAAGCCGGGAACAGAATGATGTCCGGCACCACTTCTTTCATAATCAGTTCCTTTTCAATGCCGGCGGCCGCATCTGCATAATTGAGTTCACGGTAGAATACCGAATAATCAATTTCACGATACTTTTCTATTAACTGACCCATTCGGTCCTTTGTAACCACTGCTCTTTCCGGACTGCTCATTATCTGTTCACTGCAAAGCACCGGGACAAACACACTTGGCTGACCGTTTACGATACGGTGATTATAGCGGAACATATTCTGCAGTTCATATTCCAGCTTCTTCATCTGGTCATTTGCCAGTTTCTTTTCTTCTTCTGCATTGATTTCGCCCATTTTCTTCTGCTCACGCAGTGTTTCGATATACTCCATATCAAACTCATTCTTGGACGGCTCACGCTTACCGTTGTAAACTGCACGCAGCCACTCCGGAATGGTGAAAATGGTACAATGATATTTATTTTTTGTAGAAACATCTATTCTGCATAATTCCAAGGTTTGTTCTTTTGTAAGCAGGCGTTCGTCAGTAAAGCCATAGTTTAAAAACAGCTCCACCGGCTTTGGCATATTGTTCTCATCCTTCAGCACCTTTAAGAAAATCGCCTTGTACAATGTATAAAAACCATCTGCAATCTGACGGCGAAGTGTTCTGAAATCATCTTCGGTAGACATCCTGTCTTTGGCCCGTACAAAAGTACCCATCGCTTCTATAAATGTTTTTAACTGCTCCTTTGGCACACCGGAAAACTCAACCAATTGCGGGAGAGTATTTTTTAAACTCCGGTATAATTCTTCATCAGAAGCTCCGGAAGCCACTTCTGCAGCCTCCTCCATTCCTTCGCCCATTAAAACAGCCGTATACATTTTTTCCAGGCGCTGGCGGTTTGCAATTTGAGGCATTCCCATATACCGTTCCAAAAGTTCTTCCATACGGTTGAATTCATCCAGTAATTTGTCCAGTAAATTCTGGAGCCCCTGCACAGGGCGGCTCTTTTTTCCTGTTTCATGGGACAATTTCATTAAGCCCAGAAGAAGATTCTTTGCTCCGTCATTATATAAGCAGGAAAAATATTCTTTTATGTAAGAGCAAACTTCCCTTGTGTCGATAATCAGATTGCTGATGATACCGGAAAGTTCCTTAATGTGAAACATGGTTAATTCAACACCACAGCCAAAAAAGCTTTTTTGGACATCTGCCGGAACTCTTGCCAAGTCTTCATAATAGGAAAAACTGTTGCGTTCCATTGGTGTTTCGTCCTGATATGCTTCCATCTGCTCTAATGCAGGCAACTGAATTACACCTTCACCGGCATCCCGGCAAAAGCCCTTGTATTTTGCATAAGCATCGGTTAGCAATTCATATAACTCTCCTGCCATTTTATGAAATTCTGCATTAATTTTGGATAACTCATAGAAATACTTGGTAAGAGAATTGACCATAAGACCACGGTAATCTTTATTGGTAGATGTTAACATAGCCCGCAGCATTTTTTTGTCTCGGATAGGAAAAGCATACAGCATGCTGTCTTCCGTTGCGATATAATCAGAAACATAGTGTCCTACCGACAAATCGAACACACCAAGAAAACTTCCGGACGGAAGCGAAATTTTTACCGATTCTGTTCTTGCAAGCACCCGTCCTCTGATGACGACACATACATACGCAGCCGGTTCATTTTCCAAAAAAATTTCTGTTCCTTTTGGAATCTGATTTACTGCATTTGCTTTCATTTCAAATCCCATGATGCTTTACCCCCGTAAAAACATAATACCTTATTCTTAGTATACCACCATTTCCCCAGTAATTCAAACCTTTTACGCATTCTTTTCCAGTGCTTTTGTCCTACGGAGTTCTTTAAAGAAATCACTGAGCATGGCCGAGCACTCTTCTTCCAGAACCCCTTCCGTTAATTCCACCTGATGATTAAAGCGTTCCTCTTGCAGCAAATTCAACACAGAGCCGGCACAACCGGCCTTGGCGTTTCTGCTTCCGATAACCACCCTCTTCATTCTTGCCTGAACAATCGCGCCGGCACACATCTGGCACGGCTCCAGGGTAATATACATCGTACAGTCTTCCAATCGCCAGTCATTGATTATTTTTCCTGCTTTTGCTATGGCGATAATTTCCGCATGGGCAAGGGTGGTTTTTTTAGTATTCCGTTTATTGTAGCCCCTGGCAATAATTTTGTCCCGGTACACAATTACGCAACCAATGGGAACTTCCATCAGCTTTTCCGCTTTTTTTGCCTGACGGATTGCCTCTTTCATATATTTTTCATCCTGCGTCAGTTCTTTTTTTTTCCTCGCCATGCTATACCCTTTCCTGATATTCTTAATCATCCTCTGCCATAGTGTAATACCGCAGTTCTTCGGAAATTTCAAATTCCAGCTTCTCGTACAAATGCACTGCCGGCTCATTATAAGAGCCGACCTGCAAATAAACCGTGACCGGTGACTGCTCCGCAAGCAGTTCAAACAATTTACGTAGACATGCAGTGGCGATTCCCTGATTCCGCTTTACTGCATCAACCTCTACCTCATATAGGTAAAAACAACGTTTTTGTTCCTTTGTCTTCTCATAATCCAACAGTCTGCAAAAAAAAGTTCCCTCCGCATTTTCACAATCGTATCCGTCCTCGTTTTTTGTCAGACGAAGAGCAGGCAAACCACAACCTGTAGATTTATGTCGGGCAAAATCACGTTTCATCATGTATTCCTTATAAACCAAGCTTACTACATCAGTAGAATCCAGTATTTCCGCTAATTTCGACTCTTTTGGTTCCACCAGGATAGTCTCCTCGAACCCCTCTTCCCACAACAGTCGAAAAGATTCCGAAATGCATTCGGTCATTTTAGTAATGACTTTTTCCTGTAAGTCACTTGTTTTCCTGTCGTTTTCTAAAAACACAACATCTTGTATCCGAAGCTCTGCCTCTTCTTCCCCCACAAGAAATACCTTCAGGGTCATAAAAGGCTCTCCACCCTCCAAAAACGTAATGCTGCCTTCGTCCTCTGACAGCCACTCCAACCGATACTTCATACGCACCTCTGTTATACCAGTAAATTGGCAAGCTCTGCAAACTGTTCCAATGTCAAAGCTTCACCTCGAATGGTGGCAGATAATCCCATCTGTTCCAGCGCTGCCTGCACCTGTTCTTTGGAAAGATTCAGTTCTGCCGCATTGGTCAACCCGTTTACCAAGGTCTTTCTTCTCTGGTTAAAGGACGCCCGTATCAACGCAAACATAAATTTTTCATCTTTAACCTGTACCGGAGGCTTTTCATGTAAGGTCAGACGGATAACCGCAGAGCCTACATTCGGCCGCGGCATAAAGCAGTTTTGCGGTACGTTGGCCGCAATGTAAGGAGTAGCATAATACTGCACCGCCAAAGACAATGCACCGTAATCCTTACTGCCCGGTCCTGCCTGCATACGGTCTGCCACTTCTTTTTGTACCATAACCGTAATATTTTGAAGCGGTACATGGGATTCAAATAAGCCCATAATAATCGGAGTTGTAATGTAGTACGGAAGATTTGCCACTACTTTGATGCGTTTTCCCCCGTTTCTTTCCTGCACCAGTGCATTTAAATCCAACTTTAGAATATCCTCGTTGATAATAGTAACATTGTCATATTCTGCCAAGGTATCGTTTGTAAGAATCGGAATCAGGTTTTTGTCGATTTCTACCGCAATAACTTCCCTGGCATTCTCGCAAAGATACTGGGTCATCGTACCAATACCGGGACCGATTTCCAAAACCAGATCTTCCTTGGTGATTTCCGCAGATTTGATAATCTTTTCCAATACATGGGTATCAATTAAAAAATTCTGTCCAAACCGTTTTTGGAACATAAAATCATATTTCTTTAATATTTCAATGGTATTTTGAGGATTGCCTAAGGTTGCCATGTGAATTCCTTTCTGTATATCAATACATTTAAAGTGTCAAACGGTATAAGTTGCATGCATTTTCCCAGGTGATGCGTTCTACCTCTCCTTCATAAATGCCTTTCAGTTCTGCGATTGCAGCTACTACATAAGAAAGCAGTTCTGAACTGTTTCTTTTCCCCCGGAACGGCACCGGCGCCAAGTACGGACAGTCTGTTTCCAGTACTATTTTTTCCATTGGAATATCTTCGATTACTTCCTTTAATTTCCGTCCGTTTTTAAAGGTTGCCACGCCGCCAACGCCAAGATAAAATCCCATTTTAACATATTCCCTGGCCATTTCCGTTTCATACGAAAAGCAGTGGATAACCCCCGTAAGTTTTTTTCCGGACTGGTGATATGCTTCCTTCATAATTTCCAATGTGTCTGCTGCCGCATCCCGGCTGTGAATCACCACCGGAAGCTTCAGCTCCTGTGCAAGGGCAAGCTGCCGTTTAAACCAATACTTCTGGTCTTCCCTCTCCGTGGAATCCCAATAATAGTCTAATCCTATTTCACCGATAGCAACTACTTTTTCTTCTGCTGCCAGCGTTTTTAACACTTCAAACTCTTCTTCATTTAATTCCTTTGCATGATCCGGATGAATTCCCACCGCAGCATAAACAAAAGGATATTTTTGGGCCAGTTTGACACTATCCTTTGCCCCCCGCATGGAAGCTCCCATATTGGTAACAGCGCCTACACCCCGCTCTGCGAGTGAGCAAAGCAAAGCGTCTCTGTCATTATCAAACTGCTCGTCATCATAATGTGTATGTGTATCAAAAATCATAGTCGTTTACCTTTCTAAAACATAAAAAGCCGGATGCTTACACACACCCGACTCTATCATAACACTTTTTTTCACTTTTTTCAATCCGTGCATCCGGCTTTGAACACGACTCATAAACGGTACCACCACAGTTAGCTCCTCCCCGGCGCCCTTACGGCACACGGAACTTTTCGCTTAGTGCTGCTCCATTCCTGACCTGACACGGTTCACGAACATCCGTTGCGCAAGACCAGAGTATCAACACCACTTATGATGGGCGGCTTTACAAGAACCTGCCCGAGGCCGGATATCACCCCTGCTGGAGCGGATTGCAGGTACAGGGCACCGCTAACTCCCCGGCTGCACGGCAGATTTCAGTATAACGGCTTTTTTCCGAACTGTCAAGGGAAAACTATTGAATAACCATCGGTTTTTCTTTATAATAAGAAAAGAACAACAAAAAAAGTGCAGAGCTTTGGTTCTGCCTGTTAATTATAAGGAGAATTCCATGAAAACCATCACCATTTATGTAAATCCAAACGGCACTAAAGATGCTGCTACCATAAGCGAAGCCTTTACCCTGGCTATGGCAGTTCCTGCAGAATCTGCTGTAGAAATACACCTTGCAGCCGGAACCTATAAAGAAAAGTTAGACTTAGAGCGGGATAATGTCTCCCTTATCGGCGAGGATGCAGAGCATACTATTATCACCTTTGATGACTATGCCCTGTTTATGATGCCGGACAATCTCAAGCGGGGAACCTTCCGTTCTTATACTATTTTTATCCACGGCAACCATTTCACCGCAAAAAACATCACCTTTGCCAACACCGCAGGTTATGGTGCAAAAATAGGTCAGGCCGTGGCAGTTTACGCCGACGGCGATTGCATGACCTTTGAAAACTGCCGGTTCCTCGGACGTCAGGACACCCTGTTTACCGCTCCGTTGCCGCCAACGGTTATCGAATGGGGCGGCTTCCGCGGTCCAAGAGAACATGCCCCAAGAGACAACGGCACCCATTACTATAAAAACTGCTACATCGAAGGAGATGTGGATTTTATTTTTGGCGGTGCAACCGCGTATTTTGAAGAATGTGAAATTTTCTCCATGGCCCGCGGCGGTGACCCGGAAGGCTACATTACTGCAGCCTCCACGCCGGAAGGAAGGCCGTTCGGCTATGTGTTTGACAAATGCCGTTTTACCTCCGAGTGCGCACCGGAAACCGTATATCTGGGACGTCCGTGGCGCAACTTTGCAAAAACCGTCATTCTCCGCTCGGAGCTTGGTCCTCACATAAAAAAAGAAGGCTGGCACGACTGGAACAAAGAAGAAGCAAGAGAACAAAGCTTTTATGCCGAATATGAAAACTACGGTCCCGGCGCTTCCCCGGAAACCAGAGTACCCTGGAGTCATCAGTTGACTTCCGAAGAAGTTGCCCGCTATACAAAGGAGAACATCCTATGGAACAACGCAGATTTCCAAAAATAGAAACCTATTACAGCACTCTGCAGGCTATGCAGACCCGCTTTGAAGAAGAGGAACGGTCTGACCGCCTTCAGGCTGACACCGTGGAAGAATATATTACCTGGAAGCGCCAAACCAGAAAGCTTTTGGCAGATCTTATCGGACTTCCGAAAATGCAGACCTGTGACCTGGCTCCAAATATGCTGGAGGTTGTAGCACTTGACGGCGGCATCACCAGGGAAAAAGTTGTCATCCAGGTGGAACCCGGTATCTATATGCCAATGTATATTTTGATTCCGGAAAAGCTCCGTCAAGGCGATGTGCAATGCTTTATCGCCCTTCCCGGCCACCAGGGAGCAGGTAAATATTCCGTAGCTGGCTGTTATGATATCCCTGCCGCTATGGACTGCATTGAAAAATTCCACTATGACTATGGTATGCAACTGGCAAGAGAAGGTTTTGTCACCTTTTGTCCGGATTGCCGCGGCTTTGGAGAACGAAGGGAAGCTGCCATGCAAAATGATGAAGAATCCCATTTTAAAAACGGCAGCTGTTATCAGATTTCCCACATGGCGGAACCCCTGGGCATGACCTTAGTGGGAATGAATACCTGGGATATTTTCCGGTTAATTGACTATATCAAAACCCGTACCGAATGGAACACCGCACAAGTCGGCTGCCTCGGTTTTTCCGGCGGCGGCATGCAAACCCTTTGGGCTGCTGCGTTGGACGACCGTATCAGCGTGGCTGTAATCAGCGGATATTTGTACGGCTATAAAGAAGCACTGCTCACCCGGAACGGCAATTGCAACTGCAATTATGTGCCTCACCTTTGGGAGCATGTGGACATGGGCGATATTGCCGCACTGCTGGCACCTCGTCCTGTCTGGGTACAAAGCTGCGCAGAAGACCACTTAAACGGCGCCCGCGGGCTCCAAAATGTGGAAGAGCAGATAGATATCATGCGAAATGCATACCGTCTCTATCAATCAGAAGACCGCATTTTCCATGAAATTTGTCCCGGTGGTCATCAATGGCACGAAGAAAACCTGAAAGAATATTTACAGAAACTCGGTGTGTAAGATCTAGTCTCTGTTACCAAAGTGAAAGGATTTATTATGCAGTTACATGGACTTAGCAAATTAACCTTACTGGATTTTCCGGGACATCTTGCCTGTACCGCATTCACCGGCACCTGCAATTTCCGGTGTCCTTATTGTCATAATGCACCGTTGGTACTGGCACCCGGTTCTTGTCCTGTCATTACAGAAGAGGAGTTCTTTGAGTTCCTTGCATCCCGCAAGGGCAAGCTGGATGGTGTCTGCATCACCGGCGGAGAACCAACCCTGCAGCCGGACTTATCGGAATTTATCTCAAAAATCAAAGCAATGGGGCTTTTGGTTAAACTGGACACTAACGGTTATCAACCGGAGGTATTAAAAAAACTGTTAGATGCCCAGCTACTGGATATGGTAGCCATGGACATCAAAAATTCCAGAGATTTTTATGCTTCTACTACCGGCATTCATGAAGCCTCTTTTGAGTTGGAGCGTATTGAAAAAAGTATTTCCCTGCTGTTGCAATCCGGAATCCGTCATGAGTTCCGCACAACCGTCACAAAGGAACTCCACAGCACGGAAAAAATGCAGCATATCGGCGCATGGCTGTCGGGGTTGGGCGGAAAGATCTTTCACACCAGCACCCTGCCTTCCGTTTACTATCTTCAAAATTTCAAAGATTCCGGAAATCTGGTCTGCAGCGATACATCCCGCTTCCATCCCGTAGAAGATGAGGTTCTTCAGGAATTTATTTCTGTTTTACAACCATATATTCCAAATACAAAACTCCGGGGACAAGGATAAACTTACCTTGTCCTTGCGTTTATTACAAAAAACTGGTACGATAATACAGAATAATCCACACGGAAGGAAATGCTATGAATCTCTTAACCCTAGAAAATGTAAGTAAAAGCTTCACGGAACGTATTCTCTTTGACCATATCAGCTTAGGAATAAATGAAGGGGACAAAATCGGCGTCATCGGCATTAACGGCACCGGTAAGTCCACCCTGCTTAAAATCATTGCAGGCTTGGAAGACACCGACGAAGGCAAGCGCACCTGCGGTAACAAGCTGCGCATCGCATACCTGCCGCAGACTCCGGTGTTTGACGACACCAAATCCATTCTTGCCAATGTATGCGAAGGACAGACTGCAAAAGAAAGTTACCGTAACATCACCGGCGAAGCCCGCTCCATGCTGCTTAAATTTGGCATCAGTGACCCGGAGGGCAGTGCTTCTACCCTGTCCGGCGGCCAGAAAAAACGTGCCGCTCTGGTACGCACCCTGCTTACCGAATCCGATTTACTTGTTTTGGACGAGCCGACCAACCACTTAGACAGCGACATGACCGAATGGCTGGAAGATTATTTAAACAAATACAAGGGTGCATTTATCATGATTACCCATGACCGATATTTCCTTGACCGCGTTACCAATAAAATTGTCGAGTTGGATAAGGGAAAGCTCTATTCTTATCAAACGAACTATTCCGGCTTTATTGCTTTAAAAGCAGAACGTGAAGAAATGGCTCTTGCTACCGAGAGAAAAGCAAAAACACTGTTTAAAACCGAACTTGCCTGGATGCAGCGGGGCGCCCGTGCCCGTTCTACCAAGCAAAAAGCTCATATTCAACGTTTTGAAGCACTCCGCGACCGTGAAAAAATTGTGGAGGACGGTTCTGTAGAAATCAATGCACTCTCTTCCCGTATGGGCAAGAAAACCATTGAGCTTTATGATATCAGTAAAAGCTATAACGGTGTCGCCCTTTTCGAACCTTTCAGCTATATTGTGCTCTCCACCGACCGCATCGGTATTGTGGGGCACAACGGCTGCGGCAAATCCACTCTGCTGAATATCATCACAGGAAAAATTGAGCCGGATACCGGTTATGTAGATATGGGAACCACTATGAAAATCGGCTACTTTTCCCAGGAAAATGAAGCTTTGAATCCAAATCTGACAGTGCTCCAATATGTCCGCGATACCGCAGAATATATCGAGACAAAAGAAGGTACCATGTCCGCCTCCGCTATGTGCGAACAGTTCCTGTTTGACGGTTCCATGCAGTATACCCGCATCGAAAAATTATCCGGTGGCGAAAAGCGTCGTCTGTACCTGCTAAAGGTGCTGATGGAGGCTCCGAATGTCCTGATTTTGGACGAGCCAACCAACGATTTGGACATCCAAACCTTAACCATTTTGGAAAACTATTTAGAAGATTATCCCGGTATCGTGGTTACCGTTTCCCACGACCGCTATTTCCTTGATAAAATTGCCACCCGCATCTTTTCCTTCGAAAACGGCAAAATCGCCCGTTATGAAGGAAATTACAGCGATTTTAAGGAGGCGCAGAAAGAACGTGGTATCATTACCCAAAGTTCTGCCCCGTCAAAAAGCAGCACGGCAAAGGGGGCTGAAGCAACGAATTCTACCGGTGTTGATGACACAAATTCCAAATCTACCTGGAAGCAAAGAGAAAGCAAACTGAAATTCTCCTATAAGGAGCAAAAAGAATACGAAACCATCGATGCAGATATTGCTGCATTAGAAGAAAAAATCACCAATTTAGAAGCAGAAATTGCCGCTTCTGCCACCCAATATTCCCGCCTCACCGAACTGATAGCAGAAAAAGATCAGGCAGAAACCGCACTGGAAGAAAAGATGGAGCGCTGGGTCTATTTAAATGACCTTGCGGAGCAAATCGAAGCTGCAAAGAAGTAAAAACAAAGGCTGCACAAGTCCCCCTTCACTGAAGTTGAAGTACACTTACCTGCAGCCTTCCTTTATTCCTCCGGCATACTGCTTACCCTCCATATACTTTTAATCAATACCAGGCCAAAAGGTCCCAGAAACAGTCCCGATACCCCAAACAATTCGTACCCTATATATACCGCCATCAGACTTTGTACCGGGCGGATGCCCATTTTCCCGCCAAGGAGTTTTGGTTCTAAATACTCCCGCAGAAACTGGCAGATTCCAAACAAAGTCAATAATACCGCACCGGCAAATGCCTGACCGCGGATAAAGCTGATAATGGACCAGGGTACCAAAATAAGTCCGCTACCCAAAACCGGAAATGCATCAAAAATTCCGATGGCTACTCCGGCCAACAATGCATAAGAATTTTTCATCAAAAGAAATCCCATGGTACATACTGCTGTGACCAGCAAAATAAGTATTACCTGAGTTTTTACATAGGCAATACCGGCGCCGGAAAGCTCTTTCTTTATTTGGTACCATTCTTTTTCCATAAAACCAAGTAAGGGCATCGTTTCTGAAGATTTCTTTCTGCCAAACTCCTTATGGTCTGCTATATCCGTAAGAAACAGCAGCACCGCCACAAAAATAATGATCACGCCCGCTACCAGTTCCGTAACGGAAAGAGCTGCTTTTAAGGAGTTCTTCGTCAGAAAGGGAATCAGTTCTTCCTGAAAAAAAAGCACAATTCCATCCAGACCGTCACTAAGCACGGTAAACGTTCTTCCTTTTTCCAAGCGAAGTAAGGAATCAAAGTATCCGCATGCACCCTCTATATATCCATCCCACTCCGCAATATAACTATCATAATTTCCTACAAAGCCGGCAAACTGCCTAAGCAAAAGCCTTACTACGTAAGCAACCCCGCCACCGGCTGCAATTAAAAAAACAATTAACAGAACGGCACCTCCGACCGCCGGCTTTATTCTGAGCCGCCTCCATAGAAAACACACCGGTCTTTTCAATATTGCCGCAATACAATAAGCCAGAAGGAACGGAAAAAACAAAGGCAACAAAAATCGGAACCCCCAATAAACAGTTCCAACAATAACAACCAGTCTTACCAGTTTTTTATAATGTTCCCTCATTCTTTTCCTCCCTATCTTAAATATACTGTTATTGTGGCAAAAAAAGAAACGGCTTATTCAGCCGTTTCTAAAATTATTAATATTCACTAAATATGTTTAATGCCTCTGTAAGTTCTTCATCAAAGCCTTCCGCATAGGAAAAGATAATGGCAACATAATAACCATCCAAAATTCTGACACAGTAATCCTGATAAACAACGATTCCATCCGCGGTTGTTGCTTCCATATATAAATCCAGATATTCCTGACCGCCGATTTCCACAGTATACAGATTTTCGTCAAAGGAATAAGTTAATCCCTGCAACTCTCCTAACCACACAAAAGCATCCTTCATCATTGCAATATGGGATTCTGCAGTTTCTCCCTCCTCTGTCACCGGCTCTGCCAGCACCTGTACCACCGGTACACCATACGGCCACGCAAATTCCAAGGAAAGTGCTGTTGCTGTACTTTCATTTACTACGGTTACTCCTTCCGGTAATGTAACCCGCATATTCAGCCATTCATTTTCGTATCCGGTTTCCGTTACAACACCTGCCTGGAACGCAGTTGCAGTTGGCTCCTGCTCAATTTCCGGCAAATAAACCGGTTCGGAATCATACGCACCAAAAGAAAGAATCAGGTTCTCCGCATTTTTTTCCGATGCTTCGGTATAAGTGATGCACATAACAATCATACGGGATTCTTTTTTTCTGGCGATATAATCCTGATAAACCATCTGACCGATTCCGTAATCTACCGCCACGGAAAGACCGATATATTCCTCGCCTCCGATTTGTCCAATGTAAAAGTTCTCCGCAGTTTCCACCGTTGGCTTTGTTGCACTGTTTCTAAGATTTTCCACTACAGTTGCAAGATAGCTCTCCACTGACAGGGAAAGATACTGTATCGGCAGGCGTTCTGTTTGCACAATGACATTTGCTCCGTCGGCATACTGTGCCATCATTTCTGTTACGGTAGTCAATGCTGTATAATTCAACATTTCTTCTGCCTTTTCGCCATACATAAGTACTGCATTCTGGCGCATAAGTTCATCCAGCTCGTCTTGTGTTTTCATGATAACACCCGGCTGGCAGGTAAACCGCAGGTTCATCCATTCACTGGCAAATCCTTCCTCAGTTACCGTCCCCTTAGCATAGGTGTCCTCGATTAATGGCTCCGGTGTTGGTGTTGCTGTTGGCTCCGGCGTTGGTGTTGGCGTTGCTGTCGGTTCCGGTGTCGGTGTTGAAGTTGGTTCCGGTGTTGGTGTAGACGTTGCTGTCGGTTCCGGTGTCGGTGTAGACGTTGCTGTTGGTTCTACGGTTGGTGTCGGTGTCTCTTCACTGCTTTTGCTTCCGCATGCTGTCATCAAGCATGCCAGCAAAAATACGCCCAGCAGTACCTTTAGTATCTTTTTCATAATTTTTCTCCTTTTTCCCTTTAAAAATTATTTTAAAGTAATTACGGTAAATTCATGACCGTAAAAGCTTTCTTTGGTTACTTCACCGATCTCTTTTTCTTTTGCAAAATCTTCTTCCGGACGGTTGAGGGAAAGAATCAAGCGGGAATAACCTCCCTTGCCCTCCGCATCTGCTTTTTCATATGCGGCAGCCTCGTCCTTTAAAATTTTTGCTAAAATGTCCGGAGCGCAATCGGTGGAATCCAGCACCAGATTATAATTGGACATATTAAAATATTCGATATTATAAAGCTCTTTGTAGCGGGTATCTTCTGTTTCTGCGCGTTTCTTTAAATTGGCCTTCGCATCCTCTAAAGATGCATAATGCTCTACTTCTCCGCGGGTTGCATCTCCTGCTACACGCTTTGCAGCCACGTCAAGGCTTACAGAAAGGAATACCTTAAAGGACTTGTCCACAAAATGCCAGGCCAGGCGGGAGTCAAATAAAATACTCTTATCCGGATTTTCCCTGGAGATTCTTGCAGTCGTATCATCAATTTCATGATCGTACTTTGGATCCTTGTTCATCAGCTCATTCATTTCCAACACGCTGAGACCATGCTCTTCTGCAATTTTACGGATTACCTTTCCGGTGGAAAAAATTTCGTATCCGTATTCTGCTTCTAATATTTTACTTAATGTGGACTTACCACTTCCTAAATTACCTGTTAATGTAATATGCATGTTTATGTACCGACCTTTCTTTGGTAGTTTTATTAAAATATTGTAACAAAAAAAACAAAGGCTGTCTACGCATTGTTTGCAAAAGTTTTTATTGCATGGTATAGTATGTTTGTTATTTGTTTACACTTTTTTAGACTAATAAAAGGAGTTTTTCTTTCCATGAAAATAAATCACACAAATAAACCTGTTGTCACTCTGTTGTTGAAAATAGGATCTTTTCTTCCTACCTTGCTTTTACTGTTCCTGATTTTTGGATTTTCCGCTCAGGATGGCGAGTCCTCCGGTTCGCTGAGTTTTGAAATCAGTCTCTTTCTTGTAAAGCTGAGCTCTCCTCTTCTTCCGGCAGCCATGTCCGAGGAAGTTCTTTTTGAGCGGGCAGAACTGATTCACTATTTTGTAAGAAAAGCAGCCCACATGACTGAATATTTTTTACTTGCGCTTTCCTTACAACTACCGCTTACTGCCTGGCTGTCAAAAATTCTTTTATGGAAACCCCGCATTCTTATCGGCTTTGCTACTACCGTATTGTTTGCTGCTTTCGATGAATTTCATCAGACCTTCGTTCCCGGAAGAAGCGGAAATTTCACCGATGTATGCATTGACTCCACCGGAGCACTTGCCGCCTCTTTATGTTTATTATTGTTTTATTCCATACGTCAAAAAAAGCTTGCCCGGTAACAGGCAAGCTTTTTCTTTATACTTTACGCTTCTTTTTTCACAATTTTGTACTTAGCGGAGTATTCACGGTAGAGTTTGTCAAATTCGCCCTCTTCCTTTAAATGATGCTTATATTCATGAATGTCTAAGTCTTCGTGTTCAACCATCTCAATAATACAGCTTGCCACGTTGGAGCAGTGGTCAGATACACGCTCTAAGTTGGTAAGAATATCAGAAAGGACAAAACCATGCTCCATAGTACATTCTTCTTTTTGGAGACGTTTGATGTGACGCACGCGGATTTGTTCCTTTAAGTCGTCCACAACCTGCTCTAAAGGTTCTACCGTGTAAGCTTTCTTTTCATCCTGAGAAATAAAGGCCTCTTCGGTTATTTGCATAATCTCGTTGATAGCATTATACATTACACTAAGTTCATCTACTGCCTTTTCAGAGAACTGTAAGCCCTTGTCCTTTATTTCATCTGCCGAATCTACAATGTTTACCGCATGGTCAGAAATACGCTCAAAGTCACCAATCATATAGAGGAGTTTTGTAACTTCCTGACTGTCGATTTCTGTCATACTTCTGGCAGAAAGCTTCATCAAATAAGAACCAAGAACATCTTCGTAAACATCCACCTTGTCTTCCGCGTCATGCACTTCCTGGGCAACTTTTTCATCATAGGTATTCAGCAAGGTAATGGACTGCTGGATTGCCTTGGAAGAAAGCTTTGCCATCTGGTCGGCCACTTCATAACAACGCTCGATTGCAACAGAAGGGGTTTCCAATAAACGTTCATCTAACATATCGGTATAGCTGTCGCCCTTGGTATCGGTACCCTTGATGGTAACCATAGCAAGTTTTTCCAATAAATTGGACACCGGCATAAGTAAAGCAACAGAGAAAATCTTAAAAATAGTATGAACCGCTGCAATGCCCCACATGTCGATAACCGTGCCCTCTGCCCAGGCAAATAATCCAAATACACCGGTACTGGTTAAAATCCAGCCAATAAGATAATATGCACCCATCCACAGTGCCACACCAATAATATTAAAATACAAATGCACTAACGCTGCTCTCTTACCATTCTTATTGGCACTGATGGAGGAAAGCATTGCCGTCACACAGGTACCGATGTTCTGACCCATAATAATTGGCATAGCTGCACTATATGTAATGGCACCGGTACTGGATAATGCCTGTAAAATACCTACAGATGCAGAGGAAGACTGCACTACTGCAGTAAGTACAGTACCTGCTAAAATACCAAGCAACGGATTTTTAAATAATAAAAGAATCTGCTGGAATTCCGGACTGGACTTTAAGCCACTTACCGCACCGGACATGGTATCCATACCAACCATGAGAACCGCAAAGCCCATGAGGATAACACCGATATCCTTTTTTCTTTCCTTCTTAGCAAACATAATCAGGCAAATGCCGATTAATGCTAAGATTGGCATCCATGCCGAAGGCTTTAACCAGGAAAGCCATTCTGCTGCATTGGCAGCACCGCCTCCAAGACCGTTTAAACCTGTAATCCAGGCAGTTACCGCCGTACCTACGTTGGCACCCATAATAACCCCGATTGCCTGGGAAAGCAGCATGGTTCCGGAGTTTACGAAACCTACTACCATTACGGTTGTTGCGGAAGAAGACTGAATTACCGCCGTTACACCGAGACCAAGTAAGAATCCTTTCCATTTGCTGGAGGTTAAATTACCAAGAATAGTTTTTAACTTTCTGCCCGCACTCTTTTTCAGGGCATCGCCCATGACATCCATACCGTAAAGGAATAATGCCAGGCCGCAAATTAGAGTTAACACATCAAATAAGTCCATTTGTAGTCTCCTGTCTCTTTCGTTGTTTTACGTTTGTGTTACTTTAACATTACATCAAAATTACTTCCATTTTACAATACAGATATAGTATACAACAAAAGTTCACAATATACAAAGGGATTTTTCCAGAAAAAGAAGATTTTACATAGATTTTACTTTTAGTCGGGTTCAAATCTGCATGGCGACAACCAGATGTTGAATAAGTTCAAATCTGGAGTCTTCTAAGTAAACGAAAAAGACTGCACACATTTGAGTATGCAGTCTTTTTCGTTTAAGGCGACAACCAGATTTGAACTGGTGATAAGGGTGTTGCAGACCCGTGCCTTACCACTTGGCCATGTCGCCATATTTAATTTTAGCACGGAAGCTAAAGCTCCCCGAGTTGGGCTCGAACCAACAACCCCACGGTTAACAGCCGTGTGCTCTACCATTGAGCTATCGAGGAATGACAGAAAGGATATCACTTACGTTATATCCTCATCCTCTGTACCATATTTATACTATATTCTATGTTCATAGTCAAGTATTTATTCATGATACACTCAAAACTATACATCGAAAATTCCAAACAAACAACCAGACCTTTTGGTTAAGCCCTCGACCTATTAGTATGGGTCAGCTGCACGTATTACTACGCTTCCACCTCCCACCTATCAACCTTATCGTCTTTAAGGGGTCTTACTAGCTTTTGCTATGGGATATC
>JAZSFC010000002.1:0-28631 GCA_045531955.1 Lachnospiraceae bacterium | reverse complement strand
AGGAACAGGATATATTCTTTTTTACCAGAGAAATGTCGGATGAGTTTATAGGTGAAGCGATTGATTTATGTCTACATGAAATAAAATGTCTTGAGAAGAATGAATCAGGAATAGATATGTATGAATATGCTTGGACGAGATTGTTTTAAATGCCTTTGGTAGTAACAATAATATTTTGCTTATTAGTTCAACAAATTCCAATTTATCTTTCTCTTCAAACCACTTTGGGTATATAGAAATAAATTCTTCTCTAAAACCCTCTAAAATAAGAATTTTACTGCTTTCTGATGAAAAATTGGGCATATTGCACTAGTCAACAAAAAGTAGACACATTTTTAGTTTTTTATACAGCGTTTAAAGGGCATAATACTCCCTGTACTGTTTTGGAGTCAGATAGTTCAAAGAATATGCAGGGCGTTCTTCATTGAAGAACAGGATGTACTCTTCGACTTCCTGCTCAATACTATCATTACTGGTGATGTGGAAATCATTAAACATTTCTGCTTTCATCCAACCATTAATCGCTTCCATTGCAGCATTGTCAGTTGGTGTCCCTGCTCTGGACATAGAATGAATGATGTTATACAATGGCAGCAATTCATTGAAGCTTTTAGAGGCATACACAGAACCCTGGTCAGTGTGAAGTATCATCTCTAAATCAGGATAATTCTTTTTAAGGTCAATAAGGCCGTTTAAGCCACTGATATATGTCATTCTGTCGCCTCGTTTTCTGGACAAGGAATAGGACAAGATTTCGTTATTCCAAAGGTCCATATACAAGGTTAATTCATAGTAAACACCTTTTAAATAAAAGACGGTCATATCACTTACTACACACTCCAATGGACCATCAATGTTTAAACCAGTGGCAAGAAGATTAGGATATACTTTGAATGGATCTCCCGGCTTCTTGTAACGGTAATGCTTTGAAATGCTTTTTATACCAGCATCTTTACAACATTTATGAGCATACTGATCCGATACAACTAGTCCGGTATCAAGTCTGATTTTTGCATTTAACCAACGATAGCCGTGCGAAGGATATTTAGCATGGTATTCTTTAAACAACATAAGGTTACTGACATATGTTTTCAAACGCTCTGATGGATGTTCCAGACGTTTTTTCCATTTGTAAAACCCACTTCGGTTAACATCCAGGACATCACATAAGTGTTTTACGGAAAACTGTGCTGAAAGCTCCATTATTATTTCGAATTCTTGTTGTTTAAAGGAATGAACTCCTTGTTTGCACCAACCCCTTTCACTTCGTATCCTTTTTTTGCCCTCAATTCATTTGCTTTTGCTTTAATGAGTTCATTAATCAGCTCTTCTTTCGACATGGACATGTAAGATTCCATATCTGAAGATGCTATACGGATGCTTGAGTTTGATGTACTATGTGATTGTAAGGCTATTCCTTGAGATCTCTTATAATCAGTCATGCACTTATGAGCACTTGACTCACTGATGTTATATTGCTCCATGACATCACGATAAGAGATTTCTTTGTTGAACATACGACGTCCAATGTCCAATTGCTCGTCTTTTGTGAGTTTCATATGACACCTCCTGAGTAATCCTTTTGCAGATGTGTTTACTCCGATAAACTAATGTTACACAGAAAAAAACATCTTGTCTACAAAAATAGGGTAGGTGTCTACTTTTAGCTTACCACTTCATATAGAGAAAAAATAGTATGGAATACCCCTCCAAGGGCAATATTTTCTTAATTTTATAGATTTTGCAGGGTATACAGCTAAAAATCTTGTCCCAATACCCAATCAAAGAAAAGTACATCAAAAAGGGAAGTTGCCCCTGGCAACTTCCCTTTCTCATTACTCAAGATTCCATTATATCCGATGCACAACCCCTGCATCAAAACTCTTACAGTTCTTTACACCGGTATACGCCATAACACCTTTCAGTTCCGCAGTCATATCACCAATACGCTTTGCCACCGCCTCTGCGCCCTGCTTTACAAACGGTATCAGATGGATTCCCACGCTGACCGCCGTTGCACCAAGCGCCAGTGCTTTATAAGCATCCATGCCGGAGCAGACACCGCAGTCCACAAAAATTGGCATCTTATGACCCACTGCCTTTACAATGTCAGGAAGGATATACAACGGCGGAACCGCTGCGCTCATTCTGCCGCCGTGATGGGATACCACAATGCCCCTCACGCCGATTTCCGCGCATTTTACGGCATCCTGTACGCTAAGTACACCCTTTACCACAAACGGCAGGTTGGTCATTTCCACATATCTGCGCAAATCTTCGGAAGATTTCACAGACATTGCTTCACCCACGCAAATATCCGGATTTCCCAGCAAATCAAACATGTGGTCAATATCCATGCCCACTGCCAGAGCTCCCAGTTCTTCTGCGTGCTTTAACTGGCGCTCTATCTTTGCTTCGTCCGCATAAGGCTTAACAATGCGGATGGTAGACGCGCCCGTTGCCATCACTGCCTCAAATTCCGGTTCTTCCCCCATGCCGTACCAATGTACCGCATTTGCAAGTTTGGCACCCATAGCATAATCTACCATGCCGTTCGGTGCATCCGGATGAAAGGTTCCCAGATGGGACAATGCCGCTGTCATAATCGGTGTTTTAAATTTTTTACCGTATAACCAAAGGTCCGTTTCCGGAACGCAGCTATCCATCAGCCGCTGTTCCAGATACAGACTGTCAAAATATTGTCTTGTTAATTCTTTTGTATGCATCTTATTCTACCACGACCGTTCCGTCTTCTTTTACGGTAATCTTCATGCCGTCCTTTACATATTCTAAGAATTCGTCGCCCAGGCAGTCCACAACCGGCATAGTTACATCTTCTAACCATACATCCGCTAAGATTGCTCCCGCTGCTGCCAGAGAGTCAATATGATTGGAAAACAGCATGCAGGCCGGCTGACGCTTCATAGAGCAGGCACAGTAAAGAACCATGCCGCCTGTAGTGGAGCCGATGGTCTGTGGCAGACAAAGAGCTTTGCCAAGCATCTGCTTGCCGTATAAATCCGGATTGTTCTGGTCTCCGCAGGTGGCCTTTTTATCGCCAAACTGCAGTGCCTTCTGGAAGGAAGCCAGAGTATTCAAACCGCCATGGGTTACCAGTGCTTCCGCAGTTACGGTACCCGGTGTAACTACACGTCCTTTAAACTCTTTCATGCTACTTTCCTCCCTTCGTAATCTGCTCTAAAATTTCCTCGTCGGTATAATATCTTGCCGTCGTATAGGTACGAAGCTTGTTGGAGGAAGTAATTACCGGCATCTTGGTGCAAAGCGGATTATTCATATACATCAGCGGACAAATGTAAGAAGTGATAACACCGGTTGCTTTCAGTCTTGCTGCATAATCGGTTTTCTCAAATTCTTTTAATACGCCCGGAGCAGCTGTAAATACGGTAGGAATCACAACCTTCTTGTTGCCGGATTCTTTAAGTCCTGCCTCTACCTTGTCGGTCCAGTCTTTTAACTGTTGGAGGCTCATATGCGGACAACCCATAAAGCAAAGCTTTGGCTTCGCATCCGGATTCTTCCAGATAACCGGATAGCTTGCCTTTACACGTTCCAATTCTGCATCATCAATCACATAAACCTGAGCGCCCTCTTTAATCAGGCTCTCGCCCTGCTCCACTGCTTCCGGAGTAAGATTAGCAATGTGATACAAGCCTACCGCACCGTTGGATGCAGTTGCCGCACCGAAGTCCTTCAAATAAGTGCAGGCAGCGTCGGTAAGTTCGGTACCAATCCATTTATCTAAGCCAACCACATAAGGTACATCTTCCATTACCTTCATGCCGATGGCAGAACCGAGAAGCTGCGCTTCCGGCTTCTTAGTAGTTTCAATTTTTACTACCCAGGTGGCCTTTCTGCCTTCGTCAGTAAGAAGACCAAAGTAAGGCACCATACCAACCACGGAGCCGAACAGGTCGATAATACCGGAATTACGGTTACAACGGGCACCCAGTACGGAGTTTGCATAAACTACCGCCGAAGATTCTGCCCAGCTTAAGATTTCGCCCTTTTCCGGCTTGTTGCCCACTTCGTCCATATAGCAGGTACAGGTGAAGGCATCCTCACTAAGTAAGCCCAGGTCCTTTAACTGGCCTTCATAGAAGTCCTGCTTGCTGTACATAAAATTGTTGAAAATAAAATCCTGCAGGAAATTGGTCGGCACATTTTTATCCAGTGGTCTTGGATCCACAGAAAACTTCTGGGTAGACAATGCGCCGGTACTGATTAACTGATTCATTAAATCGTATACCGGACCAAGTGCCTTTAAACCAAAAGACGTTACCAGATGGTTATATTTAGAGGACACCGGTACCATCTTTTCTGCACCGAAAGCTTCACCGTACATGACTAAGGTTTTCATAACCTTTGCCAGCACATCGCCCTGTGCGCCATTTAATATTTCCTGTTGTTTCTCAGTAAGTTGCATTCTTACATTCCCCCTCTCTGACTATAGCTTCATGGCCACGTCCCACGCCTGCCAGATAACAGTACGCAGGTTGCCAACCTTGGAAGCATCACCGATAACATGGACATTCTTGCCCTTTGGTGCCAACGGTGCCGGGTTATAACCAACAGAAAGGATTACGCTATCCGCATCAATCTTGAAGGTCTTGCCGTCCTTATCTGCCACCATAACGCCGTCTTCCAGAACTTCCTTAAGGGCAGTTTCCAGATGTACCGGAACCTTGTTTGCCTTAAAGAAATCACGCAGGAAGCTGGTATTTGCCAGACAAATACCGGTAACCGCAATTAAGTCGTTCTTCATTTCCACGATGGCTGGCTTCTTGCCCTGTAAATACAGGTCATAAGCAATTTCACAGCCGGTAAGACCGCCGCCGATGATGACAACGTTTTCGCCTACCTGCTTTTCGCCAAGGAGGTATTCGGTCGCTTCCATGGCATGCTCTGCGCCCTTGATTGGGAGCTTCTTAGCCACTGCACCGGTTGCCACGATAACTTCGTCTGCACCTAAGGAAGCAATATCCTTAACTTCTGTATTCAACTTAATATCGATTGGATATCTCTTAATTTCACGTTCATACCAGGCAATTAAGGTACGGTCCTTTTCCTTGAAGGAAGGTGCTGCCGCCGCAATAAAGATACCGCCAAGCTTGTTGTCCTTTTCATAAAGTGTTACCTTGTGGCCGCGCTTTGCCAGAACAATAGCAGCTTCCATACCGCCGATACCACCGCCAATAACTGCGATGTTCTTAACCTTCTTTGCCGGTTCAATCTTATATTTCTTGGACTGCATTACCTCAGGGTCCAGTGCACATCTTGCAATGTGAGATGCATCGGTAATGGACTGGTCGTTTGCCACGCCCTTATAGTGGGTCATGTTAAAACATGCGTTATGACAGCAGATACATGGACGGATGTCTTCCAAACGGTTTTCGATCAGCTTGGTAATCCACTCACTGTCTGCTAAGAACTGACGTGCTACACCCATGGCATCGATTCTTCCGTCAGCAATAGCCTGGGCACCAACCTCCGGCTCCATACGTCCGGCACAAACTACAGGAATGTCCACAAACTTACGGATGTGGGCAACGTCCTCCAAGTTACAGTTCTGAGGCATATACTGAGGCGGATGAGCCCAGTACCAGGCATCATAAGTACCATTGTCCGCATTTAACATATCGTAACCTGCATCCTGCAGATACTTAACCGCCTTTTCACTTTCTTCCATATCACGGCCCACTTCTACGTAATCTTCTCCCGGAACCGCACCTTCACCAAAGCCTTTTGTCTTGGAAAGAACGGAATAACGCAGGGAAACCGGGAAGTCCTGTCCGCAGACAGCCTTAATAGCCTTAACAACATCCGTAGCAAAACGGTAACGGTTTTCGAAGGAACCGCCGAATTCGTCAGTACGCTTGTTGGTGTATTTTAATGTAAACTGATCCAGCAAATAACCTTCGTGCACCGCATGGATTTCCACGCCGTCCACGCCTGCTTCTTTACAGAGCAGAGCAGTCTTTGCATAGGCATCTATAATATCCTGAATTTCTTTACGGGTAATTTCACGGCAGGTTACCTTGTCGGACCAACGGGACGGCAATACGCTTGGGCTGGCAGACTGGTATCTGACGTCGATGATTGGCTTTGCAATGGCAGCCAGCACCGGATTGTTATGTAACATTACCAGATGGTCGGTAATTGCCCAGGAACGGCCCATACCTGCAGTCAGCTGTACAAACAGCTTTGCTCCTGTTTCATGAATCTCATCCATGAACGGCTTTAATTCCTTGAACATCTTCTTGTTCTGCCACAGCCATCTTCCTCCGATGGTATCCTTTAAAGGCGCAATACCCGGAATAATGAGACCTACATTGTTCTTTGCTCTTTCGATAAAGAACTTTGCTGCCTCTTTGTCAAAATGATTTGGTTCCATCCAACCGAACAGAGAGGTTCCGCCCATCGGGCAAAGAACAATTCGGTTCTTAATCTCCACATTACCGATTTTCCACGGTGTAAACAGTGGCGCGTATTTTGGATCCATTTTGTCCATAGTGTAAACTCCTTTCGCTTTTGTAAACCCATAAGTTTAGATACTTCTATTTTACCGCAATCTGCGGATTTTCTCAATAGGTCATTACGGAAAATACCACAAAACCATCCTCGGCAAAAATCTCAAAATAACCGTTATCCTGAATTACTGTGATGTTGCAATTTCCTGTTTTTACTCTCTTTGCCGAGAAACTTGCTGCTTTTGTTTGCAAGTATTCGGAAAAGCTTAAATCTCCGGCTTCGCTGCGGTCTATCATAATTTCCTCATCTGTCACGGAAAGCACCATTTTTTTGCCTTCCGAAAGCAAAAATTCTTTCTGTTCTCCCGTTTGCAATACCCCCTGCCAAACATCCTTTTCTGCAACACCTGAAAGAGTTGCCGGAGCAAATTGAAGCCGCCAACCAGCCGCTGTTTTTATTAGCCGCACCGTTCGGGCCATGGTCATTTTTCCCCGATAGTTTTTCGCTGGAGTCTGTGATACATAATCCCAGCTTTCGCCCCAACCAAGCATCAAAGGCGCAGGACTGCCGGCAAAGGTTACCATGGCGTAATTGTCGGAAGCGTAGTCTAAAAGAGGGGTATCTACGCTGTCCTCAAACTCATCTTTCTCCGCTACAAAGGTATTTCCGTCAAAGTTACCTACATAATACGGCATCACATGAGAAGTAAGGCTTAGCGTCAGAATCCACTTGGTTCCTTCGTCCGTTTCCAGCGGAAAACAATCCGGGCACTCACAAATCTCCGTAAACCCTTCTCTTGGCACAAATTCTCCGGTTTTCTCCCAGGAAAGCAAATTCATGGAATGATAAAACTCCAACTGGTGTCCTGCTGCCAGCACCATGGAAAACCCGCCTAAAATAGGATTTGGAAATACTTTCGGATCACGGAAATCTTTTTTGAACGCAGGATTTTCCTGTGTCTCTTCGCCCGCCGTATCCTTTTTATTTTCAATCACAGGATTTCCGGCATACTTTGTAAAAGTTTCATAATCCGTGCTATAAGCAATACTCTGCTGCTCCTCACCGGTTACCGGGTTATGGGCAGTATAAAACGCCACCAGCGGCGGGTGTTCCCCTGTTCCCAATCCGGACACATTCTCCTTATCATACACGCAGGAACCGGAGAAAATATATTCCTCCTCTGTCGGGTAAATTGCAACCGGTTTATGTTCCCAATGAAGCAAGTCTGTGCTTACCGCATGTCCCCAGTGCATTGGTCCCCAAACAATATCATGAGGATAATGCTGATAAAACAAGTGGTATACTCCGTCGATATAAATTAAACCGTTCGGGTCATTCATCCAGCCTTTTGGCGGCGTAAAATGATAGTTATAGGTTCTGTCCATAGAAACCTCCTTTTCCGGATTTCATTACCAACAGTATACCACTAATCCAGACTTACCGCCACCTGAAACTCATCCTCATACACAATACTCCCAACGAAATTAGTGTACACCACATCGTAAGGATGATTGTACTTATCAAGAAGTGCCATGGCAGGTTCCATGTGCTTCAGCATTTCCTCTGTGGTTGCAGTTTTAAAGAACGTAATGACTTTTTTATCACCGGACTGGCACCCCGGTGGTTCCGGTAAGTTCTCCTCGAACCATGTATTGATACTTTTAAACAATTCTGCATCTTCTTCGTTCATCACTCCGTCGTAAATCATCCGCCAGCACATGGCAAAAATCCCCTTAGGATACTGAGTGATATAAGACAACTCCCTGCCCTGAATACGCATATATTTGAATTCCATATTACATCTTCTCCTTTCTGTGATAACCAAAATTTTTTTCTGATGCTACCTCCAAAACTCTAACAATTTTTCATCAATCGGCGCAACACATTCGTCCTTTACCTGACTGTAAAAAGCCAGTTTTTCAATCTCTTCTTTATCCTCACGGGATTTTTCAATTTCCCCAAGCTGTTCCTTCGTTAAAGTCACTCCATATAAACCGCCATATTCTTCATGCCACTCCGGATTAAAATATCCCGGAGCCATTTTATCATGCATCAAACCTAACCAGGTAAATTCTACGTTACTTAATCCCAGTTCTTCTTTGGCTTCCCTGGTGATACATTCTCTTAACGTTTCTCCTTCTTCCAGGCAACCGCCAAAAATTTCCCAGTCCTGACGCCATTTATTAAAGCCCAACAGATATTCCTCACCGATTTTAACTACTAACAAAGCGTGATTGACCGGAACATAGTTTTTCATTGCCTCCTCTTCGCTAACATCAATCACTTCTAATAATTCGTTTCCTCTGCTGTCCTTTACTAACATAATCTACCTCCTAAAAAAAGAAAACGCTTGTTAAGGAAACCATTTTCCCTAACAAGCGTGGATCAGACCTTTTGTCTAATATCAGATTCAATATAACAAATCTTTTATATTCTGTCAAATCAAAAGATTTTATAGTGTTTCTCCGATTTTTTCACCGTACTTCACAACAGTTTCAATATGCTGCGCAGAATTTTCCAAAATATCCGCATCAACCTTTACCGTATCCTTTTTTACCAGAAGTACTACCGTAGAACCTCCAAATTCAAAATATCCTTTTTCCTGCCCCCGAAGTACGCAGTATTTTCTGTGATGATTGACTATTTTTCCAACCAACAGGGCCCCGACTTCTATCATGACAATATCACCAAATTCCTTCGTATGCAGAATGCTGTATTCTCTGGAATTTTCCTTGTAAATCGGGAAATAATCATTTGCCAGCGGATTCACCGTATGAAGCACTCCCGGAATAAAAACATTCTCTTCTTTTACTCCGTCACTTACATAACAATATCTGTGATAATCATCCACCGTCAGGCGGAAAATCATAGCGTACCCACCAACGTATTCCTTGGCAAGTTTTTCATTTTTCAGAAGCGATGCCACCGTATATGTGGTATGCTTTAAAGTAAACCGTCTGTCTTCTGTAATAGGAAGCACCGTCAATTTACTGTCACAAGGACTGATAAAGTGATGTGGATTTGCATCTACCGGACGAAGCTTTGTCTTGATTTTTCTTGTAAAAAAATCATTATAACTCTTATATTTCACCGGTTCATACTGTGACATATCAATCTTATTTTTCCTGATGAACGGCTCAATCAACAAACAGGACAATGGTGTGGATAAAAGCGCACCGGCCACCTTGGAAACCACAGGTAAAGTCAAAAGTTTTAATACTAACCGTCCCACTGCTGTTCCGTATAAAACTTCCAGTACATGGTCCTGACCATTCTTTTGCTCTATTAACTTGCCGTTACGGAGTCGCTTTTTCATAAAGTTCTCCTAAAAGTTCTCTTAAAATATGGTTACTTTCATCATCAAATTTTGGTACACGGAACTTTGTGAATCCGTAAATAACACCTATCGTAATTGACACTACAGCAATCATAATCAGTATCATTTTCAAATCTGGCTTTCGCAGTTTAAAATCAAAAATAAACAGAAAACCTACTACGCCGAGCATCAGGTGTAACAAAACTAAAAACCAAAACTCCGGCAGCAAAAACTGCAGCCAGAAGGTTAACGGCAGAATAAATGCGATAGAGGTTACCGGAAGACCTCTGTACTCTTTGTTACAGCCGCCTTCCGTCTTTTGGCGGTTCGCTTCCAGTACATTAAAAAATGCAAGACGAATAACCGCACAAGTGCAGTAAAAGAACACAAGAAACAGGCCTAATGTTCCCCGGACACCCAGCAAATAGCAAATCAATGCCGGAAACACGCCGAAACAAATGACATCACATAAGGAATCCAACTGAATTCCAAAGGCTTTTTCATCCTCGGTACGATTCTTTTTGGACCGGGCAACCCTGCCGTCAAAGGCATCGCAAATGCCGGAGAATGCGAGGCAAAAAATCGCCTGCTTATAGTCTCCGTGAATCGCCTGTGTAATACCGAAAACAGAGGAAATCAGGCTCATGTAAGTTAAAATTACCGTATAATCATAAAATCCGATAAAGCGTAACATTTGTTTATTCTCCCTTTTTCTTTCGAAATTGAAGGATATTACAGAACTTCTGTAATATCAGACTAAATCCTTATACCACATCTTCAAAACTTTTTCAGCCTTTTTTAAATGAATATTAAACCCATTGTCATTTTTCGCAGTTTCTTCATCGTCATAAATAAAGGTGCTCCAATCCCACCAGAACACGCCGCCGAACCATTCCTGGTCGGCAAACACCTTCAAACAGGAATCAAAGAAGTTTGCCTGCTCGTCTTCATCATGCGGAAAATCTCTGTGCTGGAAATCCCATGGCATAGTAGCGCAACCCTTTGCACTGCGGCAGCCGATTTCAATAAATACCACTTTCTTCTGCCACTTCTGATAGATTTTATACATATCCTCACGCACTTTCAGCCACCGCTGCTGCATTTCTTCGGAAGATGCTCCGCCTTCCTTTGCCACAGGGAAATATGCACTGGTGCCAACATAATCCACCGCATCAAACCACTTCACATCATCCTCATGACCGTGATTCGTATTGTAGATAAGCTTACCGGAATAAATCTGACGAATTTCCGCAATCAATTTTCTCCAGTGTGATTCCTTTCGCTCGGTGCCGCACATTTCACAACCAATACAAAGCATTTCACATCCGGTTTCTTCTGCCAGTTCTGCATAATACTTCATAAAGCTGCCGTAACTTTCAAACCACTTGTCCCAATATGGGTCTCTGCCTGCAAAGTCCGAATCCGCAAAGTTGATGTAGGCCCGCCATACACCGTCCCGGCAATTTACCATCGGCTTTAAGCAAACCTTGATATTGTTTTTATGCGCCCGCTCAATCGCCGCCATAATGTCACGGTCCGAGCTGCTGCGTTCAAAATCGAACTCAATCTTTGTGCTGTGGGCAGTCTCCTGGGTAAGGCTTAATGCCAGGCACATCCAGTTGATACCTGTCTGATACAATAACTCCTGAGATTTAATTCCTGCTTCGGAACGGTAGTCACCGCGTCTTGCTCCGTGACCATATGTATATCCTTTGAATTCCATATAATTTCTCCCTTTAGGTAATTTTGATTATGTCATTATTTCTGTAACAGAATCCACACTATCATACAACAAAATAAATCTTTTTTCTATAAAATTTCTATCTTTTTTAAATTACTCCAAAGCAATTCTGCTTTTTCTTTCACTGTTTTTTTCTCTTTTTCATCAATTTTGTCAAACAGCTCTACGCTAAGCTTTCCGTTCTTTTGCTTCCACTTTCCGGCAATCTGCCCATGTATCATCAGGGATGGCATCACAATACCTGCCAAATTGAAAATCTTCCGTAAATGTTCCTGCGGTAAATACAAGCTTTCTTTTTTCTCATATCCCAACAGTATCTGGTCAAAACCCGCTAAAAATAAGCAGTCCGGTATGTCATAGTCATAAGCTTTTCCGTTTTCTATGAAATAATAGATTTTTCCGTCGCACTCCGTTTCTTGTAAAGGCAGTTCTTTCATCCACTGTTTTACCTGAGCAGCAGGCACATGAAAATAGTACATGGCATCATGAATCGTGGCCGGACCGAAATTGGTAAAATACCGTCTTGCCAGCTCCAGTTTTGCCTCTTTCTCGGGAACCGGTGTGAATTCCGGTGACAGACAAAAAGCTTTTTTCTCCTGCACCACATAATTCATAAAACCCCGTTCACAAAGTTCACGGATACCTCCGCCCCACTGGTCGAACATGCTGCTTTCTTCGGATTCCGTCATTCCGTTTTCTCTGCATATTTCCTTTAGTTCTTCCCGCGTGCAGGGTTCTTTTTTTAGAGCATTCAAAATCACCTCAGACAAAAATCTTTGCCGCTCCGGTGTCAGTGCCCATGTATCCCGCTGATTCCAAAACGAGTAACCGTTCCATTCATTTTTACGGTAATCTGCTCCGTTATTGCAATGAAGAAACAGCGGCAAATCTTTCTCGGCAAACACATGCACCGTGCCACGTACCGTCCAGTTTTTTACCAAGCCATCAGCCACCGTAGCTTCGTCATAGTCGCTACAGCGAACCTTTAAAGAATGCAGGGCATTGGTCATAAACTGTGCCTGAACACCGCATAAGTCCTGCACCACCTGAAGTTTCGGAGCAGGAATTATCAAATATTGGTTTGTAAGTTGACGAAGTTTTAGTTCTTCTTTTGTCATAGGTTATGAGTTCTCCTAAAATGGTGCTTGATTATCATCCTACTATTTTTTTCGCAATATGTGCCATACATCATTACCGGTAAAACCGCATTTTCGATACAATACTTCAGGTTTTGTTATGTTCTCTACTTTGCCGGACACCGTTGCAAATTTGGCAAAATCTTTTCCACGCCATAAAAGTTCCTTTACAATGGCTGTTCCGATATTCTTTCCGCGATACTCCGGCAATACCTGAATCCATTCTAAAATCAGTTCTTCTGCCTCCGGGTCAAAATCTGCTATGCCACATCCCACACAATTTCCGGTTGCTGACTCCTTTATTAAAATCCATAATTCCGGACGATATGCCGGTGTTTTGGTGTAGCTTTGGATTTGCTCTTTGTTTACTTGCAAGTCAGTATAAGAACCGTTGATTACCGATACAATAGTTTCTATATTCTCCGGTGAAACAGTTACAATGTCATAGTCTTCCGATTCCGGTTTAGCCAGCTTCTGCATAGAATGGTGCAGGCGAAAATAAGTTTCATCCTCGTACTCTTTTAACAGTTCTGACGAAAATACGCTTTCGTGTACAATTTCCATGTTATCAGGAATCATTACATTTTTTGCTTTCCAATAGGGAATTGACAAAGATAAGCAGGGATTTTGTAAATAACTTTCTAAAGATATCATATTACATACCCCATCCTCTGAAAATATTTCTCATATCTCCTCCGGTTGGACGGTATCATTCTATCCGAATTTACAAACTCTTTAAACTCTTTCTCACTCATCCAAAGAAATCCTTCGGTTTCTCCCTCTTGCAGTTTAACAGAAGTTTTGTCGCAATCCACTGTGCATACGAAATTATAAAAAAATGCCTGTTTCCGCTCTTCCACAGAACGATTCACTTCCTCAAACTCATGGCAAACAAGCCCGGTTTCCTCCAAGAGTTCCCGTTCCACACACTGCCACTTATCTTCTCCTGCAAGGGCGGAACCACCCGCCGTAGCTTCATACCAGCCACCATAATTCCACTTCTGCACAGAGCGTTTCATACACAAATAGCTGCCATCGGTATGGCGTACCAATACTTCACATACTAAATGATACATCCCCTTCGGTATTTCCTCGCCCCGCACCAGTGTACTGCCAATCAGTTCCTCGTCCTTTGAATAAGCATCCCAGAGTTCCATGTTACTTCCTCCATTGTTCCCACAAAGCTTCCTTCTGCTCCATTCCAAACTTAAGTATCTTCCACAGAGAATCCACCGCATATGGTCCATAGCACTGCATGTACGAAATATGCATAAAAATCGCTCCCTGCCAAAGCAAATCATACTCTTCCTTCTCCGGTTTTTCATCACCATAATATCCGTTTAAAAATGCTTGTGCTAAATCAAACCGATACTTCATCTCTTCCGTATCATGATTAAAGTCCACAAACTGCATAATAAACGGCCAGCCCAAATCCAAGTATCTGCTGCCTATGCCTGCATCATCAAGATCAATCAGCATAACCTGTCCCTGTTTATTTCGTACACTGTTATGTGGTCCCAAATCCGTATGAATCAAACAACGGTCTAACTTTCCAAAGTCCGGTAACGTATCTAAAATCATATCAAACTCTGCTTTGAAAGGCTTGTCCGAAAACCATTCATAAAACATCTGCTTATTCTCTGTCAAAGCACAAGGATACTGGTAATCCCGGAAGGAATGTAACTCTCTTGCAAGAACTGCCAAATCGTACTCGTCCTCCGGTGTTTCCTGCAAGTTTTCGCCCTCTATCCATTCCAACACATAAAACCAGTAATCGTTCTGTTTGATGTAAGATGCCCCATCTAAAGTATATATCAGCCTTGGTGCTAACCCTTTCTGATTACCCAGATATTCCTGTGCCAGTGTATTTCCTTTGATTACACTTTCTGTTTTCTCGTTTGAGATTCCTTTGATAAGCAGTTGTCTGCCATCCGCCAAAACATGATAAGTCAGACGGGTAGATTCCTCATGAAACTGCTCCATAATACAAATATCCTCAAAGCCCCAGTATTTTAAGGCTTCCGGAATTCTATTTTCGTCTTTCATCATTTTTTCTCCGTATACTTAATCATTCGTACTAGTCTCGGACGATTAAATCTTTGCATAATAACAAACACCAAATCAAAACATGCCGCTGCAAGGGAAGTAACCAGAAATACAAAAAACGAATCAAATACCAGGGCAAACAATAACGGTACAAAACTTACCACCACATTCAATTCATGTACAATTTCTGACTGGCAGGTAGCCTGTACAATTTCCTCCATAGAATGCTTCTTTACATCAAACTCATCCGGGGAATAGGTTGGCATTTTTGCTTTCCACTTCTTTACTTTTAGTGTTTTATATAACTTCTTTTCCCACTCAGTCTGCTGAAACCATTTGTGCCGGTAATCGGCTTTATTTACCTTAAGCTTTATTACCACAAATTCTCCAATTAATAACCGGATAGCAAAATGATAAAAGATAGTTAAGGCAGTAATTCCTAAGGAATACAATACTCCGAGTTTTGTAAAGTGATACAGCACAAAAAATACAACTATGCCAACAAAACTTATAAAACTCGTATTCCACATTGTTTTTTGAAATGTACTTTTATACTCCATCCGTTACCTACCTCCAATATATTATTTTATCCTTTATATTTTTCCACCAGCATCTGAATTACCTCCACCTGATGGGGTGAAATATTTTCCGGCAGGTCATTCAAATCAAAAAACCGCAATTCTATTACTTCTTCCTCCTGCACTTTCAGTTCACCGCGGTATTTTTCACAAAGAAAAACCATTTCAATGCTATAAATTACATCCCCGTTTGGGTACTTGTGGTACATTTTCGCACCGGAAAGTATCTTAAATTCCTGCAGTTCCAGACATTCTAAGCCGGTTTCCTCCAGCACTTCCCGAATGGCGCATTCCTCAAAGCTTTCCCCAAGTTCGACTGCCCCACCGGGATACGCCCAGCATCCGTTGTCCACCCGTTTTTGCAGAAGCAGCTGCTTCTTTTCGTTTATAATCATGGCGCACCCTGCCGGCATAAGGATTGGTTGATGTCCGATGTACTTTCTTAACTCTGTGATATAACCCATAATGATTCTCCTTCATCTGTTTTCTCATCCATGTAAGCCGCAGGTCCATACAGGCTTTCACAAGTAAACTGTCCGTTGCCGTTTCATACCCATGGCAGCCGCCCTTTATTTCATGTAATTCCGTGGAAACGCCAGCCTTTTTCAACTTCTCACAAAATGCCACGCCCTCATCATGAAGACAGTCAAACTCCGCCACCTCCATGTAAGCCGGCGGAAATTTTGATACATCCTTTGCCTCTGCCGGAGATGCATATTCCACCGGAAATGGTTCCTCTCCTTCCAGATAGCATCGCCACATAGTTTCGTTTAACTTAGCATCCCACACCGGAGTATCGGTAAAGTTTTGCATCGATGCGGTCATCATACGCCTGTCCGTCACCGGATAAATTAAAAGCACGCCCTTTGGTGCCGGATACTTCCGGTCTCTTACCATCAGCGTTACCGCTGCTGCCAAATTGCCACCGGCACTGTCTCCGCCAAGAAAAACTTTATTTTTATCAATGCCCAGCTGTTTTGCATGGGTAAGTGTCCAGCGGTAAGCGGCAAAACAGTCCTCCACCGGTATCGGAAACGGGTGCTTTGGTGCCAGCCGGTAATCCACATAAATTACCTTACACGGCAGTTTATAAGCGTATTCCTTTGCCAGCTTATAATGTCCGCCGGAGGCACGAAGCATAAAACCACCGCCATGGAAGAATACCAGGCATGGTAACGGTTTTCCTGTAGTTTCTGCCTGCTTCGGTTCTATCACATGTACGACCAAAGGCTCGCCAAGATATCCCGGCATTCCATACCTTCTTACCGTCACTTTATCGTCCGACTTACACAAGAAAGCGCGGCATACTGCATTCATAAGCGGTAACAGTTTGGGATTGTTCGGCATTTTTATTTTAGCTATTAAACTTAATTCCGGATCAATGTTATATTTCATACGATATAAATTCCTCAGTTCTGCAGTTTCCCTGCTTTATAAACTCATCTTTAAAATTTCAATGACATCCTGCTTATTCAGTGCCACATAGGCATGCTGCAAACCACCGAATTTTACCGCATCCTCTGCCATTGCATCAAAATGGGTTTCATCAATACCCACCTCAGAAAGCTTCATTGGAATGCCACAATCACCGAAGAATTCTTCCGTAGCGTCAATGCCGTAGTTAGCTGCTTTCCAGTTATCATCTTCTTTGCAGTCCCACACGTTTCTTGCATACTCTGCAAACTTTTCTACGGTAGTATTGTTTAAAATATAACGCATCCAGCGTGGTGTCACGATGGCAAGGCCCACACCGTGGGTAATGTCATAAAAAGCACTGAGCTCATGCTCAATCGGATGACAGGTCCATCCGCCGCCTTTTCCGGCAGAAATAAGGCTGTTAAGTGCCTGGGTGCTTGCCCACATCAGGTTTGCTCTTGCCTCGTAGTTATCCGGCTGCTGTAATGCAATCGGGCAGTACTTGATACAAGTCTTTAAAATACTTTCCGCGAAACGGTCGGTCAGATATGCAGTTTCTGTCTTCTGGAAATACTGTTCAAACACATGGGACATAATATCCGCCGTGCCGGCAGCAGTCTGGTTTGCAGGCAGGGTAAACAGATAGGTTGGGTCGCAAATTGCTGCCACAGGCTTAAAATAATGGGAAGAGGTTCCCAGCTTTTCATTGGTTGTCATATTGGAAATAACCGCATTCTTGTTCATTTCGGAGCCGGTTGCCGCCAAGGTAAGAATTGCCACAATCGGAAGCACCTTGCCGATTTTTTTGTTGTCAACCACTAAATCCCAGGCATCGCCGTCATAATTAGCTCCGGCTGCAATCACCTTAGACGCATCGATAACGCTTCCGCCGCCCACGGCCAGCACTACCTCAATACCGTGCTCCTTACAAAGAGCCGCACCCGCACGGACAGACTCAATCTTTGGATTCGGTTCAATGCCGGATAACTCAAAAATTTCACAGCCGGAAAGCAACTCCTGAATTTTATCATAAATGCCGTTTTTCTTAATACTGCCGCCGCCATATACAAGCAAAACCTTTTTGCCAAGAGGTGCAATCAGCTCCGGCAATGTGTTAATCTGGTCCTTTCCGAAACGTACATCGGTATAAACGTGATAAGTAAAATTGTTCATGAATAAACCCTCCAAAAATATAATTATTAATTCAAACCGCTTTCGCAGTTGTTATCTAAATATTTTTTCAAAAACTTCAAAATCTCCATGCTGCCGTCCACTACCCGGTTATGCTGATAGTGACGGTTACAGGAAAAATAGCCAAAATAGCCCCACGGGTCATTGGTTTGCGGTCCCCAGTCCCAAAGTCCGTCATCTCCCGCTTGCTCCATCAGCCAATCTACTGCATTTTCCAGATACAACGAAGAACCTCTAAACTGATTGATATAGTTAAAGGTGTGCATCCAGCGCCGCATCTGCTTGTTTTTAAACTCCTCAGGAAGTTTCCCCGGTGTCTTGTCCCAGAACCAGCCATGTTCATTGGCATGACCGCCCAAATGACGCAGCATGGCATCCTCAATACCCGGCGCCAGCCGTTCCCGCCGTTTTAGCAACAGCTCACTCTGCATAGGAACAAGACGTTTTTCTCTTGTCAAAAACACCTCATGCTGGGCAGCCGCATCCACCTCGTAGGAATATTCTCCGGAACCGTAGGCCCGTTGGGCAATGTAGTGCCACTGGTTGTAAATGTCGTCGCACTCCGATGTATGGTCCTGAATTGCCTCCAGATAATTGCAGATAATGGCGTTCTGCCACGGAACTGCCCGTTCGTTTGTTTCAAATACAGGCTCCGGCGGATTCCCCTCCAAAAAGGAAAGCAGGTATTCCCTAGCCATAAAAAGAAGGTCCCGGTCTTCCAAGGTTAATCCCAGATACAAGCAACGCTCTATACCTACACCTGAGGTTGGAATCTTTGCTTTCACCGAATAGTCCTTATTCCGAAGTGGTCCCCATCCGCCGTTGGCTTTCTGACAGGCATACAATTCCTCTACAACATCGCTTTTTAAGAACTCTTTCCGAAGCTCAACCAGCCGCGCATCCTCGTAAGGAACATCCAATAACGTGTACAAAATGTTGTATCGCACCGCCGGATATTCACAGAACTCATATAACGCCATGGCGTGTTTTTCGAATTCGGATTTGGTCATGGAAGCCTCCTTGGTAGTGGAGTAAAAACTCTGTTATCAGTGTACCACAAAAGTCAGGAAAAGGGTAGGAGGATTATGAAAATATACTTGAAAAACTCTCTTGACTATGTTATTATGAATATAGGCAAAAGAAACAAGTATGTCCATTTGGGCACAAATCGAAAACCCACGAGCTGCAACTCGTGGGTTTTCTTGTCTAGTTATTTAAAATGGCAAGACCGGACCATTTAGGCTTATTACCGTTCGTTTTACTCCTCGCTGTCAAATCATTTGCATATTGATTTATTTCAGATACACAGACATACAAAATCAATTCCATGAAGGATATTCAAATACCCGGCTTACATTGTGCAAGCCGGGCAACATACTTTATTTCGTTTTCAATTTTTCAAACTGTTCCTTTGTCATCTCATAGTCCACACTGTCCTGTAACACGCCAAGCTGATCTTCCCATGCTCCATAATTCACACGAACCTTGGTAAATCCAAGCTTTTCGTACACATGCTGTGCCCTTTTATTTTTCAAATTTGTGTCCAGAATAATCCGCTGAACCTGAAACTTTGAATTTAACGTTTTATCCTCAAACAGATATGTAATCAGCACCCAAATCAACCTACTTCCATAGCCCTGATTCTGATAAGCAGTTTCACAAATCTTTATTCCGATTTCTGCAGTGTTTTCCTCTGGGAGATTAAAATTCATTTCTCCGACAAGTACTCCATCAATTTCAATGACACAACGTTGTTCTAAGTACTCTTCGTTTTCCTTAATTCCTGCAATCGTATCCTCCAAAGATTCTCCCAAACCGTTTGGAAAACCGGCGTGAGCCATCACTGCTCCGTCGTTCCACCAAGCATTTAGCTGTACTGCATCTTTTAATTCTGCACTTCTGATTACTAAATTTCCATTTTCTAAATACATAAATCCACCTCTCACTCATTATTAGCAGAGGTTACGACGAACCTCCTTTGTTGCCATGGTTACTGTATTTTCTTTTCTCATGATAAACTCCTCCTTCATACCAAAAATGGTGCTGTAACAAAGCGTTTATCCACTCCGTCACAACACCATTATGATATAACTTTTCTTTATTCTCTGTCAATGTTTATCTCATTTTTCCTTCGCCAACGCATCCAGCTTATCCTGAATCCTCTTGTGCACCATTGTTGCAATTTCCTGAGTATTCATGTCTTTGAACTCCTCATACAGAATCGGCTTAAGAAAATGCACTTCCGTTTTTACCGGACGAAATTCCCAGCTGTTATACACCTTGTAAGAATCCCATAACACTACCGGAACAATCGGAGTTTTTGTTTTTAATGAAATTTTAAAGCAGCCTGCCTTGAACTCACCCATTCCGTTTTTACGGCCAACCACATAACCGCCTTCCGGGAACAAAATATACCGGCGGCCCTCCGTCACTTCCCTGCTCATTTCAAGAATAACAGTCATTGCCTGGCGGGTATCTTTCAGACTCATCCGCTTGCCATGGAGCAAATCGATTACTTCAGTGATAAACGGTCCGCGAGATTTTGCTTCATCCATAACCACGGAACAAGGTTTTTCATGCACACCTACAATACCGTAAGCATCATACTTTCCCTGATGGTTCGGATACATCATGTAGCCGCCCTCTTTTGGCAAGTTTTCCATTCCGTATCCCTTAGTTTTTATGTGACCTGTCCGTTGCATTAAATCAACAATATAATGGGCATATTTATAACATTTTTCTTCATTGTAAATCTCCGGCTTTACCAAGTACTGCATTTTCTTGATAATTCCCGGCAATACAAGTATATTTCTGATAATAACGTATGGCATTCTCCACATAATTCTTTTATTCCTTTACTTCATTCAAAAATTAGCGTAAAGAAGTATACCACATTTTCATGCAAATTTCATCTTTTTTTTTATTTTTTTATGAACATTTTATATTTGCAAGCATTATCCAGAAGTTATCCGGACGTTCTATCGCCCTACAAACCGCTTCAGCGAGCTCTGTTGTACTGCTATCCGGTTTTTCTCTCAAGGCCCGCTCTGCTTCTTCAATAATTTTGGGCAAATACATCAGACTGTTTCCACGGTTCAGAAACACCTTACATATATCAAGCAACTGTCCATAAGATATTTTCTCCGGAACAATCCCGGTAATCAGTGCCGGATATTGCAACTTCAAATTATCCGTCAAACACTTCACCGTATCTGCATCCAGAATTTCTGCATACTTGGTCCTAACGGTTTCTTCCAGCTTGTCCAGAATATAATCAAAGGTGGTTTCATCCACCTGTTCCACTTCTTCCCGGTACAGCACGTTTTCAAATGCCAAAATATAAAACTCTTTTGGCTTGATGCACTCTTGGTCCATCATACGTACAATCGGCAACACTGTTCCTTCTGTTGCAAGTCTTTGGCGTAACTGTGACACCTTTTCAATATACCGGTCCCCCTCCAGAGCCTCCACAAAAGCCGGCATTATTTCCATTCCGAAAATAATCTTCAATTGCTCCAGACAATTTCTAAGAGAGTTCCATGATTTCTGCCATCCGTTGACGTCTTCATCTTCCGCAAATTTTCCGTTTCCTGTTCCTAACAGAAAATCTGCGCTGACATCTAAAACACCACATAGACTGCAGACCATAGAAATATCCGGACTGCTCAGTCCTTTTTCCCATTTACTCAGCGCTTGGGGAGTTACTCCAAGCCGATTAGCCAGCTCTTCCTGGGTGAAATTTTTATTGCGGCGGCATTCTGCCAAACGTATTCCGAAATTTTCCATCTACGTTCTCCTTTCAAAATAACACGGCAAACATGTGCGTTGCCGTGCCAATCATGCTTTCGATGAAATTATAAATCTATAAACTCATTTCGTAAAACAACGATTTGTTGAAACGTAATCAACTGTTCATCCGAAATTTCCGTCAGAATATTTTATACATATCTCTTCAGAAATCCGGCACTGCCCTGTATGCACTCTTCCTGTCCTTCCACATCAAAATGCTCAATGGCAAAGAAACCGTCATACTGCTGTGCTTTCAGTTTATTAATTATTTCTTCAAAAGGGATATACCCGGTTCCCGTCTGCACCGATGCATTGGTTTTAGGCTGTCTGTCCTTACAATGCACATGGGCGATTCTTTCTTTCAACAGTTCAAAAGCATCTATTATATCTTCTCCATAGAATATAAAGTTTCCGGTATCCAAGGTATACATAAGCTCCGGAACACGTTGTAAAAACCAGTGAATTCCGTACATACCGGCCAAAGGAGAATCCAGACCGTCAAAGTCTTCTACAGTGACAACAATATCTTTTTCTATACCGCATTTTGCTGCGAAAGAAAGACCTTCTGCCATACGCTTAATTTCGTCATTACGTTCAAAAAAGCCAATAATATTTTCCTGTACCGGCATTGCCGCCTGCATTTCTTTGGAAGTCTCGCCAGACAGAAATCCCGGCACCACCAGAATTCGTTTTGCACCGACTTTGACCGCTGTTTCTACATGCCTGCGTACTTTTTCAGACTCATCACAGCGACCCATATCATAGAACTCATAAATACAGCTGATGCCTAAACCTGCTGCTTTCAAAGCGTCCCATACCTCAGAATGCTCACACAAATAATTCAAGTTAATTTCCACCGCCTCAATTCCGTCAGTTCTTACTCCTGCAAGCAGTTCCTCCACCGTCTTCCCCGTCTGCTCTCTTGCCTGCAGTACATGGTCAAAAAATACCGATAATTTCATAACAACACTCCTAACATTCTACGCAATCCGGAAGCTTTCTTTCCAATACCGGTGTACAAAACCGCACCCCGTTTGTAATAATCTTTTGAATATCCGGATGGTAATAAATCGGGTATTCCTCGTGTCCCGGCTGGAAATAAAAGATTTTGCCGTAGCCTCTCGTAAAGGTACAACCGCTGCGGAATACTTCGCCACCGGAAAACCAACCGGCAAAAATCACATCATCCGGCTTTGGAATATCAAAAAACTCTCCATACATTTCTTCTTCCGGAAGCTCAATCATTTCCGGCACTCCTGCCGCAATCGGATGGGTCGGCAAAATACACCAAAGTTTTTCCCTGTCGCCATGACGCCATTTTAAACTCATGGTGGTACCAAGCAGCTTTTTCATGATTTTACTGTAGTGAGCAGAATGCAGTGCCACCAGTCCCATGCCGGAAAGCACATGACGGCGCACCCGTTCTGCCACCTCGTCGGAAAATTCTTCCTGTAGTGCATGGCTCCAAAGGATAAGCACATCTGTGTTCTGTAACACTTCTTCCGTCAGTCCGTGTTCCGGCTCAAAAAAGGTAGCGGTATGCACGGTAAAGCCCTCTTCTTTTCCGAGAAATTCCGCAATACAGCCGTGAATTCCTTTCGGATATACCTTACGGATTCCTTCGTATTCCTGCTCGTGTTTATTCTCGTTCCAAACCGTTACTCTCAACATAACAATTCTCCTTACCTATAAAACAAAATCTCCGCCTGCTGATAGGGCAGAGATTTTGCAATTTTATTTTTTCTTTGAAGCCGCTTTTAACGTAGCAAACACACCGCTTACCGATAACTCCGGCACCAGCATGGTATAGGTCGGTTCATGGATGTCCGGAAGGTAGTGGGCATCCGAATCGGAAAGTATCATGCAATCCTTTAAATACGGATGCTGTTCCTGCAGGCGGTGCAAATTTTTTAAGTCTTTGATTTCCGCAATTCCAAAGGTGGAATCCGGCGGAATAAAGCCCAGGTTGGAAAGCAACGAGGTTGTAGATTTGTCTAAATGGGCAGGAATCATGACACCATGAAACTGCTCCATCAGTCCCTCAACCGCATCAAAATCAATATCGGTGGCGTTAATCAAAAGCTTATCCACCTTGCCGGTAACCTCATCGTCCTCGTTAACTATTAACTGGGCGCCAAAAATACTCTCTTCATTTTTGATATCCATCAGATGCTCGTAAACATAAGCATCAAAAGCCATGGCATCCTCTAATTTTTCAAAAAGACACACCACATGCACTTCTTCCGTGGTGGTAAGCTCCATGCCGGGCAAAGCAACCACGCCGTAAGCTTCCGCCACTTTAAGAAATGCCTCACAGTTTTTGCAGGTGTTATGGTCGGTCAGGGCAATCACGTCCAGCTCCTTTACCACTGCCATGCCCACAATATTGGCAGGAGTCATTTCTTCATCACCGCACGGGGATAAACAGGAATGCTGATGCAAATCGTAGGTAACAGGACGCCATCCGTTCTGGCCACCATTCTCTT
This sequence comes from Lachnospiraceae bacterium, assembly GCA_045531955.1. Classification (GTDB taxonomy): domain Bacteria; phylum Bacillota; class Clostridia; order Lachnospirales; family Lachnospiraceae; genus SIG299. The sequence goes on along the minus strand of JAZSFC010000002.1, from coordinate 4,440 downwards.
TACAGCTCATTGTAAACCTTTAATGCAGCATCAAACACCGGAAGCTCTGTGGAAAGCAGGGTGATATCCTGCTGCTTTGCCTTTTCACTTACCGGTTCGTCGATAGCTGCTCCCTCTGCAATTATAACGCAGGCTGCCTCAGTTAGAGAAGCCACTGCCAATGTATTTAAGTTACTCATTACGGTTACCCAGGCTGCACCCTCCGGCACTCTGGACATAGCAACGCTGAGCAGGTCACAGCAATATGCCTTGGTAATTTTGGTTTCCTCTGCACCTTCTGCCACATGGATTACCGAAAATCCTGTTTTCTCTATCAGTTCTTTTACTGTCATAAATTTCCTCCTATTCATCCAGACGGGACATTTCACCGGAAAGTCTGTGGATAAATTCCTTTAAGATATGGATACAGTCGTGTTCTTTTGCCTCGCCCCGGACGATATCCTCTGCCAACGCTTTACAGGTCGGCGCACCGCAGGAACCACAATCTAATCCCGGGAACTTTTCGCAAAGTTCTTCCACCTTTAACATCTTGGCAATGCTTTCCCGGCGGTTACTGCCAAGACGGAATACCGGCTCATATTCCACATCCTGCGTCCAAAAAGCATTGTCCGGTTCACCGGCATTTGCCATGTGGTTGCAGGCCACCGGCATATATTTACGAAGATGCTTCATTTTTACTTTTGCTACATACGGATTTTCCACCGTAAGCACACCACCGACACAACCGCCGTTGCAGGCATTCAGTTCAATAAATTCCAAATTGGATGCAAACTTCTGGTCTTCCAAATCTTCCAGCACACGGATAACATTTTCAATACCGTCTGCCGCCAAATAGTTATCAGAAAGAAGCCCGCCTGCCTCTCCGCCGGTAGCACCCCAGCTGATGCCCACCTTGCCGGAAATGGCCAGTTCTTCCGGTTCTTCTACTTCTTTCATTTTTGGCAGAAGCTCCACATATACATCTTTAATTGCACATACTGCATCCACGTCGCTCTTTTCCATGCCAAGCGGGGATTTTACCGCCGATACCTTGGACGGACAAGGTGACAGGAACACTATACCGATTTTATCTGCAGGAAGCCCGGTCTTTTCCATGGCACGCTTTCTGGCCGCCGATGCCGCCAGTTCGATTGGCGGATTGATTGGAAGCAGATGCTCCAACAGGTTTGGAAAACGTACGCGGATTAACCGCACTACGGACGGACATGCCGTACTGATAATCGGATGCATTTCCGGATGGTTCTTTACATATTCTCTGGTAAGCTCCGAAGCAATTTCAGCCGCACCGCTTACTTCATACACATCATCAAAACCGATTTTCTTTAATGCGGTCAGCACAATATTTACATCGTCCAGATTATTAAATTGTCCATATAAAGACGGTGCCGGCAACGCCACCGTATATTCATAGTTTTTGATTACGGAAAGCTTGTCATACACCGGAAGCTTTGCATGATGCGGACAAATGCGGATACATTCGCCACAGTCAATGCAAAATTCTTTGGTAATCACCGCCTTGCCGTTCCGCACCCGGATAGCCTGGGTAGGACACCGCTTAATGCAGTTGATACACCCCTTGCACAGGCTTTGGTCTAACTGTACTGCGGTAAAAAATTTGCTGACTGCTGTTTCTCTTTCATTCATTATGTAAACCTCCAATATCATTCCCGATAAGCAATCAGGTCTGATATACCTTCATTGTCACTGTAGTTCCTACTCCCAATTTAGTATCAATTTCCATTTCATCGGAATACTGCTTCATGTTCGGCAAACCCATGCCGGCACCAAAGCCCAGCGCCCGCACATTGTCAGGAGCGGTGGAATACCCTGCCTGCATTGCCTTGTCAATATCCGGAATGCCGGGGCCTACATCCTTTAATACCATTACAATATCATCCGGAGAAATCTCTACATCAATAGTGCCGCCGTTGGCATGAATGACCATGTTAATTTCACCTTCATACATGGCAATGGCAACCTTACGAACCACCTCCGGACTGCTGCCCATTTTCTTTAAATGGCGTTTTACATCACTGGAGGCTTCACCGGCCCTTGTAAAGTCTTCATTAGAAACCGTATAGGAAAGCTTAACTGTATCGCACATAGTCTGCACCTCCTCTAAGGCCCTTTTCGTATAACATGCCACAGGCAGAGAACATTCTGTGTCCGGTACATAACAGAGGAATTTCTCTTTCATTTGCCAGTTCAATCATATTTTCATCCGGTTTTTTGCTTCGCACAAATACGATGCACACGATATCCATCATTTCCGCTGTGCGGATAACCTGTGCATTACAAAGTCCTGTCATCAGCACTGCCTGGTCTTTTACAAAGGCCAGTACATCGCTCATCATATCGGAGCCGCATGCGGTATGCACTTCCTTATCCAGCCATTCTTCACCACTGACTACTCTTGCGCCTAAAATCTCCTGAATATCTCTTACTGTCATACAATCCTCCTTGTTTCTTCTGTTTTACCTGTCTACTCCGGGCGTAGATTCGGAAAAACCATGTTTTTCCTCATTCGCTTCGCTCCTTCTGCCCGGCAAAGGGAATATTTTATACAAGTCGGCTTGTTAAAATATTCCCCTTACCGTCCAGTCTCCGCCCTTTACGAAGATTATATCATGCTTTTTGTGATTTTTGTATAAAAAATGATAGATTTTCTAAATTCTTTATGATATAATGTATACATTATGATGGCATAAAATGCAAAGGGTATGTCTACATGACTTATTTTTTGCCAGAACTTGTTATTTTTTTGGCAATCTTTGTTGTTTTGAGCATCTTTATTTACCCTTATCTTATGGGGAAACACACTATATAACACGAAGGAGGTTTCTAAATGGAAACGGTTAAAAAGACAGTTCCATTCAACGGAACAAAGGAGCAGGAAGAAAAGCTCCTGGCAATCATTGCCGAGTTAAAAGCCCAGCCTGGTTGCTTAATGCCTATCATGCAGAAGGCACAGGACATTTACGGCTATCTTCCTATCGAAGTTCAGACCATCATTGCGGATGAGCTTTGCATTCCACTGGAAAAGGTTTACGGTGTTGCTACTTTCTACGCACAGTTCGCCTTATATCCAAAGGGCAAGTACAAAATCTCCGTATGCTTAGGTACTGCATGCTACGTAAAGGGTTCCGGTGATTTATACAACGCTCTCATGGAAAAGCTTGGTATTGCAGGTGGCGAATGTACACCTGACGGCAAGTTCTCCTTAGAAGCATGCCGTTGTATCGGCGCCTGCGGTCTCGCACCTGTTCTTACAGTAAACGAAGACGTATACGGCAGACTTACAGTAGACGATCTCGACGAGATCTTGGCTAAGTACGAATAATATGATGACCGAATTATCCCTTCACGTATTAGATGTAGCAGAAAACTCCACAAAGGCCGGTGCCGCATTGGTTACTATCTCTGTGGACATTCAAAGTACAGAGGATAAAATAATTATCTCTATTATTGATGACGGCTGTGGCATGACTGCAGAACAGGTTGCAAAGGTTACTGACCCGTTCTACACCACCCGCACCACCCGAAAGGTTGGTTTGGGTGTCCCATTTTTCAAAATGGCAGCAGAAGCCACCGGAGGAAGTTTTTCCATTCAGTCCGAACCGGGTGTGGGTACTACCGTGTGTGCAGTCTTCGGACTCTCCCACATCGACCGCATGCCTCTCGGCGACATGAATGCAACCATTCACCAGCTCATTGTCATGCATCCGGAATGCGATTTTCTCTACATATATAAGTACGATGATCGGCAATTCACCCTTGATACAAGGGAATTCAAGGAAATCTTAGGCGACATTCCTTTTGATGTTCCCGAAGTTTCCGCATATTTGCAGCAATACCTGTCCGAAAATGAATCCGAAGTGAATCAGGGACAGACAAATATTTAAAATTGTGAGGTAAAATCCTCTGTCTGCGAAAGCAGGCAGACATTTTCCTACGGAAAACAAGGAGGATTATATGAAGTCTCTTGAAGAATTAAAGGCTATCCGCGAAAAGATGCAGGGTCAGGTTGGTCTTCGTTCCGAGTCCGCTACCGATACAAGAGTAGTTGTTGGTATGGCTACCTGTGGTATTGCAAGCGGCGCAAGACCGGTTCTTACCGCTCTTTCCAACGCTGTTTTAGAAAAGAAATTAGAAGGCGTTACCGTAACCCAGACCGGTTGTATCGGTCTCTGCCAGTATGAGCCAATCGTTGAGGTTCTTGCTCCTGGTAAAGAAAAGGTTACTTATGTAAAGATGACACCGGAAAAGGCTCTGGAAGTTGTTGAAAAGCACCTTATCCGCGGCCAGGTTATTTCTGAATACACCATTCAGAACGTTATGAAATAAGGAGGAAAACAAATGTATCGTTCTCATGTGTTAGTCTGCGGCGGAACCGGATGTACTTCCTCCGGATGCCAGGAGATTATGAAAACATTACAGGCT
>JAZSFC010000019.1:0-27902 GCA_045531955.1 Lachnospiraceae bacterium | reverse complement strand
CCGATAAGTAATGCAAGAGCACCACAAGGTACCATCAGGACGCTGGTCTCTTTAATCAAAGACGGTACAATGGTACATAAGAGAGTCATAAATACTAAAGGAACTACTCCAATCTGAGGGCTCTTAATAAAATACTTTAAGCCAAGGGCACCAAACAGCGCCGGAACTACGTTGTTAAATGCCGGTAACAGCACCGGATTCTGAAGCACCGGCTGCAGTGGCCCAAGCAGAATAACTCCCACCACAATAACCAGGGTAGTTACAATAGCACTGGTTGCGGTACTGATTGTAGAAATAATTTCGTTTTCCGGAGTTCCCACTTCTGTGCCTGCAATCTCCTTGGCATTCATGGCTACCGGAATCTTCATATTGGTTACATTACCGGTAATAAAGGAGATGTAACTGCCGCCCACGCCCAGCATCGGCGTATAAATCAAAAATTCCACCAGAGACACCGGATAGTATACCACTGCCACTTTGACAAAGCCGGCCAAAAATGCTGCCATATCAGGAGATACTCCGTACATCATTCCAATAATAAACGGTACCATTGTAAGAACAATTACACCGCTGATTAATAAAAATCTTCCCAGGCGGTGCAGTCCGTTATTTAATTCTTCCAGATACATTGCTTTTTCCTGTTCATTCACAGAAACTACTTTTGTTTCTTCCATAACTGTGCACCTCCTTCTACATTAGTCCAATCAGCACTGCGCCTGCCATTGCAATCAGCATGCTGGCCGCAAGGCTAAAGTTTTCCAAAACCGCTTTGCCCTTCTTCTGGATGAAGAACTCAAACACTGCCATTGCCGCAGCTGCCATCAGCGCCACCAAAAGCGGCATCACATCCGAGCCTTCTCTTGGAATAGCTTTTCCCACGTAGGAACCAATAAAGGTACCGCAAAGACCGATAAACATTGCAGTAGTTGCATGAGCACCAAAGCCCGGCTTTTTCTTTTCTCCGGTGTCTTCTTTCTTTGGTGTCTTCTGAATCTTCTTTAAGAACATCTTTAAGAAGAAAATACAGCAGAAAATGCCGCCTAAAATACCGATGGTCATAACCAGAGAGATGGTAACAAAGGCACCGATACTCATTTCATCCAGACGAAGACCTGAAAGTCCGATACTCTGTGCTGCAATTTCTGCCACATTAAGCTCATACTGCAGAGCACCGATAACAGAAAGACGCAGCCAGGAAAACGGCACACCCAAAGTTCCGCTAAGCGCCACTACACCAAGTAAAATACTGATGGACGGAAGCAGCGTAAAAGTAGCACTGGATAAAATAGTTTTCTTTAACACCTTCTTATCCATGCCGATTTTAATTCCGGCACGATAACTCTTTACCAGAAAAACAAGACACATTAACGTAATGTATGCCAGCACCAGCGCCACAATGAGATAGAGCGGTCCGGCATTTACCTGTGATAAATACTCACCCATACAATTTCCTCACTTTCTCTTGTATAAAAATTTATGTTACATCCATTGTACCACTTTTCCCCTCTCTTATAAATAGCGTTAATAAAAAACATCATAAAAAAAATATTGCCATCTAAAAAAAAATGTGGTACTCTTTTTCTGTTAAATAAAATGGACAAGTGTTTTTTTGTTCATAACACAATCCAAACAGTCAAAAAGCGAGGTAAATGACCATGAAGAAATTGTATGAAGGAAAGACAAAGGACGTATTTGAACTTGAGAACGGTAACGTAATGTTAAAGTTTAAGGACGACTGCACCGGCAAAGACGGCGTATTCGATCCGGGCGAAAACTCCGTTGGTTTAACCATCGAAGGTATCGGTAAGGCAAACTTAATCACATCCGTTCACTACTTCGAATTATTAAAGAAGGCCGGCATCAAGACTCACTATGTAAGTGCTGATGTTGAAAATGCTACTATGGAAGTTCTTCCTGCTACTGTTTTCGGCCATGGTCTTGAAGTTATCTGCCGTTTAGTTGCTACCGGCAGCTTCATCCGCAGATACGGTGAATATATTGAAGACGGTACCGTACTTGAAGGTGGCTATGTTGAATGTACTTTCAAGAACGATGCAAAGGGTGACCCACTTGTAACAAGCGAAGGTCTTGCAGCTCTCGGCGTTATGTCCGAAGAAATGTTTGCAAGCATGAAGGAACAGACCTTAAAGATTACTAAGATTGTTGCTGACGACTTAAAGAGCATCGGTCTTGACCTTTGGGATATCAAGTTCGAGTTCGGTTACAACAACAACGAAGTTATCCTTATCGACGAAATTGCTTCCGGTAACATGCGTGTTTACAAGGATGGCAAGATTGTAGATCCTGTAGAGTTAACAAAGCTTATTAATAACAGATAATTTTTACGAATTTACATAAAGGGGCTTCGGCTGAGATATCCTTTGTGTATTTGTATCTGTGTTCGCCTGACTCTTCTGACACCCGTACGTTCAAGATGGAACAAACAAATAAAAATTTGTTCGTCCATCCTGCCCGTACAGCTATCAGCCGAGATATCGGACACTTAGATACAAATACACAAAGGATAAGCATTCAGCCGAAGCCCCTTTTGCGTAGATTACGAAAAGCTATCATAAAATAAGCTTTGTTATTCTCTACAGGATAACGTGTTGCCATCCCGTATGGTATTCAAGTAAAAAATTACTTTTTCTCATTAAAGAAAAATACTTCTTCTACCGATTTTTCGAAGACGGCGGCGATGTCCATGGCGAGCTTTAAGGATGGATTGTACATACCTTTTTCCAGGCGCGCAATGGTTTCGCGGCGGACATTGACCATAATAGCTAAATCTTCCTGGCTTAGGTTTTTGGAAGCCCGCAGTTCTTTTATTTTTGTTTCTAAGCTAAAATCTTCCATTAAGCTTCCCTCTTTTCAAAGTAAATAAAATAGGTGGAAATAGCCAGTTGAATCAGGTAATACACAAGCAAAAAATGCCAGAAGCTGATATTAAATGACAACTTCTCTGCCAGTGCAGAACCCCTTGATTCTGCAAGCAAAATTACAATTACTCCGACTGCTCCAAATCCCGAGCAAAATCCCCACAGGAAATCGAATATCTTCCGTTTTGCCCTATGGTAATGTTCGACTGCCGCTTCATCCTCTATATCAAACTTCGCAAAACAACGGAACAAGTTAACACCAATATAAGTTACGATAAACGCATATGCCAAAATCTTTATCATTAATTGCAGGATTGCATTTTGCGGGTTAATCAATTTAAAATAATTGCCACAACAAGCAACAAACTCGTTACTATATTCAATGTCTCCTTTGTAACCAATGAATACACTTTCTTTTCCTTTTTCATAATTGTTATCCTCCGATGTGATTTATTTGTACTTTTTTGTGATATATTTGTATCACTTGTGATAAATATATCACATCGTTTTTCGATTGTCAACAGTATTTTCAAATATTTTTCGCAACAAGGACTTCTGCCAAAAGAAAAACTCCCGCAGGCAGACCTACCAGATCTGACCCACGGGAGGGTGAAACTTACACTATTTATTTTATATTACTACTTCTTCTTTTTCTTAAGAACCAATGCCACTGCACCGGCTGCTGCAAGTAAGCCTGCACCAATGCCGGCTGCGACAGCACCACCGTTAACCCCCGGTGCCCGGTTATTATCCTGGCAAAGAACCAGTGCGGAAATCGGAGCTACCTTTACGGTACCCTTTACGCTTCTGAGCACTTCAGTGCCTGCATTTTCATCGTCAATGTAAACATTCCATTTTCCTTCCGGAAGTTCAATTTCTGTTTCTGTTTCATTCGCATTGAAGATAACAAACAGGTTATCTGCCACTTCTCCATTGACACCGCCGTTAATTTGGAACGCCAGTACATTTTTATCAAGACCGGTCATGGAAGTAATGTTAGACTTAACATCCTTCGCGGTTGTCATACGCAGAGCTGCGTGTTCCTTACGGAATGCAATGAGGCCCTGATAGTACTTATAAACGTTCTGATATTCTTCGCTGTTTAAGTCATCCCACTTTAACTTATTTACAGAGTCAGGAGAAGCATAGCTGTTATGATCAAAACTGCCGTCCTTTAAAGGTTTGGAACGGAGCATTTCTTCACCGGCATGGACAAACGGAATACCCTGGGAAGTCATATAAATGGCCGCTGCCAGATTATTCATCTTAATTTGGTCTTCTCGGGAAGCATCCGGTGTGGAATTTACAATACGGTCAAACAGTGTCATATTATCATGGCAGGATGCGTAGTTAATACTCTGAGTTGGCGTGGAGCACCATGGATAAGCAAGACCCATAAAGCAACCTTCCAACGTGGATTCTTTACCTGTAGCGCCGCTGATAAATCCCTTTTCGGTATTGTTAAATACACTTCCCTTTAACGCATCACGGATGGTATCACTAAAGTATGCAAAGCCCGGAGTCATCTTGGAATTTACCTGGGTTGCCATCTGAACGCCAAACTTCGTAACACCGGTGCTCATAGTCCAGCCTTCGCCGTAAAATACTACATCCGGGCGGACTGCATGAACAGTCTCTACAATTTCATTAATAGTATCCGTATCAATCAGACCTACCAGGTCAAAGCGGAAACCGTCAATATGATATTCTTCTGCCCAGTATAATACGGATTCCACAATATACTTTCTGACCATGGAACGCTCGGAGGCAGTATCGTTACCGCATCCGGAGCCGTTGGAGTAAGTACCGTTTTCATCAATACGGGTAAAGTACTGCGGAACAATCTTGTTAAAGCAGAATTCGCTTGCATTGTAAACATGGTTATAAACAACGTCCATGATAACACTTAAACCATTGTTGTGCATGGACTGTACCATCTGCTTAAATTCCTTTACTCTTACTTCTCCGTTGTAAGCATCCGTAGAATAAGAACCTTCCGGAACATTGTAGTTTACCGGGTCATAGCCCCAGTTAAACTGAGGAACGGTAGACTTCGTTTCATCTACAGAACCGTAATCATATACCGGAAGCAAATGAACGTGGGTAACTCCCAGGTTCTTGATATGGTCGATACCGGTAGGTACCCCTTGCGAGTTGGTGGTTCCGGTTTCGGTAAATGCTAAATATTTACCTCTGTTCTTAATTCCCGCTGCCTTATCAATGGACATGTCACGTACATGTAATTCATAAATGATAGCATCGTTAAATGTCTTGTCTGCATTTGGATTTTTATCATTCTCCCAGCCTTCCGGATCAGTAGAATCCAGGTCGATGACCATGGCACGCTTACCGTTTACACCGGTAGTTCTTGCATATGGGTCACATGCTTCGTTCTGCAATTCCCCGAGAGTTACAAAATAAGTATAGTAAGTACCATTTAAATCGCCGGTCTTTTCTACCACCCAGGTACCGTTGACATCTGCTGTCATCGGAACTTCTTCGATTAAATCATCCTTACCTTCTTCGCCGCCTTTATATAATCTGACAGCCACAGCATCTGCTGTTGGTGCCCATACGCGGAAAGTGGTCTTATCCTTTGTATAGGTAGCACCTAAATCTTTGCCTGTATAGGTGTATTCTTCTTCAAATTTTTCTGTAGAGAAAATAATTGGCATCACAACTTTATACTCCGTTCCATCACATGATACTGTATAACTTCTGCTTCCGTTTAATTCTTCTGCGAGCACCAGATGATACTCATTATTGGCTTCTTTTTTTACTTCCTTGATTGCCACTTCACCATCCGGACCGTTTACTTTGAAATAAGAAACCAAATCGTCCGTGATAATTTCACCGGTAAACTTAGTAACAATAGCACCTTCGCCATCGTAGCGTGCTTTAGATAACTTTACACCCGTAACGGCGTCTTCACCATATTCCTTGGTATAACCCTTTACACCGGACTCCACATAAATATGTACCGTACCGGAAATCATTTCCGCAATATCAATGAACTGGTCTTCTCCGATATCTTTGGTCCAGTCAGCAGTGCGGACAATGAATCCCACACTGGTAGTTCCCGGCGTTACTGTCATGGTAGCTACCATTTCACCGTTTTCTTCGGTAAAAGGATAACCTTTACCATCTTTTCCTGCTTCCCAAAGCCATACATCCCAGCCGTCATACTTTCCATCCGCTCTGTGATAATGCAGCTTCAGAATCAATTCCTCTGCAGCCTGTGCAGTTACCGTGCTGCCATACGGCACACAGGACAATAACATCAGTAAAGCTGCAAGGAACGCCATCATACGTTTTTTCATACTTTTTAACCCCTCTCATCATGTTTTTCTGTTTTTGGGCATATTGTCGCCCCTGATGCTTTCATTATAGCGCTTCTTTGTACAATTTTCAAGAGGAAATTTTCGATTATTTTCGAAAATCCCCACTTTTGTGCTTTACCATAAAAAATTATTAATTTTCATAAAAAAATTCTTGCGTCATGGGGAACTTCCATGTATAATGTTACTGTGTTTTTCGGGACAAGTCCGAAAATACAAATCTTATAAAGAATGAAGGTATAACAATGGAAAGAAAAGTTGGTACTATTTCAAGAGGAATCCGTGGACCAATCATCAGAGAAGGTGACAATCTCGTCGATATCACTGTAAACTGCGTTTTAGAAGCAGCAGAAAGTGAAGGCTTCTCCTTAAGAGACAGAGACGTTATCGCCCTGACCGAGTCCATCGTAGCCAGAGCGCAGGGAAATTACGCATCCGTAGAAGATATCGCGGCTGACGTAAAGGCAAAATTAGGCGGCGGCACTATCGGTGTTATCTTCCCAATTTTATCCCGTAACCGTTTTGCAATCTGCTTAAAGGGTATTGCAATGGGTGCAAAAAAAGTAGTGTTAATGCTTAGCTACCCAAGCGACGAAGTAGGTAATGCTCTCTTAACTTACGACCAGTTAGACGATGCCGGTATCAATCCTTACTCCGACGTTTTAACCTTAGAAAAATACAGAGAACTGTTCGGCGAAAATGTTCATGAGTTCACCGGCGTTGACTATGTAGCATATTACTCCGATATCATCCGTGAGGCTGGTGCAGAGGTTGAAGTTGTTTTCGCAAACAACCCAAGAACCATCTTAAAGTACACTGACTGCATCATCAACTGTGACATCCACACCCGCAAGAGAACCAAACGCATCTTACTTGAAAACGGTGCCAAGGTTGTTTGCGGCTTAGACGATATTTTAAATGCTTCCGTAAACGGCAGCGGCTTTAACTCTAAGTACGGTTTACTTGGTTCCAACAAGTCCACCGAAGACAAGATTAAGCTCTTCCCACAGGAATGCCAGGACTTAGTAGAAAGCATTCAGGCAGAAATCTTAAAGAAGACCGACAAGCACGTAGAAGTTATGGTTTACGGCGACGGTGCATTTAAGGACCCACAGGGTAAGATTTGGGAACTGGCTGATCCGGTTGTATCCCCTGCTTTCACCAGCGGCCTTGTTGGTACTCCAAACGAATTAAAGTTAAAGTATCTTGCAGATAACGACTTCAAGAACTTAAGCGGTGCTGAATTAAAAGACGCTATTTCCAAGAGCATCAAGGAAAAAGGCTCCAACCTCGTTGGTAACATGGCTTCCCAGGGTACTACCCCAAGACAGTTAACAGACCTTATCGGTTCTTTATGTGACCTGACCAGCGGTTCCGGCGATAAGGGTACACCAATTATCTTAATTCAGGGTTACTTTGATAACTTTACAGATTAAGAGTTATTGTTGCAAAATCAAAGAAATAAAATGGCTAGGATGCATGCTTGCATGTAATCCTAGCCGTTTTTGTTTCTTTGATTTTAGAACGTCACCAAACTGAAATGAATAAAACGATAGTTGCGAAGCAACGACTGGCAGCTATGCTGACAGGTTTTATGAATTCAGTTTTGGTGACAGCAACAATAACTCGTAGCCATTTATGAATTCAGTGCGGTGACCGGAACAGTAATCCTCCCTACAACACCATATCCATAATTAACATCAACGTAAATCCAACCAGCAACGAATACGTCGAACTTCTCTCATACCCATGACTGTGGGTTTCCGGAATCATTTCATCACTGATAATATACAGCATGGTTCCTCCCGCAAATGCCAAAGCAAACGGCAGAATTGCCGCCGAAACGTTAGCCACAAAATATCCAAGAAGACAGCCTGCCACTTCAATAAATCCCGTCGCCGTTGCAAGTAAAAATGCTCTTCCTCTGCTCACACCGGACATAACTAACGGCGACACCGTTACAATACCCTCCGGAATATTCTGTAAGGCAATACCCACTGCCACCGTAAGTGCCGCATGCACATCATCGTTACCAAAGCCGACACCTGCTGCCATACCTTCCGGCAGGTTATGGATTGCCACTGCCATTACAAACAATAGCGCCCGGCTTAAATTCTTATTATTCACATGTTTCTCTTCCTCTCCGGTTCCCGCCAATTTATGCAGGTGAGGTGTAAGTTTATCCATCAGATTAAGAAACAAGGCTCCCACAAAAATTCCTACCACCGGAATTATCATCTGCGCCCCGCTTACCAGTTCAAAGGACGGCGCAATGAGACCGTTTACCGCTGCTGCCAGCATGATGCCTGCCGCAAAGCTTAAAATCATATCATTTACTTTATGGGAAACATTTTTAACACAAAACCCAATAGCCGCACCGATAATAGTTGCACCACCGATACCAAGGGCTGTAAGTAACACCATTTGCATATCTTTTTCCTCCTATTTTTCCAATTTCCATCCATGGTCATCATGATACACCATCTGTCTTGTCATGCCACCATCAATGCAGATATTTTCTCCGGTAATAAAACCGGACTTGTCCGAACAAAGAAACAACACCATATTTGCAATATCCAACGGATTTCCTACTCTGCCTGCCGGATGCTGAGTTGCATCAGGGCCTTCATACACTGTATAGTCTGTATCAATCCATCCCGGAGAAATAGAATTTACTCTCACCTTTCCGGAAAGACTTACTGCCAGTGCATGGGTCAGGGCATGAATACCTCCCTTGGCTGCTGTATAACTCTCGCTCTGAGGATGGCTCATCCGGTCACGGCTGGAAGAGATATTTACAATAGCTGCCCCTTCTGCAGAGTACGGCAAAAACAGCTTAGATAAGTAAAATGCAGAAGTTACTCCTACATTTAAAGCATAGACAAACTCTTCATAGGTACATGTTTCAATCCCTTTAAACAATGGCTTTGCATTATTAATTAAGAAATCTATATGCCCATAGTCTGCAATTACTTTTTCCGCAAACTTCTCCAACGTTTCCTTATCTGCCACATCACCTTGAAAATAATTATTTTCCTGTAAATCAATGGTACAAACCTTGGCGCCTAGCTTTTCAAATTCCTCGCAAATACACTTGCCGATACCTTGTGCACCACCGGTGACTACCACCACTTTATTCTCAAAATCATACATGGATAGCATTCCTCTTTTCTCTGTATATTACACTTAAAGTTTTACCACGGTATATTCATGATGAACTGCCTGTAAAAATGGACCGAACACATCTGCTATCTTCAGTCGCAGACTGGATGTATTAATACACGGATGACAACCGAAATATTCTGCTTTTAAAACATCTTCATCCACTAAAAGTGTTACATTATTTTCTTTATCATTCATAAGGCCAAGGACACTTACCGAGCCCGGTGTAATGTCCAAAAACTGCTCCATATACTCTGCCGGACCAAAGGAAAGTCTGGCGCTGTTAATCTGCTTGGAAATATCTTTGGTAAGAAACTTTTTATCCTCACGAATCATTAAGAGATAAAATTTCGTTTTTTGGGCATTACATAAAAACAGATTTTTGCAGATAACTGCAGGAGCCAACACCTCATCAATGGCAAGACATGCCTCCATGGTGTTTGCTTCTTCGTGATCTACTCTTTCGTATTCTATCCCAAGAAAATCCAATAAATCATAGGTGCGGATTTCCTTTTCTAAACGGCCGTCGTTAGTTGCCGGGCGACCTTTTACAAGTTTTAATTCCATAATCCGTTTTTCCTTTCAGAAGTTATTGTTTATCATTCCTCTTATTTTCCTGATAAAATTTTAATGATTTTGTCGTAGTTTTCCGGCTGATGCGGGAAAGTACAATCCGTACAAATCTTTACCCTCTTGCCGTTGATTTCCTCATACACATTTTGTCCCGGGCAATGCTCCAGGGAAAACAACGGACAATAGCAGAACAAGCAATTTAGTTCCTCCACACCATGGTGGCAGGGATAATACTCACATTGTTTGTTTTCAAAGAATCTTGAAGAATTGTTCATCCGTTACCTCCGTTTCAAAACCACCATCTTTTCTTCTTTCTGATTTGTCCATTTCTCTACAATTTCATACTTTTCCAACAACCGTTCGATTTTCTCCCACTCATACGGATGAAACAGCATACCTGCTCTTTCACCACTTACATACTGCATAGTTCCCGGTTCAATTTCGATGTGTTCCTCCAAAAAATCCTCTTCTTCCGCACCATCAAAGGATATCACAACAAGACCTCCTTTACGAGTGATTCGAACTAATTCTTCGATTGCTTTTTTTGCATCTGCCACTGTCAAATGGTCTATCACCGCACGAACATTCACCGCATCAAAGGAAGCATCCGCATAACCTGTATCCAAAAGACTTGCTACTTTAATTTCCATGTTAGGAAAACCACACTTTGCAAGTCCCTGCTTTGTAATCTCTACAGAGGTTTGCGAAATATCAAAGCCTGTCACCTCGAAACCATTCGCTACAAAGGCAATCGTATAGGCACCAAAGCCACAAGCGGCATCACAGACAGACTTTACCTGATATTCCTTCAATAGTTCTATTTCTCTGCCGTGGTAGTTTTTCCAACCTTCTAAATAAACTTGTAGTTGTGAAGAATCTTCTTCCTTCCAACTAGATTCCCAATAGGATTGATAATTATTAGGTATATGCATCTAACATCCTTTCTTATGTAAAAAAAGAAGCACCCAGGGGATGCCTCTTGTTGTTAAACCTTCCACTTGAACGGCAGGAACTCTCCGGTTGTTAAACCCTCCACTTAAACGGCAGGAGCTCTCCCGAAAATAACTCCCTAACTCTAACCTTTATTATATGTGATAACCTAACAAATATCAATATATTTTATTACTATCACATCTTATCATTCTCTAACACCGCTGCCAAAAACGCCAGCATAAGCCCCTGGCCCCAGCCCTGCATCCAGTCCTTGGAAATGCTGCGGTAGGCTTCCTTGTTCTTCATGACTGCGGTTCCGCCGGACACATTTAACACTCTGCCGTCTTCGCTGACGTTGGCAAGCAGGCCGGAAAGTGCCTGTTGTACATGCTTTGTATGCAGTGGGTTATTGCGGAGAAGCATCGCCGCCGCAATTCCCGCAGAGGCGGAAATTTCTTCGTAGGCTTCCTCATCATCCAGCACGGTGCGCCAAAGTCCTGCTTCTGTCTGCACATTTTTCAGTGCCGCAAGCTGCTCATTTAAAGAGCCTTGGATGTCCATAAACTTCGGATATAAATACCATTCCGGCAGCACATTGCCGGCCTTTGCCATGGTGTAGGCTGCCCAGGCATTTGCCCTGCCCCAATAGATACCGGACATGTTATCTTTGGTGGTATTGTTATAGCCGTGGTAATAGAGTCCGCTCTCTTTGTTCTGCAAATAGCGGATATGCCAATACCACTGATTCAGTGCATCGTTGATAAGTTCCTCATCCTTAAGAAGCACGCCGGCACGAAGCATAAATAATGCCGCCATAAACAGAGTATCCGCCCATGCCTGCTCCGGAAAATCATTTTTAGAGGATACGGTATGCTGCAATACACTGTCTCCAAAACGCAGCGCCTCGTTTCTCAAATAAGCCAGCTTGCTCTTTATCAATTCTAAATATTTCTCTTCACCGGTAGCCTGATACAGAGTGATCAGGCAGTGTCCCATAGCACAGGCATTCACCGTCCATGGCATCGGCAGTTCCAACTCAATAAGTTCATCCACTCTGTCCTTTAATAACTGCAGGTATTCCTGCTTGCCTGTTGCTTCGTATGCTGCGCTGATTCCATAATATGCCACGCCGCATGGCCACTCCCAGGTCAGGTCCATGTTCATGGTCTTGTGGACGATGTTATCTATGACTTCTTCGATTTTTAGTCTGTCAAAAACTAATTTCATCTTTGTGTTCTCCCTGCTCTATCTTACCTCAATAATCTTCTTAAATCCGCTTAAACAATCTGGCATTCCAAAACTCCATCCCCAGCTCGTCCAGATAAAAATGCAGAATAGCCTTGTAATTCTTAGTCGCAGTACTAAGAAGAATCAGTTCTACTTTTTCTTCTTTCAATTTTTCTTCCATGTACTGAAATAACTGCTTTCCGATTCCTTTGCTTCGAAGCTCCGGCTTCACGTAAAGTTCCTCCACCTCAAAAAATGGTTCGCCTTTTTCGTAGATGGAATTTTTCCGCTCACTCTTGTCCATACAACCAAACAGATACCCCACCATCTGTTCATCCTCCAAAGCAAGAAAAATCCGGTTGCCTTGGATATCTTCCTCTGTATTTTTACGGTAGCCGTGACAGGAATTTTCCTGCTCCCAAGCTTCGGAACAGGCGATTAACTCTGATAAAATTTTATCTGTTAATTCAACCTCTTTGAATATCATGCTACACCTCCACAATCAACACATTTTCTTCTCCGGATGGTATTTCCTTCACAATACATCCGTTCTCAAAAAGAACCGCGCCGCCTCTGGCAATTTCTTCTTCGTCCTTATCCAGGCAGACAGAATTCACATACAGCACCTTGCAAGGAAGCTTCCCCGCCTGTTCGGCATATTCTAGCTTAACCGCTGTGTTCCATTCCACATAGTTAAAATCGGTGTACACCGGCCAGAATACCATTTCCGGCTCCAGTGCATTGATTGTCTCAATATTTTCATCAAACCATAAGTCACCACAAAGTCCGACTGTAGTTTTCTTTCCCATGAAGTCAAAGGTATGAAACGCTTTGCCTTCGCAGTATCTTTCTCCCGCAAATTTTTCTTTCCAGCCCGGCGATACCCTTCTGTATAAATCAAGCACCTTGCCCTCTGCATCAATCGTAATCTGGCTACTATAAAAAATGTTTTCTTCCTTTTCAATAAATCCAAAGGAAACTGCCATGGAATGTTGTTTTGCCACAGAACAAATCTCCTTAATTATCGAATCGTCGTTAGTAATAGCCATAGTTTCATCCTGCTCCGGATCAAACTTAGCCCCGTAAAATCCCTGTAAAAACGCCTCTCCAAACAGGATGATATCGGCCTTTCCGGCATATTTTATCATGGTATCTTTAATCACTTTTTTGTTATATGTAATATTCTCATTGATAAAGCCTACGGCGGCCAATGCACATTTCATGTTTCTTTTCTCCTCTAACAGTCCATCCAGATTCCTTCGTCCCTGATTTCTGCTTTTTCCACGGCACGATAAAACCGCTGCGCCTCATCATTGCTTGCCATCAGGGCAATCAGTGTATCCACCCCGTACTGTTCTCTCAAGCTCTTTCTTAGTTCCGCAAGCAGTCCTTGTGCCACACCAAGATGTCTGGCACTCTTTAGAACACAAATCCAATCGAGATATGCTTTAGTGGAGCCGTCAAAATGGCTGCAGATGAGGGTGGAATCAATTCTTCCGACTACCTTGTCCTCTATATAAGCAAGAAAAGAAAGGGAATGAGCAAACTTCGGGTCATCAAAGCTTTTCTTTACACTTTCTATGTAAGCATCGTCGATTTCCCAGCCCCAAAAATCTTCTTCCTTGCGGAGCTGAAGTTCAAAATCGATGACTTCATTAATTTCGTTTTTTGTATAACGTTTGATTATCATATACACCCTTCTTTCCCTTATTTTTCTCAGTATAACATACTTCGCACTAAATAGAAATATGCAAATGGTTCGACGATGAGGTTGAACGGTAATGAACCTGATGGTCTGGTCAACCATCCAAATCATTCAGACAGGAAAAACCCACGAGCTGCCACTCGTGGGTTCTTTTATGCTTCGAATAAATATCATTCACTCACCAACCCGGACAATCTCTCCTTCATAATGCCATCGGTCGGTTGTTCTGCTTTCCCGGTAATAGTACTGTCTTTCACTTTTAATGTGTAGTATTTGGCTGCAATATTCCCGACCGTATCCTTCACAAAACACTGCACATGCAAAAGTCCGTTTCTGCGCAGGAAATATTCCGTCGTAATTTCCAAAGTGTCTTCTTTTGTTTCTCCGGTTCGAATCTGCTCCAGGATTTCTGACGCATTCGTAAGCTGCAAAAACTCTTCTTCCGGAATTTTTTCTGCCGGAATTTCTTTATATGTGTCTGCCGATTTATCGTAGGACAACCAGGTATGCTTCCAGGTATGCATCAGCCACAGTTCGGAGGCCGCATCATAACAGCCGTCATAGTCTTCTACCGTCATGCAGAGATTTCCTTCTGCATCTTTCCCTGCGGTTCCGTAGTTCCACGGCACAAGGCAGGAAACCTTATCGTCCCGTAAAGCCAGAACTGAGAACTGCTTATTGGTGCCCATCATGTTATATACGTTAATAATGATATGGTTTTCCAGCATCTCTTCACTGTATACATCCGCTATTTCAACGGCATCAAAGAAGCCTGCGTTTTCCTGCACTTTTTCACAAACACCGCCGTCACTGCTGCAATACCAAATCTGATATTGTCCTTCCACAGCTACAGCTGCAAACAGTTCTTTTGTACCGTCGTAATCAGCATCGGTATACAAAGAGCTTTCTGCCACACCACCTGCTTTTTCTTCCACCAGTTTTAATAGTTCTGCCGAAGTAGGAATGGGTTCCTGTACCTGTTCCGTAGAAGAACAAGCTGTCATAAAAAACATACTTATGCATAGAAAACAACTGCAAATTAACGTGTCAAGCTTTCTCATTGTCTGCTCCTTTATTTTATCATTTTCACCTTAACCGCGGCTTCGTTTTCTGCCCACGCTTCCGGCAACCGAAGCTTCTTGGCCCTATCATCCCAGGTAAGTGTCACGCACTCATACTCACCCTTTTCATAACCATAACCATCGCCGGCATCGCTGTAGTAGGTAAATTCGCCGTCAGCCCCCGGATATACGCAGATTTCACTCATCCGATTTTTTGCTGTGGATTCCGTAAACTCTGCCATTGGGAGTATCGCACCTGCTTTTACAAACAGAGGAATTCTTGAGATATCCGCCTCTGCTTCTATCCATTGACCGCCGGTATAAGATTTGTTCGTGTAAAAATCATACCACATTCCCTCCGGCAAGTAAACCTTCCGTGTTTTTGCAACACCTTCCAAAACAACAGAATCAACTCCGTAATACATCGGATTGGTTACCGGACAAACCATCAGGCTATCACCAAACAAATACTGGTCTTTTACAGTGCAGGCAACTTCATCCGTCGGATAATCAAACGCAAGATAACGCATCATGGATTCATCCTGCAGCCAGGTACGACCTGCCAGGGAATAAATATACGGCATCAGCTCATAACGCAAACGGTTCGCCGCCAAAAGTGCATTATAAAACGGTGTATGTTCAAACATCCAGAGTTCTCTGCGGCAGTCCGTACCGTGGCCACGGAAAACCGGCAGGAAAGCCCCCCACTGATACCAGCGTGTAAATAATTCTACATAGCCTAAATCTTCCGTAGTTTTATCGTAATCACCCTTCCAGTACCACATATTACCGTTCTTTACAAAGAATGCTCCGATATCCACGGTCCAGTAAGGCATACCGCTGGCACAAAGGCCAAGCCCCGTTGCAATCTGACTGCGCAGTGTTTCCCAGGTGGCAGCAATATCGCCGGACCAAAGTACGGTACCAAACCGTTGCTGACCGGTGTGACCGCTTCTGGTTAAGTTAAATACACGCTTTTCCGTTCCGGTGCTGCGCTGCCCCTCATACACACCCATGGCATGATAAAAGGCATAGGAATTCATTTCCAGTGCGGGAAGATGGGCTCCTGCTTCTTTACAATACATATCAAACAAACGGGATGGCTCCGGTTTTACCGGCACGGTCCATTCCGGCGCATACGGCTCGGAATTATCGCACCACCAGGCATCCACACCCTTATCAAACAAACCACACTTTGCCTGCTGCCAGTACATCTGCCTTGCTTCCGGCAAGTAAGCATTGTAGGAATTGTCCGCAGGAAGGAGTAAACCGGCCTTCTTAAATTCTTTATAATCATCGGAAGTATCTCCCGGATTCGCCCAAATGGAAAGCATAAAGTGCACGTCCATATTGTGAAGCGTATCCGTCATTTCCTCCGGCTTCGGATAACGGTTCTTATCAAAGGTCTTTTCACCCCACTTTGCACCATCCCAGGAAATCCAGTCCTGGATAATACCGTCTAAGCCAATACCACGGTTGCGATATTCCGAAGCAACAGAAAGTACTTCTTCCTGGGTTTCATAACGTTCCTGGGACTGCAGATAACCGAATGCCCATTTTGGAAGCATGGTGGCTTTACCGGTTAAATAGCGGTATTCTTTAATTACACCATCCATACTGCCGCCATTCATAAAATAAAAGTCTAATTCTTCCGAAACCTCGGAATACAAGTAAGAGCCATACTCTGTATCACTAAAAATAAGCGGACTGTAGGTATCCATTAATATACCATAGCCTAATGTGGATACCAGCATCGGCACTGCAATCTGACGGTTACCCTGATGCACATATACCACCTGACCGCGGAGGGAACCAAAGCCTTCTTCGTACTGTCCAAGACCATATACATGTTCTCCCTGCTGAAATTTCATATTCAGCCGGGTATGGTACTGCTCTCCTGCAGGCACACGGGCAGCCTCCCGTACCATGTTTTTCTTGCCGTCCGCCGTTTGAACTTCTTCCACTTGTGCCTCTTCTTCCAAAAGAGTATAGGTCATGAAGCTTTGCAATTCTTTGCTGTCTTTTTCCGTTTCTTTCAAAAGTAATTTTTTATTGCTGTCATAGTAGGTATAACTTCCGGTTTCACGATTGATTTCCACAAAAAGCTCCGGAAGCTTTAAAAGAATAAACTTCTCCTGCTCCTCCACAGACCAGTCGTTAAAAGAAGCATCCGAAATTACCCCATACTTTTTTCTTTCAGAAAACTCCTCCCTGCCGGTATAACTCACCCGAACTATACGGCTGTTCTTCGGAACAATTCTGTGTATGCCATGTTCGGAATACAGAAACAACGCATTCTTTTTTCTTTCAACTTTTGTAATTTTTCTTGATTTGTCTCTTGCCGGATATAACATAATTTTCTCCTCCAAACCCTTTGTTACGTCCAGTTTATCATATTATCTTCCGTTGCGCTCTTCAAAAAAGGCTTTCCGTTGGGCATTTTATTGCCTTTCGAAAAGCCTTTACCATTTCTTATTCCTTTATCTTACAATTCTCTTTTTCATTGCCTCGTACAGTTCCGAATCGGTTTTATGATTTTCTGCGGCAATCATATCCTCCGTCAGGCAATACTTTTTATACCAGGCATCATGTTTCGGATTGTCACCAAGCTCACGGACAAGCCCCATTACTTTACGCACCATATATGCCGTATGCCGGATATCCGTGATACTGTCGTTGGCATAAAAATCTTTCCACACACCATATTCTGCACCGCGGAGTAATGCCACACCTTTGTCAAACCAAACCGCACTGTCTCCGAAACGCAGAAACGCCTTTTCATAATCACCTTCCAGCAGCGACTCATAGCCTCTGGTAAATACTCTGGCTGCACGCCGACAGGTCTGATGCAGTTTGATATGTAAGCCAATGGTAGCTGATATCAGGAGTTTCCTAGGCGAATTGTTTTCTGTTACCGTACAAGCCACACAGAGCTTTTCCAACTCTTCTTTTTGCTGACGGCAGGTTTCACCAAACTCCTGGATTTGTGCCGGTAAAGCTCCGATTTCTTCAATCTTACAAAGTCCTTTGGCCGGACTGTTTTTTTCTACCAAAATCTGATGACAGAACATGCGGACGTTCTCTGTATAATATAACTCACCCACACAGGTTCCCGATTCATTCAAGCGCATCATAACTTGCGGATATTCGATGAATAAAGCTGCTATTTCTTCTTTATCTTCACATTCAGGAAAATACTCCGCCACAAACTCTTCCGCCTGGGATTCATTGTCGGTTTCTTCTCCCTGCCATACTTTACGGATTACATCCAGGAAGTAAATATGTGGACGGACATTGGAACATTGGATTGCCCAAAAACAGGTCCGGTTATCTTTTAATACCGCATTCAGTTCTTCGGTAAGTTCTGCTACCGTACTTGGTAACATAGTAATCAGATTGGTTTCCTGTAAGTTGCAACAGAACACCGGATTACAAATATCCTGAGCGAATTCCGGTTTTTCCTGAAAGCCTGTGGAATAAATTCCGTACTGCTTTACCGGTTCCTCTAATATATCTGCCAATTCTTCCTTCGGATATACCAGAGTATTGGCGCCGCATCGAAGCAATGCTTCCAGACACATATTCCAGCCGGCATTGTCTTCTTTATTGTACTCCCAGGACATAAGCAGGGAAACATCACTAAACTGCCAGCCGCGGAATAACACCAGCGGATCTTTGGAGGCAACTACCCCCTCCGGCACAAGTACTTTCTTCTTCTGTTCCATATTCTGATCCATAAAAAACCAGAACGGCCGTACACCCAGATAATGCTCGCTTAAATAGAGCAGTCCATAAATGAAACCTAAATCTTCCTGGGCAAAAATAATAATTTTATCTGCTGAAACACTGATTCTGTACCGCTCTTTTACAAGATGGCTTTCTCTTTTTTTCTGTTCTTCCGATTCTTCCGGCTCCGGAATACTGCGGACCATACTCTTTTGCACCAGCACCACACTGCCACCCGGCTTTGTGGTATTGGCAAACAGCTTATCACGGTCACGCTCCAGCATGGAAATTGCATTACGTACCGGGACGCTTGCATTTTCCGCTATGAAATTTGTATTCTTGTTAAATGTAAACATCCCTTTTTCTCCTTTTAGTAACTGCTAAATCTTAAAATAGTCTACCAACGAAGCCATGGTTTCTACCTGTGCCTTCTGTTCTTCGCTGACTGCTGCGGTTTCCTGGGACGTTGCAGAGTTGCTGTCTACCACCTCGGATACGCGCTGAATGGTAGTATTAATATCATGAATATTTCTTACTTCAGTATTTAACATGTCTGCAATCTGGCCCATCTTCTGGGTTGCTTCCATGGCGCCCTGCATAACCTCTGCCATATTTTCTACAGTTTCATCGGCAATGGAAATACCCTTATCTACTGCTTCAATGGTAGTTTCGATAAGCTGGGTGGTACGTCCGGATGCTCTTGCAGACTCTTCTGCCAGATTCTTTACCTGCTCAGCTACAACTGCGAAGCCACGACCTGCTTCTCCTGCTCTTGCCGCCTCAATAGCTGCATTTAAGGACAAAAGATTGGTCTGCTCGGCAATGTCTTCAATGGTATTGATGATGGAGTGAATCTGCTCGGCGCACTTGGAAATTTCACTGATGGCAACCTTTAATTCTTCCATCTTGACATTACCCTGCTGTAAGGTGATACCCGCCTGATTTGCAATGGAAACCGATGCGGTAGCCGCTTCTGCGTTTTGTTCCATGCTGTCTGCCATGGACTTCATGGCTTCTACCAGACCTGCCACCTGCACCGCCTGGTCGGAACTGCCTTCTGCCAGATCCTGTGCTGCACTGGCAAGCTGTTCGGAACCAAGGTTAATTTCTTCCGATGCCACCCGAAGCGTATTTAAGGTTTCCTTCATGCTTTCAATAATTACAAGGAAGGACTCTTTAATCTGCTTGAATTCGCCGACATATTCCTGCTGTAATTCCACGCGGTAATTGCCGCCGCCCATTTGATCTAACACATCGGAAATTTCTGAAATCATGGCATGCATATTGGTTTTCATAAAAGCAATGGCTTTTACCATGGAACCGACTTCGGTATCGTCTTCCTTTAAATCCAATGCTTCGGAGAAATCACCCTTTGCCAGGTAATCCATCTGCTCTGCCACCTTTTTCATTGGTGCCAGCAAATTGGTACCCGCAAACTTTATTACCTTTACAAACATAACGAGTACTGCCACAACAGCAGCAACAAAGAAAATAATGCATACATACTGAATGATTTCCAGTACGTCACAACCCTTTTCTTTTCTTGTAAGAATTTCATTAATGACTTCATCGGTAAGCGATGTGATTTGAGCCACG
The DNA here is from genome assembly GCA_045531955.1 of Lachnospiraceae bacterium. Taxonomy (GTDB): domain Bacteria; phylum Bacillota; class Clostridia; order Lachnospirales; family Lachnospiraceae; genus SIG299. Next base: position 7,702 of record JAZSFC010000019.1, on the reverse strand, counting down.
CCGTCTTCGTAGGCAGTTCCGAATACCTGATCTCTTGCCCAGTCCATGTTACCGGCCTGGACTCCTGCGATTGCAGCACTTTCGTATTCAATTAAGCCATTGGACATTGCTGCGATTCGGTTTAACTTTTCCCATTCACCGGCTTTAATATCATAGGTCTGTAAGATAGCGATTGCCTTTTCTCTATTCTTATCTACGGAAACTTCCGTATTGTATGCATTCAAATACTGTTCATCACCGGTAACCGCATAAGACTGGATGGACAGTGTTAAATTTCTGGATGCCAGACGATACTGGTTTAACGCATTGGTAGCGCCAATCTGTGCGTCCTTATCCACAGTAATCAGTACACTGGAAACAATGCACATAATTAACCAAAACACACCGATGCCAATAACCATAATCGCCTGCTTCATTAACTTTCTTAAATGAGCCTCCTGGCCGTTTGGATACAGTAGTACACCTTGGGATATGTTTTTCTTTTGTTTTGCCTTGTCACTCATCTTCCGGTACCTCCATAAATTTCAGTCTGCGTCCTATCTTAAATCCGGAGCTATTTCCTGAATGTACCGATATTGTATCATACTTTAATGAACGTTTCAATCGGTGTTTTGTACTTTTTTGTTCATTTCATTCATTTTTACCATCAATTTACCATTAAAATTTGTTCATTTTTCACTAAGTTATAGGAAATAACTATTGTTCCGTCCAAGTTTTCTTTTCTCATATCCACTGCACTGATTTGGCGGTTTCCGTAAGTTGTATAATAGTAAATTCCTTTCTCTGCGTTACAGCAGCAGGAATATACCGTAATCTCATATTCTTCCTCCCTCACTCTGACGCATCCCCTTTGCTGTTCCACAGAAGCCAGAATATGAAAAAATTGTCCCACGCTTTCCTCTTCTGATTCTTTGCACACGGAATTATGAAGCACGAATGCGGCACGTACAAATCTCGAGGACGAAGACAAATCCCCCGGCAGTCCGAGGGCGCCCATCCCTTTACTATACGCTGACAGTGACAGTTTCTCTGCAAACCGGTTATCGGCAGCTTCCCTGGTGACCCCCATGTAATTATTTAAGTTCCAAAGCTGCACCGGAAACGGAGGATTATTTGTTAATACTCCCACCGGATTTTCATAAACATGTAACCCGTCCGTTGCGGACTCCACCACCAAAGATTCTTCTTTATAAGAAATCATCCAGTGTAACGGTGTCAACGGCAGTTCTTCACTAAAAGATATATTTGCAAGATTTATTTTTTCCAGAAGCTTTCTGACCTTTTGCATGTCTTCGCATTGGCACAAAATCCAAGGAACAAATTCAAAAGGAGGAATATTATCCTTACCCTCCGCCGGCTCCGGATAATGGGCATTCCCGGCAAACATCAGTCCTGCCATGCTGACTCCCTTTTCGTTTGTTGCCTCATAATAAAGCGGATAACCGTCCGCCACATACGCCATGCCTATCATGGCGTAATGGGATTCTATCGTCCCTGCCAATCGAAAATGAAAGGGATAGTTTCTTGGTGTCACCGCCACCGATTCCTGATAGGTATATTCCAAATCCAGATTCCGTCCGAAATAATGGTCTTTCGTTTTAAAATTGATTGCCGTGCACATTTCATTCTCTCCCTCGCCTTTTTTTCATAGTATAGGCAAAAGAAAAGCCCCTGATTCATATACAGAGGCTTTCGCAGCAATCACTCTTCAGCTTTCTTACTGTTTTTTCCGCAAAACTGCAGACAATTTGCCGGGCAGGCATCCACACATTTACCGCACCGGATACATTCCGCCGATACAGAAATCTCCTCCGGCGCTAAATTTACCGGGCAGGCGTTCTGACATTTCCCACAGGAAATACAAGCTTCTTTTTCCCACCGGATTTGTACCAGAGAGAATTTGTTAAACCATCCGTAAATTGCTCCCAGCGGGCATAAATACTGACAAAACGGCCGGTATACCTTGATGGACACCACTACAATCGCAATCAGCACTGCCAGTTTCCAGAAAAACAATCCGCCGATTTGGGACTGAAGCATTTGGTTGGTGCTTAGAAGCGGAATTGCTCCGAATAGAGTTCCCGACGGACATAAAAACTTGCAAAAAGCCGGAACCTTGGCAAAACCGGTAAATAAAAATGCGGACCCGATGAGAACTAACCCTGCCAGCGTTACATACTTTCCGTATTTTAAAATATGGTGTTTCGGTAGCTGCTTCCGTTTTTTGAACAACGGAATTTTATGCAGTAAATCCTGCACCAGACCAAAAGGACACAGCCAGCCGCAGACAAAACGTCCGAAAATGCTGCCGAAGATAAAGAAGAAGCCCAATACCGCAAAGGGCACTTCAAAATCCCGTTTGTTTAAAGCGTTCTGCAGGGCGCCCAACGGGCAGGATGCCACCGCCCCCGGACAGGAATAGCAATTAAGCCCCGGTAGGCAGGCATATTTTAACGGCCCCTTGTAAATTTTCCCGCTCATGAAACCATAGGCATAGCCATTGGTTATAATCGTATATAAAATTTGAAATCCGGTACGGATACGGGCCGGTGTGAATTTTTTCATAAGCCCTCCTAACCGATACCGATGCATTCTAAGCAAATCATGACTGCCTTGCGGTAGATTTCGACAAACTGGTCACTGACCGCGCCCAGAATCAGAAATACTACACCAAGAATAAGTCCGATGCTCCATTTCGGGATTCTTTTCATAGCAAATCCTCCGCTTGTTATTGTTCCTTTAACAAAAGCTCATCAATTAGTGTCTTCCAGTTTTCCTTTGGCATAGCTCCGGTAAGATAACCCACCATGGAACCGTCCTGTCTTACAAAAAATGTGGTTGGTACCGCAGAAACCGCACCGACAAAGCTCATGTACAAGGATTCATTCAACAACAGATGCGGATAATTTGCCTTTGTTTCTTCAATGAGCTGCTTCGCATATTCTATGTTTTTACTGTCATCCTCCGCCATAACATCACTGACTACACCGATAATCTGAAAGTCCGCTGCATCATACTCTGTCGCCAGTTCTCCGAGGTCCGGCATTTCCGCAAGACACGGATTACAATAGGTTGCCCACACATTAATCATGGTAAGCTTGGAATCGGCAAACTTCTCTGAATTCCAGGCTGTTCCTTCCGTAGTGGTTGCAGTAAATGTCACAAAGTATTTTTCTTCCTCTTCAGCAGGCTCACTCTCTGTTACAGGAGCTTCCTCTCCGGCAGGTGCAACGGTTGGTGCTTCGGTTGGCTTTTCCGTCGGCGCCTCTGACGGTGCTATAGCAGCTTCCGTTTCAAAGACGGTTCCGTCCGGATTTACGATAATTTCCTCCGCAAATTTATCCAGTTCTTCATTTGGTTTACTGCTGCCACAGCCGGTAATGACAAGGGTAGTAAGTACTATAAATGCAAATATTCTTTTTTTCATATTATTTCAACCTTTCTGATTTCCTTTACAACTGCTGACAAAAATTGTCCTGCCCCTATCATACCTTAAAACAAAGCAAAAGAAAACAGCAAATTTCAGGCAAAACAAATCCGGCACAGGAAAGTCCTGCGCCGGATTTTGGATTGCTATATTGGGTTATGTATTATTCGATTACAAGGTAACCGCCCTCTACTGTCAGGGAGTACTTAAGATCACCATTACTGATTACAATTCCACGGTAATTCTGATAGTATGACTTACCATCGGCTGTTGTAATATTTGCAAGAATGTCTGCTGTTGTACCGTTATTTGCAATAGTAACCTCTACTGTAGCACCGTTCATATCTGCTGCAAAAGTATCCCAATTCCAGATACTTTCAGGAGTTACAATTCCGTCAAAGCCTTTACCCCAGCCCCAGTTATCCGCACGAACTATGGCATATTCAGCACCGGCCGAATCCTTTAAAACTACCAGATAGTTATTCCAGTTTGCTAAACCGTTAGTATAGTTTTTAAAGGTAATAGTCTTAGATGTTCCGTTTGGAACTGCTACTTCCTTGGAATATGCTGTCCATGCAGGAGTTGTACAATCTTCCAAACCAATAATTGTACCTGCAGCAATATCTGGTTCTGCAGGTGTCTCCGGTGTATCCACCTCAGGAGCATCTGTCTTTGGCTCTTCCACAATCAGGTAACCGCCTTCTACGGTTAAGCAGAAGTCTAATGCGCCATCAATAGAAATATTGGTATACTTCTGGAAATAAGTCTTACCTGCCTTAGTTGTAATATTTGCTACAATATCTGCCTTTGTACCTCTATTGGTGATTTCCAATTCTACCTTTGCGCCATTTAAGTCGGTCTTGAAGGTATCCCAATTCCAGTTGCTCTCCAGCGTCCAGCCAAGAACATCTAACTTACTGGTATCTGCTACACTATTCCAGCCCCAGTTATCTGCACGTACTACAGCGTATTCTTTATTTCTTGCATCATCCTTTAATACTACAAGGAAGTTGTGCCAGTTTTCATTACCGCTGGTATAGTTCCAGAAAGTAAGCTTCTCTGTTTCGCCTTCTTCTACACTATAGCTCTTGGAGAATGCTGTCCACCAACCGGTAGAGCAATCCTTGTTACCTACTAAAGTTCCTTCCGGTTCCGGAGCCTTGGTTGGCTTTGGAGCCTTAGTTGGCTTTGGAGCTACAGGACCTGTTGTGTAGGAAATTTCGGAATCCTTACCCTTAATTTCTGCATTTTCAACAGTACCGGTATAGAATACATTAACATCATCGCCTTCTACTACTGCATTCTTTACAGTTGCACCTAATGCAACGGAGAAGTTACAGTTGTCTGCATTTACTAATGCATTTTCTACGTTAGAGTATACACGTACAGAAGACTTTTCTGCATCTTCTGCAATTACTAAATCCTTTGCAGCAACATTCATTGTTACATCAGCAGCGCCGTTTACCTTTACTGCTGCCACATCGGAACTCTTATCACCTTCAATAAAAAAAGTGCAGTTGGACTGACCCTTTACATCCAGTTCTGTTAAGTTGGAATTCTTTAAGTTGATGGTTAAAGCGTTCATGCTGCCGTCTTTATTTGTTTTCTGGTCAACAGTTACCTTACCGTCGTAGTTCTGGATGGTAATGGTAAGTGCTTCGGAATTATTGTTGTTATCTACAACTACTTCCTTAACTTCGCCGCCTGCCAGATTTAAGGTTGCGCCTGCGGATACTACCATTTCATCAATTACTGCATCACCTGCCAGCTTGATGGTTGGTCTTAACTCAAGAGACTCAGCCAGTTCTGCCTGGGAATCATGATACATCTGTGCCACTTCTTCAATTGGCATACCAAGCTCTAACAGCTTTACGATTTCTTCATAACCGATAGTATCAAGCTTTGGAGCCACAACGCTTACGGTGTCAATGTTACCGCCGTTGATTTTTAATACGGATGTGTTTCCGCTTTCCACAATAAGTTCTTTTGCAGTCACGTTGTTTAAAACTACAGGATCGGACGCTGCGTCCTTATCCCATTCCTCATCTTCGATGACTACACCTTTTTTTGCGTCGGCTGTTTCTTCTGCCATTGCTACTGTGCTTGCGGAAGAAAATGCCAGGAGCATTGCCATTACACCGGCAACTGCCCAAATTTTGAATTTCTTCATGTTTGCCCCTCCTAATCATTTTATACAAAGCAATGATGATTATAGCACAGATTTTAGTCAAAATCAACAACTTCTAACAATTTTGTTAGCTAAAAAACAAGAATCTTAATTAAATTTTTCGCTCAAATAAAAAGACGACTTCATTGTTTGTTTTAGTTTTCACTTCAACAATAAAGCCGTCACTTAATTATAGCATACTATGCATTCTTTATTCAAGTTATTTCTTAACTTATTTCCTGCGGATATACCATGCCCCACTGCTTCCGGAGGGCATCCATCACCTTCATAACCCTGATGCTCTCGTCAAGAGTCATGGATACGCTTTCTGTTTTTCCTTCGGCAATGCAATCGGCAGCCTCTGCAAACTGATATTCATACCCTGTAATCTGTTCCGGTACCGGAATAAATTGCAGAAGATTATCGCCTTCATCATACACCGAAACAGACTGCGGATTGTTAATGTTTTCCACAATGATATAACCATTTTCACCATAAAAAATTCCTTTGCGGTCAGACCGTCCGTAAGCACTGTGCGTCAGCACTGCCATGCGTCCGTCCCCGTAAAACATAGTGATGGTCTCCATACCGTCCACACCGGTTTCCATCATCTGCACGGAAGATTCCATACGGACAATATTCTCGCCAAAATGCATCATGGCAAAATTAATACCATACACGCCTATATCCAGCAGTGCGCCTCCCGCCAATTCAGGATTGTATATACGTTCCTTCTCATACATATTATAAGACAGGTTTGCGGTGAGGGTGGTTACCTTACCGATAATGCCGCTGGCAATAATATCATTAATAAGCTTTCTGGACGGTTGATAGCGTGTCCAGATTGCCTCTGCCACATATACTCCCGCCTCTGCGGCAAGCCTCTTGATTTCTGCTGCCTGGGCCGCATTCAGGGTAAACGCCTTCTCGCAGAGCACCGGTTTGCCCGCCGCAATGCAAAGCTTCATATCTTCATAATGTCTGGAATGGGGTGTGGCAATATACACCAGTTCCACTGCCGGGTCTGCTACCAGTTCCTCGTAAGTGCCGTAGCCCACCTCATAGCCAAACTCCTTTGCCGCCTGCTCCGCCCGCTCCTTTGTACGGGATGCAATAGCGTAGCATTCCATATTGCTCATACCCTTTAATGTTTTTGTAATAGGATTCACAATCCATCCTGTTCCGAGTACACCGATTTTCATAAGTAACAGCCTCCGTTTACTCTTCTTTTTTTCTCACAATGGCCACTTCTACCATATGATTCTGCACTTTAACAACTTTCACCGTCAGATTATTTATTTCCACCGTAAACTTATCCCCGTCTGCCGGAACCTTCCCGAGCGTGTGGAAAATAAGTCCGTTGAAGGTGTCAAAATCTTCGCAGTATAAGGTTTCGCCCACTATCTTTGACACATCCTCCAACAAAGCACTACCGTGAAGCTTCCAGGTATTTTCACCGATACACTTGATGTTCTCATTTTCTTCGGTATCGTCATAAGCATAGTAGTCGCCCACCAGCTGCTCAATCAGGTCCTTTACCGTAATAACACCCATCATGCCGCCGTATTCGTCCAAAACAACAGCCATGGTGCGACGTCCCTTTTTCATGTTACGGAACAAACGGTCCGCCTTAATCGTGGCAGGTACAAAGTATGGGTCCCTTACCGCATATTTCATAACGGATTCCCTGCTCTTGTCCTCCAGGCGGAAATATTCTTTCGCCTTCAGCACACCAATAATATTGTCTGCATTTTCTTCAAAAATCGGGTAGGAAGCATGACGGGAATTGTGGATAATTTCCTTCCATACTTCCATATCCTCCGCCGCATCCAGCATCACCACCTCGGTACGGTGGGTAACCAGCTCTCCGGCGGAAATATCATCAAATTCAAACACATTCTGAATAAATTTCTTTTCTTCGTTGTCAATAACGCCCTTTTCGCTGCCCACATCCACCATCATACGGATTTCTTCCTCACTAACCTCATCCTCCTCTGCGTTGGGATCGATGCCCAAGAGACGCAGAACGCCATTGGTGGAGGCGGTCAGGAACCATACAATAGGATAAAAACAGGTTGCAATGCCACTGATTAATGTGGATAACGCCA